>CAYURM010000034.1:0-37598 GCA_964447155.1 uncultured Anaerolineaceae bacterium
TTGTCCATGCCTTAAGATTACCCGATTTTTGCCTCTTTTGCGTAACATCAGTTATATAAGCAACTTGCAACTCACTACACGCCAGAATACTAAAATTTCATTAGAGTTTTCTTTTGCGGGGGCTGGTCTCCCGACCTGTCCGCCGCCACTGTTTCAAAACCACCACCATTGGCGAAGTCCCGGTGCAGCGGGAAGCAGGTCGGGGTATTTCCTGTCCTGCCATCTTCACTTCGCAGCCAAAAAAAGACCGGTACGGGATCATCACCCGCGCCGGTCTCAAATGCCGCACCCTGAGTCTTTCGAAGGGTGCAAGCAAGCTATTCGTCTACTCGCCCGGCACCACCGTCACCGGGGCCGCAGGTCCCATTTCCGGCAGCGGGAACAGGAACGGCGCATTGTTCGGCAGCAGCATCACATCAATATTGGGCGTGATCTGGTTAATGTACTGGTAGGTCAGCAAATCAGGATTACCCTTGATCGCGTCTGCCACCAACAGCAATGCTTTGGCCTCGGCCTCGGCCTCAATCAGGCGCGCATCGGCGCGGCCCTGCGCTTCAATCACTGCCGCATCAGCACGGCCTTCAGCAGACTGGCGGGCCTGTTCGGCTTCCTGTTTCTTCTGCTCAACCACAAACTTGCCCTGCTGCGCCAACTGCTCGGCAATCTGTTTCTGCTCCACCGAAGCGGCATATTCATCCGAGAAGGAAATATTACGCAGCACGAAGTCGATCATGATCAAGCCATTTTCATCAAATTTATTGATCAATTCCGCACTCACCATATCGACCAGTTCAAAGCGCTTGGAGCTGTACACTTCTTCAATCCCAAACTGCGAAACCGCATCGCGGATGACGCCGCGCGCCTGTGCCCGTACCAGATCGCGGTCATAGCGATTCTGCCAGGTGATATGCACATTCACCACCTCGGTCGGATCAACGGCATAAATGATCGAGGCATCAACCAGCACCTTCTGTCCATCCGAAGTGCGCGCCTCAATCGAATCATCGCCCACCAACTCACCTTCCGTAGGCATGATCGACATGGTATACGTCCGGCGCGAAATCGGATACTGGACAACCGATTCTGCAAACGGGATCACCCAATGCAAACCAGGCTCCAGAGCCTGCTCGCGGTAGCCCTTCGGATCAATCGCCGAAATGACCACACCGCGATCCTGCGGTTCAATGAACACCAATCCCGCACTGACCGTGCTGATCACAATCGCAATCACACCCACGATCAAAACCAGCGTACTGGCTCGCTTGATCGGCGTCTTGCGAGAGGCCTGTAACACAACAAAAGCCAATACAAGGAAAAAAGCAACCCATGCAAACAAGGTAACCGCTGAAAACAATCTGGCAATATTCATCTAAAAACTCCTGATAATCTAAAGAACATCCAAAGCCGACAGCAAAATCGGCGCACCAATAACGACGACAAATTCCTGCTCTAAATCTTCTTGCTCTACATTCCCTTGGTTACACGCCGCGAATGCTCAATAAAATATGGTTCACAGCGGTGGCCGCTCCTGGCGTGACAAAGCGCCTCCAGCCTGGGAAAAATTTCCCAGTATATTATATATACCACGAAAATATTTGAAATTTATATAAACGGATAGCTTTTGGAAGTCCCTTGACAAACGAAGACCAATTGTAGGGACAGGTTTTTAACCTGTCCGCCTCCGCCACATCACACAACTGATCTTTTACAAATTCTCACCGCAAACAAACTCAACAAATGCTCCCCCAAATTGCAATCTTATTGCAATTTGGGGGAGTTAGAAGGGTCACATCTCCAGCAGGATCGTCACTGGCCCGTCATTGGCAATCTCTACCAGCATATCTGCGCCAAACTCGCCGGTCTGTACCGGCACCCCTTCTGCGCGCAGCAGCTCCACAAACCGCTCCACCAGCGGGCTGGCGATCTCCGGCGGGGCAGCATCCACAAACGACGGACGGTTGCCCTTGCGCGTGTTGGCATACAGGGTGAACTGCGACACCACGATCGCCTCGCCCGCAATATCCAGCAGCGACAGATTCATCTTGTCCTCCGCGTCGCTGAAAATGCGCAGTTTGGCAATCTTGCGCGCCAGCGCTTCGGCCTGGACCTCGCCGTCCTCCGGCCCCACCCCCAGCAGGATCACCATCCCCTGCCCAATCTCTGCCACCCGCTTTCCCTCAATCGTCACACTGCCATTCTTCACTCTCTGCACCACTGCCCGCATTGTAATACCTCCACTTCATCTGTCATTGCCACTTTTTCACCAGTAACTCCAAGCCAAGCTCCCCTTGCTACATCGTCCCCGAAGGGGGAAGAGGAGCTGTCACGAAGTGACAGAGGGGATTGGATAGATATCACCATCACCCCAAACACACCGCCACCCGCAAAATCCCCATTCCATTATACAATAGGGCATGCTCATCTCCCTCGAAAACATCACCCTGCACATCAACGGCCAGCACCTGCTGGAAAACACCAACTGGACCATCGAAAAAGGCCAGAACTGGGCCATCATCGGCCCCACTGGTTCCGGCAAAACCCTGCTCGCCCGCACCCTCTGCCATCAGATTCCCCTCCTCAAAGGCCGCATCCAGCACTACTTTCCCCCGCGTGACCCTGCCTTCGGACGTACCCAGCCCATCCTGACCCTCTCCAACCACACCCACCAGGAATTTATGGGGCGTTTTTCCACCTATCACCAGGCCCGCTGGCAGAGCATGGAGCGTGACGAATCTCCCCTGGTGGCTGACCTGCTCACCGCCCGCAGCATCGTCCAGGTTTCTCCCTACGAAGTCAACCCGCCCCAGCCCGACCCCCAGCGTTTTGCTGATAAGCTGGCCGAAGTCACCGACCTGCTCAAGCTGAACCCCCTGCTGGATAAACACATCCACCTGCTTTCGCACGGCGAATCGCGCAAAGTCTTCATCGCCCGCCTGCTGCTGCAATCCCCGCAGCTCCTCATCCTCGATGACCCCCTCGTCGGGCTGGACGTCCAGTCCCGTGCCACCCTGGCCGCCGGCATCACCAACCTCATTCGCCAGCAGACCGTGCAGGTGCTCTTCATCACCACCCGCGCCGACGAAATCCCCCCCGACGTCCACAACCTGCTCATCATGCAGGACTGCCGCATCGCCGCCCAGGGTGACCGCGCCCAACTCCTCCATGACCCCGCCCTGCAAGACCTCATCTCGCCGCCACCCGCACCACAGCGAACCTACCAGGGCAATCCTGCCTTTGACACGATGGTCTCCGGCTACACGAATGACATTGCCCCCTCGACCCTGGTAGACATGCAGCACGTCACCGTGCGTTACGGCCAAACCGACATCCTGCACGACATCCACTGGACAGTGCGTCAGGGCGAACGCTGGGCACTCCTCGGCCACAACGGCGCTGGCAAATCCACCCTGCTCAGCCTGATCCTGGCCGACAACCCCCAGGCCTACGCCAATCCCGTCAGCATCTTCGGCCAGCGCCGCGGCTCCGGTGAAAGCATCTGGGAGATCAAACGCCGCATCGGCAGCGTCTCCCCCGAACTGCACATCTACTTCCGCAAAACGGTCACCTGCCTGGACGCCGTGTGCAGCGGCTTTTTCGACTCCAACGGCCTCTACCAGCGCCCTACCCCCGACCAGACCGCCGCCGCGCGCAACTGGCTGGACATCCTCGACATGGCCCATCTGGCGAAGGTGCCCTTCAAATCCCTTTCCGCAGGGCAGCAGCGCCTGATCCTCCTCGCCCGCGCTCTCGTCAACAATCCCCCCCTCCTCATCCTCGATGAACCCTGCCAGGGCCTCGACGAAACCCACCGCCGCGTCTTCCTCGACCTGCTCGACCAACTGTGCGCCGCCACCCCCCTCAGCCTGATCTACGTCACCCACTACGCCGACGAACTCCCCGCTGCCATCACCCACCACCTGCGGCTTGAGAACGGGAAGATCATTTAATCACCCGCCATTCCAGCGTCTATTGGGGGCATAGTGCGCGGCCTCCAGGCACTTTGTTGAACAGCGTATGCCTGACTGCATGAAGTACAAACTCACCTCCTTAAAACACTTTAATTTATTTTCCTGTTATGCTATGATGAATATGGGACAATATTTATCGGATACACAAGTCGAGTTTTGTAAATAGTCAGGTCACAATCAACCTCACTTTACAACACAAACTCATCTCACTACGTCAAAACTGGTCGAAAGGAGATCGTAAAATGAATGAAAAACACAAACATCAGGAAAACCCTGCAAACAACAGTATCACAGACAGTCGTGAACACCAGCACCATCCAAACCATGCTGCCTCTTCAGACGAACATGATGGACACAGTGCGGCACATACCGACCACACCGGCCACGAACAGCTATTCCGAAAAAAATTCTGGGGATCATTGATCCTCTCCATCCCGGTGCTGCTGTTCAGCCGCGGCCTGCAAATGATGGTCGGCTTTTCCCTGCCCGATTTTCCGGGCAGCCGCTGGATCGCACCCATTTTTGCGGTGATTGTTTTCATCTATGGTGGCATCCCATTTTTAAAGATGGCTGTACCTGAAATAAAAAACCGTCAACCCGGGATGATGACGCTGATCTCGCTGGCAATTTTGGTAGCCCTGATTTACAGTATGGCCACACTTTTCCTGCCCGACCAGCAGGATTTCTTCTGGGAACTGGCGACACTGATCGACATCATGCTGCTTGGTCACTGGATTGAAATGCGCAGCGTGCGGCAGGCTTCTGGCGCATTGAATGCACTGGCGAAATTGATGCCAGACACGGCGGAACGCATCCTCCCGGACGGCAGCACCGAAACCGTATCAGCCAGCCAACTGCGCAGCGATGACCGCGTTCTGGTACGGCCGGGGGCGAGCATCCCCGCCGATGGCACGGTCATCGAAGGTGAGTCTTCGGTCAACGAGGCAATGATCACCGGTGAATCGAAACCGGTCAACAAACAGCCTGGCGCACAGGTCATTGGCGGCGCCATCAACGGGGATGGCAGCCTGCGCGTGCAGGTAACCGCTACCGGAGACGAGACCGCGCTGGCGGGCATCATGCGGCTGGTAGATCAGGCACAGCAATCAAAAAGCCGCACCCAGCTTTTGGCCGACCGCGCCGCGGGATGGTTGTTCTACATTGCGCTGGGCGTGGCAGTGATCACCGCCATTGCCTGGACGATCGGTACCGGTTTCAACATTGGCGTCATCGAGCGGGTGGCAACCGTGCTGGTCATCGCCTGCCCCCACGCATTAGGACTGGCGATTCCACTGGTCGTAGCCATCACCACCTCCATCGGCGCGTCTTCCGGTATTCTGGTCCGTGACCGGTTAGCGCTTGAAAGAATGCGCCTGGTGGACACTGTCATATTTGACAAAACCGGCACCTTGACGGAAGGCCGTTTTGGCGTAGCGGCGATGACCACCACCGACAATTTGGGGGCAGATGAAGCTCTGGCCTTGGCCGCAGCAGTGGAAGGCGACTCAGAACACACCATTGCCCAGGGTATTCGGACCAGCGCCGAAGAACGCGAACTGACTTTACCCGAAGCAAGCGATTTTGAGGCGATTCAAGGCCGCGGCGCCAGAGCCAATATTGACCGCAACCGCTTTTATGTCGGCGGCCCACGCTTGTTGGAAATGCTGGACATCCATCTGCCAGAAACCTTAAAAACTTTTGAGCTTCAGACCAGCGAAAAAGGCCAAAGTGCTGTCCACCTGATCCAATCCAACCTGGATGGCAGCCAACCCAAAGCGGTGGCCTCTTTTGCCCTGGCGGATGTGATCCGACCCGAAAGTCATGAAGCTGTCCAAAAACTGCATAAAATGAATATCCAGGTAGCCATGTTGACCGGTGACAGCCAGGCGGTTGCCGAAGCGGTCGCCCGTGAATTGGACATTGATACCTATTTTGCTGAAGTACTGCCGGAAAACAAGGACGCAAAAATAAGCGAACTGCAAAGCCAGGGGAAACGTGTGGCGATGGTCGGAGACGGGATCAACGATGCCCCTGCACTGACCCGGGCCGATGTAGGCATTGCCATCGGCAGCGGCACCGATGTCGCCGTTGAATCCGCGGGCATCATCCTGGTACGCAGCAATCCACTGGATGTGGTCAAGATCATCTCACTCAGCCGGGCCAGCTACCGAAAAATGATCCAAAACCTGATATGGGCGGCCGGCTATAACGTAATCGCTTTACCATTGGCCGCCGGCGTGCTCGCACCGGTAGGCTTCCTGCTCTCCCCGGCCGTCGGTGCAGTATTGATGTCGATCAGCACCGTGATTGTCGCCATCAACGCCCAATTACTGCGAAGAACCGCACTGTAAATATGCGCCCGGACAGCTTGTACAATACCATCACAAAGATGCCTGCTCCCGAAGTACAGGGAGCAGGTTCAAAATTGGAAGTCAAATAACCTCAACCGCCATACAAAATCAACATAAACCCTCTCCCGCCAACGAAGGGGAACACGGCGTGTGCCCGCCCCCCACGTTCACTCTGATGCTTCGTTTTAGGAATACGCTCACAGATATCCACACAGCAGCCATTCAAAAACCAAGAGCGAACGGGACTTAAAATCTGCCTGCTTCTTGCCGGGAGGCAGCGCAGTATCCCGCAGGGATAGATTTAGAGAGAGGGCCTACTGCTCCTCCTTCGCCCTGTCCGCCACCTTCTTCATCACCGTACTGAACCCGAACCGAATCGGGAGCACTAAAAGTTTGCAGAGATGTCATCATCAAGAACTTCACATTCAGGGACCCCTCCGGCCTCGACAAGCTCAGCCTGCGGTTGCTCCCGCTGCTGAGTGAGCCGTACCCTTCGACAAGCTCAGGGTACGGGCTTGCGGAACTACCCAGGATCCTATGGTTATCCATTCCCTGCAACATTTAAATGTGTCCCAGCGGATTTATGAACGTATTCCTCCCCACTCCATGCTATAATAAGCAAGACAAAATCAAAAATACTTCTCCGAACTGTGCCGCCTAAAGGGATACCCCCACGGCAAGCAGTCGACAGGGTATGGCAGGAAACCGCCATGCCTCCCGGTAACTTGGAAAGGAGATCAAAGACCGCCCGCCGCGTCTTTGTGCCTGTGCGCCTCCTCTTCCCGAGAAGGCGCTTTTGTTTTGGTACGCCAGACCGCATCACATCATACTTTAAGGAGATCAATATGTTCCAAAAGAAACACAGCCTCACCCTTTTCTCATTGCTTGTCCTGTTTGCCCTCGTGCTGAGCGCCTGCGGCGCACCAGCCGCCGCCCCCGTTGTGGAGGAAGCACCTGCCGCAGTTGAAGCAGTCGTTGAAGAGGAAGCCCCTGCCGCCGAACCGATCCTCGAAGTGATCGGCAACGGTCAGACTGTCTCCTTCACCCTGGCAGAGCTGCAAGCCATGCCCGCCACCGAAGGCATGGCCGGCATGGTCAGCAGCACCGGTGCCATCTCCAAACCTGTCCCCCACAAGGGCGTCTCCCTCAAAGACCTGGTCGACCAGGTCGGCGGCATGGATGAAACCCAGGGGCTCTACATGGAAGCAGAAGACGGCTACGGCATCACCTTCTCTTACGACCAGGTCATGTCCGGTGATTTCATCACCTATGATCCCTCCAATGGCCGCGAAATCGAAGTGGAAGGTCCGCTGATCCCCATTGTGGCTTACGAACGCGAGGGCGAAGTGATGGACCCCGTGCGGGACGGCCAGTTGCGCATGGTTGCCGTCAGCGCGCAAGGCGATAACCTCATTGACGGTCACTGGACGGTAAAATGGGTTGCCAAACTGGAGCTGAGAGAAGTCGCCGCCGTATGGTACCTGCAGCTTGAAGGCGCCGTCAGTGAAAATATGGACCGCGCCACCTTCGAGTCCGGTTCTTCCCCTCACTGCCACCTCGAAACATGGACAGATGAAAACGGCGACGAGTGGCTGGGCATGCCCCTGTGGTACCTGCTCGGCCGTGTGGACGATGAAGTCCGCCATGAAGGCCGCGCCTTTGACGATCGCCTGGCCGAAGCCGGATACACGATCACCATCACCGCTGCGGATGGCTACAGCGTAGAACTCGCCAGCCAGGATGCCTCCTTCAATAATGAGTGGATCGTGGCCTTCCAGGTCAATGGCGAACCGCTCTCCGACAAGAACTACCCCCTGCGCCTGGTTGGCGAAGGTCTCACGAAAAAAGAAATGGTCGGCGCGATCGCCTCCATCACCCTCGATCTGGAAAAAATTCCCGAACCCAAAGCCGATACAGATACAGAAGCCGTTGACGCAGCCGGTGATCGCGACATGGAAGGCGACCTGGTCATTTCCGGCAAGGTCGATTTCGTAATGCCTTTCATGATCGATGAACTGCGGGATATGGACGTGATCACCATCAACACCATGCACCCCAAGAAGGAAACCCTGGTTGATTACGAAGGCGTGCGCCTCAATGACCTGCTCGCCATGGCAAAACCCCAGGCTGGCGCCAAAACGGTCAAGTTTATTTCCAGCGATGGGTATGCCATTGAAGCTCCCCTGGCTGACGTCCTCACCTGCAAAGACTGCCTGATCGCCTTTGAAGATGACGGCACCGTGAAAACCGTCATGCCCGGCATGGAAGGCATGTTCTGGGTCAAGGACGTAGTTGCCATCGAAGTCAAGTAAACCCGATCCCCCTTCCCGCAGGGTCACCTGGTTCCTGCCCTGCGGGAGGTTTCCTCATTTTGTAGGGACAGGTTTCTAACCTGTCCGAAAACCGCGTTCCCTCAGGGACCGCGGGCTCCAGCTTCGGCAAGCTCAGCCTACCTTAAAACTATGAACCCAACCCTCAAAAAACTCCCCCTCATCCCCCTGATCCTCCTCCTGATCGCCTCCCTGACCGGCTGCGCCCCGCAGACCAAAACCCCGCTGACCGTCTTCGCCGCAGGCAGCCTGATCGTGCCCCTGTACGAAATCGAAGCCGCCTTCGAAAAAGCCCATCCCGATGTGGATGTCTACACCGAATTCCACGGCAGCATCCAGGTGCTGCGCCATAACGCCGAACTGCACGAACCGATCGACGTCGTGATCAGCGCCGACCACGCCCTCATTCCCATGCTCATGTACAACGCCACCATGCCCGACACGGATATTCCCTACGCCGACTGGTATCTCAAATTCGCGGGCAACCGCCTGGCCCTGGCCTACACCGAAAACAGTAGATACGCTGACGAGATCCATGAAGACAACTGGTACGAGATCCTCAGCCGCGAGGACGTGCGCATCGGCCTGGCCGACCCCCGTTTTGACGCCGCCGGCTACCGCACCCTCATGCTGATGAAACTGGCTGAAGGGTACTACCAGCAGGAAGGCATCTTCTCGAACGTCTTCAGCGGCCAGTTCACCACCCCCATCCGCGACCTTGACCGCGAGGAAGGCATCACCATCCTTGTACCCGAGATTCTCGACACCCGCTCCGGCTCGCGTGTCCTCCTGCGCGGCTCCAGCATCCAGCTGCTCAGCCTGCTCGAATCGGGTGACATCGACTATGCCCTCGAATACGAAAGCGTCGTCGCTCAGCACAATCTGCGTGCGGTCAGCCTGCCGGACGAGATCAACATGGGCAGCGCCGCCCACGAAGCGGACTACCAGCACGTTAAAGTCCTGCTCGACTTCCAGCGCTTCGCCACCGTCAAGCCCGAATTCACCGGCGAACTGATCGGCTACGGACTGACCATCCCCGCCAACGCCCTCCAGCCCGACCTGGCCGAAGCGTACATCCAGTTCCTGCTCAGTGAAGAAGGGCGCGCTATCATGGAGGCCAATCACCACCCCCTGCTGAAAAGCTACAGCGCGGACGGCTATGCGAATGTGCCCGCAGCCCTGCAAACCCTGGCCCGACCCGGAGAATAACCCTGACCAGCCGCCGGCAGTGGTTCACCATCCTGCTCACCTTCCTCGCCAGTTTGGCGCTGGTCTTCATTATCCTGCCCCTGGCCGTCACCGCGCTTGCCACCAGCCCGTCCGAGATCTGGCTGGCCCTCAACGACAGGGAAGTCTTGCGCTCCATCGGCACCACCTTCCTGGCTGGCACCATCGCCACCACTCTTGGCTTCCTCCTCGGCGTACCCCTTGCCTGGGTGCTGGCCCGCCGCGCCTTTCCCGGCAAAGGCCTCGTCGAAGGCATCGTCACCCTGCCCATCATCATCCCCCACACCGCCGCCGGCATCGCCCTGCTGATGGTCTTTGGGAGCCGCGGCGTTCTCGGTGCTCCCTTGCAGCACCTCGGCATCTTCTTCGTTGACCGCATCGCCGGGGTAGTCGTCGCCATGCTCTTCGTCGGCCTGCCCTTCCTCATCACCGGCAGCCGCGAAGCCATCGCCGCCGTGGATATCGAAATGGAAAAGGCTGCCATGATCGACGGCGCCAACGCCTGGCAAATCTTCCTTCACGTCACCCTGCCCCAATCCTGGCGCGGCGTCACCGCCGGTGCAATGATGATGTGGGCGCGCGGCATCAGCGAATTTGGCGCCGTCGCCATCCTCGCCTACCATCCCAAAATCGTCCCCGTCCTCGTCTTTGAACGCTTCCAGGGCTTCGGTCTGTCTGCCGCCCGCCCCATCGCCGTCATCCTCATCCTGGCTGTGCTGATTGTATATGTCGGATTGCGGTTGATTGCCAACCTGAAAAACAATACCCGCTAAAATTTCCCCTTTTCCATCCAAATTCATCCCTTCTGCCGCAGGGACAGGCGCTGCGCGTGACCTGTCCGCCGCCTGTTCAACCCTCCCACACGGGATGGTGCTTAAACCTGCTGTGAAGACGCCATCGTATCCATGAAATCAATCCCGTTAATCCTTCGCAACCTATGGAAGGAAAGGGTCACCCCCTGGATGGGTTACCCAATTTCTCCCCTTACAGCATTTTTGTTGCAGCCCGTGATCTTTGTTATACTTAACGCACCCCTCACTCTTGGAAAAGGCGTTACTGCATGCCCAATTCTCAACCTGCACAGACATTTTCCGCCTTCACCGTCGGCGCCACTGGTTGGAACGCCACAGCCACCAGGGTTTGCAGTGGAACAGCGAGAACGCCGCACCAGACGACGCCGTCAACGTACCTGTGGCCGAATGGCTGGCACAAATGCAGACGCCCCTCCATCTGAGCCCGGACATCCAGTTCATCCCCAATGGGGAACAGCACCTGATGAAACAACCTGGCCGCGCGAATTACATCCTCTTCATCACCCACTCTGGTTTCTACAATAGCGTCGCCGAAAAATGCGTCCAGAATCTCAAGCCTGTCCATGAAATCACCCTGGATAGCACCCCCTCCAGCAGATCTGCCACTGGGAGCCGTAAATCGTCATGTTGATCACCCTCCTCCTTTGGACTTATCTCCTCCCCCTGGGCTGGCTCTACGGCCGCTTCACCCTGTACCTGCTGGTGAAAAGCTTCAGGCTGGATGATCAAACGCCATCCTTCGCCCTCACCTGGCTGACCGGTATGGCTGCCATTTCCACCCTGGCGACCTTCCTTTCGTTCTTCATCAAACTCGCTCTGGCCGCCCAGCTCATCACCCTCGCTGGCGGGCTGTTTATCTTCATCTGGTTATGGCGCACCCGCCGCCTCAACCTTACCTTGCCGAAATGGCCTCCCCTGGGTATTCTCCTCGGCGCGCTCATCCTGCTCACCGTACTGGAGATCAGCACCCACACCCCCGGCAACCCCGACACCGGCCTTTACCACGCCCAGACCATTCGCTGGATCGAGACCTTCCCCGCCGTGCCTGGCCTCGGCAACCTGCACTCCCGCCTGGCCTATAACTCAAGCTGGCTGACCCTGAATGCCCTCTTCAGCTTTGCCTTCCTCGGCGGGCAGTCTTACCACCCCCTGCCTGGTCTGATCGTCCTCGTTGTATGCTATCAATTCCTCCACCGCGGCCTGATTTTATTGCATCCAGGCGACACCCTTCGACAGGCTCAGGGTACAGGCGAGTCAACCTCCCCTGACGAAAACTCACCAATGGTCTCCCCTAAAAACTTGTTTTTGGGGGACGCCCTCCGGACGGGAGGGGGTTACCTCCGCCTGCTCTTCATTCCGCTGGCCTTCTTCCTCCTCGCCAGCGAACTCTCCTCACCCGGAACCGACCTGCCCGCCGTGATGCTCTCCTGGCTGGTGTTCAGTGAATGGCTGACCCTGATCGCAGAACAAGATAGCGCCCCACTCCTGCCGGTAATCCTTATTTTCCTTATCCTGTGGGCCATCACCATCAAACTTTCCACCGTCCCCCTCCTCATCGCTGCCCTTTTCCTCTGGTGGAAGTATCTCCGTGATGATAAATCGCCACTGGTCTCCCCTAAAAATGTTGTTTTTTTGGGGGAGGTTGGAGGGGGTGTCTCTCCTGCCCTCCAACTCCTCACCCTCGCAGCTATTCTCTTTCTTCCCTGGGCCATCCGTAACCTGATCCTCTCCGGCTACCTCATCTACCCCGGCCTGACCCTCGACCCCTTCCATTTCGACTGGCGCATCCCCGCCGAAGCCGTGCGCCGCGAAAGCGCCGTCATCACCGCCTGGGCGCGTTTCTCCCCCGGCAAAATCCAGGACGTGCTCGCCATGTCCCTGCCGGAATGGGTTGATGCCTGGTATCACAACCAGACCCGCAACCGCCAGCTCATCATGCAGTCTATTATCGCCGCCCCCTTCGGATACGCCCTCCTGCTCGGGCTGCTTGCCTTGATCAAACGGGACATGTTCCGCCAAACCTGGAAAACCCTGAAATCGCTAATTCTGCCCCTGCTGGCCGCCTATGCCGGCATCGTCTTCTGGTTCTTCAAAGCCCCCTTCTTCCGCTTCGGTTACGCCTTCCTCATCCCCGCCCTGCTGCTGTGGCTGCTGCCCCTCATTCAACTCGTCGGCACAAAACGCCTGCAAAACCTGCGCATCCCCCTCATGCTGTTCGTGGGGCTGATCGCCTTTCAGGGCAGCCTGCTGGTACGATCCTTTGATCCCGCCACCCTGACAAATCGCATCATCCAGCCCGCTGATTATGTCAACCTGCCCACCGCCCCCTGTGAGCTGCACAACACCCGCGTGTGGTGCGCCGAGCAGTTCGGCGTATGCGGCTATGAAAGCTTCCCCTGCGTGCCCGGCGCTGACCCCCTCACCGCCACCCGCGGCCCCGCCCTGTCCGACGGCTTCCGCCATCTGGAAGTGCCATAAACATAATTGTAGTGACGACTTTAGTCGTCATAGCCAGTATGTACTTCAGATCACCTACACAACGGAGACTGATATGAAAACCACCTGTATCGAAAAAGGCATCAAAAACGGCAAAATCATCACGGGCGAAGAAAAAACCGTGCAGCTGCCCTTCTACAACATCTCTGCCCGCGCCCCGATCGTCCGGCGCAGCGACGGTGACATCTAAGGTACAATAAAAATGGATACTATGGTTGCACAGGACAATATAAAAACTTCCTTTATTTTCAATATAATGCTCAAAGCAGCGCAAATCACCCCGCCGCGATTGGCGAGCTGGATGATTCATCGGTTTGCTGATTTCAGCATGCTGCGTCATCGTCAATCCGACCACATCAAGGCCATGACCGCCAATCAAAAGATCATCCATCAAGGAAAGCTCTCGCCACAGGAACTCAAAAGGATTGTCCGCCGCACCCTCATCAACCGCGTGTACTTCCAGTATGAACTCTATCACCATCTGCATTCTTTTCAGCATCTATATGACCAGGTCACACTCAGCCCAAACGCGGCAGAATATTTCAACGATCCCTATGCTGCCATGCTGGTCGGACCCCATTTGGGGAATTTTGACCTGATGGGCTGGACAATCGCAAAAATGATCCCTCACGTCCAAACCATTTCGGTCGCCAATCCACCCCTCATCTATCAACTGGAAAATAAATACCGCGCGCAGGCCGGCATCGATGTAACCCCCGCTTCAATCAACGCATTGAGCGAAGCTATGCACCGCCTCCGGGCTGGTAAACCTGTCATCACCGGCATTGAGCGGCCTTTTCCCGATGCCCGCTACACCCCACGTTTTTTTGGCCTCCCGGCCGCTCTGCCGGATGTTCACATCCGCCTTGCCCTCAAAGCGGAGGTCCCGGTGATCGTCATGGCCGTTCTCCACCAGGATGATGGTTCGTATCGCTTTGAAGCTTCAAAACCAATCCACATGCAAACCAATGCCAGCCACGACATCGAAATCATCCATAATGCAGAGGTCGTCCTCAAGGCAGCAGAAAATCTGATCCTCAACGCCCCTGACCAGTGGTTCATGTTCTACCCTGTCTGGCCAGAAACCCTTGAACCACACTCATATCGCTAAACGCTTTCGTGATTTTTCTTCTTCATAAAATAAAGGAAAAGATGACCACAAATTCCCTTTCAGAAAATGAAACTCAATCCCATACCCGTATCAATACCAGCCTGCTCAGCAAGCCCGAAATGGTCTTTATTCATTGGTTTGTATCCCGTGCACCGGACTGGGTTACCCCTGATATCCTTACCGCAATTGGATTTGCAGGCACACTGCTGACCTTTATCGGTTATTGCCTGACCCTGATCGATGCCCGCTTTTTATGGCTGGCCAGCATCGGCCTGGTAATCAACTGGTTTGGTGACAGCACAGACGGTAATATGGCCCGCTTCCGTCATATTGAACGCCCGCGATACGGGTATTTCCTGGACCATCTGGTGGACTCGGTCAGCATGATCCTGATCATCATCGGCATAGGAATTTCCCCCTACGTACAATTCAATATTGCCTTGCTGGCCCTGGTTGCTTATATGCTGCTATCCATATTTGTCTATCTCGATACGGCTGTCAATAAAACCTTCCAGCTTTCTTACGGAGGTCTCGGGCCCACCGAAGGCCGCCTGATCATCATCCTCGCCAACTCCCTGATGCTGGTTACCGGCAACAAGGCGTTCACATTTAAGCTGGGCACATTCACTTTGTTTGATCTCATCGCCATCATCCTGACCATCGTCCTGCTAATCTTCTTTGTAACGATGACGATCAAACGATTGCGCTATCTGGCAAAACTGGAACCGGAAATTAATTATCGCTCAAAAACAGAAGAAGATCACACCGATCAATAAACCAACAACATCCCGCAAATATCTTGCGGGATGTTCGCACATTAGCCCTTACACCTATACGCATTGTGTATTACCCCACCGCCCGCAGTACATTCCCCGGCCGCAGCAAAAACCGCGGCGGCAGCTCGTCCACATACACCAGCCCAAACGTGCGCGCCATCTCCTCATCCTGGCACAGATTGCCAATAAAACGGTTCAACAGCGCCGGCGTCTTCAACGATGCCCGCAGGATGCGCGCCGCGCGCTGGTCCGCCTTGTAGCGTTCTTCCAATGAGCGGGTATACGGCGCAAGCCGTTCTGCTGAAAAATCCCCCGCCTGCAAGGCATCCCAGGCCATATCCGCCGCCCGCTCGCCGCTGCGCAGCGCCGCCGCGATCCCCTCTCCGGTGAACGGCCCCACCAGCCCGGCGGCATCCCCCACCACCAGCACCCGTTCGGCATGGGTCTGTGTACCGCCCAGATGCGTATGCAGCGGATGCCCGCGCATCGGGCCGACCGGCTCCATCTTCGCCAGCCTGTCGGCCTGAATGGGATGCTGCGCCTTGAACTGCTCCAGCCACGCCCGCAGATCCACTTCCTTGCTGCGCGTGCGCCGGAAGTACGTGCCCGCGCCCACATTCACCTGACCATTCCCAATTGGGAACATCCACGTGTATCCGGGAATGATCTGCTCCTGAAAATGAAATTCCAGCGGCCCGTCGGGGTCACTGTCGCCCGTCAGATACTGGCGCACCGCGATCAGATCAACCTGCTCTTTGAACAGGCCCAGGCTGCGCGTGATCGGCGCATGGCTGCCATCCGCCAGAATGACCATCTGTGCCGCAGCCTGCACGCCGTCAGCAGACACCTGCACCCCGATCTCATCAATCTCCACACTGCTCACGCGGGTGCCTTCCATAAAGTTCACCCCGCAGCGCACAGCCTCTTTTACCAGCAATGCATCCATCTGAAACCGGGGGATCATCCGCGCCACCGGCTTTTCCCCCAGAAACACATCCAGCACCTGCCCGACCGGCGAGGTGAAACGCAGGCGATCCACCAGCTTGAACTGCTCCGTCCACGCCCCCAGGCCGCTGCGCCCCAGCGCCTCCAGCCCCTCACGCGTCACCAGGTCACCGCAGGTTTTCAACCAGGGCATTTTGTTTTTTTCCAGCAAAACAACCTGCACGCCTTTTTTTGCCAGGCGCTGTGCGGCCGTCACCCCGCCAGGGCCGGCCCCCACCACAATAATATCTGCTTTGATCAATTGGTCCCTCTCCAAACCGGAATCTTGTTCACAGGGAGTTATCCTGATTTGGTTTCTCTGCATGTTGCGAAGCCCGTTGTAGTAACCACTTTAGTGGTTATTCATTTGCGTGCTGAACGACTGACCGCAGGCTTACAACAAGCAATACCTTCCCTTTTTATTCGATTTCTGGCCAAATCCAGCTTAACTAGCATCAGGTCCTGATAATTATACAAGAAGAGCGCATAGAATTCTCTTGAATGACATTTCTTTTTCCGAAATTAATTTCCAGAAAACCAACTCGCCAAAGCTCCCCTGAAAATGTTGTTTTTTTGGGGTAAGCCAGGTGCTTTCAAGGGTAGGTTTTTTACAACGCGGCAAAAATTATACCTCCTACCAAGCTTGATAAACCTGCGCAACACGCGAAACGAACCCTGAGCTTGTCGAAGGGTGGGTAGATTCGCGAAAACCGCTGCGGCTTCGACAAGCTCAGCCTGCGCTACGAGATTTCCAAATGCTAATCGGGCCTCAATAATAAACCTACTCCTGTAAGGAAGCCAGGTGGGGGTGTTTTTTAGTATTTCATTCTCCATTCCTCCACATCCAACCGCCCCATCATGGTAAACTATTCAAAAGTGGATTATCTGAATAATCGCTCAGGAAAACAATCCCATGCCCCTTCACGAACAAACCAAACTGGAAATATTCTGGGTCATGCTGCTTGCCCGGCGGCTGGACGAGCGCGCCTGGACCCTGCACAGCGAGAAAAAAATCGCCTATCATGTCTCCTGCATCGGTCATGAAGCCGCCCAGGTCGGCGCGGCTTTTGCCATGCAGCGTGAACAGGACTGGTTCTCCCTTTACTACCGCGACCTGGCCTTGATGCTCTCCCTCGGTTACCGCCCCCTGGATGCCTTCCTCGGCTGGCTGGGCAAAGCCGCTGACCCCGCCTCCGGCGGGCGGCAAATGCCGGGCAACTGGAGCAAACGCGAGCTGCACGTCCTGCCCTCTTCCTCCATTATCGCCGCCTCCCTGCCCCATGCCGTGGGCGCTGCCCTGGCCGCCAAAATGAACGCTGAGCACAGCGTTGTGCTGGCCACCTGCGGCGACGGCGCCACCTCGCAGGGCGACTGGTACGAAGCCCTCAATCTGGCAACCGTCCAGCAGCTGCCCATCGTTTTCCTGATCGAGAACAATGGCTACGCCATTTCCACTCCAATTAAAGAGCAAATGAAGGTCAGTCACCCCGCCCAAAAAGCCGGCGCATTTGGACTCTCCGATCACATCCTTGACGGCAAAGACCCCTTCGCCATCTACGACGAAGTCCACTACGCCGCTGAATTGGCGCGCAGCGGCGGCGGTCCCAGCCTGATTGAGGTTGACCTGTGCCGCCCCACCCCTCACTCTTCCGATGATGATGACCGCCTCTACCGCACCGAAAAAGATGTCCTCGCCTGCAAACAGCGCGATCCCCTGCGCCATACCCGCATCCTCCTTGAAAACGAAGGCCTGTTAAACGACAAGCGCTTGCAGCGTTTTGAAGAAGAAGCTGAATCCCTGATTGAAGAGGCCCTGCAGGAAGCCCTCCAGTCACCCGACCCCGCCGGAGCAAGTGAGCATGTCTATGCCTGAACACGCCAGAGGTGAACCATGCCTCAAATGAACCTGATCGAAGCCATCCGCCAGGCGCTGGATGAAGAACTGGCTCGCGATGAGAACGTCTTCCTCACCGGCAATGACATCGGTAAGCTGGGCGGGCTGTTCGGCACCACCCGCAGCTTGCAGGAGAAATACGGCCGCGGGCGCGTGATTGACGCCCCGCTCTCCACCAGTGCCCTGGTCGGTCTGTGCATTGGCGCCGCCCTGCGCGGCAAACGGCCGGTGTGCGAGATCCAGCTTGCCGACCAGCTTCCCATGGCCTTCAACCAGATCGTCAACGAAGCCGCCCGCATCCATTACCGCACCAACGGCGAGTGGAACGTGCCCCTGGTGATCCGCGCCCCGTATGGCGGCGGCACCGGCGGCGGGCTGTATGAATCGCAAAGCCCGGAAGCCTTTTTCACCCAGGTGCCCGGTTTGAAAGTCGTTATCGCTTCCCACCCCTATGATGCCAAAGGGCTGCTCAAATCCGCCGTGCGCGACCCCAACCCCGTGCTCTTTTTGGAACCGAAACACGGTTACCGCAACATGCGCGGCGAAGTCCCCGACACAGACTACACCGTACCCATTGGGCCAGCCGTCGTCAGCCGTCCGGGACAGCACCTGACCGTGATTGCCTACGGCGCCATGCACGCCCTGGCCCTGCAGGCGGCGGCTCAATTGGCCGAAAAAGGAATAGATGCCGAAGTGCTGGACCTGCGCACCCTCTACCCCCTGGACAAGGACACCCTGCTGGCCTCCGTGCGCAAAACCGCCAAAGCCCTCATCGTCCATGAAGCCCCCCTCACCGGCGGCTTCGGCGCAGAACTGGCTGCCATCATCGCCGAGGAAGCCTTCGCCAACCTGGACGCCCCCGTGTACCGCCTGGCTGGCCCTGACCTGCCCGCCATCCCCTTCAGCCAGCCCCTGCACACCGCCCATCAGCTCACCGTGGATAAAATCGCCGCCGCCATGCAGGATCTGGCCGAGTATTAATCACCTGACCATTGTAGTAACGACTTCAGTCGTTATGTATTTCCCAATACCGACTACAGAAAAAGCAGGGTGGGTTGGCAACCCACCATCAACCACCCTCATACAAAATGAGTTTGAAAGAGCCCATATGATGGGTACATTGCCACACTTGCATCATACACACCCTGCATGAGATAATATGGAAAAGGCTGTTAAAACCTGCCTCTCCATAAAAATCCGGCTGCAATAACCCCAAATATATTTTTTCTTTGCGGCTTAGCGGCTTTGCGTGAGAAAAAACAGAGGAATGATTATGACCGAACCCCCCCTCCCCCCCGAAGAAGACACCCAACCGGTGAAAATCACCCGCCCCTTCATCTCCCCCGTCGCCGCCTCCCTGGCTTACCAGAACCAGATCGACCTCAGCCAGATCACCGGCAGCGGAGCAGACGGACGCATCACCCGCCAGGACGTGCTGGACGCCATCCAAAACGGCACCGCCCGCCTGGCCGCCCGGCGCAATGCCACCGCCTGCATCACCCTGGACATTGACCTGAACCAGATGGATCGCGCCTTGAAAGCCAGGAACGAGCAGCAATTTGGCGTCATCTCCCTCTCTCCCATTCATGGCATCCTCGCCGCCGCACTGGATGCCCTGGAACACTACCCGCAGCTCACCATCCCGGTGGACGATCCCCACGTACACCTCGTCCGACCCGGCACAACAGCAGCCCTGCCCCTGCCCAAACCCATGCTCGAAGAACCCCTGCCAGAGCTGGCCGCCCGCATTCAGGAGATTGAAGAACATCCGCCGAAAAACACCCTGACCGCTCCCGCCTTTCTCATTGAAGACCACAGCCAAACCGGCATCACCACCATCCTGCCCGCCCTGCCCGCCGGGCAGCACGCCCTGCTGGCCGTCGCCACGCCCAAACGCCGCCCCGTAGCTGTGACCAACACCCTCGTTATCCACCTCACCGTCACCCTCAGTCTGGTCTACGACCCCGAACACGCCGCCCCCACCGACGCCGCCGAATTTCTGGCATTGCTCAAGCGTCTGTTACAGGATTGGTAAATTTGTAGGGAAAGGTCCTTGACCACTCCGCCCACCATTCGGAAATCAACCCCGTCATTCTCAGTCGGCCACCCCTCCCGCAGGTTTCGGAGGAACCATCCTGCCGAAGCATCAAGCACGAGGCTTAATCCCCCTCACCCCCAAATTCAACCCTGCGGGAGGTTCCACCATACAGGGTCAACCCTCCTGCAGGAGAGTTCGTTTCTGACGGATTCCCTGCTCCCGCCGAACGTTCCTGTGGGGAATTGCATAAAACGGTGGCGAATATCCTGCCTATCCATCAAAATAATGGGCATCCCCAAAAATTCGTAGTAAAATTGATCGGTTCAATTAATTTCAACATCCATCGGGATGTTTATTACTAAAAGAGGTAAAAAATGGAACAATATGATGTGATCGTGATTGGGGCTGGCCCAGGGGGATACGTGAGTGCGATTCGCGCCACGCAACTGGGCCTGAAAACTGCCATCATCGAGAAGCAATGGATGGGCGGCGTATGTTTAAATGTAGGCTGCATTCCCTCTAAAGCATTGCTCCAGAATGCCGAAGTGGCCCATACCCTGCGCACCGAAGCCAAAACCTACGGATTCTCCTTTGACAACCTGGAACTGGATTACAGCGCCGCGGTCAAACGCAGCCGCAAGGTTTCCCAGCGGCTGGTCAGCGGAATCGATTTCCTGATGAAGAAAAACAAGATTGACGTCCACCGCGGGGCCGCCAGGCTGAACACCAAAGACACCGTAGAAGTGACTGCCGAAGATGGCAGCGTAACCGAACTGCACACCAAAAACATCATCATCGCCACTGGCGCTCACTCCATCGACATCTCCAGTTGGGGCATTGATGGCAAAAAAGTGCTTACCACCACAGATGCAATTTTGCAGGAAAAACGTCCTGCATCTGTCATTGTGATCGGCGGCGGGGCCATCGGCACAGAGTCCAGCACCGTTTGGAACAGCTACGGCACAGACGTCACCATCGTCGAAATCCTGCCCCACATCCTGCCCAATGAAGACCCCGAAGCCGCCAGCGTCCTCGCCAAAGAGTTCAAGAAACGCGGCATCACCATTATGGCCGGCACCAAAGTTGAATCGATAGAAAAAACGGACACCGGCGTCAAGGTGACCGTCTCTAACGGGAATGGCGATCAGATCCTTGAGGCCGAACAGGCCCTGGTAGCCATCGGCAGCCTCCCCAACAGCACCGGCCTGGGGCTTAGAAGATTAGGCGTCAAACGCGACAAACGCTGTTTCATCGAGGTGGATGATAAAATGGCTACCAACATTCCCGGCATTTATGCCATCGGTGACGTTACTGGCAAACTCCTCCTGGCACACGTCGCCTCGGCCATGGGAATTGTTGCCGCAGAAGCCATAGCCGGGAAAGAAACTAAAGCGCTCGACTTCCGCATGATGCCGCGCGCCGTTTACTCCCACCCGCAGGTGGCTTCCTTTGGCTACACCGAAGCAGAGGCGAAAGAAGCCGGCTACGAACTCAACATCGGACGTTTCAACTTCATGGCCAACGGCAAGGCACTCGGCATGAACGACGGCATCGGCTTTGTCAAAATCCTCGGCGATGCCAAAACCGGCGAAATCCTCGGCGCCTCCCTGGTCGGCCCGGATGTCGCCGAGCTGCTGCCCGAACTGGTTTTGGCGCATAGCAGCGAACTGACCGCCGTAGAGATCGCCCGCAGCGTGCATGCCCACCCCACCCTCAGTGAGGTCGTCATGGAAGCCGCCCACGGCGTCGAAGGCAGCCCGATCCACAGCTAGATCAATTTCTCAGTTAATCTCAACCTCCCGCGGACATCGCGGGAGGTTTTAAATTTCCTGCATCCCAAACAAGATTCATCTCATCGGCAGACCTCACACTCACAGGTAACCGGATTTAAACAGGTTTGTATGGTCTGATTTCCGGTATTAAAGGAAGGGCAAACGATCGCTGGGCAACTGCTGCTCGAATCCCCTCCGCTTTCAACCTGCGGCACGACCACCGGGCACATCCCCGGCAGGCGACTGGTGGGAGCCAGACCAGACAACCCCCGGCAGGTATTGTCCGCACCCCAAAACGCTTTCACCGGATAGTCATCATTCTCTTTTAAGGGCGAACCCGCTTCTTCCAGGGTGAAACGGTCATGATGGTCAAACCACTCAGGGTGAGCCTCATCCACAAAAGCCCATGCCCCCCATAGAAAGAAATAATACTCCTCGCCAATATCCACCAGGTCCAGCTTGAAGGCAATATCAATCCTGTTCGGCTCGTCCGGTGACAGGCGCACCCAGGCCAGGTCCGCGTCATCTCCCACTCCCTCGTCAAAGATCAGCAATTCATAGCCGTCATCCTGCACCGGCGCATCCGGCTGCATCGGTTTCGCCGCACCCAGGTTAGCGTTCAAATCCTGCCACACGCGCACGCCGTCCGTCGTCCACTCCGTGGATTCAGGCGCATCTGCCAGAATGAGCACATCTCCGCGCCCGTCCAGGTCGTTGTCCACCTCTATGCCATAGATCGCTTTCCGCTCTCCGGATTTTGATGGCGGTTCTACCACCACGATATCCGCATACAGCCAGCCGCCATCCTCATCGCGGATCAAATCCGTTCGTACAATATCAATGAACGGTAGATACTCCATCTCCTCCGCAGTGAACGGCCGCTCATAGCGCCCATTGGGATATTCATCACCGCCATAGGCGCGCTTCTGCGGTGCGGTTTCCTGCGACACCTGGTCATGGATTGTCTGTTCCTTCTCATTTCCCTGCGCCGGGATGTTAACATGCACAATTTCCGGCTCGGCAGTCGGCGGCGATGGCGGAGGAGGCGCATCCGTTGGCGCTTTTGTGGGTGGTGGCACCACTTCCACCCCTGCCTGCGTGGGCAGCACTTCAGCAGGCGGGGCGGCTTCTGTCGGCAGATTACATCCAGCCGTTGACACCAGGATCACGATCACAATTGAAATAACCAATACTCGTTTCATCACAACCTCCTTAAATAAATACCAAAAACGCACACGCTGCCGGCGCCTTTTTTTATTGATCATCTTCTGCAATGGGGGTTCCGTGAACAATCGGGGAAAATCCTGCTGCCTACACAATAATTATACAAGATTATCGTGCAAAATAATACCCTTTTTGTCCTGTTATCTAATTCTTATACTTAACTGGTATAAACAAACCATCTGCGAACCGAGCCCTGAGCCTGCACCTGTCCCGGTGGGGCCGAAGGGCAGGCCTGTATCGCCAGCCCCGCTGCGGCTTCGTCCCCTTCGAGGATATAAACAGGCTCAGCCTGCGCTATCTCCCCCTGCCTATGCTATAATCTCCTCGCAGAAAGGTGAACTATGTTTAAAAAACTTGGAAAAATTCTCGGTGGCGACCCCACCAAACGTGCTTTAGATGAAATCGCCCAGACCGTTGACCTGATCAACGCCCTGGAAAATACTTACGAAAAATTACCCGACGACGCCCTGCGCGCCAAAACCGCAGAATTCCGCCAGCGGCTGAAAGACGGCGAAACCCTTGACGACATCCTGGTAGAAGCTTTTGCCGTCGTACGTGAGGTCAGCAAGCGCACCATCGGCCTGCGCCATTACGACGTGCAAATGATCGGCGGCATTGTCCTCCATCGCGGCCAGATCGCCGAAATGCGTACCGGTGAAGGCAAGACCCTCGTCGCCACCCTGCCCCTCTACCTCAACAGCCTCACCGGGCGCGGCGTGCACCTCGTCACCGTCAACGACTACCTCGCCCGCCGTGACGCCCGCTGGATGGCGCCCATCTTCAACTTCCTCGGACTGACCATCGGCGTGCTGCAAATGGCCGCCCGCACCGAAAACGGCCAGAAAGCCTTCCTGATTGATATGGAAAAAACCTCTGCCCAGGAGGACCAGCACCAGCTGGTCATGGTCTCCCGCGGTGAAGCCTACCAGGCGGATCTAACCTACGGCACGAACAGCGAGTTTGGCTTCGACTACCTGCGCGACAATCTCTCGCGCAGCAAAAAAGAGCGCGTCCAGCGCGGCCATACCTACTGCATCATCGATGAGGTCGACAATGTGCTGATTGATGAAGCCCGTACGCCCCTGATCATCTCCGGCCCCGCCAGTGACGAAAGCGAAATGTACCACCAAATGGCCCAGGTGGTGCGCCAATTAAACCCCGAAGACTATGAGATCGAAGAACGCGACCGTCAGGTTAACCTGACCGAGGTCGGCGAGGCCCATGTCGAAGAGCTGCTCAACACGCCCCTGCGCGACCCCGAACGCCCGGAAGACATCACCCCCGAGCAGGCGCGCATCCTCGGCCATCTGGAACAGGCCCTGCGCGCCGAATTCCTCTACCGGCGCAACAAGGAATACCTCAAGATCGGCAATCAGATCGTGATTGTGGACGAATTCACCGGACGCCAGATGCCCGGCCGCCGCTGGTCAGAGGGCCTGCACCAGGCCGTGGAGGCCAAGGAAGGGGTCGAGATCCATCCGGAAAATGTGACCTACGCCACCATCACCATCCAGAACTACTTCCGTATGTACGAGAAGCTGGCCGGCATGACCGGCACCGCCCTGACCGAAGCCGAAGAATTTGCCAAGATCTATGAACTGGAAGTACTGCCCATTCCTACCAACCTCGACTATCTCGCCGAGCGCGAAGATACCGACCTGATCGCCCTCAAAGACAAGGACGAGTACGGCTACGAATTTGTCTATTACACCCGCGAGGGCGAAGCACAAAAACACCCCCTCTTCTGGAAGCGCAAGGATTATCCCGACGTCGTCTATCGCACCGCAGAAGCCAAACTGCGCGCCATCATCCAGGAAGTGATCCGCTTCCATGTCATCGGCCGGCCGCAGCTGGTGGGCACCACCTCGGTGGAACATTCCGACCTGCTCTCCAACCGGCTGTCGACGGCCAGCGTGCGCCAGTTGATGCAGGTCATCCTCGTCCGCCAGGCCTGGCTGGAAGCAAACAACCAGGACATGTTTGACCGGATTCCGCCAGAGCTGAAACCACTTAACGAACCCCTCGAAAAACTGCAAACCCACCAAATCAAACAGGCGATCAAGGAATCCGGCCTCGAACTGTCCTCGCTGGACCCGGCCCATGCCGGCAACCTGCCCTTGCTGCTGCGCGCCCTCAATTTGCACCCCGAACACGCTGAACGGCTGGAAGCGGCTATACGAAGTGGCGTCCCCCATAAGGTGTTGAATGCCCGCAAGCACGATACCGAAGCCCTGGTCATCGCCGGCGCCGGCGCCTTTGGCGCAGTCACCATCGCCACCAACATGGCTGGTCGCGGCGTGGATATCAAACTTGGCGGCGAATTATACGAGGAGATCATTCAGGACATCAACACCCACGTCCTGAACGGCATCGTGGATGACCCCTTCACCATGAATCATGAGCAGCGCCGCGCTGCCTTGCAGCAAGTCGACGACTATGGCATCTACGAAGAACAGGTGAACACCTACCTCGACTACGTGGACAAAATGGGCAAAGTGCGCGAACTGGGCGGCCTGCACGTGATCGGCACCGAACGCCACGAAGCGCGCCGCATTGACAACCAGCTGCGCGGCCGCGCTGCCCGCCAGGGCGACCCCGGCTCCTCGCGTTTTTACCTCTCCCTGGAAGATGACCTGATGCGCCTCTTCGGCGGTCAGCAGGTCGAAGCCATCTGGGGCCGCATGGCCCTGGATGACAGCCTGCCGATCGAGATCAGAATGCTTGGCCGCATTGTGGAGCAGTCCCAGGAGCGCGTGGAAGGCAACAACTTCGACATCCGCAAACACCTCCTTGAATATGATGACGTCCTCAACAGCCAGCGCCAGCGCATCTACGACCAGCGCGATCAAATCTTCGAAAAAAAAGACCTGTCCGAAGACATCCTCGACATGCTCCAGCGCGAACTGCAGGAACGCCTGCTGACTGCCCTGGCCGATGAAGAAGGCCCGTGGAAATTGCTGAGCTACCTCAACGAAGTGCAGCCGCCCATCCAGTATGAAGACATCGGCTACCCTTCCTTCACCTACCGCCTGCTGATCGACGAGATCCACACCCGGGCCGGGGCCAATCCCGGCCCCGCCACCCTGAAAGCCGCCCTGCTCACCCTGGCAGAAAATGCCCTGCTGTCCGAACGCGAACACCTCCTCAAGCTCGCCGGCGTCACCATCACCGCCATCGAAGAAAAACTGAACGCCCGCCTGGAGGAAGCCGAAGAAACCATTGACCTGTTCATCGAAGGCCTCGAACTAAACGACCCCGATGAACCCCAGCCAGTGCGCTCGCCCCAGGAACTGCAATCCGAGATGAGCACCTTGCTGCACATCACGCTCAAGCTGCCCCAGGAGCAGTTGCGCAAACTGATGGACGGCGAAGGCGATACCGTGCGCGAAGACATCCTCGATCAGGTGCAGGAACAGCTCACCATCCTCAACGTACGCCGTCTGTACGGCGCCCTCGAACGCACTCTGGGCAAAGGCAGCCTCAAAACCAGCCTGGACCAGATCAATACCAGCGACTGGCAGGAAGCCACCGACCAGATGCTGCAAGCCGTCGAAGACCTCTTCGAGCAGCGTCTGAAACGGCTGATCGGACAGCAGGGCGAGATCGCTGCCGACCTGGACAAAGCCCTGAAAGAGCTGGGCAGTGATCCCCTGGCAGACCCCGCCCTGATCCAGCTGCTCTCCCTGATGTCGGTCGGCACCCGTCTCGGCTTCGACCAAAAAACGCACAAACGCATCCAGCTGCGCTACCACCGTTTGAACTACATCTTTCTGGCTGCCCACCTGATCGAAATCAGCCAGCCGGAAGCCATCAGCGAACGCGTTATACAGCACCTCGAACAAGCCCTGGGCGTGCTGGAAGAAATCCGCGGCCGTTTCCAGTGGAACCAACTAATCAAGGTGAATGCCACGCTGGGTCAGCTCGACGAAAGCCTGCAGAACCAGTTAAAGACCTCCCTCGGCGAAGAAAAATTCACCAGCTTGACCAATATGACCCTGTTTGAATTCAACGAAGAAGACCGGCAAATGGTCAGCGAAGTCCTCGGCCGGCGGCTGCAAAACGACGCCTACCGGCAATTGCTCCTGCACGTCATCTCCAACCAGTGGGTCGAATACCTGACTGAGGTGGAAGCCCTGCGCATCCAGGTCGGCATGGAACGCTACGGTCAGCGCGACCCGCTGGTGCAGTACAAAAGCAAAGCCACCGACATGTTCAAGCAGCTGCTCAAAAATATCCGCCTGGCTGTGGTCAGCCAGGCATTCACCTTCCGCCCGCGCGCCGTCGCCGTGGAAGGCAGCGCACCGGCCTCCGGCCCGGCTGTCGCTCCCGCCAGCCAACAGGCACCGCAAAGTACCGCAAAACGCAAAAAGAAACGCAAGCGGCATTGATCGCCTGTTTCCATCAAAATCGCAAAACACCCTGCTCACCGTGGTGATTCAGGGTGTTTTTGCATTAAAATCCCCCTGAAATAGTGCAAATTGACAGAATCTCTTGACAGATTCAAGAAAAAAATGCGTTATAATTGGAAACCTGTGGGTCACGATAAGGCATGTTCATAAACTTGCCAGGATATTGAGCGTGTTTATCCTGTCCCAAATCATCTCTTGTCTGGAGTACTTATCTTGATGGAACAAAACGACGCCTCAATTGAACAGGGAACCATGCCCGAAGTTCACGAAGAAGAAAACATGGCAGATTTGCTGGAACAGGAAGGTCTTGGCATTGATTTTCCCAAACGCGGGGAAATCCGGGACGGGATTATTGCCAGCGTTAGTCCAGGTCAGATTTTGGTCAGTGTTGGCGCAAAATCTGAAGGTGTGATTGCAGGAAAAGAATTTGACCTGATCCCCCCCGAAGAACTGGAAGCACTGGAAGTTGGACAGAAGGTTCCCGTATATGTGATCAACCCTGAAGACCAGGGGGGCAATCTCATCCTTTCTTTGACCAGAGCTCGTGAAGCCGTAAGCTGGAAAGAATCCGAAGAACTGCTCAAGTCTAAGGAAGCTTTCCACAGCACCATCATTGGTTACAACAAGGGCGGCCTGATCGTCCCGATGAGCGGCCTGCGCGGTTTTGTTCCCGCTTCCCAAATCAGCCTTTCCCGCCGTGCCGACGTCACCGGTGACACCCCCGAGCAGCGCTGGGCCGAAATGGTCGGCGATGAAATCGATGTGTGTGTCATTGAAGTGGACCCGGAACGCCGCCGCCTGATTCTTTCCGAACGGGCTGCCAGTTCCGAAACACGCGAAAGCCTGAAAGAAAAAGTGATCGCCGAATTGACCGAAGGCGAGATCAAGACCGGCCGTGTCACCAGCCTGGCTGACTTTGGCGCATTTGTCAACATCAGCGGCGCCGACGGCCTCGTCCATCTCTCCGAAATCGCCTGGGAGCGCATCAAGCACCCCAGCGAAATTCTTTCTGTCGGCGAAGAAGTTGAGGTCAAGATCATCAGCATTGACCGCGAAAAGAAACGTATCGGACTTTCCATCCGTCAGCTTCAAAAAGACCCCATGGCACAGCGCCTCAAGGACTACGAAGTCGGCCAACTGGTGGAAGCCACCATCACCCGCCTGACCAAATTCGGCGCCTTTGCCCGCCTGGAAGAAAACCTGGAAGGTCTCATTCACATTTCCGAGATCAGCGAACGCCGCATTGAGCACCCCAAGGAAGTCCTGCATGAAGGCGAAACGGTTACCCTGCGCGTCATCCGCGTAGAGCCGCTCAACCACCGCATTGGCCTGAGCCTGCGCCGGGTTGAATCCATGGCCTTCGCCGAAAAAGACTGGGAAACCCTGCTGGGTGATGATGATGACGCCGCAGAGGAAGCATCGGAAGTGGAAGAAGCAGTTGTGGCTGAAGAAACGCCCGCCGACGAAGAAACTGCTGTGGTCGAAGAGGCACCTGAAGCTGAAGAAGTCCCCGTCGCCGAAAAAGCTCCCGCAGTTGAAGAAGCTCCCGCAGAAGCAGAAACTCCGGCTTCCGAAGATACACCGGAAACCACCGAAGAAGAATAATCCGCCAACTGATACCGGTTGCGGGCAAATCAATATCTCAAAGAGCGCACCGGCCCTGGTGCGCTCTTTCTTTGCCCAGCCTCTTCATCATGACAGGCGGGAGCACTTGCCAATAAACCCCTCTAGCGCTTACAATAAAGCCAATGCCATGCCAAAAGAAAGAAGCCTATGCCCCTGATCATTGATGCCCATCAAGACCTGGCCTATAATATGCTCACCCTCCAGCGCGACTATCGCCGCTCCGCAGACGAAACCCGCGCAGTCGAAGAAAACAGGCCCGACATCTTCTCCCGCGCCGGAAAAACCCTGCTGGGCTGGCCGGACTATCAGCGCGGCCAGGTAGGATTAATCATCGCCACCATCTTCACCATGTCGGAAAAGCACAGTTCCGGCGCATGGGACCAGATCGTTTACCATGATTTCCGCGAAGCCCGCCAGCAGCACCGCCAGCAGATGGACATCTACCGCCGTCTGGCCCAGGAAAACAGCGATATGTTCACCCTGGTGCGTACCCAAAGCGACCTGCGCAGCGTACTCGCCCCTTGGCAGCAATCCCCGGCAGACTACCCGCAAACCACCCACCCCGTGGGGCTGGTGGTCTCAATGGAAGGCGCAGAAGGCATGGAACACCCGGACGAACTGTATGAATGGTGGCAGGCTGGTTTACGGATCATCGGCCCCGTGTGGGCCGGCGGACGCTACTGCGGCGGTACGATGGAATCAGGAGAATTTACCCAGGAAGGCGGGGCCTTGCTGAATAATATGGCCGAGATTGGCTTCCCCCTGGACATCGCCCACATGAACGAGCGCTCCGCCCGTCAGGCCCTCGACCGCTTTCCTGGCACAGTCATTGCAAGTCATGGGAATGCCCGCGCCCTGATCAAGGAAGACCCGCACCAGCGCCAGTTTAGCGACGAAGTGCTCCAGCACCTGATCCAGCGGGACGGGATCGCCGGCATGATCCCCTATAACGGTTTCCTGGACAGCAGCTGGAAAAAGGGAGAGAACCGCCAGCGGATCACGTTGCAGCATGTCGTTGCCCACATCGATCACATCTGCCAGATGGCTGGCAATAGCCGTCATGTGGGCATCGGTACCGATTTTGATGGCGGGTTTGGCTGGCCGGATGTGCCACTGGAACTGGACACCATCGCTGACCTGCAGCAGTTGGCCGCTTTCCTGACGGAAAAAGGCTATATCGATACCGACATCAACGCCATTTTCTACGGCAACTGGCAGCGATTTTTGGAAAGTATATTACCGGAATGATGACAAATACGAAAGAAAACAAAACCTCCGACACGACCACACCCCCAGCGCCCTATTCCCGGCGGCGCGTTCGTGCAGGGTTAACCATCACCCTGGTGGGATTTGTCATTTTTCTGATCGGCGCTCGCCCCGCCATTTTCGGCCTGGACCGCAGCGCGGTGATCGGCTTTGTGCAGATCGCCGTCTACACCATCGGGCTGGCCCTGATCTGCCTCGGCGGCTACATCAGTTTAATGGCCGTCTGGAAAGGCAAAGTCCCCTCGCTTGCTGCCGAAATTGGCCTGCGGCTGGTCAGCACCGGTTACGTCGTGGCAGTATTCTCCAGCATGGCCGATATTTTTGGCCTCGGCAGCCACTTATTACCCAACATCCCCTACTTTGGCCCGATCCAGGCCGCCGGCGTCGTGATTGGCGAAACCGTCATCCTCATTGGCTTCCTGATGCTCATCCCCCAGCCCCGCACACCCAAAAAGAAAAAAGTCCAGAAGAAACCAAAAATCATCATTGACAATGATAACTAACCCCGGCCATGCCGGGGTTAGTTTTTGTAGGGACAGGTCTCCTGACCTGTCCAGCTCCCCCGCCAAATCATACCCACAGGTTTTGAAGTGGAGACTTGAAATTTTATGCGATCACAAAGCCTGATCTTCATCGCATTCAATCCAACCCTGCGGGAGGATCTCCATTCCCTAACCAAATAATGACCCAATCCTTGTTTTTTCCCAACCTGGCACGAATCCTGCGACCTCACAATCACTGTATTTTGTTATAATATCCACACAAACGAACTTTTCCTTCACCACCTGGAAGTGTGCCATGCCCAACACCCTCAAAAAGCCCATCCCAAAACTGCCCTCAAAATCCTCCCGCGCACCACAACCGCAGCCCCGGTCAAAATATGACCCTGCCGATAAATACGAATCCATTTTTGAACCCGATCCTGAACCCGTTCCGCAAAAAACAAAACGCCGCATTCCAGTCGACCGGGCATCCCTGCCGAAAGCCTTCTGGACCGTGACCGGCATCCTTTCCCTGCTCACCAACGCCGTCCTCATCGCCGTCCTGCTCAGCATCTCCAACCAGCTCTTCACCGTCAACAAAGTCCTCCAGCAGCAATTGATCATGCCCCTCAGCACCAGCTTCACCACCATGTACGAAGCCAGCATCCAGACCAATATCAGCATCGAAACCACCGTTCCCGCCCGCTTTGACCTGCCCCTCGACACCGACACCACCGTCGTCCTCAGTGAGGATACCTATATCCCCAATGCACGGGTCACCGTCAACACCGGCGGCCTCAGCATCCAGAACGCCCCGGCCGACATCGTCCTGCCCCTCGGCACCAACCTGCCCATCCACCTCAGCCTGACCGTACCCGTTGACCAGACCATCCCCATAGTGATGGACGTGCCGGTCAATATTCCGCTCAAGGACACCTCCCTGGGCAGCGCCTTCAAAGGCCTGATCGATGTTGTCAGCCCCTATGACCCCCTGCTAAAAAGCGCCCCCACCTCCTGGGCAGAAATGATCTGCGGCAAAAAAACCGGCCTGTGCTTCAACCTCCTGCACAGAGCCGAATGATCGGGAACGGCCAATAGATGGAACCGATAATTTTGCCGTTGTGAAGTAAAAACCACAATTTCTGTATCCCATTTGTAGTAACTACTTCAGTCGTTGCCACCCCGGGCTGTAACGACTGAAGTGGTTACTACAACAATTTACACAAGTTAGATTTAACAAACCCAGGAAACAGGGAGATTCTACCTATTTTGCCTGCTCCCGAATAATCTGCCCTGAATAAAAATCAAATTCCTGCTACAATTACCAGACCCTGACAGACATGCTCTGCCAGAACATCGGGAATACACTTTCGCGGTTTCGAGCCCTGAGCCTGCACCTGCCCCTGTGGGGTCGAAGGGTGGGCCAGGAATCACACATACCGCTTCGGCTTCGACAAGCTCAGCCTGCGCTGTATCACATATTCCCCTGCTATCTACATCCACCTGCCCCCGCGTCTTCCGTTGCGGGGCAGGATTTACGCACCGTCTGTATAGAGAGCACAATGTTCCAAATGACAAACCTTACTGAAACCACCCTGGAAAATGGCTTAACGGTATTTTTGAAAGAGATCCACACTGCCCCCCTCATCAGCCACTGGATATGGTACCGCGTCGGCTCCCGCGATGAAGTGCCGGGCAAAACCGGCGTCTCCCACTGGGTGGAGCACATGCTCTTCAAGGGTACGCCCCGCTTCCCCTCCACAGATCTGGACAAAATGATCTCCCGCGTGGGCGGCTCGTGGAATGCCTACACCTATCTGGACTGGACAGCCTTCTTTGAGAAGCTGCCTGCCGACCAGATTGACCTGGCCCTCGACCTGGAATCCGACCGCATGCAGCATTGCACCTTTGATCCCGAAGAAGTCGAATCCGAACGCACCGTGATCATCTCCGAACGGGAAGGCCACGAAAACTCCCCCTACTTCCGCCTGGACGAAGCCATGCAGCAGCAATCCTTCGACCGCCATCCCTACCGCAATGAAGTCATTGGCGAAAAAGCAGACCTGCACACCCTCACCCGTGACGACCTGTATAACCATTACCGCACCTACTACACCCCCGGCAACGCCGTGCTGGCCATCGCCGGCGATTTTGACACGCAGACCATGCTTGCCAAAATCGAAAAATACTATGCGAAACTTCCTTCCGGCCCGCAGCCCCCGCGCCCGGCCCAGCTGGAGGCCCCCCTGACGCAGGAAAGGCGCGTGGAAGTCACCGGTCCGGAGGATACCATCCTGCTCAGCCTCTCCTACCGTGCCCCCGATGCCAATCAGCCGGACTTCTTCACCCTGACCATCCTTGACAGCCTGCTCTCCGGCCCCTCCAGCCTGAACATGTTCGGCGGCGGCTCAATTTCCAACAAGACCAGCCGCCTGTACCGCGCCCTGGTAGAGCAGGGACTGGCCGTGGCTGCCAGCGGCGGCATGCGCGCCACTACCCACCCCTTCCTCTATGATCTCAACCTGGTGCTGCCCCCCGGCAGCGACCCCGAACCCGCCTTGCAGGCCGTTGACGAGCAGATCCAGCGCCTGCAAAATGAGCGGGTCAGCCAGGATGACATCCAGCGTGCCCTCAAACAGGCCCGTGCCCTGTTTGCCTACGGCAGCGAGAACATCTCCAACCAGGGCTTCTGGATGGGTTATGCCAACATGTTTGGCAAATATGACTGGTTTCTCAACTACGTCAGCGAACTGGAAAAGGTGACCCCCGAAATGATCCTGCAGGCCGCGCAAACCTGGCTCAATCCGGCCCGGCGCGTGGTTGGCATATATCTCCCCGAAAACGGTACAGGTGCAGCATGACGATCAACATTCACTCCCTCCCCGGCCCCGAAAACATCATCCGCCGCCAACTGGACAACGGCATCACCGTTCTCATACGCACCAACCCCGACAGTCCTTCGATATACCTGAATGGCTTCTACAATGGCGGCAGCATCTTTGACCCCGCCGGACAGCTCGGCCTGGCTGACTTCACCGCCCTGGCTTTAATGCGCGGCTCACAACAGCACAATTTCCAGGAATTGTATGACCTGCTGGAAACCGCCGGCGCATCCCTGTCTTTCGACGCCGCTGTGCATAACGCCCGCTTTGCCGGGCGTGCTCTGGCTGAAGACCTGCCCCTGCTGCTCAATCTGCTGGCCGAATGTCTCATTCAGCCAGCTTTCCCCCCTGAGCAGCTTGAAATCCTGCGCGCCCAGCTCTTCACCGGACTGACCATGCGCAACCAGGACACCGGCTCGATGGCCGCCCTGCGTTTTGAAGAGCTGCTCTACGGCAGTCATCCCTACAGCCGCCCCGTTGAAGGCCATCTCGAAACCCTGCCCCACATCCAGCGCGATGATCTGATCGACTTCCACCAAAAATACTACGGCCCGCGCGGCATGACCATCGTCATCGTCGGCAGCATTGACCCCGAAGCCGCCTTTGCCCTGGTGCAGCAAGCCCTGGGCAGCTGGCACAACCCGGCCCAGATCGACATGCTGGAAGCAGCCACCCTGCCCGCCTTTCCCGCACAAACTATCCGCCAGCACGTCGAACTGCCTGGCAAAAGCCAGTGCGACCTGATAATCGGCTGGTTCGGCCCCATGCGCAATTCCCCGGACTATTTGCCGCTATCCGTGGGCAACAACATCCTCGGTCAATTTGGGATGATGGGGCGTATCGGCAGCAGCGTGCGCGAAAAAGCAGGCCTGGCTTACTACGCCAGCACCAGCCTGGGCGCTTCATTGATGGGCGGTTCGTGGCTCGTTGCTGCGGGCGTCAACCCAACCAACCTGGAACGCGCCATTGACCTGATCCTCGTCGAACTGGAACGTTTCACCAAAGAAACCGTCAGTGACGAAGAACTCAACGACAGCAAGGCCAACTTCACCGGCCGCCTGCCGATGGCCTTCGAGTCCAATGCCGGCGTCGCCAGCGGCTTGTGGAACATCGAACGCTACCAGCTCGGGCTGGACTACTACCAGCTCTACCCGCAGCGCATCGCCGCCATCAACGCCGAACAAATCCTGGAAACCACCCGCCGCTATCTTGACCCGCAGCGTCTGGTCATTGTGGACGCAGGCACGAATGCGGGAGGAATGGCATAGTGATCCTGCGCAGCGGCGTTGACCTGATCGAGATCAACCGGATGGCCGGGCTCAATCCGCGCATCCGCGCCCGCTTTCTGGCGCGGGTCTTCACCCCCGCCGAGCTGGACAACTGCCGCAATGCCAATGCCAGCCTGTCCGGACGCTTTGCCGCCAAGGAAGCCGTTGCCAAAGCCCTGGGAACCGGCATCGGCCCGATACGCTGGCAGGAGATCGAAATCTGCGATGGTCCCCAGGGCGAACCCGTGTTGCAGCTGCACGGCGCAGCACACCAACTGGCCGATCAGCTCGGTCTGGACACCTGGTCAGTCAGCATCAGCCACACCGCCACCCACGCCGTGGCGATGGCCGTGGCGCTGGGTAAAAATCGACAGTCAAAAGCCGGCCAGCGATGAAGATCCTCGCCGTCAGCGATATCGAACTGCCCCTCATCTACGGCCCGAACATCCGCCAACGCTTCAGCGATGTCGACCTGGCAATCGGCTGCGGCGATCTGCCATACTACTACCTCGAATACATCGTCAGCACGCTTGATGTACCGCTCTACTTTGTGCGCGGCAATCATGCGCACAAAACTGAAATTTCTTCTTTTTTTGAGGAACGCAGCTATCCCTGGGGTGCAGATGACCTGCATCGCAGTATGCGGCAAGATCCCTCCAGCCTGCTCCTGGCCGGCATTCAAGGATGTCTACGCTACAATAACGGCCCCTATCAATACACCCAGGAACAAATGTGGGCGCTCGTTCTAAGCCTGGTTCCCCGCCTGATGCTCAACAAACTTCTCCACGGACGCTATCTGGACATCTTCGTCAGCCACGCACCGCCCTGGCAGATCCAGGATATGGAAGACCGTCCTCACCAGGGCATCAAGGCCTTTCGCTGGCTGCTCAAAGTCTTCCAGCCCGCCCTGCACCTGCACGGGCACATCCATATCTATCGCCAATGTTCCCCCGTCCAGACCATGTTCGGCAATACCCGCGTGATGAACGTCTTCGGCTACCGCGAGATCACACTCGACGATCAGGCCCTTGCCCACGGCAAGATCAAAATCCTCTCCCCAAAATTGAAGGACTGTCCATAGCGCCTTCCCGCAGGTTCCGAAAAAAATCAGGCGGTGTCCTGTCCATTGTGTGAAAACCACCGCACCCCCAGGGTAACCCTGAGGGTGCGGTGCTGCTGCAAGACCGGAAAAAACCTCAGGCGGCCGGCTCGCCAACCCCCAGCCAGAGATGGTTGGGCAGCACCATCTGATGCGGCTTCACCTCAATCCCCTCCGCCTTTTCCAGCGGATCGGAGAGCATGCTGGGATGCACAAAACACAGCGTTGGCTTGCGCCCATATTTCTTCTGATAATATGCTGCCGCCTGCTGAATCCGCACCGGCAGCTCCACCTTCGTATTGTTATCAAACCACAACATGCCGATATCCATACGCATCCTCCATACGCCTTCCTGTTGCAAAAAGTGAGCCAGAACCATTCAAGAACATTTGTTCTATTATATCAGAATATTTGTTCTAATTCAAGTATTTGGAAAACTTTTTTTTTCAGGGACAGATTCACCCTGCCTGCGCCTACCCGGGAAAAGACCTGACAGGAAAAATCAAACGCTTCCCAAAATAATGTTATGATGAATCCCTGACCCATCGTTTCAGGAGGAAACATGTTCGTCTTTCTCTCAAAATTCCTGCCCCAATTCATCTACCCCGTGGGGCTCGCCACCGTGCTCATCACCCTGGCCCTTATTTTCCAGAAACGCAAAAAATGGCAGAATGCCGCCATCATCGCCACCCTGGTGATCCTGTTCATCGCCGGCAACCGCTGGACCGCCTACAGCCTGACCCGCTCGCTGGAATGGCAGCACCTGCCCCCTGCCGAAATCCCCCAGGCCGAGGTAATTGTCGTCCTCGGCGGCGGCACCGAACCCGCCCAAAGCCCGCGCCCCATCGTCGAGCTGAACAGCGCCGGTGACCGCGTGCTATACGCCGCCCATCTCTACCAGCAAGGCAAGGCCCCCCACCTGCTGCTCAGCGGCGGCAACATCGATTGGCTGAACGCACAGGAAAGCACCCCCGCCGGCCAAATGACTGCCGTACTGGAAATGATGAACGTGCCCCCCTCCGCCCTCTGGCTGGAGCCGAAATCGCTTAATACCTATGAAAATGCGGTCAACTGTGCTGCCATCCTGAACGAAAAAAGCATTGACCGCATCATCCTCGTCACCAGCGCTACCCACATGCCGCGCGCCGTAGCCCTGTTTGAAGCCCAGGGACTGGAAGTGATCTCCGCCCCCACGGATTTCAAAGTCACACAGGCAGGCTGGCAAGCCCTGTGGCAGCCCAGCCTGTCTACCCAGCTAACCCAGCTCCTGCCCAATGTCAGCAACCTGAGCATGACCACCGTTGCCCTCAAGGAGTATCTCGGCATTTTTGTTTACAGGCTTCGCGGGTGGTTGTAATTCACAAGCCTTCTGTGGTTTTCATCATCCTGCTACAAAATCACCTTTTCACGCAAAGCTGCGAAGCAGAATATTGCACAGACGACTTTCCTGATCAACTGGTTAACGGATGGACAGGTTGACGAATTTACACTCCCTAATTGATCAATTTCCTAATCCCCATTTATTTTAATTACTGATGTTACGCAGCCTTGAGAGCTTGAAGCTCATCAAAGGCGGAGCGAGT
>CAYURM010000035.1:0-8496 GCA_964447155.1 uncultured Anaerolineaceae bacterium
TCCATGCCTTAAGATTACCCGATTTTTGCCTCTTTTGCGTAACATCAGTTATTAAGGTGCTATGTCTATCTGAACTCTAAAGTCAAGTAAAGAGGAAGTATGATATATTTGTTGCTCTGGTTGCAACGGCGATCTTCCTTAAATAAGGATTCTGAATCATGGTGTACGACTTCAACTTCAAAGACATCCCCTTATTCAAAACCCTCCCCAAAGAAGAATACCAACCCCTTCAGGATATCATGTCCCATATTGACGTTGAAGCGGGGACCGTCCTCATCCGGGAAAATGATTTTGGCAATGATTTTTATATCATTCTCGAAGGCCGCCTGGATGTGATTAAATCAATGGGCGTGATGGGAGATCGGGTGTTGACCACCCTCTCTACCGGCGATTTTATTGGCGAGATGAGCCTGCTCAATCCCGATGGTCTGCGCACAGCCACCGTCCTGGCCCGTACGCCATCCAGACTGCTGCAGATCAGTCACACTGATTTCAAGGAATTGCTCGAACGCCAGCCCGGTCTGGCCTTCAAAATCACCCGTGAACTGAGCAACCGCCTGCGTGCAACCGACAACGCCACCATTGAGTCTCTCAAAGAGGCCAATTTTGAACTGACCCGCGCCTATAACAAAACCCTGGAAGGCTGGGCGAAAGCCCTGGAGCTGCGTGACCAGGAAACCGAAGGCCATACCCGCCGCGTGACAGAAATGACGGTTAAACTGGCCGAAGTGCTGCAAGTGCCAGATGAAGAGCTGGTGCACCTGCACCGCGGCGCCATGCTGCACGACATCGGCAAAATGGGCATCCCGGATGCTATCCTGCTGAAACCCGGCAAACTGACCCCCGAAGAGTGGATCATCATGCGCATGCACCCGGTGTATGCCTACGAAATGCTTTCCCAGATTGGTTTTCTCAAACCGGCGCTGGACATTCCCTATTGCCATCATGAACATTGGGATGGTTCCGGTTACCCGCGCGGCCTGAAAGGCGAAGAAATCCCCCTCGGCGCACGCATCTTCTCGGTGGTGGACGTGTGGGACGCCCTCTTCTCCGACCGGCCTTACCGCCTGGCCTGGACCGCGGACAAGGTTTGGGATCATATCCGTTCCCTGTCCGGCATTCATTTCGACCCGCAAGTGGTGGAAGGCTTCAGCATCATGTACAATCAGGGCATCGAAAAAGTGGAAGGTACCTTCGAAACTGTCCCCCTGCGCTATCTCAAGAAAAAGCTGGAAAGAAAGTCGGGGTAATCTATCCCCTTCCACCGCTCTAATGCGGACCCTCGCGGTTTTCAAACTCGAATCCGCAATCCCGACTAATTCAACCCGACCCCGCCAATCATCCTTAACTCCTCAGACCATCCTCATTTTTCACATGGGGCGGACAGGTCTCCCGACCTGTCCGCCCCGATTGAAATCATTTCATCCATCCAAATTCCATTCCGCCATCATCCTCAACTCCCCAAGCCATCTTCTTTCCTGGCATGAGACGCACAGGCTGGATATCATCCCCGTTAGGATAAACCTGTCCACTCACAAATCTGACGTGCCCAGCCAAAACATTCCCCCTTCTCCTCTCAAACCCATCAAAATCCCCTTAAACTCCCTAAAACACCCGTTTTTGCCCGATTTCTTGCAAATTCCTTTACCTATACGAAAGTTTTTAGGGTATCATATAGAAAGAAGCTTTCTATATGATCAGTGAATGTGACGGTATGGGATGAACGCGAAACATACAATCCGCATTTTTCTCCACACATTCGTCTGGATCGGCGTGTTTGTCCTGCTTGCGGCTCCCTGGAATCCCAAACCCCCACAGCCGCCGGATGATCCACCAGACGGCAGTCTTGTGCTGTCGATGGCTAACCCGGCCGCTATTTATTGTGAAGAGCTGGGCTACACCTATACCACCTTCTCCGCCCCGGCCGGGGATTCCAGCTTCTGCCGCCTGCCGGACGGCAGCCAGTGCGATGCCTGGGATTTCCTCGAAGGCAAATGCGGAACAGATTATTCCCTGTGCACCCGTCTGGGGTATACCGTGCGCCAGGTGCGTGATGGCGGCAATGAATTCTCTTCTGAATACGCGGTGTGCGTTGACCAGAGTGGTCAGGTGATTGCCGATATGTCCATCCTCTCTGACCTGATCAGTAAAATGGCACCCTGCGAAACCGGCGACAACCAGGCCCTCAGCCTGTCCTTTGACCCGCAGTCCTACGTCGTCACCCACGGCGTGACGCCTTTTGAAGTGCCATCTTCTTTCGACTGGCGTAACCATAATGGCGCCAACTGGATCACTCCGGTGCGCGACCAGCGCGAATGCGGTGCCTGCTGGGCCTTCTCAGCGCTGGCTGCCGCAGAAGCGTCCATAAACATCGAAAGCGGTAATCCCAATCTCGATATCGACCTCTCGGAACAATACCTGGTCAGCGACTGCAATCCGCTTGGCTCATGCTGCGGCGGCGACGAATACGTTGCCCTGCGCTACCTGCGCGATTATGGCGTGCCGGATGAAAGCTGCATGCCCTATATTGACGGGGTCAGCTGCGGTTGTGAAAGCTCCTGCACCGACGACTGTGCTTACAACAACGGCCTCAATATATGCAGTGATACCACCTGCAGCAACCGCTGTGCTGACTGGTCCAGTCGCCTGGTGAAGATCAATGGTATCGAACGCGTCCCCTCTGACCCGACCACCATCAAACAATACCTGATCAAAAAAGGCCCTCTGGCCGCCGCCTATGGCCTCGGTTCTGCCCAATTTGGCGGCCACTGGGACAACGGCATTTACCGCTGCACCAATGACAACAACGCCAACCATGCCGTGCTGCTGGTCGGCTACAACGATGCCGGCGGCTACTGGATCGCCAAGAACAGTTGGGGTACCGGTTATCAGGATCAAGGCTTCTTCAAGATTGGTTATGGCGAATGTTTTATCGAGCGTTATGTGCATAGTGTACAGGCCTATGCTGAAAACGCCCCCCTGCTGACCAGTCCGCAAGACCAGCAAACCTTCACCGAAGGGCAGGCAATCCCCTTCGCCTGGAACCCGGAAACAGGCCTTGAATATTACGGCGAGATCACAGGCGGCCCGGGCGGCACCACCAGCTTTGGCTGGCAAACCAGCCCTGGCGCCAGCCTGACCCTGCCCGCCGGTTACAAATATACGTGGCGAGTCAAGTCCCGCACCGGCGGCGCAGAGAGCAGTTGGAGCAGCACGCGCAGCTTCACCGTCAGACCTGCTGCGCCAGGCAGCCTGACCAGCGCCCCTGCCCAAACCGGAACGATCAAACTCGTCTGGCAGGACAATTCCCAGGCTGAAGAGGGCTTCCGTCTATATCGTGATGATACCCTGCTGACAACCCTGACAGCCAACATTACCAATTATACGGACACCAGTACCCTGGCTGGCACATCCCACAGCTACAGCATTGAAGCCTACCGCGGCAGCATCGTCTCGGAGCGCAGCAACACGATCAACGCCTCCACCGGTAACAGCGGGGCCAACACCGCCGTGATCAACGGCAGCGTGCAGCTGCCAGTCCGGCCGGCCGCGCCTGACCCCGCCTGGATCACCGAATTAACCATTACCCTGACGGTTTCGGGGCAAACCGGCAGCAGTGCCACCTTTACCACCACCACAAACCAAAGTGGAAATTTCACCATCAATGCTGCCCCAGGGTTGTATAATATTCGTATCAAGGGTGCAAATACCCTGTCTGCCCTGATTAGGGAAATTCCTCTGAAAAACGGGCCGAACACCCTGCAAGTTGGCACTTTACTTGCAGGAGATAGTAATATGGATGATTACGTCACCGCAGTAGATTTCTCAATTCTCAGCGCGGCGTACGGAGCTTGCAAAGGAACCGCAGGCTACGATGATCGAGCGGATTTCAATGGAGATCGATGTGTATCTGCAATTGATTTCTCATTATTAGCTTCCAATTATGGAAAAGGAGGAGAATCATGAAAAAAACCCTTTCACTCTTGCTTGTTTTTTCAGTACTGCTCTCAGGCTGCGGTTTATTTCAAACCACCAGTCCGGCAGAAGTTGAGGTAGCCGAGCCGCCAGCAGACGAGGCGATGGATGTGCAATCTGCTGCACCAGAGACAGCGGATGAAGGTCTTGCCTCCATCCAATCAGCAGGCACAGCCACGATGTACCTGGAACCGGCAAACCAGACCGTCAACGTCGGCCAGACCTTCAACATGACGGTGCAGGTTGGCGCCGGTGCCCAACAGGTCAACACGGTGCAAGTCAGCCTGAAATTTGACCCAACCTATCTGGAGGTCGTGTCCCTCACGCAGGTAGGCGGTCTGGATGGGGTTATACAAAACACGTTTGACAACGCCGCCGGAACGGTTAGCTACGCCGCCGCCAAACTGGGTGCATCCGTGACAGGCAACTTCAACGTTGTACAAATTGCATTCAAGGCCAGAGCAAGCATAGCCAGCACCACTGTTGCGTTTCAGTCTGCACAGCCGCTGCCAAGCGATGTCCTGATGGATGGCAGCTCCGTAATGGCAAGCACAACCAACGGGAATGTCGTCATCCAGACTGGCGGCGTCGTGCCCACCAGTACCCCCGTCCCCGGTTTTCCCACTGCTACCCCCGGCGTTCCCCCAGGCGGCACAACCTATGTCGTTCAACCAGGCGATAACCTGTACCGCATCGGTCTGAAGTTTGGCATTCCGTGGACAACCATTAAGTCCTACAATAACCTGCCATCCACATTGATCTATGTCGGTCAGGTATTGAATATCCCCGGAAGCGGTTCTGTCGTTCCAACCGCCGGTCCTTACCCGACCCTCATTCCGGGCAACACTACCCACACCGTCCTTGCGGGGCAAAATCTGTTCCGCATTGGCCTCATGTATGGCGTGCAATGGCCGGCAATCATGGCACATAATGGTCTGACCACAACATTGATCTACCCCGGACAGGTATTGAGAATTCCTTAGACCCGTCCGACAGACTGCATTTAGCGAACCGTACACTGAGCTTGCAACTGCCCCGTTGGGGTCGAAGTGTGCGGTTCGCACCCAACCTCCCTCAGGCGATGCCTGAGAAGATCGGCCCATCTTTTTCACCCTGGGTTCAACAGGTGATTCGATTCACCAGTCAACGCCGCCCCGGGATTTATGCTTTACACTTTGCAAACCGGTCAAAGAGCTGTCTGACATATGACAGGCCGATTGGCCGGTTTGTTTTTCCCTACCTTTCAATTTCGCAAGCCTGCGCCAGACTGCCTTTCCTTTCCTCAACTAAGGGTACAATATAGCCCGAAGTGAAGATACTTTCTGGAGAATAAGAAATGAAACTGAAAAAAATAATCCCTCTTGTCCTTTTAACAGCTATCCTGCTGGGCAGCTGCGCGCGCAGTAATCCGGAAGACACCCCAACTGCCCAGCCTGACCTGGCTGCCCTGACCCATACGCAAGGCGTCCAAACCCTGGAAGCCCAGAGTGCCAACATCACCCCCCCGCCTCCGGCACCCGGCCTGAGTGCCAGTGGTGCAGGGCTTTTCCTGCCTTACCAGACCTGTTTTGACCTGGATACCGGCCAGCAAACCGGCGCAGACGACCCTGCCTGTGACTTCACCGTGGAAGCGGACCCCAGCGGCGCAGGCCTGCAAATGGCCTTCCTGCCCGTGGCGCCTGCCGCCTTTGACATCAATCTCGTCTACCAGACCGAACCCCTCTTTGAACAATGCCGCGACAGTGCCTCGATGAGCAGTACGGTAGGTCTGGTCAACCTGATCGATTATTACGTCTGCTACCAGACTTCCGCAGGCCGCACCGGCCTGATCATGTTCCGCGACATGGATGCCGCCAACGGGATCACCTTCGACTGGAAAACCTGGGAAGATGCCCCCGACGCTGGCCTGACCGATGCTCAGCCGCTGACGGACTCGGCAGAATTTGTGGCCGACATCACCGTACCCGATAATACCGTCGTCGCTGCCGGCAAAGTCTTCACCAAGACCTGGCGCCTGCGCAATAACGGCACCTCCACCTGGACACTGGATTACAAACTCGTCTTCAGTCACGGCGATGACCTGCTCTCACCCGCCCAGACGAAGCTGCCCATCCAGGTGCCTCCCGGCGAGACCGTCGATATCTTTGTCGAACTCACCGCCCCCGACCAGCCTGGCGAATACGTTTCTCACTGGATGCTGATGAACGCCAGCGGGGAACTGTTCGGCGTGGCAGGCAACCAAACCCTCTACACGAAAATCATTGTGGAGTAATTTTTTAACGGTTCCCCTTTCCTGCAATACAAAAACGATCGGGGCTGGTTCAAAACAACCAGCCTCGATTTCCCTTCCCCCACAGGTTTCGAAGGTTTTCCTTCGCCTCCAAACGCACCCACTTTAACTTGCACACATCCATCCAGCCCCCCCCTGCGGGAGGGCTGGATGGATGTGTCCATAACAATGAGACAACTACCGCCATTCCGTATCGCCCCCCTTGTCAAAGCTGGGTAGGGGCATCTCCAGTGACAATCCTCAAAATCCGCAACTTTTCAGTCCCTTTATGCGTATATTAATATGAGACAAAAGGAGGTCTTCCTATGAACAGCTTTCTGAACGTGATCTTGTGGCCTTTCAGAGCCATTTTCAACCTTGTATTCTTCATCATCGAACTCGTCGGGCGCTTTTTAGCTGCCGTGATTGGTCTGGTACTCATTCTGGCAGGCGTCCTCGTCAGCCTGACCATCGTCGGCGCCATTGTCGGCATTCCGCTGATCATCGTCGGCGTCACCCTGTTTGGCGCCAGCCTCGCCTCCCGGCGGCGGCGTTGCAAGTAACACAATCTTTTTCTCCTCCCCATTCTGACGAATTACCCTGCCTTGCAGGGTAATTCGTCTTTATCAACCTGATCCAATCGTCTAAAAACTGAAACTGTTTCGTTCGTTTCCTAATTCCTGATCCCCCTTTTATGAATTACAATAGAACATCATCCGCTGGGGCCAACCCTTTATTTCATTCAACAGCCGCAGCACTACAAGGAGAAGGTAATTATGCGCATCATGATTATTATCGACCACCCCTGGCAGGAAAGCTACAACCACGCCCTGCTGAACGTATTCGTCAAGGAATTACAAACCAACCATCATGAAATCGACGTACTCGACCTGAACAAAGATGGCTTTGACCCCCGTATGACCGCCGCAGAATTGGCGCTGTACGGTGAAGGAAAATTCATCGACCCCAAAGTGGGTGAATACCAGCAGCGCATCATGCAGGCCGAGCATCTGGTCTTCATTTTCCCCATCTGGTGGCAAATCATGCCCGCTACGATGAAAGGATTTCTCGATAAAGTTTTTCTGCACAACTGGGCTTTCGTGGACGCCAAACCGCAGCCCATCGGCAAGCTTACTCACATCCAGGGCGCAACCGTCATCACCACCTCAGGCGTATCAAATAGCTATTACAGCTTTGTTTATCACAATGCGCTTAAATCCACCTTCCTCAAAGGAACCCTGCGCTTCTGCGGCATTCATAATACCCGCTGGGTCAACTTCGGAAAAGTCGGCGAAGTGGACGAAACCACTCGCCAGAAATGGCTGCGTCAAGTCAAAGCCCTCGCCCGCCGCATTACAGACATCCCGCATGTTTTGCATTAATAAGGGACACAGCCGTGCTGTGCCCTGCGCTTTCACCTTGAACAACCGTACCCTGAGCCTGCCGAAGAGTACACGGGCGCGATATCAAATCGTTGCTATCCGCCGCTATGGCTTCCCCGTTCGGGGATAATATCGACAAGCTCAGCCCGCGCTTTCACCTTGAACAACCGTACCCTGAGCTTGCCGAAGGGTACGTGATCGCGACATCAAACTGGTTTTCGGTTTCCTGCATTAATTTGTCGTCAGATGCAATCTTTACTAACTTCGGAGACTCTTGATGCCCTTCACATACATTTTGCAATGCGCCGATGGCAGCTATTACACTGGAAGTACGTGGGATATTTCAAAACGCTTTCAAGACCATCAAGATGGCTTGGGATGCAAATATACAAAGACCAGACTGCCAGTTAAACTGATCTATTGTGAAGAACATGATCGCATTGAGGATGCTTACCATCGGGAGAAACAAATTCAAGGCTGGAGCCGGAAGAAAAAGCAAGCGCTAATTGCCGGAGACGAAGAGCAACTAAAAAAAATCTCCCGCAGCTACACACAATTCAGGAATAATACCAGAGAAAAATAAAACGCATCGCCACGTGAATTCACAGGAATTTCTCTTCCCCTACCAGCTCCGGCCCCCACTCGCTCCGGCCCCCACCCGCTCCGGCCCCCACCCGCTCCGGCTTCGGCAAGCTCAGCCTGCGCTATGGGCCGCGCCCTGAGCCTGCGCTGGGCCGTACCTAGGCCGTGCCCTGAGCCTGCGCTATGGGCCACGCCCTGAGCCTGCCGAAGGGTACGGGATCGCGAAATCAAACTGGTGTTTAACGCCACCCTGCTTCGGTTTCCCCATGCGGGCATCATACCGTCCCC
>CAYURM010000035.1:8596-37558 GCA_964447155.1 uncultured Anaerolineaceae bacterium
ACCCGCTCCGGCTTCGGCAAGCTCAGCCTGCGCTATGGGCCGTACCTGGGCCTGCTCTGTGGCCGTGCCCTGAGCCTGCGCTATGGGCCGTACCTGAGCCTGCGCTATGGGCCGTGCCCTGAGCCTGCCGAAGGGTACGGGATCGCGAAATCAAACTGGTGTTTATATGCCACCCCGTTTCGGTTTCCCCATGCGGGCATCATACCGTCCCCACCCGCTCCGGCTTCGGCAAGCTCAGCCTGCGCTATGGGCCGTACCTGGGCCTGCGCTGGGCCATGCCCTGAGCCTGCGCGCTATGGGCCGTGCCCTGCGCTTCACGCATTGTCTGGGTGAACAGTTTAAATTCAGCCTGCATTCTTCTCCAACACCCGGATGATATGCAGCACCATCTTATTCACCGGCACAGGGATACCATAGCGCTTCCCCAGGACCGCAACCTTGCCCGCAAAGATGTCCACCTCCGTCTTGCGTCCTGCCAGAATATCCTGCAGCATGGACGTCTTGCCTGTGGGTGAAAGGGTATTCAGCACGTTATACCAATCCGCAATATCATTCTCCACCAGGTTGACCCCTGCCGCTGCGGCCAGGGCGATCACCTCGCGCATCAGGGCCTCCATCAAGGCCTGGGCATCCTCAGAGTATTGAAAAGCCCCATACGGCGCGCGCATCACCGCAGAAGCCTGATTTACGCCCACATTCACCATAAACTTCCACCACATAATGCGCATCATGTCCGCCGGCGTCTGATACGCGATCCCTACCCGGTCAAAGGCTGCCTGAGCCTGTTGCACCCGCAGACTGAGATTGTTATTATCCGCCTCACCAAAAATGATCTTGCCTAAATTCCGGGCAACCACTTGATTCCCCTCGCGCACAGCGTCTATTCCCACCACAATCGCGTATAACAACTTGTCCATGCCATGCACAGCGCCGATCATCTCCTCGCTGTCAAGCCCGTTCATTAACGAGATGATCGTCGTATCCTCTCCTACAAACTGGCGTAAATCCGGCAGCGCCTGGTCGAGATGGTGATGCTTCAATCCGATAAGGATCAAATCGACCGGTGTGCTAGCCTCATTCGGACGAAGCACGGGAATACGGTACGGCCGGCCATTGATCACCAAACCATTTTTCTTGAGACGCGCATAGCGCTCTCCATCGGCAATAATCACCACCGAACCGGGATCCCAGTCGTAGAATTTCGCCGCGTACGTCGCACCCAATGCCCCAGCGCCCAAAATTGCAACTTTCTTGATTTCACCCATATCAGACTCCTAACACGAAAAGATACAGCAATTATACAATCGAATCCAGGCTTGTCATCTGATCGAAACGAATCCTTACCTATGACGGAAGCACTAAAATGTTATAGAAAATTACGCATCTCCTGATGTCATTACGAGCGGAGCAATCTCCTGGCTGGTCAAGGGATTGCCACGGGGCTCACCTGCACTGTTGCCGCAGCTTGGCGCAGTGAACGCCCTCATGTATCTGTCCTCCCCACTGGCACTTGGCTCGTACTGGGCGATCATCCCTGCATCCTTGATCGTGATTGTGCTGGTAGCTCGCATACGGAACGAAGAAAAAGTCCTCCTGCGGGATTTACCCGGCTACGCCGACTATCAGCAACAAACCCGCTACCGCATGATTCCGTGGGTATGGTAAACTCTCGCGATTGAAAAACGCATACCCAATTTTTATTAAACCATTGCCAACCGGGGAAAATATGATAGAATTCTGTTTGCTCGGGGGCGTGGTGTAGTTGGTCTAACATGCGGCCCTGTCAAGGCCGAGATCGCGGGTTCAAGTCCCGTCGTCCCCGCTGAGCTAGAAGATCCTCTCTTCAGAGGGTCTTTTTTTTGAGATCGCGGGTACCCATTGAGGGTATGGTATTCAAGTCCCGTCGTCTCTGAAAAATTTCTCGCTTACCCCATCGGAATCAAGGGCTTCAATTGATGCTGTTCATTGGGCACCAAAATCTGGATCGCTTCCGGGATTACTTTAACCACCAGGGGCGTTTTTCCAATCATTTCTCCATCTGCCTGCGCCATTAAGGGCTTTTTTGTGCTCACCTCAATCTGATTCTTAATCTGAAAGACTCTTATGCGGTACGAACGGCGGGGCTTGCCAAACAAGACATCACCGATCAAAAGCAAATAATCCCGGAAAGTACGGGATTTGATTGCGAAAACGACCAGGTGGCCTTCTTCCATCGGAATTTCGAGATTTTTTAGCAAGACATTCTCTTTCAATAAATACGCGTCAGAAATGAACACCTCTGAAGCGCGAACAACGTGACGGTTTCCATCAATGATCATATCAAAACGATAGGGTTGAAAACCAATTAATATCCGCAGCCCTGTCCAGAAATAAGCAATCAGCCCCAGACGTCGTTTATCTTCCCGGGAAGTATTCTGAATCAAGGCAGAAGAAAAACCAACACTGGCATTCAGTACATAATATCGCTCCCCAATCTGCATGGCATCCAAAAATATCGTATCTGGCTCATCCGCAAGATACAAAAAAATCTTCTCCAGTTGCAAAGGGAGGAGCAATTGTCGTGCTAAAAGATTTGCGGTTCCTGTAGGAATAATTGCCAGCGGCAAGCGTTTCCCTACCAATGCAGAGGCCACTTGCGAGACAGTACCATCTCCCCCGCCAGCCATCATTACATCGCAGCCCTTTGCAATCGCAGCCGACACAATCTGATCGATATCATCTCCGGCCCGGGTCATGTGGACTTGTGGCTGCCAATCAAATCGCGCACAAGCCTCCTCAAACTCGGCGCGTATCTTTTCTGCATCACTGGTACCGGCAACCGGATTCAGAATAAAAAAGGGACGGTGAAATTTTTCCGCTGCAGTTGTTTTCATAACAGATTCTTTTCCCTGAATATAAGTTACTGCGCTTAATCAATAGTGTAACACCCTTCCCCTCATTTCAACCAGCCTGCGAACCCGGCTTTAACGTCAGTACCAAACTCCTGTACCTGGAAGAAATCCCTGCCCCGCCTGGCGCGATCACATTGGCTTGCTGCCCCACGGTCTGTCATCACAACCCCAGCGCGATGGAATAATCGCCTGTGAAGCCCCAGAAACCGGGTTAAACAAGGGTTAAAAATCCTTATCCGCCATCAAAACCACGTATAATGAAAACACGTTTAATTCATTTTATTTTTCCAGGATAACTTTCATGCCCACCATTGCCCGCAGTGTTGATATCGCGGTAAGCGCTGAACAGGCTTTTGAATTCATGGCCGCTATTGGCAATCTGTCGAAATTTCATGAAGGTATTTCTGACCTGCACCTGCTTTCCGACAAAGACCGTGGATTGGGCCTTCAATTTGGCTGCAAGGTAGATGTACCCCGCAAAGGACTCCTCGACTGCGAATACGAAGTTACTGATTTCATTGACTATATCCTCCTCGTCATCAAAACAACCAGCGGCCCCAAATCAACAGGTATCTGGCATTTTGCGCGTATGGCCGGGATGAACATCAAAACCCGCATTACCTATACGCTCAGCTATCAGGTGCCGGTGCCTATCATCGGGCAGATCATTGATCTGCTTTTTGTACGCCGTATCTGGACCGAACGGGTGGAGAAAACCATGCAAAACCTGAAAGACGTTCTGGAAAAAGAAAAGAAAGCCGGGTAAAAGTCGCTCAATAACCTAATTAACAGATTCCCCGCATCATTTCTAAACCAAATATTGCAAGGGTTTTGTTTTTCTTCGCGGCTTGACGGCCTGGCATGAGGTTAAATATAGCGGAACAAACACAATCCGCACCAATCATGGCATAATAAACTCCTGCACACCGCACAGGAGACGAAACTACCACCATGAACCCACACCTTGCAACCATTCTGACCCGCGCTGATCAGGTCATCCTGCACAGCCCATCGCATTCTTCCGCCTCACGAACAGACACCCTGCCTCCCCAACCCGCTGACTGGCACGTCGGCGTCGACCTGGGCACCGCTTACACCGTCCTGACCGTGATGGACGGCGCTGGCCTGCCCCTCGCCGGTGCCTACCGCTTCGCCCAGGTGGTACGTGACGGCCTGGTGGTAGATTTCTTTGGCGCAGTGACCCTGCTCAGCGACCTCAAGGCACAGGTTGAAGAACGGCTGGGGTTCTCCCTGAACGCAGCCGCCAGCGGTTATCCGCCGGGCGTTCCCCAGGCTGAAGTACGCGCCACAGCCAATGTGCTGGAAGCAGCCGGGCTGGACTGCTCCGGTCTGGTGGATGAACCTACCGCGGCCAATACCATCCTCGGCCTGCAAAACGGGGCGATTGTAGACGTGGGCGGCGGCACGACCGGCGTTGCCATCCTGCAAAACGGTCAGGTCGTTTACACCGCTGATGAACCCACCGGCGGCACCCATTTTACCCTGACCATTGCCGGTGCGCTGGATATCCCCTTTGAAGAAGCCGAAGCCATCAAAATTGACCCCGGCGCACAGCAGCAGCTCTACCCCACCGTGCGGCCGGTGATGGAAAAAGTGGCCGCCATCACGCAAAAGCACCTTGCCGGATACACAGTAGATGCCATCTATCTGGTCGGCGGCACCTGCAAATTTCCCCGGATGGCTGAAACCATGGGCACCTACCTTGACCTGCCCGTCCGCATCCCCGGCAACCCGCTCTTCGTTACCCCCCTGGGCATCGCCATGCATCATGGAGCGTGAATTTTTCCATGCGCGCTGGGCAGAGAGACAGGCCTCCCACCCTGTCCGCAGTCCCGTTCCAGGCATCATATACCATCCAAACGCTGATTGTCCTCCCCCTGGCAATCCCCTTTCACCCCCGCTCTGAGTTCCTCGCAAAAACAAATATTTTTAATGTACAGTTCTGCGCAAAATGAATGATTTCCAATATGCTAGAATAAAGCCATGATCGTATTGATCAACGAACAGTCTACCCTCTCAGCAGTACAGGTCTACCTGGAACCTTCCACCCCGCCGGATGAGCGCAAGGCTGATTTAGCCTGCCTGATCGCCATCCCCCCTGATGACCGCCAGTACGACCCTCAGCGGCGTGTCTGGACGATCAAGCACCCGGCGCGTTACGCCCAAATCCTCCCTGTCCTCAAGCCCTACATCCGCCACATGAGCGCAAAGGTTGTCAAGTCATTCACCGAAAAATGAAACAGATTACCTGATTGTCTAAAACTTTTCTTTATCAAAACCCCAGCGTAGAGTGCGATAAAATTCAAGAGGGAAAAAAACAGATCAAATAACGTAAAGAGAAACCGCATCCTAGAAAAGAACTCCCGCGGGCCTTATGCCCGCGGGAGTCTTCTTGCAATCAAAAAAGCTTATGCTTCCGTCTGCTTGTTCGTAATCAGCCTCCGCACCCGCGTGAATACAAAAATACCTACGACAAGCACCCCCACTGCCAGTACTACATTCTGATACGTACCGACCCAATCGACAACCCTGTGCCATTCCTTTCCTAAAATGCGCCCTGCTATCGCCAGCACAAAATTCCACAGTGAGGTGCCAAGAATGGTGTAGAAACAAAATACCAGCAAATTCATCTTTGCCAGACCAGCGGGGATCGAGATCAGGCTGCGCACGATCGGCACCATGCGGCCGAAGAAGATCGTGAAGGGACCGTGTTTCTCAAAGAAATCCACTGCACGATCAAAATCAGCTACTTCCAGGAGTGCCCACTTGCCATATTTTTCAATCAAGCGGCGCAAACGCTCTTCACTGAACCACTTGCCCAAATAATAGAAAACCAGCGCACCAAGCAGCGCACCAATCATTCCCCAAAAAATGACACCAAACATAGTGAACCTGCCAGCATTGGTCAAGTTGCCGGCCAGCGGGAGCACTACCTCAGAGGGGATAGGAGGAAAGATATTTTCCAGGAACATCACCAGCACCAAACCAGGATAACCCAGCGTGCTGATCACTGTTTCTGTCCAAATTTTGATTGCATCCAGAATTGCGCCTAAATCCATTATTTTCTCAAATAGTACGTCCCGCAATATCCGTTGACACCACAGGCACAAAAATTTAGCCCCCCGGTCCCGGGGAGACTGACGTAATTATATCCTGGAAACCTGGTTCACTTGACTCACAGTGCGGGGAGAACTCAAAACGTGTAGACAGATGAAATATCCCACGATAGCATTGCAAGGAAGGTGTCGCCCGATGAAGCTCCCAATCACGACTGGGAGATGGTCACAGCCGCTCGCCTGCATTTGCGTGCGGGACAAGTGTCGCGTCTTCGCAATGACATCCAGTGGGAGTTGATCATTGATAGACGTTGAGTGCTCTCCTGATCCCTGAATACCAATCCTAACCGTCATTATCCTTTATAATTCCCTCAACAAACCTGGAGAAAAGGACGTACATCATGCAATATAACTTTGACGAACGGATCGACCGGCGCAGCTCTGGCAGCATCAAATGGCACTATTATAACGAAGACGTGCTGCCGATGTGGGTGGCCGATATGGATTTCCGCTCTCCCCAACCGGTGATCGACGCCCTCCAGCAGCGGGTGAATCACGGCGTATTCGGCTATGCGCATGACATCCCCGGCCTCAAGGATGTCATCCTCAACTGGCTGAAAATTCATTACAACTGGCAGGTACAGCCCGAAGACATCATCTATATTCCCGGCGTGGTGCCCGGCTTCAACATGGCCGCCCAATCCCTGGCACAGCCCGGGCGCGGCCTCCTCATCCACACGCCGGTCTACATGCCCTTCCTGGAGGTAGCCGCCAATGCCGGCATGAAAAACAAGTCCATGCAGCTCTGCCAGCAGCCGGATGGCCGCTATCAGATCGACTTTGATGCCTTTGAAGCCGCCGCCGCCGACCATACCGCCATGTTCCTGCTGTGCAACCCGCACAATCCGGTCGGGCGCGTGTTCAGCCGCACCGAGCTGGAACGCATCGCCGAAATCGGCCTGCGCCACCAGGTCAAAATCTGCTCGGATGAGATCCACGCAGACCTGGTCTACACCGGTCAGCAGCATATCCCCTTCGCTTCCCTCTCCCCGGAAGTGGCGCAAAACACGATCACCCTGCTGGCCCCCAGCAAGACCTTCAATATTGCCGGGTTGGGCTTCTCCATCGCCGTTATTCCCAATCCCGAACTACGCCAGGCTTTTGAAAAAACCCGCCGCGGCACGGTTGGCTGGCCCGGCGTGCTGGCAATGACCGCCGCCCGCGCCGCCTATCAGGATGGTGCTCCCTGGCTGGATGCCGCCCTGACCTATCTGGAAGCCAACCGCGACTATCTGGTACACTTCGTTCAGGAGCAGCTCCCCGGTGTGCATATGATCAGCCCCGAAGGCACCTATCTGGCCTGGCTGGACTGCACTGACCTGGCGCTCAGCAGCAGCCCGCATCAATTCTTTCTGCAGAAGGCCCTGGTCGGCCTGAATGATGGCGCAGCCTTCGGCCCAGGCGGCGAAGGCTTTGTGCGACTCAATTTCGGCTGCCCGCGCAGCCTGCTGGCTGAAGGACTGGAACGCATGCATCAGGCTTTGCTTGCATTGTAAGCAGCATTTTGTATAATAAAATCTGAATTGCCAAACAGGGAAAACTTTTATCGTCATGCAAGGGCAGCAGGAAATCAGATTAAAGGACGAACCAATGGAAAACCAGCAATCCCCCAAATCATCAGGCTGTCTTGGCCCTGTGGCCGACTTCGTCGGCAAGAGCCTGGCCGTCGTTCTGGGATTGGTGATTATCGTCCTGTCCATGCAGATAATCTTCTGGATGATGGGCGGTTTGCTCATCGTCCAGGACCCGCTCGAACCAGCAGATGCCATTGTTGCCCTCAGCGGGGGCAATGACCGCATTGATGAAGCAGCCCGCCTCTATCAGGAAAAATACGGGCGTACCGTCATCCTCACCGAAACGGGCGAGTTCCTGCCAGAATGGAACGTCAATTACTCCAGCTTGCTGATAGCTGAAGCCGTGCGTCTCGGCATTCCCGCCGGGGCGATCACCGTCACCGAAGGAGCCGCCACCAGCACGATGGACGAAGCCAACCATGTGCGCGATTTGATGGCAAACCGCGGGCTGAAATCCTGTATCGTCGTCACCGACCCCTTCCACACCCTCCGCACGCGCCTCATCTTCCGCGAAGTGTTTGCAGACAGCGGCATGAGCGTTGCCATCAAACCCGTGACAGGACACTGGTACAAATCACGCTCCTGGTGGCTGACCAGCGAGGGGCGTTCCGCCACATTTCTGGAATACGTCAAACTCTTCGGCTATTTTCTCGGCATCAAAGGCGGTTAAGACAGATCGCAAATCCTCCTCCAGATGATTTGCACATTTTCATCCTTATCACGTACAATTTAACCAGACAGATTTCCACATCAATCTTCCCGGAGGCGCAAAATGGCGCAGCCTAAAAAAGTCAAACTGGCAAAAGATCTTCACAAAGAAACCCTGATGCAAAAAGACTTTGTGGTCGGCGTTGGCACCGGTTTCAAAATCAGCCGCGGGGAAGAGACCGGCGAACTGTGCATCGTCACCATGGTGCGCCAGAAAGTCCCCAAATCCGCCCTGAGCGCCGCAGCAATGGTCCCTCCGGAAATTGACGGCGTGCGCACCGATATCATCGAAGTCGGTGACCTGTGGGCCTTCCAAACCCCGCGCAGCCGCTTCCGCCCTGCCCCCGGCGGGGTCAGCATTTCACATTACCAAAGCCCGGCCGGCACCTTCGGCTGCGTTGTGCGTGACCAGCAGTATGGCACGCGCCTGATCCTCTCCAATAACCATGTCCTGGCAAAAAACAACGAGGCCAAACTGGGTGACCCCATCCTGCAGCCCAGCCCCACAGACGGCGGACAGGATAATCTGGACATCTTCGCCTATCTTGTGCGCATGCATCCCCTGCTTTTTGCCGGACAGGACAGGCAGGTCAACAAAGCCGCCAAAGGATTTATCAACTTTGGCAATTTTCTCTCACGCCTCTTTGGCAGCCAGATCAACTTCTCTGCCGCCAAAAAAATCCCTGAACAGAGCAACTATATTGACGCTGCATTGGCCCGCCCGGCGGATGACAGCGACATTCTGGACGAAATCCAGGGAATCGGCAAAGTCAGCCAGACCACCCCCGCCCGTTTGGGCATGCCCGTGCGCAAATATGGCCGCACAACCGGCCTGACCACCGGCACCGTCAGAGTGCTGGACGCCACCATCACGATCAATTACTTCAATGGCTGCCAGGCCCGCTTCGAGAAGCAGATTATCACCACCCCGATGTCACAGGGCGGTGACTCCGGCTCTCTGCTGGTGGACGGCAGCGCACCCCTGGCAGTCGGACTACTCTTCGCCGGCTCGGCCCAAGCCACCACCCACAACCCGATCCAGCTCGTGCTGGACACCCTGAGAGTATCCTTATGACCACCCCCCCGCTCCCGCCAGATGAACAATCCATTGCCGTGGAACAGGCACGCGCCGTCATGCAAACCCACGGCAAACAACTGCTCAACCTGCCCAACGTGGTTGGTTTGGGCGTGGGCTTGCGCCAGACAGGTGGAGAATGGACAGATACCGTTGTCCTGGTCGTAATGGTGACGCAGAAACTGCCGCTCGAAGCCCTCTCCGCAGAAGAACGTATTCCGTCCGAGATTGACGGCGTCCCGATTGACGTACAGGAAACCGGTTCTTTTGCCGCTCCTGGCTGAGTTGTGCAGTGCATCTCTGGTCAAACGTGCAAAAGCAGATAGTTGTCTCCGGCTTGTGAATGCTGTATACTTTCTAAGCAGGCGAAAAAATGGCGTCTGCTTTAAAAATACGGCGGCATTCCAGCCCGGATCAGGGCATAATGCCCAACAAGAGGAGAAAAAAATGCCCTTTCCCCCGCCATTCTATCGCTGGCGCCCCCACCCCTGGCATGGCCTTTCAGTCGGGCCTGAACCGCCAAAAATCATCCAGGCTTACATCGAACTAACCCCCTTTGACCTCGTTAAATACGAAATTGACAAAGAAACTGGCTATCTGCGCGTAGACCGCCCGCAGCGCACCTCTTCCCAGCCGCCCGTGCTGTACGGATTCATCCCGCGCACTTACTGCGGAGAAAACGTTTCCAGGCTATCCAAAAATGGCGATGTAAGCGACGGTGATCCTTTGGATGTATGCGTGATCAGCGAACGTCCGATCACCCGCTCTGAAGTGCTTCTCACTTCGCGCGTGATCGGCGGACTGCAAATGCTCGACCGGGGAGAAGTCGATGACAAAATCATTGCGGTGCTGGTCAATGACAATTTTTGGGGAGATATTACCTCGATCGATCAACTGCCGGAAAATATGGTAAAGCGCATCCAGCACTACTTCAGCACCTACAAAAACCTGCCCGGCATGGAAGCACAAACCTCAATCGAAAGAGTTTATGACCAAAAGCATGCCTACGAGGTCGTCAAAGCAGCCATGACAGATTACGAGCAAGTGTTTGGCAGCGGATAAAAAACAATTCACCCAAAAACAAAACCGGGGACCAAAGTGGTTCCCGGTTTTGTTTCTTACATGCTAACGAATTGCAGCGGAGAGAAAATACGGATTTTGCAAACCGCCAGCAAACGGATTCGGTCAGCTCCCCCTGAACTCATTCCACAGCGCAAACCACAACGAATGGTTTAATCATCATCCCGATCATAAACGTATCCCCGAATACGTTTGGACGGTTTGTTCCTTTTCCCCATAGAACGGGCAGCGTACTTGCCGTGTTGTCCGCCCTCCTCCTCCATCCCATCCCGGTGGAAATCCAGTTTAGATCTGTGCTCAATCCGTCGTGCCCGTGCCTGCTTTTCAGGATTTTCCAATACGTCAGCAAAAATGATATTATCGGGCTGTACCCGGAATGGAGAAAGCGAGACGACTTCATATTGCTGAAAACAGGATGGGCAGGAAACTTTTTGACCCACTTTGGTCAAATCTTCAACCTGAACTTCTTCTTCACAAAACATACAATACAAGAACTGCATTTTATACTCCAATTTGAATGAAATACGCGTTTGGCAATCTGCCAATTTGAGACAAAATCAATTAATTTGATGTAAAATACTCTTTAGTCACAAGTATCGATCGATAGGGAACCTCACCTTGAAGGAGATCTTGTATGCAAGCCCTATTATTTTCTGAATATCCCGACGAAGCCGCCATATTAAGACTGGTTATCCAGCAAGCCGGATTTACCACGCGTTCCATCCGGGACATTGATCAGGCGATTGAGTCCTGGCCTGAAAACCCTTCCGAATTGATTGTGTGGACTCTCTCTGAAGATTTTGCTGTTGACCTTCACAGAATCATTCAGATGCGCTCTCAAACCGCCACCACAATTGTCGCCATCTCAGAACCGCTTCCCGAAAACAAACATGTCAAACTATTTGAATCCGGCGCGGATCTGGTGGTCATCCGTCCCTACAGCGCCTACCTGCTGCTGGCACAAATTCGTGCCACCTTGCGGCGAACCGCTGGCATGCCTTTCTTCAGCCTGCCCACCATCAGCCAATCCAGTCTAGTACTTGACCCCGCTTCCCGTACCATTACCATCGAAAACAAGGAACCCAAACACCTCACGCAGCTGGAATTTCGTCTGTTGTACACATTGATGACTCATGCGGGGCAAATTATCCCAATAGATACCATTGTTGAATATGTGTGGGGGTATACAGGGGATGGAAGCCGGGAATTGGTTCGCGGGCTGGTAAAAAGATTACGCGCAAAAGTAGAACCACAACCCAAAGAACCCATCTTTATTCGCACTGCACCAGGTGTCGGGTATTTTTTCAACCGTTTTGAAGATTGAAAAACATCCCGTCTGACCCTAAACAAATCTATTGATCCTCCAAAGGAAGTTCCGACTCTTCCTCATAATAATCGGGAATAGGCAGGCAAATCTCTGGAGGATCAATTTCAATCACAAAAAAGCGCTGTTTACAATTTTTGCAAACAACCTCCTCAAATAACCGCGGACGCATGCCTAAATCGATCATCTTGCCGCAAACCAGACAAGCTGCCGCGCTCATTTTTATCCCTCACCGTTAATAAATTGCTTCAGGGCGACTACCACTGGCTTTGCCGATCCCCCTCCTCATCATCATAAACAGGACTATCATACGTATCATCCTCATCTTCGTCTTCATAGTCCATATCATCATCGTCGACGAAAGTGTAATCCAGTTCGATGGGGTTTAATTCGATGATCTCAAAATCAGCACCACAAAACTCACAATAAACGAACTGTCCTATTTTTGCTTTTGAACCAATCTCAATTTTTGAATCACAAGACAAGCAATGAGTGGTTTTCATTATTTAAAGCTCCTTGAAAAAACGGTTTCTTCAGGTATTCCTGAACATGATGCACATTGTAAAAATATCTTGTTCAAAATCCGTGTAAATCAAATTCATATATTGTGTAAATATGCATTAAAAAACGCCAAAAATTGAACGAACTGCTTCCGCCCTTCTGTTTCAGAATAATAGTGCGGCCTGAAAAAGCCCCGGATGACCAATTCCGAATTGTCGTGCAAAATACAGCCTCTTTTTTTCATATTGATACGCAAATAACACAAATATTCAATCTGTTTTCAATAGAATATCTCTAAACTTATTGCCGGGTTCATCCTTGTTAAACGGTCTTCCTGATCAGGCGTTTGGATTTTCCCGGTTACATTAACATTCACAGAAGGTAAAGAGGCCAACCGTCACACGGCATGCCTTCTGAATTATGCGATGCAAAAGGTTTTTTAAAAATGAGTCATATTACAAGTTTCTTTACCGTATTCACCATGCTGGCATTCATTAATATTATGGACACGGTGCGCATGTTGTTTGTTATGCGCGGTAAAAAATTCCTTGCCGGCCTGGTGGGCGGTCTGAATTCTGCCATTTACATTCTGGCCATTGCTTCGGTGCTGGAAGGACCAATGACCCTCTGGAAAGCAGTGAGCTATGGCAGCGGAGTAAGTGCAGGGATCATTGTGGGCATCCTCTTCGAAAAACACCTCGCACTGGGTTACCACATGCTGCATATTTTTTCAAAAGAGTATGGCTTCGAGATCGCCTCTGCACTGCACAAAAACGGCCATGCCGCCACCCTGTCTTGCGCCGTTGGCATGGCGGGTGACGTGTGCATCATCGATTGTGCCGCTGCTCGCAAAGACATTTCACAAATCCAGTCCGTCATTGAAACGATTGATCCCGCCGCCTTCATCACCACGGAAGAGACCACCCCGTTAAAGCATGGTTACTTCCGTCCCAGGTTACGCCGTCGCAATATTGCGATATAGCACGAAACTTCCACCCGGTTCAAGCCAGGTGGAAGTTTTTTCTTGGCGGCTTCGCGTGAGTGAAAATAATCCACGCATTCTTCACGGATTGGCTATAATAAGAATGACCGATTTTATAAAGGAGATTGCACATGATGAAACAATACCGCGTACAACCAGACGAAAAAATTGAACTGAAAAACTTTTCCCCGGACAGCAAGGGCGATTTTAAAGGCAGCAAAAAAGAGGGCAAGCGCAAACTGCTGGAGCTTAACGAGGAACTGGAAGCTCTCCAGGAACTGTTCTACGCCGAAGGCAAACACAAACTACTCGTCATCCTGCAGGGCATGGACGCCGCCGGCAAGGATGGCACCATCCGCCATGTTTTTGAAGGCGTCAACCCCCAGGGCGTCTCCGTAACCGGTTTCGGCGTCCCCACCAAAGAAGAACTGGCCCACGATTACCTGTGGCGCATCCACAAAGCCACCCCCAAAAACGGCCAGATGATGATCTTCAACCGCAGCCACTACGAAGACGTGCTCGTTGTCCGTGTTGAAGGTCTTGTCCCCGAAAAAGTATGGAAAAAACGCTACGATCAGATCAACGCTTTTGAGAAAATGCTGGCCGATGAAGGCACCACCATCCTCAAGTTCTTCCTGCACATCAGCCCCGAAGAACAAAAAGAACGCCTGCAGGAACGTCTGGATGACCCCGCCAAGAACTGGAAATTCAACCCCGGCGATTTGAAAACCCGCGCCAAGTGGGGGGAATATGAAAAGGCCTTCGAAGACGTGCTCAACAAAACCAGCACCGCATGGGCGCCCTGGTACGTCGTTCCCGCCAACCGCAAATGGTACCGCAACCTGGTCATCTCCGAGGTCATCATTGACACCCTCAAAGACTTGAAGATGCAATACCCCGAAAACAAGGAAGACCTGTCAGGCATTGTGATCGAATAACAACAGCGTGGTAGCTTGTTCCAAAAATACGGGAGAAAACCATAATCCCTAATTGACCAATTGCTTATTTTATTTGACTTTTCATTACCGGAGGTCTACACTAATCCCATGCTTGCCCGCGTATTTGCCTGTGCCCTGGTTGGTCTTGAGGGGGTTGTGGTCGATGTAGAAGTGGACACCGCCAGCAACCTGCCTAAAATGGTGATCGTTGGATTGCCGGATGCCGCCGTGCAGGAAAGCCGTGAGCGCGTACAATCGGCCATCAAGAACTCCGGCCTCGTCTTCCCCCGCAAAAAAGTAACCGTCAATCTGGCCCCTGCCGCTGTGCGCAAAGAAGGCCCCTCCTACGACCTGCCCATCGCCGTGGGCGTCCTCATTTCCACCCGCCAGATCCCGCCAGACGCCTTCAACGACAGCCTGATCATCGGCGAGCTATCCCTGGACGGCTCGGTGCGGCATGTCAGCGGCATCCTGCCGATGGCCGCCCTCGCCCGCCAGCAGGGCTACAAGCGCGTCATCGTCCCCGCAGAAGATGCCAAGGAAGCCGCACTCATCCCCGGACTGGAAGTGGTGCCCGTGCCCTCCTTAAGCGCCCTGTATGCCCATGCCACCGGCGGCGTTCCCCTCCAGCCCCAGGAACCGATCAAGATCGAAGACCTGACCCCCGTCGTGCAGACGGATTTTAAAGAAATCAAAGGTCAGGAACACGTCAAACGCGCCCTCGAAGTGGCAGCGGCCGGCGGGCACAACGTCCTCATGATGGGGCCGCCCGGCGCGGGCAAGACCCTCCTGGCGCGCGCCTTGCCTGCCATCATGCCCCACATGAGCGTCGACGAAGCCCTGGACGTGACCCGCATCTACTCCATCGCCGACCAGCTCCCCGCCGATGTGCCTCTCATCCGCACGCGCCCCTTCCGCGCCCCGCACCACACCATTTCGCATGCTGGTCTGGTAGGCGGCGGCAACTGGCCCCGCCCCGGCGAAGTCTCGCTGGCCCATCGCGGCGTCCTTTTTCTGGATGAACTGCCCGAATTCGGTCAGCGCGTGCTGGAAGTGCTGCGCCAGCCCGTTGAAGATAAAGTGGTCACGATCAGCCGGGCCGCAGGGTCGCTCACCTTCCCGGCTAATTTCATGCTGGTCGCGGCGATGAACCCCTGCCAATGCGGCTACTATGGTGACCCGTTGAAACCCTGCACCTGCTCACCATCCCAGGTCACCAGCTACCAGAAGCGCATCTCCGGCCCGCTCCTCGACCGCATTGATATTCACATCCAGGTGCCGCGCGTCGATTACCAGAAGTTAAGCAGCAGCCAGCTCAGTGAAGCCTCCGGCACAGTGCAGGAGCGCGTGGAAGCCGCCCGCGAGCAGCAGCGCCAGCGCTTCATTGGCGATGGCCTGCCCTTCAACGAAATGATCCATTGCAACGCCGACATGCGCCCTGCCGGGATCCGCGCCTTCTGCAAACTGACACCCGAGGGCGAAAACCTGATGCGGTCGGCAATGAGCCAGCTCCAGCTTTCGGCACGTTCCTATCACCGCGTGTTAAAGCTCGCCCGTACCATCGCCGACCTGGCCGGATGCGGCGAAATTGCCCCCAGCCACCTGGCCGAAGCGCTGCAATACCGTCCCCGGATGGAAATCGGGTAAAGTTTGACCAGTTAACAGTTTCGTAAAGTCGGCATAAATTCTCCAATCCATTCCTCTTTTTTAACTATTCTCATGTATACTTAATATATTCATCTCTTTATTCATTGTCCATAATCATGCGCCGGTTAGGGGAACTTGGCATTGAAACCTTTAGACAAACAAAAAGAAAACGCTGAAATTAGACCGGAAAGCCGCTTTGCCCGCCTGACAGGGCTCCAGGGAAAGCTGATTATTCCTTATATGCTGCTCACCATCGTGCTGGCAATGGGCGGCGTGTACATCGTTACCCGGCTGGTCACCTCCTCCATCCGCGAACGCTTCGTCAACCAGCTGTTTGAAGCCAGCCGGGTGGCCGCCGAAGGCATCGTGCGCCAGGAAGACCAGCACCTCGAAAACCTGCGGACGCTGGCTTTTACCGCCGGCGTGCAGGAAGCGGTTGCAGAAGGCGATGCGGACACCCTGTACACGCTCTTGTCCCCGCATGTCCTCAACCAAAACATTTACATTCTGACCGTGGCAGATGCCGACGGGGTGGAAATCCTTTCGATGGAACAATTACCCGATGGCGACTATCACCGAGCCACGGGCACAAACCTCAATTCGATTGAAATCGTCAGCAAAACCTTGTCCGGGCAAACCGACTCTTTCGGTGACAAATTCATTGATATTCTGCCCGGCAACAACGGGCCGGCACTTTTTACCAGTGCGCCCATCAAAACAGAAAACGGTCAAATTGCAGGCGCGATGCTGGTTGGCACACCCATCGACACCCTCCTCAAAGACATCCGCAGCCAGGCCCTGGCAGACATCGTCCTCCTCGGCGCAGAAGAGGGCGTCATTTCCACCACCCTGGTAAGCCAGCAGGAGGGCTTCCCGGGAATCGAATCCCTGGCGAAAAGTCTGGACATCAACGGAATTGGGCACACCTACGACATCCAGCTGTATGAGCGCGATTTTCAGATCATCTTCAGTCCTCTTACCATCCGCGACCAGATGACCGGCCTGCTGGGCGTAGTACTCCCCAGCAGCTACGTCGTCTCCACCGAAGCCACCAGCCGCAATACCCTCGCTCTGCTCTTCACCCTGGGGACGCTGGCCGTGATCGTGATCGGTTACTTCACTTCACAGAATATCGCCCGGCCCATCCTGCGCCTGCGCATGCTCTCCCAGTCGGTCGCCGCCGGAGATTTTGAACACCAGGCCGATTTCACCCGATCGGATGAAATCGGCGATTTGGCTGCTGCGTTTGACACCATGACCCAACACCTCAAAGAACGCACCAAAGAAGCCGAACGCATGTATGTGGAAGCCTTGCAGCGCAACAAGGAACTGGCAGAGATCAATGAAAAGTTAAAAGCCACCCAGGCGCAGTTGGTGCAATCCGAAAAACTGGCCTCCGTCGGGCAGTTGACTGCCGGTATCGTACACGATGTCAAGAATCCCCTGGCCGTGATCATGGGCATGACGGAATTCATGCTCAGCGAGGAAGAACTCACCCCGGAATTACGTCATGAGATCCAGACGATGAATAACAGCGCGGTCAAAGGTAACCAGATTGTCTCCGATCTGCTGACTTTCGCCCGTCAATCCACCCCCGATCTGATCGAAAGGGATATGCGCGACACCCTGGAAGCCGCCCTGCGTCTGACCGGATATCTGATTAAAAAAGGCCGTGTCCAGGTCATCCGTAATCTGCCGGAAGAACCGCTCTACATGAGCTACGACGCCCAGCAAATTGAGCAGGTATTGATCAATTTGATCGCCAATGCCATCCATGCCATGCCGAACGGCGGCGAGCTCAATGTCAGGCTTTCCAGACAGAACGGCAATGCCATTGTAGAAATCAGCGACACGGGAAAGGGCATCTCCCCGGAACACCTCACCCGGATTTTTGACCCGTTTTTCACCACAAAACCGGAAGGCGAAGGAACCGGGCTGGGACTGTCCGTCAGTCACGGCATCATTGCCTGCCACCATGGAGAAATTCGGGCAGCAAGCACATTGGGAAGCGGAACAACTTTCAAAATCACGCTGCCCATCCTGTCCAATGAGGAAAGCGGGGGGAAATGAGTTCTGAAAAACTGCGGGTATTGGTAACCGACGACGAAGAAGAACTCACCATATTGATGGGCCTTTCCCTTCGTAAGGCGGGCTTTGACGTCGATACTGCCTGTGACGGGTTTGAATCCCTTGAAAAAATCGAAAATGCAATTGCCGAAGAAAATCCCTTTGTCGTTCTCGTCACCGACCAGATGATGCCTGGCATGAACGGACAGGAACTGCTGCGCAAGGCCCGCGAGCTTGACAACACCCTGGAAGTGATCATGGTCACCGCTGCTGGCTCTCTCAAATCGGCGATTAGCGCCATGCGTGAAGATGGCGCCTATGATTACCTGTTGAAACCGCTGGAATCCATGCGCCAATTGAACATGGCCGTCGAGCGCGCTGCTGCGCACCGCCAACTGCTCAAAGAGCGTCAGGGATTGCAGCAGCGCATCGGTTTAATGCTCGCCAACACCGGAGATGCGATCATCTCCGCAGACGAAAAAGGCGATATTGAATTTATCAACCAGGCCGCCCTGCAATTGTGCCGCAAAACCGGTCTGCAAGGCACAAACGCCCTCCAAAACCTGCCGGAAACGCTCGGTCAACTGATCAAAAACTGGCGCTCGGCCGGTTCAAGCCAGCCGGCCATGGTCGAGATCAACTGGAGCGATCATACCGTGCAAATGGTACAGCTCAACGGCATCACGGGAGAAAACGGCGAAGCACGGGGCTGGATCATGATCCTGCGGGACGTTACCCACCTGAAACAACTGGATGAAATGCGCACCAAAATGCTTTCGAGCGTTGCCAATCAGGTACGCGCCCCGCTGGCTGAAGCGATGAATCATCTCGTCAAGCTCAACCTGCTCACCGCGCATGATGAAGAAATCGGTGAGATCATCTCCCGCCTGACCCAGATCTGGGGGCATATTCACAAATGGGGCAGCGACCTCTCCGACGTCGTTGCCATCGGCAATGCCCCTGAACCGCACCTGGAAATGATTGATCTGCACACCGTACTCAGTCCCAACCGCCTCAAGCCGACCGAGCTGCTGGTCAAAAAATGGGGCTGCAAAATGATAATGCAAATGGAAGACAACCTGCCAAAGGTGCATGCCGACCCGGATCTGCTGATCCAGTTATTAAAAGGACTGATCAATCGCGCCGTATCGCGCAGTAGTGCCCATGGCGAAGTGAAGATCAGCACCCGGCAGCAGGAAGAACAGGTATGGATCGACATCACCGATGAAGGCCCTCCGGTTGAGAAAACAGACCTGCCCTATATCTTCGAAAAATCCTTCGGCACCGACAGATTCAACCAGACCACAAGCGGGTTGGAAATGGCGAAAGTAAAAACCATTCTTGACCGCATGGGCGGTCAGGTATGGGTGCGTGGCGAGCCCAATGCAGGCAACACCATTTCCATCTGTCTGCCCATCGCCAAACACTCATAAAATGAACCCGAGCAGCCACTGAGGCAACATAGATGAACCCGTCACCGGACAACCCCCAAAAAACAGGCCATCTCCAAAATCTGGCGAGATGGTTTATCCTCGTGCCTGTGATCCTGTTGATCCTGTTTGGCTGCGGGCAGCTTGCGCTGGCTTCCGTCCAGCCGCCTGCCATTGAAGGACCGCTCACAAAAATGCAGGCCGATTACCTTGTCTGGGATTTTACTGAATTTCAACCTGTGACAGCAGGCATCCTGGACGAGATCCGCAAAGACCGTTCCCGGTACGCCTATGGCGCACCGCCGGCGATTGTGCTGGTTCCCGGGGTGGTGTGGCCCACCCAACAGGCAGCACAGCAAGAAGCAACCCCGCTGCCTCCGGCACCCACCGAGCAGATTTTTTCCACCCCGCCAGCGACACCGGTCACACAACCCACCGTAACCGAGGCCGTCCTCCCCAGCGCCACCCAGTGGCGCTATATCCCCCCCACGGCCACCAATCCCCTGCCGCCGGAAAACACGAAAACACCTGCTGCCACCAGTACGGCAGCCCCCACACTTACGTTTACGCTCACCCACACGCCGGCACCCACACTTACATTTACGCTCACCCACACGCTGGCACCCACACTCACTTTTACACCAACATTCATACCCACAGAAACCGTTACCCTGACAGCAACAACGGCTCCGCCTAATCATGTGAACATTGGCCCGCCGGACGGGCACATTGAAAACATCCCCGCTGGCGCTCAAATCATCATCGACCTCGTCGCCCTGACGGGCAGCCCGCTTGACACATCCATACCCGACTCTGACGATGACCTGGTCTTCTACGAATATGAAATATCCACCGGTATCATCATGCTTGATCATGTTGTCTTGCAGGTTGGCCCCGGCCCCAGCGGATCCTGCGGCAGCAGCACGTGGACCACTGTGTTCGATTGGGGGGACGGTAACGCAAGCAATAACGGCCAACTCGGCGGCCTTTATCCTGGCGAAATTGACAACCAGAGTATTCCCTTCGCAAATCTTTATCTTGGCAGCACGACTGGCATCGCCATTGACACAGATGCACTGGCCGCCCCAGGCATCTACCCCTGCCTGCGGGTCTACTCCCCTGCCACTGGCAACGGCGATGCCGCCCAGGTAGATGCCATCGAAATCCTGCCCTGACCTGCCGACATCCTGATAGATGGATCGCTATTGCTTGCCAGCATGGAAACCCGGTCATGCTCAAAAATTTGAAATAACGGAAGTAAAACGATCCACAGAATTGTATAGCAAGCCAGACCACTTCAGTGATTACCCGCGCAAGCCATGATGACTGACCACAGGGTCACTATAATTTTATCCCCCTGGCAAAGATTAGCTTTTACATGCGCTTGATATTTTGCAGGGACAGGTTTCCAACTTGTCCGCACCCCAATACCAAAGACTTGTAAGGTGTGGCCGTGTTTCACCCTGCCGGGCACAATGCCGGGTGCGGCCTACAACCTTGCTTGTGGATGACAACACAACCCAATCCACCGCAACATCCTACAAAGTCACTTAAAAAAGAACCCTCCTGATAGAAGGTTCTCTTAAGTTGCAAGCTCCTCGATATAGACTGAAGCCACGAACCTACCGGTTCGCCGCCCGCCACCAGTTATGATACTTCTCGCGCATCTCGTCGGCCGAAGGCATCGCATAGAACAAAACCGAATCGGGTTTCCCCAGGAAAATGCCCTCCTTGATCGCGGGGTAAGGAAAGTCCGGGATATGGTTGCGGTCCACCAGCTTGCGCTGCTTGTCCTCGCGGTGCTTGAGGTCTAACAGGCACTCCCGCAGATGAGAAATATACGTGTACGGCAAACCAGCAACACTGCCATTTTCAGGATCATTGGCCAATTCCCCCAATTCAAGCGCCACAAAACAAATCGCCGGCCATTTCAGCAGGGTATTTTCCGATCCCCGCGTGACAAACTTGATGAATGATTCTGGCCCATGCGTGCTGGCGACCAGCGGCGTTACCGGGGCCACCTCCTGATAGAGATGAAAGGCATCCTTGCTCTCAGGAATTTCCGTACTGCTATCCAACCCCAGCACCTGGCCGAACTCCGTCACCAGATACAATTTGCGCAGCATGGAAAAATCCATGTGTTCCAGCACGCGGTAGCCGGAAATGTACACAGACCGTTTCAAGCCGCCATCGGGACGCGGCACGCAGCGCTCAAGACCTTCGTCAATTTCAAAGAAAGGATGGCGAAAGTCGGGATCCACCTCAATGAACATCGCGCGTCCATGCAGCTTCTTGTGATCGCCGATGGCAATATACGCGCCAAATTCATCTGGCGACAGCATGGAGGCAATTAATGCTTCGGGGAAAAGGGAGAAGTAAAGGTGCTTGCGCATTTTGGGATCACTCCTGTAAGAAAGTTGACAGTTCAATCTGCACCAAAGCCCTGATGGGCTTGATTATAGCAGACTCATCCCGTCCTGTCATGGTGAATGCGATACCCTTCTCAACATCCAGGCATTCGCAATGAAAAAATCTACAGACTTTTCATGTACCCAAATTTTCGATTTTCTCATAATTCGCAAAAAACAGATATAATAAACAGAAACCCCAGGGAGTAAAAAATGACTGATTTCGATCTCTCAAACCATAAAAATGTGCACGTTTCGACCCACCCGTTGATTGCCCACAAGCTGCATGTGCTGCGAGACGTCAATACCGACTCGAAGAAGTTCCGTGAAGTAGTGCGTGAACTGGGCGCATTGCTAACCTATGAAGCCACCATGGACCTCACAACCCGCCCCGTAGAAGTAACCACCCCCATGACAACCTGTATCGGCCAGGAATTGCAGGACAGCATCGGGCTGGTTCCCATCCTGCGCGCCGGCCTGGGCATGACAGAAGGCGTATGGGAGCTGATGCCCTCCTCCGAGGTATGGCATATCGGTATTTACCGGGATGAAGACACCCTCCGTCCGGTGGAATACTACAACAAACTGCCCGTTGCGCCCACCGTCTCAATGTGCCTGATCCTTGACCCGATGCTGGCAACCGGCGGCTCGGCAGTTGCTACGGTGGATGTACTCAAACGTTGGGGGGTAAAAAAGATCAAATTCGTCGGTCTGATCGCCGCCCCCGAAGGCATCCTTGCCATGCAGGCAGCCCACCCGGATGTTCCCATCTACATCGCAGCGGTGGACGAACGCCTCAACGAGATTGGCTATATCGTCCCCGGCCTGGGCGACGCCGGCGACCGTCAATTCGGCACGGCATAAATGAAATTCTGAAACATTCAGGTTCTTGCAAAATATCGCAAGAACCTGTTTTTTCAGTTCATCCAGCTTTCCTGATCTGTCATCGCGAGGGAGTGTCAGCGGCCGTGGCGATCCCATTCTCCAATACAAAATCACCACCGCGTCCAAAACCACCAAATATCTTCCATAAAATTTTTGATTTTGGGGAAGGTCAGGATGGGGTGGTGTTTTGACATCCCCACCTGCATGGAGTATGATTGAAAAAAATCAATCCCCTTACTGGTATGGAAATTCACCTATGAAGACAAATCTGACCCGCTCCTTCTTCCTCTTGCCCATCACCGCCCTGCTGCTGGCCGCTGTCATGCTGACAGCGTGTGCCCCGGCCGCACCGCAGCCCATACAGACCGCCCCCGTTCAGGCCGCAGTGAGCGATGCAAACAACCCCGCCACACAAACAACCGGCGCCTCCGCTGGTACCTCTGCCGAGCACCCCTCGCCCACCAACGCAGCCACCGAGATCACCAATGAAGCCGAGCCCCTGCCCTACAACCCCGACGCCACCCACCTGGCCCCCGAAGACTGGCGTGACTGGCCCATCGTCCCCGAACTCTCCGAGCGCGCGCGTGTCATCTACCAGCGCGGGCTGGCGATGGGCACGGACCCACAGGCCTTCTCCAAGGTCGGTGACTGCCAGAGCATCAAGGAAGTCCTCCTCGGCATGTATGACCAGCCCGGCAATTACGTCTTGCGAGACGAGGATCAATTCCTGCAGGAGACCATCGATCACTTCTCCGGCTCCTTTGACCGCAACGGCATGGCTGTCAAGGGCGGTTTCAACGCCGCTTCTGTCCTCTCCCCCCTATGGGCTGACCCCGAGAACTGCCAGGCCGGTGAGAACCCCATCGAATGCGAGATCCGCATCCACAAACCGACCTTCGTCATTATCAGCCTGGAAGTGTGGTGGGAAGGCCGCTCCGTCGAGCGCTACGAAGAATACATGCGCCGCATCATCGAATACAGCATTGACCACGGCGCTGTGCCGATCCTCTCCACCAAGGCCGACAACGTGGAAGGCGACCACAGCATCAACCTCGCCACCGCCCGCCTGGCCTATGAATATGACCTGCCCCTGTGGAACTTCTGGCTGGCCGCCCAGGGCCTCCCCAACCGCGGACTCGATCCTGACCGTCCCGACGGCTTCCACCTCAGCAGGCAGGCCTGGAACGAACGCAGCTACACCGCCTTGAAAACCCTCGACCATCTATGGCGCAGCGCCAATGCCGAAGCAGTCGAAGCCCCCGTCATCGCCGCCACCAAGACCAGCGCAGCCGGGATGGTCAGCACCGCTACCCTGCCGGAAGAGATCATCTCCCTTGATGCCCTCCAGGACCTGCGCGCCAGCGGAAACGACGTCCTCGTCTTTGGCGTCTCCGAGCGCCAGGGCGAAGACTACGTCGCCGCCGGCGTTTTCCTCTTCGATTTCACCGCCCAGCAGCTTCACCGCCTGCTTCCTGTGGGATATGATCTGCAGGACGTCTCCCCGAATGGCGCGGCCTTGCTCGTCAACCAGGGCAGCCAGCTTTTCGTACTCGAATTGACCACGCTGGAACAAATTTTTGTTACGGATATGCTCCACCGCACGCCCGACCCCGACCAGATCACCGCCCTGTGGCTGGAGGAGGACAGCTTCGCCCTCATCACCACAGCAGACGACATCCGCCAAATCCACATTGTCGGCTATACAAATGACAATATGGCGCTGACCGTCGAATGGCAGTGGATCAACGCCCCGGTAGAAAACCCGATCAGCCTGGTAAAGTCAGGCATCGCTAACCGGATCGTCTGGGAAAGCGGAAATTGTTCCCCGGCAGAAGGTTGCAGCGGCACCGGCTTCTGGGCCACCCTTCTTGATATGGATGAATCCATGCCGCTGGAAGCCGCCAACCTCCCCTATTTCTCATCCTCAGCCGGAGCCTATGTTTACGGCAGTGAAGCATCCACCCTGATGATGTACACCCTTGACGGCGCCCTGCGCCGCGAACTGCCCTTACCGGGCAACGCCAAATGGGAATACTACCTGGCCGACGCCGCCTGGTCTGCCGATGGCGGGCGCCTCGCCCTGCAGGTCATTGAGCGCAGCAACTACACCGGCAAGCAGTTCAACGTCACCCACTACCTCCTCACCCCCGCCAACTGGGGCATCCAGGAGCTGGCCACCACCGAGACCTACAACGCCACCATCCGCTGGTCGCCGGACGAAGAAAGCCTGATTCTCTCCGGCACCGTCCCCGCTGGCGATGGTTACGCCCTCAGCCTCAGCCGCCTGAACCCTTCGAACCGCAGCCTCACCACCTACAACGACGCCCTCAACATCACCGCGCCAGATTATTTGACCTTCTCACGTCTGGGGTGGTTGGTGGCCGGGGAATGATCGTTTGATTCTGTCATTGCGAGGAGGGCTCTGCCCGACAAAGCAATCTCACCGCCAGCAGGGGAGATCGCCACGTCGCCTGCGGCTCCTCGCGATGACAACAATTCGGTATCTTTGCGCCTTCGCAATTTTGCGTGACATCGAAAAAGAATCTACTCACCCCCTCCCTCATTTAATGGTTTAATAGACTCACACTCACCCGATCCCCCCGGAGGCCCCATGCTCCCCGAACTGACCCCACAGGAAAAAGAACGCTATGACCGCCACCTGCGCATCCCCGAGATGGGCGAGGACGGCCAGCGCAAGCTGAAAGCCGCCTCGGCCCTCGTTGTGGGCGTGGGCGGGCTTGGCTCCCCTCTGGCGATGTACATGGCCGCGGCCGGTTTCGGGCGCATCGGTCTGGTCGACTCGGATGTGCTGACCCTTTCCAACCTCCAGCGCCAGATCATCCATGGGGAAGCCAATCTGAATGAACCCAAGGTCGAATCCGCCGCCCGCCGCCTGCATGACCTGAACAGTGAAGTGCAGGTGAACATCTACCCCGAGCGCTTCACCGCCGAGAACGCCGGGCGCCTGGCCGCCCCCTACGACCTGCTGATGGACGGCACGGACAATTTAATGACACGCAATGTGATCAACCGCGTCGCGGTCAAGCAAGGCAAGCCCTTCATCTACGGCGGCGTGTTCCAGCTCCAGGGTCAGATGAGCGTCTTCGACGCCCGCCGCGGGCCGTGTTACCGCTGCCTGTTCGCCGAAGCGCCCCAAAACGGGGAAAACACCGAACCGCCCGGCGTGTTCAGCGCCCTGCCAGGGGTGATCGGCACATTACAGGTGGCAGAAGCAGTCAAGTGTATCCTCGGCATCGGGGAACCGATGATCGGCAAACTACTTCTTTTTGACGCCCTCGAGATGAGCTTCCAGACCGTCCTTTTCGACAAAAAAACGAACTGCCCGGTATGCGGCAGTCAAGCCTAAACCAGCACAGGAGAAATTTTTATGCAAAAAAGACGAACCTTCCTGATCCTGACAGCATCCTTTGTTCTGCTCACTGCCTGCGCGTTCGGCGGCAGCAAAGTCGAGCCAACAGCCACCCTCGCCCCGCCGCCCACTGAGGAACCCACCCCCATTCCCTCGCCGACCCCGATTGATCTGACCGTTGTGCTCGGCCCGCACGAGTCCGAAATTCACGACAACGAGATGATGATGAACATCTTCCTCAAACGACCACGGATGGGACAGCCGGAAAGCAAGGCTGCCGCTTTCAACCAGGTAGTCGAAACCCTGGAACAGACGGTTATCAAAGACTTCACCGATATCGTCACAGAAAACCTGGAGTACCAGGCATCATTATCAAAGACGTTCGGGTATAACTCGCTGCATCTGGAATACACCCCCACCAACACCGAACACGGCATCGTCAGCATTCATTTCACCGTCTCCACCTATGTGATGGGCGCCGCGCATCCCTTCTCCTACAGCCGCACATTGAACTACGATCTGGCGGAAGAGAAAACCCTGCAACTGGACGAGCTTTTCCTGCCCGGCAGCGATTATCTGGGCGTGCTCTCAACCCAATCTATTCAGATCATCAGCGAAAACGGCTACATGGATTGGCCGGAAGGCGCCGCCCCCGAGCCGGAAAATTTCCGCAACTGGAATATCACCCCGGACGGCATCCTGATCACCTTTGACCCCTATGAAATCGCCCCGTATGCCGTCGGCCCGCAGCAGGCGCTGGTGCCCTACACCGCGCTGGAAAACATGATCGACCCCGATGGCCCATTGGGTATATTTCTGTCGTGACGATGCGTACTTAACTTGAAACCTCCCGCTCGAAAATCAAGCGGGAGGTTGTTATTTTCCTAATCCTGCAAATCCCTAAAACCGTTTGCCCATGAACCACGAGCGCATCTTGCCAGTCAGGCCTTTTTTCCGTTGCTCCTCTTCCGCAGCAAAATCATCCTTCTTCATTTCCTCCAGCGTCTGCTCAAAAAGATCATTTTTCGGATTGGAAAGCCCGGTGCGCTCTGCCCCATACAGCCACAGCAACAATACCAGGTCTTTCTGGTCTTCTTCCAGACTGGCAATCTTGAACCGCCGCACGAAACCAAAGCGGGCGTCATTGCGGTCTGCATCTGCCGATTTGAGCCGGATGCCCGCACCATCACGTTTGAACACAAAATGGAAGCCTTTGGAATGGCGGGTATAATCCCGATTGACGCGGAGGATATGCACCGCGCGATCCGTAATCACAAACAGGCTGTCCAGGGCGCTCACCCAGCCAGCGGCATACCCCAGCACGGTTTCACCCTCTTCCAGAAATTCCTGGGTAGTCTCATGCGCCTGCCAGTTCAGCGAGGAAGGGGCGTCACCCACGCCGGGCAGCGATTCCATCGCTTCCTCCGCCAGCCTGGCCTTGCCTTCTTCCTGCGATGAGAGCATGTCCTGCCGGGCCTTATTATGTCCATACCGTTCGGCCAGTTTACTGACACCCAGGTATACACCAATCAACAACACCGCCGACAGAACCAGCATGAGATCACTCATCGTGCTGCTCTCAGCGCCTTCCACACTCGGGCCAGCCAAAACAAGGGCGAAAATGCTGACAACGGCCCCCAGAAAAACCCCTGCAAATCTGCCGATCGTTTCAATTCTCAACTGTTGATTCATTCATCACCTGCCTGAAAAGATTTTGGGTCAAATTCCTCTGCCTGCGGGAACATACCAAACAGGCCGCCCGTGTGCAAAAATAATACACTCGCGTCTTTGCTAAAACGGCCCTTGTACACCTCTTGTGACAGGCCGTAGAAAGCCTTGCCGGTGTAAGCCGTATCCAGCAGGATCGCCTCTTCGCGGGCAGCTTCGGCAATCACCGCCATCTCTGCCGGTCCGCTGATCGCATAGCCCGCGCCCACATAGCCATCAATCATGTGCACATCGCTGGCTTGAATCCTGGTTTGATAGCCATATTCGCGTGCCAGGTCTGCGAAGATATCAACCACTGCCTGCTGAAAATAAGCCGCATCCACGCGCACATTGATGCCCCACACCTGGCTGGTCAGCCCGAATAACTCCTTGCCCAACAGCAGCCCAGCCAGCGTGCCGCCCGAACCACAGCCCACCACGATATGATCCGGCGTCCACTGCATGGCGTCAAACTGACCGGTCATCTCCTTGACCGCCCAGGCATACCCCAGCGAGCCGGTGGCATCCGAAGCACCCAGAGGGATGATCAGCGCTTTTTCGCCCTGGCGGGCATAGTCCGCCGCCAGTTCGCACATCACTTCGTTAAAATCTTCCAGACTGGCTTCAGGCAGGAAGGTGATCTCCGCACCCAGCAAACGGTTGAGGAAAAGGTTGCCCTGTTGTGGCTGATCCGGCGCGCCGCTGAGCACCAGATGGCAGCGCAGCCCCAGTTTGGCAGCCGTGGCTGCCGTAGCGCGGGCATGATTGGACTGCCCGCCTCCGCAGGTGATCAGCACCGTGCAACCCTCACGCAGGGCTTTGGCCGCACTGAACTCCAGCTTGCGCACCTTGTTGCCCGAAACCGCCATGCCGGTCAGGTCATCACGTTTAATATACAGGTCCGGGCCGCCCCAGCGGGCAGTCAGACGTTCCATTTTCTGGATTGGCGTAGGGAGCTGGGCCAGTTGCAATTTTTCGGGGAAGGTAAAGGTCATTGATCTCCTTATCATCATTGCAGGAACGACTTCGGTCGTTACCGTCTGCAAAAATAGCCACTTCAGTGGTTACTACAAAATCCGTATGTAACCAAGAAAATCATACCCGCAGATGATAAGCGGGTCAAGGAAGAAACCAGCAGGAACGATTTGTAAATCGCCCTATGCACATCCAACTAAGAAAAAAACCTAGCCACCTGACAGTTTGAAGAATCAACGGTAAGAACACAGCAAAATCCGAAA
>CAYURM010000036.1:0-37346 GCA_964447155.1 uncultured Anaerolineaceae bacterium
CTGGCACAGTGTGGGTGAATATGGGTGGAGCATTTACGTGTGAATATTGACACAGATTCAGAAATTCCTGCATAGATGGCTGAGAAGTGGTTGGCAGCCATTCGGTCTTCTCCAAATCTTCATAAAAATTTTGAGGATGAATATCCACATTATCCCGGAAGGTTTCCCCTTCCCAGTGTACCTTTAACGGCAATACATGAATGCCATACTGGTCCACCGTTTCCTGACTTAAATACGCAGTGCTATCTGTGATGATTGCAATTTTCGACATGATGCCTCCTAAAAAAGAAAAGAAAAAGAACTCATCTGCACAGCCAACGCTGGCTGCCATAAAATAATAAATACTTCTCCTTTGCCTGCAAGTCCAGGAGAATTAATGATGCAAATCACTCAATTGTTTGATCAAACATCTGCTATTGAAACGGCCGTGGATCGGGTTTGTTTTCCAGGATGCCTTCAATCCTCTTCAAAACCTCATCATTGATCTGTGGAAGCAGATCAATCGCCTGCATATTATCATGTACCTGCTCCACTCTTGAAGCACCCGTGATGACAGTACTGACATTGGGGTTGGTCAAACACCACGCAAGCGCCAGCCGGGCGGTATTGGTACCCATGTCTGCGGCCAGCTTTCCCAATCGCTTGATCTTCTCAATGCGCTGCTCGCTGCCCTCGCCAAGCATCCGCTCCCGCAGCCATTCATACCCTGGCAAATTTAATCTCGAATCTGTCGGCACGCCTTCGTTATACTTCCCGGTAAGCAGCCCTGAAGCCAACGGGGAAAAAGTTGTCAAACCGAGGCCAATCGTGTCGTACAACCGGGCATATTCTACTTCCACCTGCTCCCGCGCGAACATGTGATAGCGCGGCTGCTCTACAACCGGCGGCACCAGCTGATATTGACGCGCAGCGGCATAAGCTTCCATAATTTGCTGTGCTGACCAGCTTGAAGTACCCCAATACATTACCTTACCTTGCTGGATCAGATCCGTCATCGCCCGTACCGTCTCTTCCATCGGCACATTCGGATCCGGACGATGGCAATAATACAAATCCAGATAATCAAGCTGCAAACGTTCCAGGGCTTGATGGCACGCCTCAACAACATGCTTCCGGCTCAGGCCCTTTTGGTTTGGCCCCGGATTTTTCACTGCCCCAAAATATACTTTACTGGATACGATAAAACTGTCCCGGCGCCATCCCAGCTGCTTGATTGCTTTCCCCATCACAATTTCAGACTGTCCTCCCTCATAGCCCTCCGCATTGTCAAAAAAATTCACGCCGGCATCATAGGCCGCTTTCATATTCTCGATCGCTTTATCGATATCAACCTGCTTGCCAAATGTCACCCATGATCCCAGGGACAATGCGCTTACCTGCAACCCGGATTTTCCCAAACGTCTGTATTCCATCATAGCTATCTCCTTAACTCAGGTTAGAATAACCCTGAATGCCAAATCAAAACCATTTACACTCTTCAATTATAACCAGTTTAATAAATGCTCAGACAGGTATTTGTGGGGTGGAAACATTAAAACAGGTAGATTCTGCCATTGTGAATGCGATGACCTCGTGGGGTATTTCACCTTTCTACAAGTTTTGAGTGCTCCCGTGACCAGTTCGGCAAACAGATGCCCTGAATCCTGCCTTCCGATATAATAGATCAATCAAAGGCTGGATTTGCATAGGCTTGAATATGTCATTGCGTACAAAAATCATAATATGGACGGCGATACTTCTCTTAACTACCGCAACAGCTGGATGCAGTTCAGTTGTTAAAGGACTGGCCTTGCCACCTCACGCAGAGATTGCCTTTATTTCCTGGCGGGACCAAAATCTCCAAATCCACAAAATGACTCCCTCAGGCAGCAGGTATCTCACAAACACGATTAATAATGAATCTCACCCTGTCTGGTCGCCAGACGGGAAGCAGCTTGCCTTTCTCTCAACCCAAAACCAGGAGCAGCATCTTGCAGTCATGAACGCCGACGGCTCAAACCAGCGGCTGCTGGCAAAAAACATCCGCGCCAAAGATGTGGCGCCTGCCTGGGCATTCGATTCACAAATGATCGCCTTTGCCTGCATTGTTGAACAACGCACCACCTTGTGCCTGGCATCTGTTACCGGAGATTGGATGCAAATCATGCCAGGCAATTGGGGATCACTCGGCAGCATCCAATGGGCGCCTGCCGACCCAATCATTCTCTTCCACGCAATGTCAGGAACCACCAGAGATGTTTTTACCTATACAACTTATTCGAATACCATTCGTAATCTAACCCATCGAACAAGCCAGGACTACGCACCAGCATGGTCACCCGATGGGCGCAAAATCGCTTTCGTGTCCAATCGAAATCAGCAAGTCGGGATATACACAATGAACATCGATGGAACCAGCCAGCGCTTGTTGCTTTACACAAACATCTACGATTATCCTGCATGGTCCCCGGATGGAAATCAAATAGCTTTCAGCCAGGCAGAAGGGAAAAACCATCTGTGCATTTTCAACACACAAGAAAATATTCTGCACTGTACCGATAACGATGGTTCACGCCCAACCTGGTCACCCGATGGGCAATTCCTGGTCTACGAATCCCGCCGCAGAAACAAAAGCTACCTGTACTTGACCGACAATCAATTCAGCCGCACCCAACAGCTGCCCCACCATCCCGCCGGCAGCTTCTCGCCCGCCTGGCAACCGTAATCGGTAATACCACCCTGCCTGGCTTTTTGCCAGTCTTTCAATCTTGCGTTAATGGCTACACGAAGTTTTTGAAAGGCGTTACACGCACCCATGCTGGGTCATCTTTCCAGTCTCCTATACACTCACTCATGCAATGGCTATTTGCGTAAAGCCAGCGCCTCTTGCTGCAACGCAAGGTCAATCTTGCTGGACGGTGTGAGGGTCGCCCCATGCGGCTGCGGTCGGCCCTCATCATCTACATGGACGAAAGAGAGGAAACCCTTCACCGTCACAACGGCCTCCACGTTTCCCTGCACGTACACCACCAGACTGGTGCGGCCAGTCAATACCACCTTGCTTTCCAGCTTAAGGATTGCGCCTTTTTTCACCGGCTTGAGAAACTCCATGTTGTGTACTTTAATACACACAATATTCTCTGGCCGTGACAAACTGGCAGCAGCGATAAAACCTGCTTCCACAAACCATTCAGCAGTGCGCGCGGCATATAACGTGCCGTGATGATTTAAGTCCTGCCCCATTACCGGCCGGTGTATCGTGATCGGCGATGCTTCCATGAATGAACGCTCCTCAGTCATCATCCCAGATAAAAATACCCGAAATTGGCATAGCCATTGCCGCCTGGTCCAATCGTAATAGTGGTCGGATTCGATTTTGCTGTCCAGGTGGCTGGATCACTGGGAACATCCACACAATAGGTTCCAGCAGCCAGGCCGCTAAAGGAATAACGCCCATCGCTGCCTGTGGTTGTAGAGGCCATTTCTCCCCCGGGAGAACCACAGCTTCCCTGGCGCAGCCGCACCCCCGCCCCGCCCAGCCCGGTTTCACCGGTCTGATAGGTGAGATTCCCGTTTCCGTCCCGAAACACAATCCCGCTGATATTGCCCGGCACGACAGAAGGTGTCAGCGTGGGAGTTGGGGTAGGCGTGGCCGGCACAGGGCAAATGCCAGGCTCGCTGCCGTCAGGAACAAAACCCACCGTCCAGCGGCAAGTATTATCTACCTCAGCCAGTGCCTTTAAAGGGTATTGCGGCAGCCCCGAAAGCGGTGAACCGGCATCTTCGTGCGTAAAGTGGTCATTGTAATCGTACCAGGCAGGATTGGTGACTCCCTGATCCACCCAGGCCCCCCACAGAAATTCATCATCGTTACCAATCAAGGCATACTTAAAAGCAATTTGAGCGGCGTTCGCTTCCGTAGGGTCTACTCTCGCCCAGGCCGCATCCGGGTCATTGCCGATGCCCTGGTCAAAGACCAAAAGATCATACCCATTTCCACCCTGGCGGTCTGCTTGCAGGGCAATGCCACCCCCTACGTCCTTGTTGGTATCCTGCCATACACGCACGCCGTCCGTAGACCAGTCGCTTTGCAAATCGGAGGCCAGAATCAACCAATCACCGCGTCCATCTACATTCAAATCCAGTTCCAGACCATACGTGCCCTGCAAGGAGCCATCGCGCGTGCCCTGCAATTTAATTTCCACATACACCCACGCTCCGCTGCGATTGAAAGTGGTGTAAGTGATGTCCAGGTCTGGAAAATACGCCATGTTTTCGGCGCTGAAAGGTCGCTCGTACAAATTCCCGGCAAAATTTTCTCCACGGGAAGCTCGTTTTTCTCCCGCTGTGGTCGAAGAATCGGGGTCCGTCATTCCGCTTTCCCGCCCGCCAGGAAAATCGCCGGGCCGGGTCAGATGGACAATAGTCGCCGTAGGTTCAGGTGTCTCGCTCGGCTCCGGTGTGGCGGTCTCTTCGAGGGCGGGGGTCTCGGACACCGTCACCTCCGTCTCTACAGAAATCGCCTGTGTACCCTCCACTGCAGTGGACATTACAGCAGCGGTTTGGGTCAACGCAATCGGGATGGCGTTATCGGTGCTGTCGGGCAAATTACAGGCGGATAATAACACCGCCCCACACAGGAATATCGCTATTCCATTAAAATAGCATTTCTTTGTGTTCATGACTCCCTCCCATTCCAAAAAATTCACCAGCTCTCACAAGAACTTTTGCATTTTCCAAAACATCTTCACGCTGATAAAAAACAAATCCGCAGGCACTGGCATCCCCGGGGCAAGGTGCCTCGCATAACACGAGGAGACAAGAAAGGTGCGGATCACAAATTTACACTATTCTGATATGAATAATATTATTATAGAGAAAAAAGATAACTTATGCAAATTAAGGAAAGATGAGGATTAATGAGGATTGGATTGAACAATATTCGCTTAACCGTTACAATCAATCAATGAACATCTTTCGACACAGGACAATCAGGAGTCATCCATGAAAAAAGATAAATTCCTCATCGGGATCATCATTGGGATCATTGCCCTCGTTACGACCTCTGTGGTGGTTTTTCTTACCCGACAGAATACCGCCTTGACCTATCAAGCGGATGATCAACCTCAGGGCGTAGTATTCAATTATTTACTGGCCCTGGATAAAGGGGAGTACGAAAAAGCTTACGTTTATCTGGCGGAGATACCCAATAAACCCAGCCCTACGCAATTCCGCCAGAGCATGGCCGCTAATCAAGTCCAATTTGGCAATGCCGTCAAGGTTACAGATCAACAAATTAACGGGCAAACGGCCACAGTCAGTGTGGTTACCCAATCTTCCGGCGGCGGGTTATTCAATGATGGCTATCAATGGGCGGAAGCCGCCACGCTGGAAAAAGTGGATGGAAAATGGCAGATTATCTCCATGCCCTATACCTACTGGTCCTATGATTGGAACCAGCCAGAGTTCAAGGAATAACCCTTGCCTTTCCGGGAGCAAAGATGAAAACCATCCGAAGAATTTATTTTTATCTGGTTACACTGATCAGCGTTCTTTCCCTGACCTGGGGAATCACCAATTTGCTCAGGTCGCTTACCAGTTCCCAATTTGTTGGCAGCCAGTCCGACATCCTTTCGACTGGCCTGGCCCAAATTCTGGTCAGCATTCCCATTTTCCTGCTGCATTGGTTCATCGTCCAGCGAGATGCGCAAAATTCAGAAGAAGAGAAAAGTTCCCTGATCAGGGGCATGTATTTTTACGGCATCTTACTAGCCTCTCTGATCCCGGTTGTGCAAAATCTCATCGCCTTGTTAAATCGATTATTGTTACAAGCAGCACAGATCAACCCGGCACAGGCTCTTTTGGGCGGGTATCAAACCCTTTCAGACAACCTGATCGCGATTGGGGTCAATTTGATCCTGGCCGTTTATTTTTACCGGGTTCTGCAATCCGATTGGGAATCTTCTACAGACACAGAGAGCCTCACAGATCTGCGACGGATATACCGCTACATCTGGATGCTTTATTCCCTGGGCCTGACGATCATCGGCGTACAAAAATTGGTGGTCTATATGCTCGCCTGGCAGCCCATCCTCTTCCCTTCCAGTGGGAAAGAACAATTTATCAATGCCCTGACCCTGCTGCTGATCGGTACGCCGTTGTGGCTCTACTGGTGGCGTCTGATTCAGTCAGCCATCCACCGGGAAGAGGAAAGACATTCCACCGTACGCATCCTGATCCTGTATGCCCTCACCCTGGCGGGAGCCATCACATTCTCGATCAATGCCGGTGCCATCTTCTACCGGCTGCTCCAGGCCGCGTTAGGACAAAGTACTACCTTCCAAGAGCTGTTGTCAAAGATCAGCTCCCCCCTTTCTCTGGCGCTGATCTTCGGGGTGCTGTGGGCCTATTTTTCTGGCATCCTCAAAAACAATATCGCTGCGGAAAAAGAACAAGCCAAACAAGCGGCCATGCATCGCATCTACCGGTATCCCTTGGCAGCCCTGGGACTGGCAGGAACGATTTTAGGCATTGCCGGTTTAGCTGGCTGGATCATTGACCTGCTGCTCAAGGTTGACTGGATCTGGCAGGATAAAACCCAACCCCTGGCGCAAAATTTGGCGGTTTTAGCCGTGGGGATGGCCTTGTGGCTTGTGTTTTGGCCAAAAGTGAACCGCCCCTCCATGCAGAGCGGAGAAGCCGGAGACCATGCCCGGCGCTCGCTTAGCCGCAAAATCTACTTGTACCTGGTCATCTTTGCCGGCGTGATTGGGGTGATGGCCTCTGCAGGTTTCCTGCTATATAGTCTGCTGCAAAGCCTGTTTGGCGTGGAAAATATCAGTCTGCTGAACGATGTGTTGAAATATTCCCGATTAATTTTGCTGTTTGGTGCCCTTCTGGCTTATCACCTGACCTGGCTCAAACAGGATACCCGCACCCTGAACACGTCTCTGGAAAAGTTACAGGTTGACTTCCCCGTGGTGGCACTGCTTGACCCCGAATCAGTCCGGGGCAAGGGAATCCAGAGAGCCTTCCAAAGATATGCGGAATCAATCCCCCTTATTTTGACCCCTCCTGACCAGGTCACGGAAGACAGTTTGAAAAACGCCGCCGCTGTGGTGCTGGAAAGCAGCCTGCTGGTAGAGAATACGATCAAAAACGCACAACTGTTTGATTCCTATCCGGGCAAGGTTATCGTCCTGCCAGACACCCACAACCGTTACATCTGGTTAGGCCCTCATTTAAAAGAAGCTGACATCCAGAAAGGCGGCGCCCTGGCAGCCCGCTCTTTGGCCGAGGGGCAGGAAGTCAAACCGATCACCACAAGTTCTCCGTGGTTGATCTTCGCCTATGTCATCGCCGGTTTGGTGGGGCTGCAAATTCTGGTCGGCGTGCTGGCTGTGGCGCTTTCGTTCTAAGCAATGAGGCCATCCCAACCATATGATTGCCTGGCAAAACTGTTTTGTCCGATAGACATCATGGATGTCTCACCGAACGTATCATTCCGCACACTACATCTTGAAAGGTTACCCATCCTATGAAATTCACCGACCTGTTTACCACCCAAAAACCCATCATCGGCATGGTGCATCTGCGTCCCCTGCCCGGCAGCCCGCACTTTGACGGCAATCTGCCAGAAATCTATGCGCAAGCACAATGGGAAGCACAAACCCTCGCCGAAGCGGGCGTTGATGGCTTGATCGTAGAGAATCTGGGCGATGAGCCTTATCAGATCGGCGAACCGACTCCGGTCCAATTCGCCCTCATGGCTGCGATCACCCGCCAGGTACGCCAAAATATTGCCATTCCCGTCGGCGTAAACGTTCAATTCAATGCCTGGCAAGCCGAAATGGCAATCGCACACGCCTGTGAAGCGGATTTTGTACGGGTAGAAGTTTTCGTGGACACCGTGGTCTCCGCCCAGGGGATTGTTCATCCCTGCTCGGCGCAGATCACCCGCTACCGTAAAGAATTGGGGGCCCGTGTTGCTCTTTTTGCAGACATCCAGACAAAATATACCACCAATATTATCTCCCAACCCCTCACCCAGTCCGCGATAGACGCCCGTAATGCCGGCGCAGACGCATTGATCGTAACCGGTGCGGCCACCGGCGCCATCACCCCGCTTAATGCCGTGACAGAAGTAAAATCAGCAGTTAATCTCCCTGTACTTGTTGGCAGTGGCACAAATATCCAGAATGTGGCCCAGGTGCTTGCCATCGCAGATGGTGCTATTGTCGGATCGGCGCTCAAAGAAGATCGCAATGCCGAAAACCATATCTCCTCCGTCGAAACTCAAGCTTTCATGGCCGCGGCACAAAAAGCGCGATAGAGAAATACTGAATATTTACAATTTCTTAACAGCTCTTCAAGATCGCTTGACAGCTGGGACAGTTCTTGCAACAATGATACACCATGAGTAAATTCTCTCCCCGCCCCACTTTACCTGACGCATGGGCAGAAAATTCACACTGCCCGATCTGCGCTATGATTCCGCTGTGGGTTCTGCACCAGCAATCTGCCCCTGACGAAATGAACTGCCCGCGTTGCGGCACGGCCTTTCGGGTCGATACTGCTGGGCGGTACTTATACCTGACCCAAACCCCTCCTGGATACCAGAAACCCGTAGGAGATCGCTGGCTTTCGGCAAAGGACATCCGCGCTTATTCCACACAACACCCCTGGCGTTCAATGCCTCCAGTTACCAACCCATCCAATCCGGCTGTTGAAAACCTTCAACCCCAACCCCCCTCCGTGCAGGCCGAAGTCAATTCAACACAAGGGAAACCGGAACCCATTCCTGATTTTGTGGCAGCTGAAATACCCGCTCTCTCTGCAGAGCTTGTCCAGAAAGCCAGAGAGTTGGGCGAATTAGGAAATCCTCGTTACAAAATTCGTGCGATCTTGATGGAAACTGAAAAAATCTCTTCAGAAGAGACAGACGAGATTATTGATGTTGCTTTTAAAGAAGAAGACGAAAAAAACGAGCGGCAAAATCGCACCCTGCTGATTATCGGAGGTATTCTGGTTGTGCTTTGTATGTGCAGCGTTATCCTGATGAGCCTATTCCGCAATGGGGCTTCTTCCCGCTCTCTCGTATTTGATGAGGATAGAACACAATCCTCTTCTACCCAGCAATTCCCAACAGCCGAAGAACAGGAAAAATTAACGGTACCTTTCCTTCCTGAAGCCTTACAATCATTATTGCCCCTGCTCTCAGGCAACCCGCCTGATTTCCCTGAACCGCAAATACTGCAAGGCGCTCCCACTGGCAATGAGCGCTACACCTGTCCAACTGATTCTGCTGACGCAGCCAGTATTTTCGGAGGCACAGCTTCAAGCTGGACGATGACGCCCAGCCCAATGTCGTGGGCGTATTTCTCGCTCGTCCCAACTACCCTGTATATCCCCAGCGGATTAACTGGACAGGTGCTTTATCTGAATGATTCAGGTGGTGGAACGAGATCAGCGCCTGGCCCGGCTACCATCCAAAACGCAACCATGATCCTTGTCATGTGCGAATGATGCTGGTATGTCCCTCATGTTGCACCATTCGATAACATCATTTCACTTTCAGCGGCAGCCCTGCCACCATAAATACCACCTCATCGGCAACCTGCGCCAGTCGCTGGTTAACCCGGCCCAGCACATCCCGATACGTGCGCCCCAAAGCATAAGCCGGCACCAATCCCAGGCCAACTTCATTAGACACAACAATCCAGTCTGCTTTTCCATGTTCAAAAGCAGTCAACAATCCATCTACCTCACGATCCATTTCCTGCTGCACTTCATCAACGGTCGCCGATTCTGGAAGGCTGAGCAAAACATTGCTTGTTAACAAAGTAATACAGTCCAGCAGCACCACATCAGCAGTTATCATAGAAGGCAGTAGAACCATCCCAACCTGTTTGGGCGCTTCTACCGTTTGCCAGTCCGGAGGACGTTCTGCCTGATGTGCAGCAATCCGCACCCGCATTTCATCATCCCCTGCTTCCGCCGTCGCAGCATACAAAACTCGTCCGCCTCTCTGCGCTGCCAGGTTTTGCGCATAAGTCGATTTCCCGCTGCGCGCGCCACCCAGGATAAATGTCATTTTTTTGGTCATGACTTACGCTTTCTTTTCTGTCCGCGCATAGCAAAAATCGCAATACGGGCCTCCCCGTCCCAGCGTGGACTGACGTTTCCATGTGATTTCATCGGGGAAAAATTTTGCAATGTAGTCATCAAAATAACAGAAAACGGGAGTCAATTCCGGTGCACCATAACCAGTTAATACATCCAGATACAAACAACGGTGAATATCAAACGCAACCGCTTGATCATCATCCGCTGTATAGCGAATATCAAAACCGGCACCACTAAAAGCAATTCGGTTTGCCAAACGCACTACCCTGCGCAGCACAGAATGTGAACCAGGAACAATCTTCAACAAACCCGCCACCCGCGCAACTTTGCCCACCGGACCACAAAATAATACCTCCTGTACTTCCGTCACAGCTTGTGTCCGATCGCCAATTTTCTCCAGCAAAATCTGATACAAAGCCAACGCCGGCACAACCAGTTGATCCACGTGGAGCTGTGAGCGGCGGTTCTTAAATCGTGGCCTTTGTAAAACCAGGCGCTCATAACGCTGTTGAATCTGGCCTGCAAGAAAAGCAGCTTCTACCTCTCCGTACTTGGCTGCCAAGGCCTTTTGCACGGGCAGCAAGAATGGAAATCGCGCTTGCTTGCCAAAAACTTTCCCGAATAACCATCCCAACAATACGCCCCCCGCCAGGATGTACAGCCACTGCCACCGTTTCTTCGCTTTTTGAGTCATCCTCTCCTCCTTTCTCAAACCACATTCACCCATTGTCCGACAAAAACCAGCAGGACGGCAGCTTCAGACAGCTCAATTAACATGCCCAATACATCGCCCGTGACGCCGCCCAAGCGCCGGCGTGCCAGGATGAATAACACCATACCTGTCAAATGTGCTGCGGCAATCGCTGCAATCCCCCGAATGCCCGCCGCAAAGGCAAATCCTAACGGCAGCACAGCCGCAGCAAAATAAATCGGCCACCGCATTCCGGTTGTAAAGGCAACGCCCAGACCGCTTGATCTGGCCTGTGGCTGGCCCGCGCCCAACAAAACCATCCATCGGCCTAATATCGCTGCCAGGGGAACACCCCACACCAGATTCATTCCGGAAAGTACTGACAACAGGGACACCTTCAACAACAAATGCAGCACCAGCCCTGCACCGCCGAACGTCCCCAATCGCGAATCCTGCATGATCTCCAGACGTTTCGTCGGTGTGGCCGCAGCCAGCATGCCGTCGCAGCAATCCGCCAAACCATCCAGGTGCAGCCCGCCAGTTAATAACACCCAGGCCCCTGTCGCTAACACCGCCGCCGCAAAGGGAGGGAAGAGTAAGCCCACCCCCCACCGGACCACAACAACCGTACCGCCAATCACTGCCCCAACCAGTGGATACCATCCCGCAGATCGTCCCAAATCGCTGATTTGAACATTATCTTCTTCAGGCATGGGAATAACCGTCAAAAAACTGAATGCCAGGCGCAAGAATTTCATACCCATATTATAACTGTGGAAGCGGGAAAATTTGCAGCATCAATGCAGGTACGCGCCAAAAACGATCCGCCTCGACAGCATGAGAAATAAGTTTCACTTTCAGCTTCATTGACACAAGCCGTGAAATTCATTAGAATCTTCAATGTCATCACGTTTTTTTCCAAAACACCAATAAAACCCAGTCCCTTTGATGAAATTGAGATAGATCAATCGTCGCCAACCATACGGATTCATTTTCTCTGCAAGAGATCAGGAGATCTCCCAAAATGGAAACAACCAATATCCTTCTGTTCATTGTGGTTGGTTTTATCGCACAGATCATTGATGGCAGCCTGGGTATGGCTTATGGCGTCAGCTCGAATGCTTTGTTATTGACTCTCGGGATTCCCCCGGCTGCCGCAAGCGCCAGCGTACACACCTCAGAAGTTTTTACGACCCTGGTTTCGGGCATCTCCCACTTCAAACTGGGTAACGTTGACATGAATCTGGTCAAGAAGTTGGCCGTACCCGGTGTGCTGGGGGGCGTCCTCGGCGCCTATGTCATTTCAAACATTAACAACACCCTGCTTAAACCCATTGTCTCCATTTATCTGCTCATCATGGGCATCAATATCCTCGTGCGGGCATTCCAGAATACCAGGGAACGGGACACGGACAGCTTTAAAACCCTGCCAATGATCCTTCTGGGACTGGTTGGCGGATTTTTGGATGCTGCCGGTGGCGGCGGATGGGGGCCGATTGTAACCACCACGCTCATTTCGCAAGGTTCCACACCACGAAAAAGCATTGGCTCAGTCAATCTCACTGAATTTTTCGTCACATTTGCCGAAGCATTAGCCTTCATTTTTACGATTGGTTTCGTCCACTGGCAAATCATTGTCGGTCTGCTGACAGGCGGTGTCATCGCAGCTCCGCTCGGTGCATATTTTACCAAACGGATACCCATAAAGCCCATGTTGATTCTGGTAGGCTCGCTCATCATCCTGCTGAATTTGCGCACTTTGCTGCAAACGTGGGGGGTGCTTTAATTCACCAATCCGATACTTTCTTTATCTCCATTTTGTTCGATGATATACTTTTAGCATGGATGGACAAAGTGGTATGAATGCAGGAAAGCTCGTCCCCCATCCATTTGACACCACCGCAATCCACGCCGAAACGGCGCCGCATTTTGCACGTGAATAAGTAGAGGCAAACCATTTGACCGAAACCATCCCCCCCGGGAAGACTCCCGAATCCCCTTCCCGGAATCACAAGATTCTCCATATTGCATTTAACATCTTCATGAGCATCATTGTCCTCATGCTTTTGGCGATCCTTGCCTGGGTCAGCAAGCCTCACATCACCAAATTAATTCCCGAAAAACCTACTGCCACCCCCACGATCACGCCTACATTTACCCCCATTCCCACCAGGGCGCCCACGACCACGCCTACCATCACGCTGACGCCAACAGTCACCGCTACGCCCGAGCCAGTATCCATCTACAAAGTCGAAGACTTCTTCGATGTCTATCCCGATGTGCCCGAGATTGCAGTCAATGCCTATATTCTCGACGAAGACGACAGCGCCCAGGTCAACCCTGCCTTTGAAAGCCCGCTCTGGTATTCGTCAGAAGCCATCGGGCAGCAGCTTGGAATCGAATTTTCTGAACCTTTTTACGCCACCTATGCCGCTGGCTGGATATCCTGGCAGATGGACATGCCGCTCAAGGCAGCCATCTACGAAGTTTTTGTATTGGACACCAACACCAGCTCCGGCGGTTTCCTGGATTTCACGGTATCACTCAACGACGTCCCTTTGCAGCCTTTGCTCGGCCAAACCCGTGCCCGCTACAAATCCAGCGTCTCCAAGCCCCCGCAATCCGGTGACCAATGGATCAGTATCGGCACGTATCGATTTGATCCTTCCGGTGTTGTCACCATATCCACCTCCTGGGATGACCGCGATGAATTTTCTATCGTTGCCGTGGACCGGATAATGATCATTCAGCTTCCGGAAAGCAGCAACGTAATGACCGGCCCATTCCCGCAGGATCGCATGACTTTCATCTCCGATGATACCCAGGCCGTCCTCAACCTCCAGGACCCCATCTTCACCAATAATGACCATCTCTCCTGGGGAGACCGTTACCAATTCGTTGTTAACCCCGACAATGACGTTACAGCCATCTGGGCTCTTTCCGATTCTGTTCCTGTTGGCCAATACGAAATTTTCGTCTGGGTGCCGGAATTGCAGGGTACTGCTCAGGCTGAATACAAATTGCTCGTCAATGACACCCCTTTCCTGTCAGATATCGGCGCTGAAACCGTCAGCATTCAGCATGGCGGACGTGAAGGTGGACAATGGGTCTCCCTCGGCACCTGGACCATCTCCGACCTGTACGGCAATGTGGTTAACCTTGCCGTACAAATGAAAGTAACTGGCGGCACATCCGGAGAAATCGCCTTTGATGCAATCGCTTTCATGAAAAGCCCCTAGCCCAAACGGGGAGCACTAAATTTTGAAATCATCCTGCCCCGCTCTTGATCATAATCACGAAGCGCAGGCTGAGCATGTCGAAATCGACGCAGTGAGCAGGAACACCATAAGACTGCGGTCATCATGAAACAGAACAATGATTCCTGCATCTTTTGTCTGCTCCTGCAGGCCGCAAATTTGCACAATTTAGACAATGTGTTGTAAAATTAAAATCATCAATAACACATTGCTTTTTATCAAGGAGTGGTAACATGCTCGTACAAAGACGAATGTCGCAACCCGCTATCACTGTTCATCCTGAGACATCCTTGCAAGATGCCTTGCAACTGATGCACGCCGAACGCGTTCGGCGCTTGCCCGTTGTTGACCGCAAAGGTAAACTGGTAGGCATCGTTTCGGAGCGCGAACTGCTCAAAGCCTCCCCTTCCATTGCCACCACCTTATCCAAATTCGAGATAAAACAAGCGATCAAGGACCTTAAAATCAGGGAATTTATGGCAATCGATGTTGCCACTGTCACTGAAGATACACCGGTTGAAGAGGCTGCCCGGATCATGGTGGATGGACATATTTCAGGCTTACCCGTAGTGCGCGGCGATGAAGTAGTAGGTGTTATCACCGAAACAGACATTTTCAAGGTATTCCTCGAAATCTTTGGCGCACGCCAGGCCGGTATTCGAGTCGCATTTCTGCTCTCTCAAACGCTGGGGCAGTTGGCTGCTGTCACCACAGCCATCGCAAAAGCCGGCGGCAACTTGATCGCTTTGGGATCTTTCCTCGGCGAAACCAGCGAAAATGTTGAAATTACAATGAAAGTCGAAGCGCTGTCCCAGCAGGAAGTCGTTGATATTTTGACCCCGCTTGTTGAAAAGATACTGGATATTCGCACCATGTCTGGCGTCTAACACTTTTCACACATTTGTAAAAACGGCTGGCAATTGCCAGCCGTTTTTTTGCGCAGGGACAGGGTTTCAACCTGTCCTGTACATATCTCGAAACATCCTGTCTACCTCTCAGGAAACCTTGACGCCCTTCATTTCTGCAATCATCTCCGCCATGATCGAAAAAGCAATTCCCTCAGGCCCCTGTGCCCCTAATTTCTTAATCCCGATCGGCGTGTGTACCTTCTCCAACAGCTCCTCAGACACACCCTCCTCTCGCAAAGCCTGATACAGCACCTGGTAAGTATGCTTTGAGGCCAGCACCCCTACATACCGCGCCCTGCTTTGAACAGCCACCTGCAGCGCAGGAATATCAAATTTCGCATCGTGACTCAATATCGCAACATACGATCCTTCATCCAGATGCAGTGATTCCAAAGCTTCAGCCGGCCATTTGACAACCAGTTCATCAACATGAGGAAATCGTTCTCGTGTCGCAAAGGCCGACCTGGCATCCACCACAACCGTGCGAAAGCCCATCGTATTCCCCAATGCTACCAATGGCACAGCAATATGGACTGCCCCCACTACAATCAGCCGTGGCGAGGGAGGATAGACCTGAATAAAAACAGCTGCTTGTTCATCCCCTGTCTCAATTTCCAATTTGCGCGTTTCCTGCTGCCTGAACAAATCTTCAGCCGCAGCCTGAATATGCACCAGGAATTTCTTCTCGCCCACATCTCCCTTAAAACTCCCGTCCGGCCACAGCAAAAGATGCTCGCCTGCATGCGCACCCGTCAATACAGTGGCCTGTCCAATCAACGTATCCGTCTGCAATGCGTGGGTCAATATCTCATAGCTGCTATTCTCGCCTCGCCCATCCAAAAGCTCCAAAAACACCTCAATCGTTCCCCCGCAGGTCAAGCCAACCGACCAGGCAGTTTCATCGGCGATACCATAGGACACCAATTTTGCCTGTCCACTTTCAAAAACTGCTTGTGCGGCTTCATAAACGGCCGATTCAACACATCCCCCACTCACCGATCCGGAAATATCCCCCGCCGATGAAATTGCCATCTTGGAACCAATGGGCCGCAGCGCAGAACCGTATGCCTTGACCACCGTCGCCACCACAACCTCTTTATTCTCTTCCCGCCATGAGGATACATCCTGCATTATGTCTCTCATCTACCACTCCCAATTCATCCAAAGATATCCTGTCTTATTCAGATTATATCACCCTGATTGCTCCCATTCATGTGAGACGTATCATTGAATTTTAGGTAAAATTCACAGCTTTATAAAACGAAAGGCAGTATAATTTCAAAGACTCATCTGTTTTTCATATTAAGGCACCAAACTTGCAAACTGGTTTTAGGCAAAATCAATTTTAGGTAGAATGTTCGCAGACAAATTGTGGGAAACCCAGGAAATGAATATGCCAGAAAATAAAGTCGTTTTACACGTGGAAGACAACCCGGAAAACCGAATGCTTGTCAGAAGAATTCTGCAAGCCTCCGGGTATACCATTCATGAAGCAGAAAACGCCACTCAAACGCTGAAACTGCTTGAAGAAATCAGACCCGGATTAATCCTCATGGACATCAACATCCCCGAAATGGATGGGTATGCCCTCACCCACAAAATCAAAGGCATGCCCGGCATGGAATCAATGCCAGTTGTTGCCATCACCGCCAATGTCATGAAAGGCGACCGCGAGAAATCTTTGCAGGCCGGCTGTGATGGTTACATTCAAAAACCAATTGACGTTGATACATTTGTTGAACAGGTAGAAAAGTTTTATTACAAAGCCGGCTAATTGTCATTTTGCAGAACAACCAACTTAGTATTCAGGGAATATTATGCCAGAGAATAATTATATTGTGCTTGTTGTAGAAGATAATGTGTCCAACTTCGTCTTGATTGCCCGGCTGCTTGGTTTTCTGGGCATTCACTGTGAGTGGAAAACCTCTGGATATGAAGTTGTCGAATACGCAGACACGCTTCCTCATCTGGATCTCATCCTGATGGATATCCGCCTCCCCTACGAAGATGGATTTGATGCCCACCAAAAGATTCGCCAATCCCCAAATCTGAAAGACATCCCCGTGGTGGCTGTCACAGCAGAATCCAGTTATGAATACCTCGAAAGAGCCAAAAAAGAAGGGTTTGATGGTTTCCTCGGAAAGCCCATTGACCCCGACCGTTTTCCTGAACAGATCCAGCGTATTTTGGCCGGAGAATCTGTTTGGGAAATGAGCTGAGGAGAAAACTCACATGCCCGATATGGCAAAAGAACTTCCCCCACAGGAAATCTTGAATACCATCACGGAAATCGCCAAAGCGGCGTCAGAAAAAGTCACAGTACCTGCTTTGGCTCATCTCATTACTGAATCCGTAAAAAATAAATTTGGATTCTCGACCGTCAACTTGCTCCTGTTGGACAATAACAATGAAGATTCCATTCTCCATGGACAAATGTTTACCTCCAGCCCTACAGGAACTACCAATGAAGAAGTGCAGTTCCCTTTAGAATCTTCCCCATCGTTGCTCTGGATTACCCGCAACCACCAACCTAGGGTTTTCGAAGACCTTCATCTCGAAATGGCTTTTGAACAGGAACACCTCTCTGGAGCAAAAACTGGCGCAGGCTTCCCTCTTGTCATTCAATCCAAGCTAAAAGCGATCCTGTTTGTTTACACAAATCGGGAAGAGGGCATTCCCCCTTCCCTTATCTCTGCCCTTGAACTTTTCTCTTCTGTTTTCTCCACAATTCTCGACAACACTGAAAAATCAAAACAATTACAGGGGGGCAAAGAGACAACCACCTCGCTGAAACAAATCAGTCAGGACATCCTTCTCGCAAAAAATGAAGCCGAGGTCATCAAATTTCTGTTATCTGGCCTCGCCTCCTCCTCACTCCTCACCGGAATTTACAGCGTAGAAAAAGACCATCTCTCGGTTTTAGGCATCAACGACCCAAACGCACCGCGCGTAAAATCCTCATTTGAAGGCATTGCTTTACCGCTTCATGGCATCGCTGAAAAACTTCCCCAGGATGACGTTTTTTTCATTGAAGACCTCTCTGAAAACCTTCAATTCAGAAATTTGGCATCGTTTTACTCCAGAAACGAATACCAATCCGCAGCAATGTTCACCATATATGAAATCGGCAAACTCTCAAAAATCATTGTTATCAGTTCGCAGGCGCCAAATAAACTAACCCGGGAAGATGTCCTCGTCTTTGACGAGCTGATCAAATCCACACGAAGGTCTCTCAGCCAATTCAAAGAGATCAAACACCTCAACCAGCAGCTGGATGAATTGACCACTCTGCAAAAAGTGAGCGCAGCAGTTTCCGCTGAAACCGACCTGGAATCACTTTATCAGGTCCTGCACCAACAAATCATGGATGCCATCGGCAGCGATGTCGGCTTTCTTGTCGCTACCCTGGACGCTGACAACCAGATGATCCAGGTGCCCTATCTCTATGAAGATGGGAAATTGCAGCAAGTTTCCCCCTTCTTGCTCGGCGAAGGCATCACATCTTTGCTTATCAAAAACAAAAAACCGATCATGGTGAATGAGAATGCCCGTCAAAAATTCGATGAAATGGGGGCAAAATACCTCGGAGAACCTTCAAAATCCTGGCTGGGGGTTCCATTATTGATCCAAAACGAAGCAATCGGCGCTTTGATTGTTCAGGACATGCACAAAGAACGCCGTTTTTCCGATAACGACCTGAACGTCTTGACAACCATCGCCCCCCACGTTGCCCTCGCTCTCCGCAACGCACAAACATTCACCAGAATGCAAACTGCAATGACGGCCCTTGACCAGGAAAGCTATCTGCTAAACGCCCTGCTTTCCAACGTCCCCGAGCAAGTCTACTTCCTCAACAAGCAGGGAAACATCACTCGCGCCAGCCAGTCCTTTGCCACTCAGCTGGGAATATCCGATCCCGCAGAACTTGTCGGAAAATCAATTCTGGATTCTCTCTTTGAAGAAACCACATCCATCAACACGAGTCTCGATTCGCAGGTACTTGAATCAAGGGAAGCTGTGTTTGGCCTGGTCGAACAAAGTACGGACAAGCAGGGGAAAACACACTGGTATCTGAGCAGCCGCATTCCCCTGATTGGTCAAAACCAAAACCTGAATGGTCTTCTGGGGCTCTCCCAAAACATCAATGAAATGAAAGAAGCCGAACAGCTGGCACAGGAGCGTGCCCAAAGGCTTGAAATCGCCTCAGAAATCGCCAGCGAGGCCAGCAGCACCCTCTCGGCGGATGAAATCCTGAACAAGGCCGTCAATCTCATCCGCGACAAATTTGGTTATTACCATGCCTCCGTCTTCCTGATCGATCCACTGGGCGAATACGCTGTACTGCGTGAAGCCGCCGGTGAAATCGGCGCCGAAATGCTCAAAATCGGCCATAAACTCGCTATAGGATCAAAATCGCTCGTCGGCCAGGCAACCGGGCAAGGCATGCCCGTGGTCAGCGGAGATGTTACCCGCGATCCGAACTACTATCCCAACCCTTTGCTCCCCGAAACGCGCGCAGAAATGGTGGTGCCGGTGAAGCTCGGCAACCGCATCATCGGTGCCCTTGACGTCCAGAGCAAAGACGTCAACGCATTTCCTCCCGAGGTCGTGGATATCATGCAAATTCTGGCAGATCAATTGGCAATCGCCACCAGCAACGCCCAATTATTCGCCAGCACCCAGGAAACCCTCAATAAAACTCGCGCTCTTAACAAAGTCTCAACCCTGGCCGCATCCAGCGCATCAACGGAAGAAGCGCTTCAATTAACAGTTACAGGCCTGAAACCCTTGCTGAAAAACGCCGATATCGCCATCTTTCTGGTGAATGCAAAACAACAACTTGAATTTCGCACAGCAGCCGGATTCAAAAATATCAACTTCGCCGAAGAAAAATTCACCCGCGAAGATGGCCCACTGGCAGAATCTCTCATCAGCCTTGACCCCATCCTGCTGCGCACTGGCGAAACAACAGCAACCATTTCCAGCAGATCGCGCTCGGCAATGCTAATCCCGTTTCAATTTTCCGGAGAACCGCTTGGTCTCTTATGCATTGAAAGCGAAGAAATTGCTGCGTTTGACCAGAACGACTTTGAATTAATGCTCAATTTTGGTAATATGCTCGCCTCGATCATCTTTAACAATAGGCTGCTTACGCAAGTCCGTCGCCAGGCCGAAAGACAGCAAGTCCTGTTCGACATCACCAACAAAGTCCGCCAAACGGTTGATATGCAAAGCATCTTGCAAACTTCGGTATCTGAAATTTGCAGGGCAGTGGGTGCCCAGCGCGCCCGCATTGAAATCTCTCCCGCCCTGGAAACAACCCCTGAACAACTCACCCTCGGCGAAGCTAGCCAGGAGGCGTCCGCATGAATTTTTTTCAATCCCTTCTGCCTTCTACAACTCCGAACTATCTTATCGGAACATCTGATACAGAGATAGCAAGAGAGAAAGCTCTCCAAAGAATTTTAATAACTGCAACCGTTTTTCTTTCTTTTGCTATTGCGCTATCCTTTGCAGGAATTATCTCCGTCTTTGGACAGAGAAATTCTCTAATCGGAATGACAGTCATTTCGTCAACTTTTATATTGCTCACCTTTCTCCGGAATTTGCAATTTAAATATAAGGCTGGCCCCGTAAGCACTCTTATTTACATCCTTGCAGTGGCCAATTTTCTTTTTAACGGCATTACAGGTGCGGGCATGGGATTTTTAATTGCTCATTCACTTGCCGTTAGTGTTTTGTTAGGTCAAAAAGCCCATTACGTATCTCTGGCAGTAGTAAGTTTGACATATATAGCGTTTGGCTGGCTAATGGGAAGATCAATCTTACCTTCCAGATTTCCAGTGGAAGATTTGACCTCACATAGTATTAAAGCATGGTCAATAATGACGACCCGTTTTATCATGTTGTTAGCTTTAATTTCCAGTACATTTCTGAGTTTAATCAATGGTCTGGAAAACTCGATATTAAAACAAGCAGCATTGTCGGACGAACTTACAATAGAAAAAGAAAACCTTGAAATCCGCGTTCAAGAACGCACTGAACGTCTCGATTTACGTGTAGAACAATTAAGAACCATCGCAGAAATCTCGCGCAGTATCAGCTCCATTCTCGACCATGAAACCCTGTTTCAAAATGTAGTCAATCTCCTCAAAGATCGTCTGGATTTGTATTATGCTGGTATTTTCATTGTGGAAGAAACGGGACAATTCGCCATTCTGAGAGCAGGAACCGGTGAGGCCGGTCGTCAAATGCTCGCCAATGGACACCGCTTGCAAGTTGGCGGCACATCCATGATCGGATGGTCAGTGATTAATCGCATGCCCGGAATTGCATTGGATGTCGGGCAAGAAGCAGTCCGTTTCAATAATCCGCTTCTGCCAGAGACCCGTTCCGAGCTGGCCCTGCCCATCCTCAGCAAAGACAATGCCATCGGCGCCCTCACCATTCAATCCGATAAACCAAACGCCTTTGACGAAGAGGACATCCTTATTTTCCAGGGGATCTCAGACAGCCTTTCTGTAGCTCTCGAAAATGCCCGCCTCTTCCAGCAAACCCAGGATAATCTGAACGAAATCCGCTATCTCAGCCGTCAATATTTGCAGGAAACCTGGGGATCGTTTATGCAGACTACCGGATCCCTGACCTCTGAATTTGAGAATCCTCTCATTGCAGCCTCCTCCACACCCACATACAGTCACACCATTCCTGTTTTTCTGCGCAATGAGCCAATCGGCGAAATTATATTGGAAACCGCCGACGAAGCACTCTCGTCAGAAGATCAGCAGTTGATTAATTCAATCACGGCTCAGGCTGTCTTGTCGCTGGAAAGCACCCGCTTGCTGCAGGAAACCCAGCGCCAGGCCATCCAGGAAGAGAAGATCAACCAGATATCCGCACAATTCACCAACGCGTTCGACATCCAGGGCGTTTTGGAGACAGCACTCAAAGAAATCAGTCAATTACCTTCTGTATCAGAAATCGCCGTTCACCTGGTTCCTCCTGAAAACCAATTAAACAAAAACGCCAGCGAGGTAAGCAAATGAACTTCTTCCAAAAGATCAACCCCTCCAATCCCCCCTCTTCCCTGGTTGACGCAGATCTATTTGTCATCCTGAGAGAAAAAATTCTGCAATACGGTTTGATGGGCAGCTTGATCATTGGCGCTATCCTCATTCCAATGGTAATCATCCGAGATATCGCAACAGAAGATTGGCTGCGCGTGGCTGTCTTCAGCCTGGCTTATATCGCCGTTTTGATCATTGCCTATTTTCGCAACCTTTCTTTTTATATCAGATCTAACTTGTTTACTGGATTGTTTTTTCTTATCGGGTTGATTGACCTGCTCGGGGCCGGAATGAGCGGCGAAGGCCGCCTATTCCTGCTTGCTTTCATCATCATGAGGACCCTTCTGGCGACCGAAAGAAATATTTTAAGCGGCCTCACCAATAGTATCGGTACACTGATTACTCTGATCGTTATTGGCTGGGGCATGTCCTCGGGATGGATTAAGCAACCAACGGTTGAAACTCTCACAAACTCATACCAGTTCAGTGAATGGCTGAACGGTAACCTCATTTTCCTGATGTTAACCGCCACCCTCGTCAGTTCTCTCACCTTGCTGACGAATCAAGCGCAGGCAACATTAAAACAACAATCAAAATTCACCGAAGAGATTGAAACCGCCCGTCAAAAACTTCAGGAAGAATTTGATCAACAACACAAAAAAATTACCCGTCAGGCAACCGAACTGGAAACAGCCAGCGCCCTGGCACGCGATATTTCCAAGTTCACCAACCTGGACGCTCTGCTGTCCAGCGCCGTCAATTTGATTCGCGATCAATTCGGATTTTATCACGCCGGGCTCTTTCTTCTGGACGGCAACAAGGAATACGCCGTACTGCGTTCTGCTACCGGCGAGGCTGGCCGCCAAATGCTTGCAAATAACCATCGCCTGCGCATTGGTGAAGTAGGCCTGGTCGGTTACGCTGTCAGCAAAGGGGAACCGCGCATCGCCCAAAATGTCTACCAGGATACGTTCCACTACAAAAACCCCCTTCTCCCCGATACGCGTTCGGAACTGGCCCTGCCGCTGCGTGTCGCCGGTGACATTATTGGCGTACTGGATGTACAAAGTAAAGAAGAACTCGCCTTTCAACCGGAATCAGTCAAAATTCTGCAAATGATCACAGACCAACTATCCGTAGCCATCAACAAAGCCCAACTCCTGCAGGAGCTTCAAGAAACGGTAGACGACCTGAAAGAAAGGTATCTGCTAACCACCGCCTCCTCCTGGAACCAGTTCCTCGCCAAAGAAACACAAACCGTATCCATGTCGCTGGACAAAGCCACCCGGGAACTGAAAGAGTCCACTCCCCTGACAAAAGAAGAACACAGGGCAATTTCCGAAAAGAAAACCATCCTCGCCTCCAAAGTTGGCGGCGGCGAACATACAAATACGCAGCTTTCTATCCCTCTTATGCTGCGCGACAACATGGTCCTCGGAGCGATGCGGATTGAATTTGAAGGCGAAACCATTCCGAAACAAACCATTGAAATGCTCGAAAATATTTCCAGCCGCCTCGCCTTGGCCCTTGACCGCGCCAGGCTGATGAATGAAATTCAATCAACAGCCGAACAGGATCGGCTGATTACAGATGTAAGCTCAAAGATCCGTGCGTCTGCCAATATCGACAATATTCTGAAAACAGCCGCCTCAGAAATCGGACGCTCCCTGGGAGCATCCGAAGTGATCGTCCAACTGCTGCCCACCACCGACAATTAGTCTGGAGAGCATTATGCAACAACCTGTCACCCAAAACGCATTCCCCAAGCCATTACCCCCTTTGCCTTCTTTTGCCGGGCAAACAGAGCACAATGAGTCCGATTTCGCAGTCAAGCGAACCGCATTAATGGTCTCCCTCTCCACTGTTTTTCACGGGATTTTCTACTTTGTGATTCGGAATTTCATTGACGCTCCACCAACCGCCCAGAAAACTGCCGGCATAGCAGGTCTTGTATTCCTGCTGGTCGGTATGCTAAGTTTCATTCTCATCTCCGGGATCTATAAAAATAATTACAACAAGCGCACCATCCTTTTGGCAGTCTCCATCCAAGTCTCTTTGCTCACCGCTGCCCTCACCACAAATGATCTTACCGTTACAGGAGCGTTATCGCTGCTTTCCTTCCTCCTGATCGGTAACTACTTCTTTTCAGGCCAAAAAACTGTCCTCTTTGTACTCTTCGGCCTGCTAAGCGGCTCCATCACCGTTTTAGTCAATATTTTTTCGCCGCTTGCCCACATTGACGCAAATATTTTTAATATATATTGGGGTATTATATTTCTTTTCGAGCTTATCATTTTCATTTATCTTATCCTCACCGGAAGAATGGCCCGTTATTTACAGATGAAGATATTCTTAATCTCCATCACCATTGCTCTTGTCCCTATTGTTGCGATTATCCTTTTTAACTTCTCTTATCAAAATCAGTTGATAGAAAATAATAACCGCAGTTACGTCAGCCTGGCCGCCAAACAAAACGCTGAAAGGGTAAGTGACTTTATCATTTCGAATCGTACCAAACTGGAACAACAAAGCAAGCTGAAAATCCTGGAAGACTATCTTAAGCTCCCCGCAGCAGAACGTAACGGAAGCCCACAGCTCAAAGAACTGACCAACACCATCAATATCTTATCGCAATCGTCGGAACAACAATATCTGAAATCCTATGGTGTTCTGGATGCAACCGGAGTCGTGGTCTACGATAGTTACACTTCTGTCATTGGAGAAAACGAGTCCGATGAAACGTATTTCAGATATTCATTTCTGCTTGGGCAGTCTCATTTCTCCTCCATGCGCTACCTCATTTTTCCTTATGACGACCCCGAAATCATCTTTTCAGCACCAGTCATTGACGACGCCGGAACCAGCATCGGTGTGGTCAGAATGCGATACGATGGAAATGTTTTTCGTGATCTGTTGCAAATCCAGAAAATGGAATTGGGAGACCTGAGCTATCCGGTCCTGATCGATGAAAATGGGGTACGCATTGTAGACAATCTCACCCCCGAGGCGAACTTTAAACCCATCGCTCCCATCGCAGAGAATACATTAATGACCCTGCGTCAGGAAAACCGGATCCCTTTCTCTTTTAACCCTGACAGACCTGCCTACAATCCGGAGTTGGCTGCAGCGCTTGCAAATTACTCCCGCGATCCTTATTTCACCGCTGACCTGGTCCCTTCTGAAACCACTGTAAAGGAAATTGGCTATATCGCGCGCGTCGAAAATACGCCCTGGTACTTATTTTACATTCAGGAGCAGAACTTGGCCGCCCAGCAGCGCGCCCAACAAACGAACATCACCACCCTGTTTATTGCTGGTTTTGTTGCCCTTACCGGTCTGCTCTCACTAGGCATTGCCCGCTTCATCAGTGCTCCAATATTGAAATTAACCAATGCCGCCTCGCAGATTTCAAAAGGAAATCTGGATGTAAATACTCAGGTAAGCTCAAAGGATGAGATCGGTACCCTGGCCGTTGTATTCAACAGCATGGCCCGGCGTCTGAGCACCATCATCTCGGAACTGGAAGAGCGCGTTGCTGCCCGCACCAAAGAATTGGATGAACAAAACAAATCCCTTGCCCACCGTTCCCAGCAATTGACCACCATCGCTGATGTGGCTCGATCCGTAGTGGCAGAACAAGACCTCAAAACCCTCCTTTCACAGGTTACCAACCTGATCAGTGAGCGCTTTGACTTCTACCATGTCGGCATCTTCCTCATTGATCCTGCCGGTCAATATGCAGTGCTGCGCGCAGCAAACAGCGAAGGCGGACAGCGCATGCTCGCCAGACAGCACAAGCTTCGCGTTGGACAGGTAGGCATCGTGGGTTACGCAACCGGTGCTGGACAAGCAAGAATTGCAACCGACGTTGGCGAGGATTCAATTTATTTCAACAACCCGGACCTCCCCCACACCCGCTCGGAAATGGCGCTGCCCTTGAAAGACGGCGACAACGTGATTGGCGCTCTGGATGTGCAATCGACGAAACCCAATGCATTCTCTACCGAAGATATCGAACTCTTCAATACCCTGGCTGACCAGGTAGCTGTCGCCATCGTCAACAGCCGCCTGTACGAAGAGACCCAGCAGGCACTGAAAGAAATGCAGGAATTCAACCGCCAATATCTACGTCAATCCTGGCGTGAACAAATCCAGGAAAACAATCAAATCAGTTATCGCTATTCCCTTGAAGGTGTTTCAATCATCGCCCCGTTGTCAACCGAAGAAATAAAACCGATCATTGAAGCCAACACCGCCATTGTCCCCCAAAACAAAACCCTGCAACTACCCATCGTTTTGCGGGGGGAAACGATCGGCGTCATTCAAATTCAGAAACCAGACCAGGCCGGAGAATGGGATCCGTCACAGATATCCACCATTGAAAGGGTATCAGACCAGATTGCACTCGCCCTGGAAAATGCACGGCTGTTTGAAGAAACCACAAAACGCGCCGAAAGAGACCGCAAAGTCCTTGAAATCACCAGTAAAATCCGCTCAACAACCGATTTTAACGAAATGCTAAAAATCGCTGTCAACGAACTGAAACGGGAATTAAATGCATCAGGCGCTCAAGTCATCCTGCAACAAAACATCCCGGTAAAAGAACAGGACGAACCAACCGCCAACAACGGCCACCATCAATAACAGACAAACCTTTACCAAAATTACAGGTTTGAGCAACCGGCAGGAGCCAAAATATGCCAACCAACCCATTATTCAGCAGACTAGAAAGTTTCTTCTCCAGCTATGAAGAAGACAGCCCAGGCCCTGATCTTTCCCCCTCAAAAACGCTGCAAGGCTGGAGATGGGAATGCGACGGTGAAGCAAGGATTACCTCATGCAGTGCTGAAATGGAAGAAATCCTGAATGTCCCGGAAGCAAATATCATCGGACAAACACTATATTCCTTTGCCGTTCACCAAAACTCCAGCGAAAAGCTCAAATCCGCCCTGTTGGGAGACACCTTCCCTGCTGAAATTGATATTGACTACATCCCTGCCCATGGAGAAATCCTCAAAACCAGGGTGCAAATCTTCTCCCAGCTTCACGCAAACGGCAAAAAGATTGGATGGCGCGGCTATACGCAGCTCATCTCCGAAGATGACTTCACCTCCCCCACCATTTTCCCTGACGACCCGCTCAACATCCTCCAGTCGCCACAGCCCACGCCAATCCGGGAAGCAAAACCTGCGCTACCTGTCACCCGCTCACCAGCAAAAAAGGTAAACACAGGCTTGCTGCCTCAAATCACCCAAATGACATCCTCCCCCCAGTGGAATGAAACCGGAACAATTATTCACAAAACCGGCTCCGCCCCGGATGACAACTCCACATCCCTCTCGCAGCCCGTTATCATCGGCGACTCAGTGTCCGGCTTCCTCGAAATTCTGGATGCCAACCCCAACCGCAAATGGTCGAAAGAAAACCAACTCCTCGTCCAGGAGGTTGCCGCTCAGCTCTCTCTTGCCCTGGAAAATGCACAGCTCTACTCTACAGTACAAAGAGAGCTTGGCGAACGCGTCCGCGCCCAAAAAGAAACCCAAAAACGTAATCAAGACCTCGCCTCGCTGAACCAGATTGGGCAACAGTTAAACGCCCTCACCAACCGGGAAGATATTTTTGCATACCTTGAAGAAATCATTCCCCAATTGGTTGCCGCCCCAAACTTGACCATTGCAGTCGTTGATGATGAAACCAATCAGCTCTCATTCCCGGTTTCCATCATCAATTTTGAAAAAACATACCAGCAGGCCCGCCCAATATCTCCCGGACCGATCCAATACATTCTTGATTTCCGCCAACCCTTACTGATCAATTCCCGCAATGAATACCGTCAGTATCTCTCATTGGAAAATTCACCGAAAAATCCTCCCCAGTCATTACTGGCTGCCGCAATGAGCGTCAGTGAAAAAGCGTATGGCGTCATTCTGCTGGAAAACTTCGAGAGTGAAAACCAGTTCACCGAAATCGACCTTGAACTTCTCTCCACAATTGCTACCCAGGCTGCCACTTCGCTGGAAAACGCCTACCTGTTCCAGGAAATGTCAGACGCCCTCACCACAGTCGAAATTCGCAGCCGCTACCAGGAATTTGCAGCCAAAGGCGTTGCCATCCTCACCGAATTTGGGACAAAGTCAATGCCGGAATTTCTCGAACTGCTCGGTAAAGCCTCCGGAGCCAGCCGTGTTTATTTCGCCGAAATTCAGACAGACGAAGCAGGGCAATACTGGCACGCCGTCTCGACTTGGCAGGACGAAAGCATCCCGAATCAGCTCACTGATGACAAAATCACCCATATCCCTGTTGCGCTTTACGAACATTGGAAAAAAGACCTGGTGGAACGCGGTCAAAGTGCCGGCACTTCAAAATCCCTGCCATCGCCAGAACGTATTCTCCTTGAAGCACAAAATATCCGCTCCACCCTGCTCCTGGCCGTTCCCGGACAAAATCAAATCCCAAGTTTCATAGGGTTTGACCAAATGGACACCTACCGTGAATGGCAATATGAAGAAATTTACGCTTTGCAGGTAGCTGCCAATGCGCTCTCCAACACCCTGGCTCGCGAAGACCTTCTGGACCAGTTGCAGGTATCTCTGGATGAAACAGAGCAACTCTACAACACCAGCCACCGCCTCGCCCTTGCCAACAACTTTCAGGACATGATCGCCGCACTCACCCAGGACATGAAGAACTCAAACATCAACCGCGGCGCCCTGATCTCATTTGAATATGACCTGCAAGGAAAACCAACCTCCATGCAAGTCATCGCGAACTGGCATAACGGCAAAGGCAGTCCTCCGCCTGACAGGGGTACTACCCTCGAACCGGAAATATTCCACCGCTATTTATTAACCCCTGCCCCAAACTATTACGACGATATCGCTGCCCTCCATCTGGATACCAAAGTGAAAAATCGTTTCGCCGCCTACAATTTTGGAGCTTTGGCGATTCTCCCGCTTTGGGTCAGCAAAAAACAAATCGGCTCGCTGCTTCTGGCTGCTGATGAAGCCCATAAATTCAGTGCGAGAGAGAAAAGAACCTTTCCCCCACTCGTAGACCAGATGGCGATCGCCGTAGAAAACCAGCGCCTGTTCCATCAAACAGAAGAAGCCCTCTCTGATACTGCAACCCTGTACAATATCTCCAATGAAATCGCTCAAGCTTCCAAGTTAAGCGACCACCTGAAAATTATCGGCGAAACGCTCCTCCCCCAGGAAGCGAATCAGGTATCCGTTGTTTTCGTTACTGAACGCAGTCAAGACCGTATCGAAGAATTAACCGTGGCAGGCGTCTATGAACGCGGAACCGGTTACCGCGATACTTCCCTGAAAATCAAAGCCGCTGAATTTCCAGTCGTAACGTCCATTCAAACAAGTACCTTAATCATCCCGGATGTCCGGAATAGTGACCTGGACCCGATATCAAAAAAAACCCTGCTAACGTCCAAACTGGAATCGGTTTGCTGGATTCCCATGCGTTCCGCCGGGCAGCTGATGGGCTTTATTAACGTCTCGGCTGAACAACCAGCACAGTTCCCAAAAGAGGATATCCGCATTATTGAAGCTGCCGCAAACGGTATTGCGGTTGCCTTGGAACGTCAGAACTTCGTTCTTGAAGCGGAAAGACGCGCACTGGAGTTGCAAACAGCAGCAGAACTGGCCCGAGACACCACGGGTGAGTTGACCCTGGATATCCTCCTCCCGCGTTTTATCAACCTGCTTTGCGAACGCTTTGACTTCCAATACGCATCAATCTATCTAATCGACGACGCAAATGAATACATCGCCATCCGCGAATCAACTTCCAGTGTTCTGAAACAAACGCCTCGCTTAAAGGTCGGTTCAAACTCGCTTGTTGGTCAAACTGCCGAGCAAAAACATTATATGATGATCAATAATATCCTTGAAAGTCCGTTTGAGTTTCATAAGACCATTTTGCCTGAAACACGCTCTGAATTATGTATCCCCATGAAACTGGGAGAACGCCTCGTCGGTGTTTTGGACATTCAATCCACCCGTTTTGGCGCTTTCACCGCCAACGACATCACCGTCATGCAGGTGCTGGCAGACCAAATCGCCATCGCCATGGAAAACGCCCGCTCCTACGAACTTTCACAAATCGCAATCAAGGAAATGGAAGAAGTAGATCGTCTCAAGAGTCAGTTCCTTGCCAATATGAGCCATGAGCTGCGCACCCCGCTTAACTCCATCATTGGTTTCTCCCGCGTTATCCTCAAAGGCATTGATGGGGAAATTAATGATATTCAAAAACAGGACCTTAACGCGATTTATAACTCCGGTCAACATCTTCTCTACCTGATCAATGACATCCTTGACCTCTCAAAAATCGAGGCTGGAAAAATGCAGTTGTCCTTCACCGATCTGGATATCCGTGAGATTATCAACAGTGTCATGTCCACTGCGGTTGGGCTGGTCAAAGATAAACCCGTCAAACTTGAAACCAATATTGCAGAAGATCTGCCAGTTGTCAATGCAGATGCTACCCGTGTCCGTCAAGTACTGCTCAACTTTGTGTCGAACTCCGCAAAATTTACCGAACAGGGCCACATCCGCGTTTCAGCATTTCAAACCACCTCTCCCGATGGCACGCCTGAATTAATGATTGAAGTAGACGATTCTGGCATTGGCATTAGTGAAGAAGATCAGATCAAACTTTTCCAGGCGTTTTCCCAGGTAGACGATTCGCCCACCCGCGCAACAGGCGGCACCGGTTTGGGGCTCTCGATCAGCCGTTCTTTCATTGAACTGCACGGCGGAAGAATCGGCATTTCGCGCAGCGAAGAAGGAAAAGGCAGCACTTTCTTCTTCACCCTCCCCATTGATGGATCGGACGAACCTGGGCAAACCGATACCCAAACTCAAGAGCAAACAGGCACAAAGAAACCCATCATCCTTTCCGTTGACGATGAAGCCCAAATCGCACAACTCTATCAAAGATATCTCGGTGATCTAAACTACGAAATAATCCCCCTCTCTAATCCGAAAGCTGCTGTTGCCAAAGCAGTGGAACTGAACCCCATGGCGATCACCCTGGACGTGATGATGCCCGAAAAAGATGGCTGGTCTGTGCTGAGAGACCTGAAAGAAAACCCGAAAACAAGCCATATCCCCGTTATCATTTGCAGTATTCTCGAGGAAAAAGAAAAGGGATTGAAACTGGGCGCATCTGCCTACCTCATCAAACCGTTCCTCAGGGATGATTTTATCAACATAATTGAAGAAATTGCCTCAAACAATCACTCGTAAACTGTATGCTGCTCAATCGACCAGCCAACAAAATATGATGTCATGAACAGGAAAACAATAAAAAATGCCTAGAGATATTAAAATCACATGTATCGATTGCGGCCATGAGACCACATTCAGTATGCCTGAAACAAAATGTCCGCAATGCGGAAGTGAATGGCGTGAAGCATCCTACAATTATCAGGAAATTGGAAAAGCGCTGCAAGCAAATCTGTCAAACCGTACCCACTCACTATGGCGTTACCACGAACTTCTGCCGATTGAAGCATCCATGCCAGATGTCTCCCTCGGAGAAGGCGCTACGCCGCTTTACCGCGCCGCCAACCTGGGGATGATGCTTGGCTGCCCTAATATCTATATCAAAGACGAGCGCCAGGGACCAACCTCCTCATTCAAAGACCGCCAGGCGGTCGTCACCATTGCCGCATTGAAAGAAGCCGGTATCAAGGAACTTGTCCTCGCCTCCACGGGCAATGTCGCCATCGCTTACTCTGCCTACGCTGCCAGGGCAGGCATCAAACTGTGGGCATTCCTCACCAGCCGTGTTCCTGCCGAGAAAATGCGCGAAGTGGCCTTGTACGGCACCCAGGTCATCAAAGTCACCGGTTCCTATGATCAGACCAAGCAAGTTGCTGCCGACTTTGCCACCCAGCGCGGCATCTTCCACGACCTCGGTGCAAAATGCATCCCGTGCATTGAATCCATGAAAACGATCGCCTTTGAGATCAGTGAACAATTAACCAGCCAGCTGGGCGCCCCTCAAGACGCGGCCTGGCGCACGCCCGATTGGTATTTCCAGTCTGTCAGCGGCGGCATGGGGCCGCTTGGCGTGATTAAAGGCTTTCGTGAATTGGCAGCAATGGGATTAACCTCCTCAGTATTACCCAAACTGGGCGTCATCCAGGCTGCCGGCTGCGCCCCGATGGTACACGCCTGGAAAAAAGATGCGGATGTGGCTGAACCTGTTACCAATCCCAGAACCCTCATTGAGACTCTGGCTACCGGCACCCCCGGAAGAACCTACACCCGCCTGCGCGAGAAAATGCAGGAAGCATCCGGCGGCACATTTGAAAGCGTTACCGATGAAGAAACCTTCCGCGCCATACACCTGCTGGCAAAAATGGAAGGCGTCTCCGTTGAACCCGCCGCCGCGGTCGCGGTGGCTGGCCTGATCAAACTCATCCGTCAGGGCATCGTCAAGCCGGAAGAAACCGTCGTCATCAACTGCACCGGCCACACCATGCCCATTGAACCCGTCATTCTCGGTGATTCACTGGGAAGCTCGGTTGACCTGACCAATCAAAACGACGAGCCGGAGGAAGGTCTGCTCGCCGCCATCAACCAGATCACCAGCGCACGCTACCCGCGCGTCGCCATCATAGATGACAACGCAGATGCCCGTAGATTGATCCGCCGCATTCTCCAATCCCAGGGGGAATACACCATATTTGAAGCTGATAACGGGCGCAAAGCAATTGACATCATCACCACAGAGCTTCCTGACCTGGTGCTCCTGGATCTAATGATGCCCGAACTGGACGGCTTTGATGTCATGGACGCCCTCCAAAAGAATCAACAAACTGCGGACATCCCCATCATCGTCGTCACCGCCAAGGAACTAACCGTGGCTGAAAAGAAACGCCTGAATGGACATATCCAGTTACTATTGCAAAAAGGAAACTTCTTAAGCGATGATCTGGAAAATGAAGTCCGCTCGCTGTTGAAATAAAGCCAACTCACAAGCAGTACATCAAAGGGTATCGCCAGGTATGAAGAAAAAAAATCTCGGGGTGTATGCGGCTATTGCCTCAGCCGTATTCCTCGGTCTAAACCCAATCTTTGGAAAACATTCCCTCCTGGCTGGCTTCACACCTCTGACCGTCGTTACCCTGCGCACAGCCGGCGCCGCTCTTCTGCTTTTTGTGGTGATGTTCTTCTTCAAACGAAAATATTTATTCATCTATCCGGTCGGTCTCATCGGTTGTTTGTTGGCGGGATTCATCAACGGGGCCGGATCCATTTTGTACTACACTGCCCTGGCTCGACTGGATGCCAGTATCGCCCACCTTTTGTACTCTTTCTATCCGCTTTTTCTCGTCCTCTGGCAGTTGCTCGACAGCCAGCATATTCACAAAACCACCCTCATCCGCCTGGTCGTCTCCACGATCGGAGTGGTCCTGCTGGTCAGCGCGGGAGGACAGCGACTCGACATGCTCGGCGCCCTCCTGATGATCGGTTCCGCCATCCTGTATGCTCTCCATCTCCTCATCAACCAGCGCGTCCTCTATGAAGTTCCCGCCCCCACCGTCACCCTTTACACGCTGCTTTCCATGACCCTCACTGTCACCATTGCCTACATCCTCTTTGACCGCCAACTGCCCCTGCTCACCTACGCCTGGTGGCCGATCATCGGCATGACCCTTTTCACCTTCGCCTCACGCCTGACCCTTTTCCTCGGAATCAAACACCTCGGCAGCGTCCAGACCGCCATGCTCGGCCTCGGCGAACTGCTCGTTACCGTATTGGTCGCTGTCATTTGGCTGGGCGATCAACTCTACTGGTCCCAATGGCTTGGCGCCGCCATGTTAGCCATCAGCCTTCTGCTGGTCGCTTTTGATCAACCTCCCCAGGAAAAACCAAAACCCGCCCGCTTTCTGGCCTGGCTCAATCCCCCGCAAGTCGATAAAGACATTCCCTGGCGTTCACAGCCCTGACCAATCCTTTTAACAATATTCGCAATTTTCTCTTTTATCCATTACAATATCCTCGGCTACGATACTTTGGAATACCGACTTTCATCGGTACCCAATTCCCCTAAACACAAATGAGGACGAACAAAATCCTCACACCGCAGGATTTTTTCTCTTCCCTAGTCAAGCCATCAAAACCGATTTCACTTATTCAGAACAGGATTGGATGACACAATGGAACAACAATGGTATAAAAACGCAATATTCTATGAACTCAACGTCCGCGCATTCAAAGACAGCAATGCCGACGGCAATGGCGATTTACGTGGCCTCACCCAAAAAATGGATTATCTCAAGGAATTGGGCGTTGATTGCATCTGGCTGCTCCCCATCTACCCCTCGCCGCTCAGGGACGACGGCTATGATATCGCTGACTACACGAATATTCATCCGGACTACGGCACCCTCGCGGATTTCTCCGCCCTCCTCGCTGCCGCCCACGCCCATGGTATCAAAGTCGTCACCGACCTGGTCCTCAATCATACCTCTGACCAGCATCCCTGGTTTCAGGCCGCCCGTCAGGACAAAAACTCCCCCTACCGCGACTATTACGTCTGGAGTGATACCGACCAGAAATATGCAGATGCCCGCATCATCTTTATCGACACCGAAACATCCAACTGGACCTGGGACGAAACTGCCGGCCAGTACTTCTGGCACCGCTTCTACTCCTCCCAGCCAGACCTCAACTACGAATGTCCCCGGCTCAAGCAGGAAATCTTTGATATTGTCTCCTTCTGGCTCGACCTGGGCGTAGATGGCTTCCGCGCCGACGCCGTTCCCTATCTTTTTGAAGAAGAAGGCACCAACTGCGAAAATCTTCCCGCTACCCATGCCTTTCTGAAAGAACTACGCGGCTTCATCGATCACAACTACCCTGGCCGCATCCTCATGTGCGAAGCCAACCAATGGCCTGCCGACGTCCGTCCCTACTTTGGCGACGGGGATGAATTCCAGATGGCCTTCCACTTTCCCATTATGCCGCGCATCTACATGGCCCTTCGCCAGGGGGACCGCAGCAAAATGGTGGAGATCCTCGACCAGACACCGCCAATTCCCGAAAGCTGCCAGTGGTGCGTCTTCCTTCGCAACCACGACGAACTAACCCTCGAAATGGTCACCGAAGAAGAGCGCCAATGGATGTGGCAGGAATACGCCCCCAACCCCAAAATGCGCCTCAATCTCGGCATCCGCCGTCGGCTGGCCCCCCTGCTCGATAACGACCAGCGCAAACTGGAACTCGCCAACTCGATCCTCTTCACCCTGCCCGGCTCCCCATTCATCTACTACGGCGACGAAATCGGCATGGGCGACAACATCGACCTGTTTGACCGCAACGGCGTGCGTACGCCCATGCAGTGGGATGCTACCCCCAACGCCGGCTTCTCCAACGCCGCCCCCGATCAACTCTATGCCCCGGTTATCTCCACCACGGATTACCCACTCGAAAAAGTCAACGTCGCCAGCGCTAAAGCCGACCCCGCCTCCCTGTTTAATGCCATGCGCCACATGATCGCCATCCGCAAACAACATTCCGCCTTCGGCCAGGGCATTTTCCAATGGGCCGACGTCGCCAACGATGCCATCGCCGCCTGGTGGCGCACGGATAACGCAGAGCGCATCCTCGTCCTCCAAAATCTCACTGACCAGGCACAAACCGCCCAAACGCCCCCTGAACTAAACAATTCAGACCAGCCTGTGGACCTACTCAGCGGCAAACCCATCGCCCGCAGCGAAAAGCTGACCCTAGCGCCCTACCAATACCTCTGGTTAAAGATCTAACCCCTCCAACCAGCCACCTCACAGCCCGGATTATATATCCGGGCTGTTTTTTTGTAGACAGGTTGCTAACCTGTCCGCACCCCAGTGTGCTAAATCGATTGTCTGGCAGGAAGATGCAACCATTGAAATTACGTCCAAAGTTTCATTTTTTTAGGGTAGCGCAGGGACAAGGTCTACCCTCACAGTCATGCTGTCTAACCTGTCCGCCCCCTCATCTCAAACACCACTCCCGCTCAAAAATTCACCCCATGCTTCCCCCCTCCTCTCCCGCTCGTCGGGAGAGAAGGAAATTCCTGCGATGCAGGAATTTCAAGAGAGGGCCATCCCCCTGTTGACAAACCTCCCCAAACCCTGTACAATTAAATCGGTTTAATTAAACCGGTTGCATAACAAGTGAGGAAATTTTGACACCAGTAACCATCAGAGATGTAGCCCGCGAAGCAGGCGTTTCTCCCGGAACGGTCTCCCGCGCGATGAACGACAGCCCCCTCGTCAACGCAGCCACCCGCCAGCGCGTCCTTGAGGTGGTGCAAACCCTCAACTACTCCCCCAACCTGACCGCCCGCAAGTTGTCTCTCGGCAAAACCCTGACCATTTCGGTCGTTCTGCCGTTCCTCACCCGTCCCTCCTATATCGAACGCCTGAATGGCGTGATTGCAGCCCTGACGCCCAGCCAGTACGATATGGTCATCCATTCCGTCCAAACGCCCGAACAAAGAAACTCAATCTTTGAAGATGTCATCCGCCGCGAACGCTCTGACGGCGTGCTGATCATTTCCCTCCCCCCCATGGACAGCGAAGTGAATTTTCTCTCCAACGCAGACATTCCCATCGTCCTCATCGACGCCATCCACCCTGAACTCAACATGTTGGATCAGGTATTCATTGATGATGTTGAAGGCGGCAAAATGGCCACCCGCCACCTGATTGACCTGGGGCACAAGAAAATTGGCTATATCGGCGACATCTATGACACCCCCTTTCGCTTCTCCTCCAGCCGCGATCGATATCACGGTTACCGGCTCGCCCTGGAAGAAGCGGGGTTACCTTTCGTGGAAAAATACTACGCTGAAGACGAGCACGGCCGGTTGGAAGCCAAGCACCTCGCTCACCACATGCTCAGCCAGGACGATGCCCCTACCGCCATATTTGCCTACAGTGATACGACCGCCTGGGGCATCATGGAAGCCGCCCAGGGTCTCGGCATCCGTATCCCTGATCATCTCTCCCTGATTGGTTTTGATAATATTGAAATTGCAGAATATCTCAAAATCACCACCATCTACCAGCCATTGTTTGATTCCGGCCAGCGCGGCATGCAATTACTCCTTGAAAAACTCGAAAACCCGAAAAAAAATGCTGTCCAGGAACAACAAAGCGTCTATCTCATCAACCGACAGACAACCTCCTCGCCAAAATAGGATCCTGTTGTGCAGATACTCACGATTTCATGTTTTGCCTTATTGACTGATGTTACGCAAAAGAGGCAAAAATCGGGTAATCTTAAGGCATGGACAAAGA
>CAYURM010000037.1:0-34345 GCA_964447155.1 uncultured Anaerolineaceae bacterium
CCCTTGGGCAGTTTCCCGCAAGGGCGCTGCCCTATTTTTGTCTAATTGCGAGTTATTATGGAAGAGAAATAGAAAAGATTCCATATCCTGTACTGAAATTCTTGAAAAAACATTTGGGCGGATTTGCAGGTATTAGCATTCATTTGTCAATTAGCCAATATCGCCATAAAGTAAAAATAAAGGAAATTGAAAAGATGCTAACAAACTTTGGGATCCCAATAATTGTAATTATTGGAGTTATTCTATTGGTGATATCCGATGGTGAAAACTTTTTCAGGGGATTTATAGAAAACTTAGCAGCAGATATTGTTCTTCTTGTTTTAGCAATTTACGCATTGCCTAAAGTATTGAATAAACCAAAGTTTTACGATGTTTCTATTGTACATCGGGGTGATTATCGAGCTATGCCTTCTAATACGAATAAAGCGAAAGTGATAATTTCAATACGAAATACCGGGCAGGAAGTTTATAAAATCCAAGAAGTATTCTGGGAAGTCTTTTTGCGGTCTGATATTGCTCGAGAAGATATTGTCGTGTTGGATGGTAGACTTGATGAAAATAAAACAGATTTGGACTTGTGGCGGATTTCTGGCTTTAATGATGTGCCATTATTCTTAGATGATAAAAAGGACATCTTTGAAATGGAAGTCAATAATGATCTGTTGTGTGGTGGCTATGGGGAGCCATACAAAATTTATTTCAGATTCAGAACAATAAATGGTAATATTCCTGATTTAGAGGGGGTAACGAAAGAATTCCTGGGATTTGGGATTCCCGTTGAGCAATACCCCAAAATTGCTGATTATTGTTTTGATGATTGGTATGATCCAACTTATTTCCATAACAAAGAAAAAGATGTTACTCAGTAGGGACGGGGCACAAAGAACGATTGCCGAATATCCAATAGTTGAGCATTGCCTTACACAGGAAAGTAATCAATGAGAATACAAAACATTGCGAAGGTTTTTCTTGCTGCTTTCATTTTGGTGTCTTGTGCGCCTGTGTCAAATACCATTTCAGTAGAGACCATGGAACCATCACTAGTTCCATCAATGATTTCATTGCCAACGTCTACACCTGTACCGACAGCTCTTACCCCTACAATTGAATGGTTGAGATTGCCAACCCCATTAAACCTATCATATAGCACAAACGATGAAATCATCTTGATAATTGATGAGTTATTCCCCAGGTTTTGCGTCAAAGATAATAAGAACTTGTTAACAGTTCGCCCGACGCCAATAGAATCAAGTATGCAGGTTTCTACATTAAGATTTACTGAAATAACAGCATTACCAGACCCAGAATCATATTACTATTATGAACGTGCTGACAATGTTGATAATAGCCGTTCTGCTTTTGTTGGATGTTATCCAGAAGATTGTAGCAAACTTTATTTAGACGATCATGAATCTGGAAAGTATTATGAAGTTAAATTTGGAGCAGTGACTAACAGGCCAATTGGCCATTTACAATGGATTAACAAAGATACGGTTGTTGTTTCCCAGGGAGGACATGTATGGTTAAAGATTGTTGCTATTAATGTTGATAAACAACAATTTGAGTATTACGGCATGACTCCTGGATGTCGTGAAGCTACCCGAATGCCATAGAACCTTTAAGAAATCATTCCAGTGGATGGTGAAGATTACTATTCAGTAGGCGGGGTGAAACAATGATAAGTGAAGAAGCTAAAGCTGCTCTCAAAGGCCGTGCTAAATGGTTACCCAAAGACCCGCCACTGGCCAACAACCCTGAAGGCGACACTTCAGTTAGGGAAATGTGCGAGGATCAAACTGAAAAAGAATTGAATTGCGTTTGGGAAATCTATCAAGGCTTGGGTAGTTACATGCGAAAATGTATCGAAAATAGGAATGCCCCCCAGATATGGGGGTATATGATGAAGGGCATTTCACAGGGGACTTAAAATCCCCCGGAAAACACCTTGTGGGTTCGAACCCCACCCGCGATTATATTTTTTGCATATGCTATTCCGATAGTTTTGCCTGCCGTGCTTTGTTGACGCTATAGAGGATGCGGTAGAAGGTCAGGAAGAGGATCATGCTGCCGTAAGTGTTTGCCCGCAAATCACACGAGCAGGAGTGCGATCAATGGGGAGGATGTGTGCTGGAAATCCGCTTCGGCTTACCCATTTGGGTATGATATCGGCAGGGTCAGCCTGCGCTCTGGGGGGGGGTATGTCCGCTCCGGCTTCGACAAGCTCAGCCTGCGCTAACGAGCCCTGAGCCTGTCGAAGGGCAGGATAGATTGGATATGCTCTCTTTAGCAACGCTGCTTTGAGTTGCCTGCACCAGTTTCAACAGTCAGGTTTGCGGTTACAGCCCGGTAAGGAAGTGCATGGTGGCGCCGATGGCGATGAAAAGCTGGGCGATGTAGTAGGTGGTCATGATCTTGAGGCGGTGGCGTTTGACGGGACCGACAAACTGCACCCAGGCGTTGATCACGTCGGAGATGTAAAACAATAGCCCGCCGAGGCTGAGGAAGAGTGTGAAGCGCGATCGCCATACGGGGTGGGTCATGATGGCGGAGTAGAGCATGGCTGAGATGATGATGGTGTAAAAGGCCACTGGCAGGATCATTTTGGTGTTGTCATTGGCAACCATGCCGGCGTACAGTTTCCTGAAGATGATCATGCCGGAGAGAATGACTACGACGGCAACACCCAGGGCGAAGGGCCAGGAAGCGCCGATGGGGATGAGGGTGCCAAAACCAATCACGTAAAAAATATGCCCGAGCAGGAAAGCGGCCAATCCCTTGATGAAATGCTTTTCGCGGAATATGAGGAAGACATCCCCGATGGTACAGAGGGTGAGGCCGATGAGGAACCAGAGCATCGGGCGGCTGGCTGCACATTGTGCCAGGAGGAAGGCCTGACCGTAAACGATTTCCCACAGGATGAGGGAGACCATCATGGCTGGTTTGGTGATGAGGATGCCGATGCGGTTTTCCTGCAGGACGAAGACCCAGTGTGTGGTACCAAAAAGGATGGAAAAATAGAGAAAGATCATGGTTTTGTCCTGTGGGGGAGGTGATTTCTGTGGATATTCCATATTATACATGGAGAGTAACCAGGGCGTAGGGATGAGTGATCAGAAAGAACATCGTAATGGAAAACTACCGGTAATAAAAACCACTTTTTAGATTCTTCGTTGAAATGATTGACACTTAAGGCTGAAACTTGCTAAAATGTTCAGATGAACAAGAATGAACAAAGGATTGATTTGCAAAATGGTATCACTATTGAACCCGCTTTGGGCAGGCTGCTTTTCAAGATTGCTCAGGCGTATTATGAGCATGGCTTGACCCAGAAGCAGATTGGCGAACGCTACGGCCTTTCGCGGATGAAGGTTTCCCGCCTGCTGAAGCAGGCGCGTGATCTGCAAATTGTGCAGATCACGCTCTATCCGATGGAGCCGGTGCATGCGGATTTGGAGCAGCGCCTCGAAGAGCTGTTCGGGCTGGATGAGGCGATCGTCGTCACGCCAGAAGATGACGGGCCGGAGTCTATTCGTCGCGCGCTGGGCTATCCGGCAGCGGAATGTCTGCTGCGCAGTCTGCATGAGAATTCCAGGGTCACGATCACCTGGGGCAGCACCCTGGCGGCGGTGGTGGATGCCATGCCGGTGGAATCCTGGCCGGAAGTACAGGTGGTGCAGGGATTGGGGGGATTGTCTGGCCCCGGGTCGCCGACCAATGCGGTGGATTTGACGCGCAGGATCGCCAACCGGCTGCGGGCAAAGCCGCTGCTGCTGGCTTCGCCGGGATATGTGGGACGAAAAGAAGTGCGCGACGCGCTGATGCAGGTTTCAGCGGTGGTAGAGGTGCTGGGGGCGGCCACGGCCAGCGATATCGCCCTGGTGGGGATTGGCGCGCCAACGGAGGACGGTGTCGTTTTTCGTGAGCAAATTCTGGATGAAGGTGACCTGGAACGTCTGACAGCCAAAGGGATGGTGGGGGATATTGCGTTGTGTTTCTTCGACAAGGATGGCAGGCCGGTAGCAGATGAGGTGAGTAATCGTCTGGTGGGGCTGAACCTTGAGCAGATTCGCAACATTCCGCGGGTGATTGGTGTGGCAGGGGGCGAAGGCAAAGTGAACGCGATCCGGGGAGCACTGCTTGGCAAACTGGTGGATGTGCTGGTAACGGATGCTAAGACGGCGCAGTTGCTTCTTGAGGCTGGATTGTGAATGTGAAAAAGACAAGAAAACCTCAATGCGGTTCTTCTTTATGTTCAGGACTGGTAAAATTAGGATATAACCCAAATTTTCAAGTAGAGGCTGTCAGTGGAAGCATTTGAGCATTATCTTTCCCCGTTTTCCTGGCGATACGGGTCTGAAGCCATGCGTAAGCTGTGGAGCGAAGCGCACAAGCTGCGCTCCTGGCGCAGGCTGTGGGTGGCGCTGGCGCAGGTGGAGCATGAGACCGGGCTGGTGACTGTTGAGCAATGGGAAGCCTTGCGCCAGCATCAGGACGATATTGATATTCAACGCACCCATGAGATCGAAGCGGAAATTCATCACGATGTGATGGCCGAGATCAAATGCTTCGGTGAGCAGGCCCCGGCGGGGGCCGGCATCATTCATCTGGGAGCGACCTCCTCGGACGTGAAGGACAATGCTCTGGTGATGGTGCAGTTGGAAGCGCTGGCGTTGTTGAAGGGCAAACTGTTGGAATTGCTGAATGCGCTGGCCGAGCAAATTGAGCAATGGGCAGATCTGCCGGTGGTGGGGTTTACCCATTTACAGCCTGCAGAGCCCACCACACTTGGGTACCGGCTGGCGGTGTATGCGCAGGATTTGATGATGGACTGGGATCAGCTCTGTGCGGTACAGGCCGGGCTTAAGGGAAAGGGCTTCAAGGGAGCGGTCGGTACGGGGGCTTCGTTCCTTGAGGTGCTGGGGGAAGAGCATGTGGAGGCATTTGACCGGCGCCTGGCGGAGTTGCTGGGATTCTCGTTTTTCCCGATCACGACTCAGACCTACACCCGCAAACAGGATTACACGGTTTTGAGCGCGCTGGCCGGACTGGGCGCATCTTTGCATAAGATGGCTTTTGATGTGCGGGTATTACAGTCGCCAGTCATTTTTGATCTGAGCGAACCGTTTGGCAAGAAACAGGTGGGGTCTTCGGCGATGCCTTTCAAGAAGAACCCGATCAACGCTGAAAAAATGAACTCGCTGGCGCGGATGCTGGCGCAGTACCCGCGTGTGGCCTGGGATAATGCCGCCCTGTCTTTGCTGGAGCGGACGCTGGATGACAGCGCGAATATGCGCACAGCTATGCCGGAAGCTTTTTTGATCAGCGATGAACTGTTGGGTACGGCGATCAAGATCGTGTCTGGCCTGGTGGTGCATGAGGAGCAGATTGGGCGTAACTTTGCCCGTTTTGCGCCGTTTGCCAGCGTGGAGAAGGTGCTGATGGCGATTGCCAGAAAAGGCGGCGACCGGCAGGTATTCCATGAGGTGCTGCGGGAGCATTCGCTACGTGCCTGGGATGTGATGCTGGCTGGCGGCGAGAATCTGTTGCAGGAATGGATCAGCGCGGATGCGAAGGTGCGGGAATTCGTCAGTAATGATGATCTGGCGGAGATGTTTGATCCGTCTACGTATTTGGGGTGGGCGCCTCAGCGCGCCCGGCAGATGGCGGCTGAAATCAGAGGGATGGTTTGTAAGCAGAATTGATTTTCATCTGGGTGTGAAGGAGATTGCCACGCCCTACGGGCTCGCAATGATAAAATCTATAAAAGGCAGGAAGAGATGACACTTCAAATTGTAATTGGCACCCAGTGGGGTGATGAGGGCAAGGGCAGGTTTGTGGATCTGCTGTCGGCCCAGGCTGATGTGGTGGCGCGTTTTGCAGGCGGCGATAACGCCGGGCATACGATCCGGATTGGTGAGGATGTGTATAAGCTGCATTTGATCCCCTCGGGATTAATCTATCCCCAGACGGTGGGGGTGGTTGGCAGCGGCACAGTGATCAATCCGCTGGTATTGCTGGGCGAGATGGACAGCCTGCGGGCAGCCGGTGTGGTGGTCAATCCTGACCGTTTGAAAATCTCGTATGCGGCGCACATGATCACACCGGCGCACATGGCCCTGGACAGGGCACGGGAAGCCAGCCTGGGCAAGGCCAAGATTGGCACGACGGCTCGCGGGATTGGCCCGGCGTATGTGGACAAGGCACGCCGCTCCGGCATCCAGTACCATGATTTGCTTGATCTGGACTTCTTCAAAGAACGGCTCATGCAGAATCTTGAGCAAGCCAATCGAGAGTTAAAACTGTACGGCGCTGAAGTGCTGGACGTGGCTGCGATTGTGGAGGAATATCTGGGCTATGCCAGTACCCTGGCACCTTACGTTGCCGACACATCAGCGATCGTGATGGACGCGCTGGACGCGGGGCGGCACGTGATCGCCGAGGGCGCGCAGGGCGCGCTGTTGGACATCGATCATGGGTCGTATCCCTTTGTGACGAGTTCTTCCTGCTCAGCAGCCAACGCCCTGGTAGGACTGGGGATTGGCACGCCGGACAAGATGAGCGTGGTGGGGATCGTCAAGACTTTTCAAACACGGGTTGGCTCGGGTCCGTTCCCGACGGAAGTAGAAGGGGAGATGGCGGGCATGCTCCGTGGGGATGGTTCGCAGCAGTGGGATGAGTTCGGCACCACGACAGGCCGCGCCCGGCGGATTGGCTGGCTGGACGGGGTGCTGCTCAAACGGGTGGTACGGATGAACGGGGTGACTGAGCTGGGCCTGACCAAGCTGGATGTGCTCTCGGGAATCCCGCAGATCAAATTCTGTACGGCCTATCAACCGGCAGCAAACGTTATTTCTCCGCTGCTGGCGCGAACGGAAATTGAACCGATCTATGAAACCTTCCAGGGATGGGACAAGAATATTATGGGCGTTACCCAATGGGAGGATTTGCCGAAGGCGGCGCAGCAGTATGTGCTGGCGATTGAGGCCCATTGCGGCGTACCCGTGCGCTGGATATCTGTTGGGCCGGAACGTAACCAGGTGATTTACCGTTAAAGGGGAAAGGGAAGAACATCATGCCAAAAGCATTGCTATCTGTATATGACAAGACGGGTCTGGTGGCATTTGCTGCCGGGCTGGACAAACTGGGTTGGGATTTGATCGCCTCCGGCGGTACGGCACGCACACTGCGTGAAGCTGATTTGCCGGTTGTTGAGGTATCAGACTATACCGGCTCGCCGGAGATCCTTGGCGGGCGGGTGAAGACCCTGCACCCGGCCATTCATGGCGGGATCCTGTCGCGCTCGAGCGATGATGATAATGCCCAACTCGATGCCCAGGGCTGGTCGGAAATTGACCTGGTGGCGGTCAATTTGTACCCCTTTGAGGAAACGATTGCCAAAGCGGATGTGACCCTGGCGGGAGCGATTGAGCAAATCGATATTGGCGGCGTGGCCTTGATCCGCGCGGCGGCGAAGAATTTCGCCAGGGTGGCACTGGTTTGCGATCCGGGGGATTATGCGGGGGTATTGCAAGGGTTGAAAAATGGCAATTTAAGTGAAGCTGAACGCCGCAAACTGGCGGTTAAAGGGTTTGCCAGCACAGCAAATTATGACAGGGCGATTCATGCCTATCTTTCCGGCGCAGACAGCCTGCAAATTGAACTTTTCCCGGTGCAGGAGCTGCGTTATGGGGAGAATGGTCACCAGCAGGCGACGCTGTACGGGTATGAAGTCGGGATAGGGCCGTTGGGCGGCAAGATATTGCAGGGTAAGGCATTGTCCTACAACAATTTGCTTGATCTGGACGCGGCCTGGCGCACGGCGGTCAGTTATGACGAGCCGGCGATTGCGATCATCAAGCACCTTTCCCCGTGCGGGGTGGCTGTTAATGAAAATCTGGTGCTGGCTTATCAGCAGGCGCTGGCAAGTGATCCGGTATCGGCTTTCGGCAGCGTGATCGCGGTGAATCGGGCGGTGGATGGGAATGTGGCTGCTGCGATGCAGGAGCTGTTTATTGAATGTGTGATTGCCCCCGGTTTCAGCGAGAGCGCATTAGAAATCTTTGCGAAGAAGAAAAAGTGCCGCCTGGTGGAGATGCCGGATGTGGTTGTTGAACCGGACATGGAAATGCGCTCGATCGTGCGCGGGGTGCTGCGCCAGAGCGTGGACATGGGCGACCCACAGGGCACCGAATGGCAGGTGGTTAGCAAACGCCAGCCAACAGAGGCTGAATGGCAGGCGCTGCGGTTCTCGTGGAAGGCGGTGCAGCATGTCAAATCCAACGCGATCGTGTTTGCCAATCAGGCAGCTACGGTAGGGATCGGCGGCGGCCAGCCCAACCGGGTGGATTGTGTGCATATTGCCGCCCAGCGTGCGGGGGAGCATGCCCGCGGGACGGTGATGGCTTCGGACGCGTTTTTCCCCTTCCCGGATGCGGTGGAAGCGGCAAAGGGGTACGGGATCACGGCCATCATTCAGCCGGGCGGGTCCATGCGCGACGATTTGTCGATTGCCGCTGCGGATGAGGCGGGCATGGCAATGGTGATGACGGGTGTGAGGCATTTCAGGCATTAAAACAAAAGCCCTCACCCCTGACCCCTCTCCCAGACTTGGGAGAGGGGAATTTTCTATTTAAGGGGAAGATATTTCTCCAAAGCTTCTCGGGATTGCTCGGCAACCCGGGTGTGCAGGCTGCGGCCGTGGGCGTCCATGGTGACGATGGCGGGGAAGGCTTTGACTTCGATGATCCAGATGGCTTCGGGGATGCCAAATTCGGGCTTGTAGACTGCCTGCACGCGCTGCACGGTTTGGGCGATGAGGGTGCCTGCGCCGCCGATAGCGTGCAGGTAGACGGCGGGCACTTGTTGGCAGGTAGCGAGGGTATTTGCACCCATGCCGCCTTTGCCGATGATGGCCGAGACGTGGAAGTGCTTGATGAGCCTGTCTGTATAAATTTCTTCGCGGATGCTGGTGGTGGGGCCTGCGGAAATAAACTTGATGTGATTTATGCTGCCGTTGGGGGCGATTTCACCGGAAATGATTGGCCCGCAATGGTAGATGGCGCCGTGGTCGAGAAATGGGGCGATGGTATTACGGATGTTCTGATCTTCAGGTGAGGGGGGATGCGAATTTTCGATGAAGGTTTCCAACAGCCATTTGTGAGCAGCGTCCCGGGCGGTCAACAGGTAGCCGGAGAGCAATACCTCGTCACCGAGATGCAGGGCAAGCACATCTTCATCTTTCAGGGGGAATGTCAGGTTATGATCCATCCGACCTCATGTGAAAAGCGCCAGACCGCGCCTCAGCGACAAGCGGCGGCGGCGATATGCCCAGCACATATAAGCAATGCTGACGAAATAACTGGCGGGTAAACGATGGAGAACGGCGATTTTGATTCCCAGCAAGGTGGTGTTCCCGCCGAAGCCCATCGGTCCAATGCCGAGCTGGTTGGCCTGTGACAGCCACTCATTTTCCAGTTCCGCGATTTGCGGATCTGGATGGGGGGCATTAAGCTGGCGCAGCAGGGCTTGTTTGGCAGCCTGATAACCGCTGGCCCGGTCGCCGCCGATGGCGACACCCAGCACACCGGGGGCGCAGCCGCGACCTTGCGCTTGCCAGACTGCATCGAGCACCACGCGGCGCACGCCGTCCAAATCTCGGGCAGCTTGCAGGGTTGTGTCCGGCAGGCTGTATTGTGTGCCCACATTCTCACAGCCGCCGCCTTTGAGGATCAGGTCGATGGTCAGGGTGTCGTCCTGAGCTTCGGTGAAGTGAATGGGGGGGAAGAATTCGCCGCCGAGGTTGTTGCCGGTGTTTTCTCCGCTGACGGGATGAACGGCGTTGGGTCGGAGGAGGGCTTGGCGGGTGGCTGCGGCGATAGCCTGCCGGATCTCGTCTCGCAGCGCGTGGGGGGAATAGTCTTCCGGGTAGGCAACGTAGAAGGTGGGGGTGCCGGTATCCTGACAGAGGGGGGTGCCATTGCGGCGGGCAAGGTCAACGTTGTGCAGGATGGTGCGCAAGGCGGCATGGGCGGGCGTGCCGGGTATTTCATTTTTACTGGCAACCTGCAAGGCGGTTTCAACATCTGGCGGCAGGTCGGTTGAGGTCAGGCGGATCAGGGTGAGCAGGTGGGGGGATAGATTCTCTGACATTTCATCAGTATAGCAGGAGAGGTTGTGATGGGGCAAGAGGAAATTGGGTCTGCAAGGTATACGGCTGGAAAACACACCCACCCTGACCTCTCCTAAAAAAAACAGCGTTTTTGGGGGAGGCGTTTGCCGAATTTGTTTACCGGGATATGCAGTTGATTATTTGAGAAGACTTTGATTGGTGCGTTCGCCGTAGGCGTGCGAATGCATCCTCAAGGTGATTCCGAGGAAAAATACGAGGAAAAACAGGATTGACATTATCTGAATTTTCGTGTATACTGGATTTAACCCACCCCCTATGGGGGGGGGTGTCGAGGAGGCAGCAGATGCACAGTCATGACCATAGTGAAACGATCAAACGATTGAAGACGGCCGAGGGACATTTGCGCGGGATTCAGCGCATGCTGGAAAGAGATGAATACTGCATTGATGTGATCCGGCAAATTCAGGCGGTGCAGGGTTCGTTGAACAAGATCAGTACGTTGATCCTGGACCAGCACCTTAATTCCTGTTTGATCACGGCTGTGCAGGGTGAGGACCCCGCAGAGCGCGAGCGGGTACTACGTGAGATCGCTGACGTGTTTGAAGCTGCTACGAAAGTTTAATGAGATAGCCCGAGGAGGATTTTATTATGCGTACCGTAACCTATCAGATTCCCGGCATTTCCTGCAATCACTGTGTGCATACGATCAAATCAGAAGTCAGTGATTTGGCGGGTGTGCAATCCGTGGATGTTTCTGCGGAAAGCAAGGAAGCGACGATTGTTTTTGATGATCCGGCAACGGAAGAGAAGATCGTGGCTTTATTAAAAGAGATCAATTACCCGCCTGCGGGCAAGTAAGTTGTCAGAATAGAGGGCGGGAACTTCTCGCCCCGATTTCTGTTTGTAAATTTCCTGCCAGTCTTGAAGAAATCTTTATAGCTGAGGAAATCCCCCTGCCGCTCCGCGGCATCCCCTTTAACAAGGGAGACAAAAAGCAGACCGATTCAGGTGAATGTCTGCAAGGGGCGAGAAACATAGCAGTATTGGTTGAAAGGCAGTTCCTATGACAGAACAAAGACATATGACTCTCCCGATTACCGGGATGACGTGCGCTAATTGCGTTGCCACCGTTGAGCGCAATTTAAAGAAGGTGAACGGGGTTGAATTAGCCAGCGTTAATCTTTCTTCAGAGCGGGCGACAGTGGTATTTGATCCTGCACTGGCTGGTTTGGAAGATTTGGTGGACCGCATTGAGCGGGCTGGCTATCATGTCGCGGAAGGCGAAGCGGATCTGGTGATCCGCAAGATGAGCGACGACAATGATGCCCGCCGTCTTGAAAAGGCATTGGCAAGCCTGGATGGTGTGCTGGAGGCGCAGGTGAGCCATGTTACCGAGAAGGCGCGGGTGGTTTATATTCCCACAGTTGTCAGCCAGCGTGAACTCCGGGCTGCGGTAAAGGCTGCCGGATTTGAGGCTGTAGAAACCGGCGAGGCAGTAGAGGATGCAGAACAGAAGGCGCGCCAACTGGAGATTGACCAGCAGCGACATTTTTTGATAGTTGGGTTGGTTTTCACGATTCCGCTGTTTGTGATCTCCATGAGCCGGGATTTTGGTCTGCTGCCGCATTGGGCGCACGATCCCTGGATGAACTGGTTCTTCCTGGCACTGGCGACCCCCGTGCAGTTCTATGTGGGTTGGCAGTATTATGTTTCGGCGTATAAGGCGCTGCGCAATGGCTCGGCCAATATGGATGTGCTGGTGGCGATGGGCAGTTCGGTGGCGTATTTTTATTCCCTGCCGATCGTGTTCGGTTGGCTGCCTGGACATGTATATTTTGAGACTTCGGCGGTGATCCTGACCCTGATCAAGCTGGGGAAATTCCTGGAAGCGCGTGCCAAAGGACGCACCAGCGAGGCGTTGAAGAAATTGATGGAGCTGCGGGCAAAGACAGCCCATGTGGTCCGTGATGGACAGGAAATTGAAATAGCCGCAGACGATGTGATTGTTGGTGATGTGGTGCTGGTGCGGCCAGGCGAAAAGATCCCGGTGGATGGGGTGGTGATTGAAGGCCGTTCTTCGATTGATGAGTCCATGCTGACTGGCGAATCCCTGCCGGTGGAAAAAACGCCAGGTGACGTTGTGATTGGCGCAACAATGAATAAGGTAGGGATGCTGCGCTTCGAGGCTACCAAGATTGGTAAAGAGACTGCTCTGGCGCAAATCATCCGTCTGGTTGAGGCGGCGCAGGGCAGCAAAGCGCCGATTCAAAAGCTGGCTGACCAGATTTCGGCTGTGTTTGTGCCGGTCGTGATCGGGATCGCACTGGTTACTTTTGGGGTGTGGTATTTTGCCGGCATTCCGCTGCCCGCAGACGCTGAAGTGACCGTGTTCACCAGGGCGTTGATCAATATGGTAGCAGTGCTGGTAATCGCCTGCCCATGCGCGATGGGCCTGGCGACACCCACAGCAGTGATGGTGGGTACAGGCAAGGGTGCAGAGCACGGCATCTTGATCAAGGACAGCGAATCGCTGGAGCGCGCCGGGCGGCTGGATGTGGTTGTGCTGGACAAGACCGGCACGATCACCCGCGGTCAACCGGCTGTGACGGATATTGTCCTGGGCGACTTTGCGCCCGGGGAAGATGAACTGCTGCGCCTGGCGGCATCGGTGGAAAAAGTCAGCGAGCATCCTCTGGGTGAGGCGCTGGTGGCTGAGGCGGGGAATCGCGGTTTGGTATTGAGCGAGCCTTTTGGTTTTCAGGCAACCGTTGGTGCGGGGGTTTCTGCCGAAGTGGATGGCAAACTGATCCAGGTTGGCAGCAAGCGGCTGATTGACTCTCCGCATTCCCTGGAAGAAGTGGCAGAGCGTTTGCAGCAGGAAGCCAAGACGGCCTTATTTGTGCTGGTGGATGGCGAACCGAAAGGTGTGTTTGGGGTGGCAGATACAGTGAAAGCGGGTTCGGTCGCGGCAATCGAAAAAATGCGTCGTATGGGATTGAAAGTGGTGATGATCAGCGGGGACAATCAGCAGACCGCTGAGGCAATTGGGGCGCAGGTTGGCGTGGACACCGTGCTGGCAGAAGTGCTGCCGGGCGATAAAGCAGCGGAGGTGAAACGATTGCAGGATGCCGGTTCGATTGTGGCGATGGTGGGGGACGGGATTAACGATGCGCCTGCTCTTGCGCAGGCGGATGTCGGTATGGCAATCGGCACGGGCACCGATGTGGCGATGGCGTCGGCGCCGGTGGTATTGATGAGCGGTGATTTGCAGGGTGTGCCCCGGGCGATCGATCTTTCCCGCAAGACGCTGCGGACGATCAAACAAAATTTGTTTTGGGCGTTCATCTATAATGTGATCCTCATTCCTGCGGCAGCGATGGGGTTTTTGAACCCGATGCTGGCAGCCGGGGCGATGGCCTTCAGCAGCGTATTTGTGGTCAGCAACAGTCTCAGACTGCGGCGGAGCAAATTGATGTAGATCGTGAAATAAAAATAAATTATCAGCCTTCTCGCATGTCGTGGAGAAGGCTGATCGTTTTTAAAAGGAAGGCCGCCGGGTGTCATTTGACGATATACAGTAAACGATTACAATTGATGTGTGAATAAATCTTCAAATAAGGTCTATATCCACGGAGAAAAGTGCTAAAATACCCCGATAAATTACTTATTATGAGAAAACTTAAAATATTCAGCAGGTTATTGACTTTCAAATTGTAATCGTTTACAATGTTATTATCTTGTAATCGATTACAAAACTTCCATAACTGTTTCAAAGCAATAGCTGTTCCACTGTCATCCAATATTTTTCTGGTTCTGAAAGGAGAGAGAGTACATGAAGGAAAAGCTTCAACGGTTTGGCGGGTTCCTGGCAGGGATGATCATTCCCAATATTGGCGCGTTCATCGCCTGGGGTTTGATCACGGCATTATTCATTCCTACCGGATGGATTCCTAATGAGAAATTGGCTGCACTGGTAGGGCCAATGATCACTTATTTGCTGCCGGTGTTGATCGGTTATACAGGCGGCAAAATGGTACACGGCGTGCGCGGTGGTGTAGTTGGCGCGACCGCAACCATGGGCGTCGTCGTCGGCGCGAGCATCCCCATGTTTTTGGGCGGCATGATCATGGGGCCGCTGGGCGGATGGTTGATGAAGAAGATCGATGAAGCAATCGAAGACAAGATCCCGGTGGGCTTCGAAATGTTGATCAACAATTTCTCGGCTGGTATTTTGGCGGTAATCCTGGTGCTGCTCGGTATGGTGGGCGTTGCACCTGTGGTACAGGCCTTCAGCGATGCGGCTGGTAAGCTGGTTGATTTGTTGATCAGCAACAAATTGCTCCCATTGGCAGCGATTATCATTGAACCTGCCAAAATCCTCTTCCTGAATAATGCACTGAATCATGGTGTGCTGGCTCCTCTGGGTGTAGCAGCAGTCGAAGAGAGTGGGAAAGCAATTCATTTCCTGCTTGAAACCAATCCTGGTCCTGGTCTGGGCTTGCTGATTGCCTTCTTTGTTGCCGGCAAGGGGATGTTGAAAGAATCTGCTCCTGGCTCCATGATCATTCATTTCCTGGGCGGCATTCATGAGATCTATTTCCCCTATGTTTTGGCACACCCGATCATGCTCCTGTCGGTGATCGCAGGCGGGTTGGCAGCTGATCTGTGGTTTGTGATCATGGATGCCGGTCTGGTAGCGACACCTTCGCCTGGTTCGATCTTTGCCTATCTGGCGGTGATTCCAAAAGGTCAGCATTTCGCTGTGCTGACGGGTGTTGTGATTGGTGCGGTGGTTGCTTTCCTGGTAGGTGCCTTTGTATTAAAGGTCAACCCGGTACATGCTGAAGAAGAAGAGATTATTGCGGAAGAAACAGCAGCACCCGTCCCTGGTTTGGGATAGGCGGCCGTTCCCTCCCGGTAACCTATTGAAGGTGGGGATTTCAGGGGAATCCCCACCCCTTTTTAACAGAAAAAGGAGTGCGTGATGACAGAAAAAATTTTAGCTTCAGCAGTTAGCGAGATCATCTTTGCTTGTGAAGCAGGGATGGGTTCCAGTTTGATGAGTGTGAATTCACTCAAGAAGATGCTGAAGAAGGCCAATGTCACGGATGTGAAGGTGATCCATAAACCTGTACGTGAAATCCCTGCGGATGCGCAGGTTGTGGTTGTGCATAAGGGATTAGCTAATTCAGCGAAAGCCAAGGCCCCGAATGCCGTGATTGTTGCTTTTAATCATTTCTTGAAAGACCCGGCTTTTGAAAAGTTGGTTACGGCATTTGTTGAAGATGGTGAGATTCAAGGGGCAGTCTGATGGCTATGCTGGCGATGGAGCGGATACAACTTGGCGCGAAGGCAAAAGACAAAGTGGACGCAATCCGTCTGGCCGGGGAATTGCTGGTCAGCGGTGGTTGTGTGACGTCTGAGTATATCGAGGGCATGCAGGAGCGGGAACGCAGCATGTCTACTTATCTGGGGGTTGGGGTCAGCATTCCGCATGGTATGTATGAAAATTATACTCATATTATGCGATCAGGGCTTTCTGTTCTCCAGATCCCGGATGGTGTTGAATGGGAAGAAGGCGAGAACGTGTATCTGGTGATCGGGATTGCATCGAGTTCAGATGAGCATATGCATGTATTGCAAAGTCTGGCTGAAGCGCTTGAGGATGAAGAAAAATTACAGCTGCTGATCCATACTGCGGATCCGCAGCAGGTGATTGATGTGCTGGAAGGTGTTTCTACAGAATAGATGTGCGTAGTCGGTTGTGGTGGTTGGATAAGGTAATCCAGGCTGCATTCAGAATATGAGACGATTTTGTCGTCAAACGAGGTATGGTAATGAGTAAATATAAAGACTACAGGGCGGCCAAGGCTTCTGTTCCTGAAAAGGCGTGGGCATGGAATCTGTATGGTGCTGGGCTTGATAGTATGGGGCGGAATGGTGAACCTGAATTGGTGGATATTCCACAGCCTGGCCCTGACCAGATGCTGGTGCGGGTAGATAGTGTCAGTCTGTGCTTTTCTGATCTCAAAATCATTCGGCTTGGATCTGAACACCCCAAATTGTATCATCGCGATATGTCGATTGAACCCACCAGATTGGGCCATGAAACGTCGTTGACGGTGATCGAGGTTGGCAAAAATTTGCAGGATCGCTATAAACCAGGTCAATTCCTGGCTGTTCAACCGGATATTTACCAAAATGGAATGAGCACGGCGTATGGCTATACTGTGCCAGGTGGATTGATTCAGTACCATCTGATTGGTCCTGAAGTTCTGGTAACGGATACCGGCGAATGCCTGCTGCCGGTTGAGGACGAAGGGATGAGTTATGCCGGTGCGTCTTTGCTGGAGCCGTGGGGATGTGTGTTGGCGGCGTATACACAGCGCAGACGTTTGGTGCCTAAAGCGGATGGGGTGATGTGGATTCTGGGGCAGCCGGGTGATGAAACAGCGTATCAGTTTTCTCAAGGATTCGATGCCCCAGCAAAGGTGATTTTGACCGATATTCCTCAGGCGGTTAAGCTTTTGGTGCAACAAAAAGGCCTGGATTACGAAGTGCGGGATGGGTTATCAGACGAAGAATTTGCTGAATTATCAGAAAGGTTTACTGACGGGAATGGTTTTGATGACATCGTGGTGCTTGATCCGCGGTCTGCAAAGCGCGTGAGTGCAGCGGCCAAAGTGATTGCACGACGCGGGACGATGAATCTGGTCGGAAAGACCCCACTGGATGGACTGGTGGAACTGGATCTCAGCCGTTTGCACTATGACTATATTTCATTCATGGGTAATCAGACCAATGATATTGCCGCCTCCTATGGTGAGCAGCGCAATCGCTGTGAATTGCGCGGCGGCGGCCTGGCTGTGATGATAGGAGCGGGCGGCCCGATGGGACAAATGCACGTGCAGCGAGCTATCGAGCAGCCCGATGGTCCAGCGACAATTATTGCTACGGAAGTTAACGCGTCCCGTTTGGAGACCTTGCAAGATCGTTTTGTTCCTCTGGCGGAAGCCAAGGGGAAAACGCTGGAAGTGGTTAACCCTGCTGAGGAAGAGGGCCGGCTAAACGATCTGGTAATGAAATTCAGTGATGGGCGCGGCGCTGATGATGTGGTGGTGTGTGTGCCTGTGGCGCAGTTGATGGCTGAGGGTTCAGCGTTGATGAATTCTGACGGGATGCTGGTATTGTTTGCTGGTGTTGCCAGCGGAACGATGGCGCCGCTGGATTTGAGCAGGGTATATTTGCATAATGCCCAATATACGGGCACTTCCGGGTTGACAATAGAGGACCAGAAGCTGGTTTTAGATCGCGCTCGGGAAAATGCGCTTTCCCCAGAACTTTCCGTGGCGGCCATTGGCGGCATGAAAACTGTGAAGAAAGCTTATCAAGCCTTGATTGATGGCCGTTTTCCAGGGAAGATCGTCATTTATCCGCAATTCTATGATTTGCCATTGCTGGGATTGGATGAATTAGCTGTTGAGATCCCTGAAGTGGCCGCGAAGTTAGGGCCGGGGAATTCCTGGACACTGGAAGCAGAAAAGGCATTGTTTGCGTATTGCCTGTCATCATGAATAGGCAGGGAGTGATATGATCTACACGATGACGCTCAATCCGGCGGTGGATCGTGAGCTAACCGTCTCTACGATTGAATACGATACTGTGCTGCGGGCGATCAGCTGGCAAACCGATTGCGGCGGCAAAGGATTTAATGTGTCCCGCATGTTACGTTCAATGGGGATGGGCTCATGTGCGTTAGGGTTTGTTGGGGGGAAAAGTGGTGAAATCCTGCATGAAGGTTTGCATGCGCTGGAGATCGAAACGGATTTTGTGTGGGTGGAAGGGGAAACCCGCACCAATATCAGTATTGTCACCACCAACCATGACCATTATTTGAAGGTGAATGAACCCGGACCGGAAATTTCATCTGCGCGGCAACGTGAGTTGCTGGAAAAAATGCGCAATTTGATCCGGGCTGGTGACTGGTGGGTTTTGGCGGGCAGTCTGCCGCCAGGTGTCGACGAAACCATATATGGCGAGATGATCCAAATCATTGAGGCGGGGGGTGCGCATGCCATACTGGATACCAGTGGGCCTGCTCTGGCGTATGGCTGCCAGGCCGGGGCTTATCTGGTCAAGCCGAATGCAGAGGAAGCAGAAAAACTGACCGGCGTATCTGTGCAGTCCTCTGAAGATGCGGTGGAAGCAGCCAGACACATTCATCAAATGGGGGTCGGTGCGGTCATTATTTCAATGGGAAAATCCGGTGCTTTGTTATCTGCGGAAGAGAAGAACTGGCTGGCTGCTGCCCCGGCAGTCGAGGAGAGCAATCCGATTGGCGCAGGCGATTCGCTGGTTGGCGGGGTGGTGTGGGCATTGAGCTCTGGTTTTGCTGTAGAAGAAGCGTTGAAGTGGGGGGTAGCCTGCGGCGCTGCTTCTGCGAGCATGGATGGGACTACTGTGGGAGGACCGGAATTGGTACGGGAACTTTACCAGCAGGTAGTGATCGAGGAACTGGGTTAGCAGGTTTCGGACATGCGGAAAGGAAGAGGATAAGGGATGGCAACGTATGATATTCTGGAGGAAAAAACATTTCCTCATTCTGAAGAACAGGTTTTTCAAGCGATCCAGGGTGCAATTGCCGGCCTGGAAGGTGAAATCATTAAAGTCGAAAAAGACGAGTCGAAACTCAAGGCGTATTTTCCCAAGACGATCCTGGGGAATACGCTTGGTGACCGCACCCATGCGTTGATTGAATGGGCAGCAGTGGATGGCGGCACGAAAGTGAATATATTGGCGTATCCTGTGGATGCTGTACAGCGCAAATTACAGTTTGGTGCAAGAAAAGGGGTAACCCGGAAAGTGGTTACCTGGTTCTGGGCGCACGTGGAGCATCGCTTGAAGTAAGGCAGATATGGTTCACCGAAAACAGAGATTTCAGGCAGCGCCACAGACCCATGATGTGTGGTGCTGTGTTGTTTTGATAACCAGATGCCCAGATTATTACCAGTTTTTCTATTCCTGCTATAATTTGAAATATGCTATAGAGGTAGAGGACAATCATGACGAGTATCAAGGAAGTCGCTGAAGCTGCTGGTGTTTCCACTGCGACAGTATCCAGAGTATTATCCAATAAACCACATGTCCGTCCCGAACTGCGGGAGAAGGTGCTGGAGGCAGTGGAGAATCTGGGATACCGTCCTAATTTGGTAGCCCGTACGCTTCGCTCACAGCGATCCAACGCGATTGGATTGATCGTTTCGGATATTCGCAATCCCTATTTTACGGCGATCAGCCGGGCGGTGGAAGACATTGCCTATGATCAAGGCTACCAGGTTATTTTTTGTAATTCAGATGAGGACCCGGACAAAGAAGCAAGTTATCTGCGTTTGATGCGGGATCAGAATATTGCCGGGATAATTTTTTCGCCGACAAGGAAGGTTTCTGAAAATATCGCTTCAGTTAGCGTTCATTCCCCCATGGTGATTGTGGACCGGACTGTTCAGGCAAACGGGTTTGAGGTTGACGTGGTGCGCATTGATAATGTGGACGCCGGTTATCGGTTGACAAAACATCTCATTAATAACGGGTATTGCAGGATTATGGGGTTGTTTGGTGAAGCAAGTACCACAGGTCGTGAACGAAGAGCGGGGTTTGAAAAAGCGCTCCAGGAAAGTGATTTGCCTATAGCAGGCAGTTATATGCCGCCCCGGATCGAATCGGGTTATGCAGCGGCGAAAGCAGTTTTGGTGAGTGAGAACCCGCCGGATGCGATTTTGACCACCAACAGCCTGCTTATGGCAGGGGTTTTACAGGCGATTCGTGAATTAAATTTGCAAATTCCCGAACAGGTTGGTCTGGCGGGATTTGACCGAACGACCTGGACGGACTTGATGCAGCCGCCAATTACTTTAATTGAACAACCGACAACCGAGATTGGCAGATGTGCGGCTGAATTATTGCTGCAGAGAATTGAAGACCCGCAGCGCCCGACACGAGAGATCATCCTTCAGGGAAAACTGGTGATTGGCGGATCCAGCGCTCCGCGGGGGCGCATGCAGGCCCTCTCCTGACTTCCCGCACAGCAGGAAATATTGCGGCGTTTTGCTTGCAGTTGTAGGGGGCAGGTACAAGCGAAAGCTTTCTTCGTGCAGGTGCGCTCACTTTTGAACACCCCAGACATTAGCCTGCGGTTTGAAAAGTTTCGGCTTGGAATTTGACGATTGGTGCGCTGCGAAGATCGTATCGAACACGCTGGCGCACCTTCTGCGCAGCAGCACACGCCACTCCTCTCCATAGACAGCGCTAAACAATTACGAAAAATGATTACTTTGTCAGTAAGGTTTTGATATAATGAACCTTATAAATTATTTCATTTTGTGCTGTTGCATATTTCACGGTAACAAACTCAAGAAAGGGAACTCCAATGAATCATGAACACGCATCGTCAGGTGAAAAAAAATTTACGCCGATTGCATTAAAGCGGCGGTCACCTGTTCCTTCGGACATCGAAATTGCCCAGGAATCGGAGATTAAACCCATCTCGCTGGTAGCAGAAGAACTCGGTATTTTGCCGGAAGAGCTGGAACTGTACGGCCCATACAAGGCCAAAGTGAATCTGTCGGTGTTGAAGCGGTTGAAGGACGTGCCAAACGGGAAATATGTGGATGTCACGGCGATTACGCCGACTCCCCTGGGCGAGGGCAAGACAACGACCACGGTGGGTTTAAGCCAGGCGCTGGGGGCACACTTGGGCAAGCGGGTGTTGACCGCGATCCGCCAGCCCAGTCAGGGTCCAACTTTCGGGATCAAGGGCGGAGCCGCCGGCGGCGGGTACAGCCAGGTGATCCCGATGGAAGACTTCAACCTGCATTTGACCGGCGATATTCATGCGATTACGGCGGCCAATAATTTGATTGCGGCGGCGATTGACACGCGTATGTTCCATGAAAGCAATATGAGTGATGAGCGCCTGTTTGAACGCTTTTTCCCGCTGGACAAGCAGGGAGTCCGCCATATTCCGCTGGAGATGCGCCCGCGCATGAAAAAACTGGGTATTCAAGTCGATAATCCTGAAGCTATGATGCCGGAAGAACGGGCGAAACTGGTGCGTCTGGATATTGACCCTGATACGATTACCTGGAACCGGGTGATCGACACCAGCGACAGAATGCTGCGCGGGATCACGATTGGACAGGGGCCAAAGGAAAAGGGCAAAACCCGAAAAACCGCGTTTGATATTTCGGTAGCCAGCGAGATCATGGCAATTTTGGCGCTGACCACGTCATTGGCAGATATGCGTGAGCGCATTGGCCGGATCGTGATCGGGTTGAGCCGCAGCGGGGAAACCGTAACGGCGGATGATCTCGGTGTGGCCGGTGCGGCAACCGTGTTGATGATGGATGCGATCAAGCCGACGCTGATGCAGACGCTGGAAGGTACGCCGGTATTTGTGCATGCCGGACCGTTTGCCAATATTGCGCATGGGAACAGTTCGGTTTTGGCAGATATGATTGGGTTGAAGCTGGCGGATTATGTAGTCACTGAATCCGGCTTTGGCGCTGATATGGGCATGGAGAAATTCTTTGATATCAAGTGCCGCACGTCAGGTCTGGTGCCGGATGTGGTGGTGCTGGTGGCAACGATCCGCGCGTTGAAGATGCATGGGGGCGGTCCGGAAGTTAAAGCTGGCGCACCGCTGGATAAAGCGTATACGGATGAAAACCTGGACTTGCTGCGGGCAGGGCTGCCGAACATGCTTCACCACATCAAGATTGCCAAAAAATATGGCGTTCCGGTGGTGGTGGCGATCAATTCATTTTTTACGGATACACAGGCTGAGCTGGAATTGGTTCAGAAAGCTGCCGTAGAAGAAGGCGGGGCAGAATCGGCGGTGATCGCTGCACACTGGGAATGGGGTGGAGAAGGTGCAGTAGACCTGGCAAAGGCAGTGATTGAAGCCGCAGAGAAGCCTGCTTCGTTTGAATTCCTGTATCCGCTGGAAGGAACGAGTATCAAGGAGAAGATTGAGGCGATTGCCCGCGAGATCTATGGGGCGGACGGCGTGGATTATTCCCCGTTGGCAGAGGAGCGGATTGCCGAATATACCCGCCTGGGCTTTGACAAGGTGCCGATCTGTATGGCGAAGACGCATTTGAGCATCAGCCACGATGCGTCTTTAAAGGGTGTGCCGAAAGGCTTTCGCGTCCCGGTGAATGATATTCGTGCTTCGGTGGGGGCGGGTTTCTTGTACCCGCTGTTGGGCACGATGAGTACGATGCCCGGACTGCCGACGATGCCGGGATTTTATAATGTGGATATTGACCTGGAAACGGGGCAGGTGCTGGGGTTGTCATAGGACAACGCCAATCAGTCAATTAGTTGATTGGGGATTAGGAAAACAAAACACCCGCAAGTATTTTCTTACGGGTGTTTTGTTTGTTTTAAGGAGACCTGGATGCACGCAATGATAGATATTTCCCGGTCTTGAAAGACACTGCTGTTTTTTGCCCCCTTTGTCAAAGGGGGATTGAGCGCCTATTGCGCGATGCTCCACCGGGTGTGAATGCATTGACGCTAAAACACCCGCCGGAGGAGAGATTCGGTATCTTCGTTGAGGAAGCTGATCAGGGGTACTTCCAGCATAGTGTAGGCACCGGGGGACATGGTGGTGACAGCGCGGGCGGCGTTGACCAGGACCTGCGCGGTGGAAGCCGGGTTATGGAAGGTGGTTTCAAACTCCAACTGCTGGTTATCAACACCGCTGGCGCCGCCTTTGCGTGAGATGTGGATACGGTGGCCGCGATCAACCAGCGGGGCGACTTTATCCACTTCGATGAAACGCACATCGTCATGGCTGAAATAGGGATCATCCATGATCATGCGCTTGATCTTTTTAAAGCTGGCGCCAGGCTCCAGTTCCAGGTAAATTTCTCGTTTGTGCCGGCCGGGTTCGCCGGGACGGGTGATGGCGAGGGCGTCCCTGACGCCGGGGTAGGATTTGGCGGCCACAGTGTGCCCCATGCTCATTCCCGGGCCATAGGTGACGTATGAAATGCCGGTGGCAGCCCATAGCTCAAAGATGGCACGGATCATGGTGCTGACGCCGGGGTCAACGCCGCAGCCCATGATGGCTGCCACGTTATTGGTTCGGGCAATCGGTTCAAGGGCGTTTTTTAATTTAATGAAAAATTCGCCGTGCATGTCGAAACAGTCGACCGTGTTGATTCCCTGGGCGAGGAGACGGGGGGCGATATTCGTTACCTCGCGCGAGGGAATGCCCAACACGGCCACATCGGGTTTTTGGGGGAGTTGGTTAATATCACACACTACGGGGAGATCAGGATGGGTGCGTTTGAGGTTGGTCAGGCAATTTTCCTGCTCGACGACGCCGACGAGGGTCATATCTTCAGCGATATTGACGGCGCTCAGTGCGTACTGACCGATGTTCCCGCAGCCCATGACGGCCACTTTGATTTTTTGTTTGACTGTCATTTTTCTCCTAAAGGTTATTGATTGCGTCAGGGATGAATTAATCGACTTGTTCGGGTATAAACGTGAAGGTAACAGGATCACCGCACTGGAGGGCGAGGGCCTTGCCAGTCTGCAATGGCTGGCTGGTTTGGATGACCAGATTCATGTGGTTGGGCAGGTGGGTGAAATCAAAACCAGCCAGGTGACCGATGGTGCTTCCGTTGATCTGCAATTGGTCTCCTTTGAGCAAGATGCCGCCTGCCAGGACTTCGAAGAAACCGAGGTAAGCAATGTGATTGACGCTCGCTCCTGGTTGCGCGTGCACTTCGTCGGTCAGGATGAGTTCATGGATCTCATTTTTGAGCACGACGCGTGAGGGGAAAGGACTTAATTCGAGACCGCGTTCGGGCAGTTCGGCGTTTAATACACAGACCAGCCGACCGACGACAGGAGTTTTGCTGGCGTAAGGCGAGGCTTTGAAGAGATTGTTTTTATAGGGGTCTTTGGGCATATTATTGTGATCCTTGTTGGAAAAGGTGTTGTTGAATCCATGCTTCCATTGTACCGTTTTGTGCAGGAAATATGTCAAAAAAAGGGGTATGCTGCACACATCTTTGCAGTTCTTTCATAAGCCGTTCACGGTGGATGAAAGCAGGTTGATAGTTGTTATTTTTTCGCAGGCAGCGGGGATAGAAGGGGTTGGCCGTGATCAGAAACACTGGCAAGGTTTGCAGGACGTTCGCGATGTGCTGCTTACCGGCGAGGTCAGGCATTTGTAACCAGCGCAGCGCGTCTCCCCTGACGATCATCTTCAACGGGCTGCCGCAGTGGATGCTTGTCCCTGGAGAGGGTTCAGGAAGGATGTTGAGGGCTGCGCCAATTTCGCGGGTGATCGCCATATCGCCCATACCCAGACGAGTGGTCGGGCGGACGCTGGCGGTTTCGTCCTGGCAATACAAGAAAGTCTTGGTATTTATTGCCGCGGAAATCTTGTATTTTGCACTTGGCGTCAGGAGGGAGGCTGTGAGCGTGGTCATCTTTTGCCGTGTTTCGCTGGTTGGGGTATAGAGAGAACCTGACATAGATTGCCGGGCTCTCCCTGTTTGATGATTTTTTGGGTCAGTCGATCTACCCGGCGTGTCGGGAGATGATCTCGATCAATCTGAACATGGCGCGGACGGCGATGGGGGTTGGGCCTTCCAGCGGGCGGCCTTCTTCGTTCAGGTTGCCCACGCCATGAGAAAAGAAATGATATATGATATACGATATACTTATTTTAGTAGAGACAGGAAGGAGAGTCAAGGGAAAGGCAAATCAAGGTGTTATTCGACGATGATTTGGCGGGTGGGGTACGCTACTCAGGAGGTGGAATTATAAAGTTGCGGGACGCTTTCGTTTCCAAGAAGACGCTTGGACGAATTGCCAAATCCATGGCAATCATTCTGCTGCTTGAAAAAAGAGTCAGCAGACACTTGACTCCCTTGGCTTTGCTGGGTTTACCTAAACGCATATTTGATTTGAAATCATCAAAGTAGTCCTTTTTTGATCATATGGCTTATTGAGCAGGCACTTGTGTGGGTACCAGGGTGAAAAATCACTGGGATTCTGCCTCCTTTATCGTATACGTGTTGTAGTAAAATTAAAAGATCCAATTTTCCAAGTCATGCGAGGTAAATATGCCACAGCGATTCCCTGCCACCAGTACCCGTCATATGCTTGCGCTCGCCAGCAAACCCGATCAAAAGGAGTTTCAGCAACTTCTTGAAATAGACCATCGTATTCAAAACCTGCTGATGAAATTTAATCTGGGTGTCGATGCTTCTTTTTCAGAAGGGGGCATGGCAGGATTAAAAGAATTTACCACCCCGGCGGGGTTCGCGCGGATGCAGGAGAAATACGCCGGGTGGTCCAGCCAGGGGGTGAAGGCCTTGCAACTGGTATCCTGTCATTTCCTCTCGTTTGATCTCCATTCAAACGAGGAACAAGCTCAGGCTTTCACTTTCGAGAAATGGGTGTTTGTCTATGCAGATGGCAGGGAAGTGCATACCCAGGGATCTGTAGATGGTTATGATCTCCATCTGGTGAATGGAGAATGGCTGGTTGATTCTGTGCAATTTTATCCTCCTGAATGAGAAGATTCCGGGCGGGTGAACGGTTTTTTCCATGCCCCATCTTTCTAATACAGCGCACCCCATCGCGATTTTTCAAGGCGATGGGGTGTGTGATTTTCTGAACAGTGGATTGCGACGTTACGCTTGTGGTCGATCTGAGAACATGTCCGGGGTAATTTCACAAATTTTCAGGAGATCGGGTAAGGGCGGCTGAAGAATATCCACGACCGGGGTATCCTGGATCAACTGCCGCGTGCGCTGCAACAAGGCGACCTTATCGACAAACGCGGCCGTATAATTGCCCGTCTTTTGCAGGTATTGGGGGTAGAACGGATTGACGGTCATCAAATACAGGGGCAGGGGAGCCTGATAAAGGACTTCACCGCCCCGCGATTTCAGGCTGGCAAAACCGGCTTGCCAGATTTCAGGGCTGCCGGCTGCCAAAAGGTTGAGCGGGCTTTGGAAAACAAAGCGGCTGCCTTCCAGATGGTGGTCAAGTTGTTGAAGCATTTCCTGAAAGAGCTGAGGACTGAAGACACCCGGGATCAGACAAGTGCCGCCCTGGCTGCTTTTCAACCAGTCTGCTACCGCCTGCATGGCCGAGGCTTCCAGCACGGACCCCAGCGCAAGTTGCTGGGTGATGCCAGTGGGAGCGATAAAACTTACTTGATGACTTGTCTCTTCGGAGGAGTATTTCGGGTAGTGAAACAGGCTTTCTATGGCCGCCGCGTGAGCTGCTAATTCAGGGATGCGTTCGTCATAAGCCGCGCCAGTGGAAAGCACCAGCCCGTCCGCCACGGTTAAGGCTGCCAGGCGGTTCAAAGCTCCGTCCACCATGGTCAGGGCCACCCCAAGGCTCTCCAGGGTTGCCAAAAGCTGCTGGATGTCCATCCGGCGATTTGGGCCGGCCAAAACGACATAGCCCGGCTCGGCCACGGTGGCAATAATGATCTCGCCCAGGATGGTGCGCAAGCCGGTGCGTATGGGATCTTTCAGCTTTGCACTGCCATATCCAAGACACGGTTCGGCAGTGGCCAGCAGCATTCCCTTCGCGGCATAATAGCGGGGTTTGGGCAAGCCGGTGATGTGGTCGGTGTTTTCGCCGTCATAGCCAATACTGGTCAGCGCGGTAACAATGCCCGCCTCGCTGACCAGCTTAAGCACGTGCAGGGCAGTGGTGGTCTTGCCTGTATTTTTTGCGGTTCCGACAAAGCCGATCGTTTTCATCGATATCTATCCACGCACCGTTCCCGCGCCGACCCGGCCGGGATACAGGCCATCCTCCTTGCTGCCCAGCAGCCCTTCATAAATCGAAGCCACAAAATCGCCCCGCTCTGCCACAGCCTGCAGGGTTTCGGTGATCTTCTCGTGAATCTCTTCTTTGATCAGCTCCGCTTCGGGGGAAAGGGTAGCCTTCACACTGCCCTGGAAGCGCAGCTGGTCTTTAACGGCCCGCAGGGTATCCACCCGGGCTTGCACAGAGATAGGACCTTTGGAATAGGCTTCATCGGATGAAGCGATGGTAACTGCATCTGCGCCCATGGTGGAGGCCAGGGTGGCATGCAGAGAGGTTTGCAGGGCAGATTGTACCCGGTCAGGGGTATGGGTCATAAAGCCGACCGGCTCGCCCGGCCACAAAGGTGTATCCACAATGTCGCGCCATACCGCCAGCTTGGCCAGGTTCATGTCGATCATGTTGTCGTCCATGCGGCCATAGATGGTCATATAAGGCGAGTAACACAGCAGCGGTTTGGGAATGGGGCGTGCGCCCAGCTTGAGGCCCAGAGCCATCATGATCAAAATCCCGGCGAAGGTTTTATATGGTGGCACGCCGCTCAGTTCATCATTGCCCGGAATATCAAAAGGAATGCCATATTGGGAGGCCAACATCAGGGAATAAATACCATCCACGGTCAGGCGGGCGGGGTCGGTGCCGCCGCCGGTGCTGCCATACGGGATGTTGATCTTGAACAGATCTGCGCCTGCGGCATGGCCGAGCACCTGGGTTTCGGGGGTGTTCAGGCCGCGGTGTCCGCGTACATTCCACAGCGTGTAGGGCTCCAGGAAATGATGGATGAATTTCAGGTTCTCCAGGGTGATGATCGTGCCATCATGTTCATGGGTCAGGTAGCCTTCCAGCAGCCCTTCGCGTTGGGCATTCCAGGAAGGGTCAAAATGAAAGACGCCGTCAATCCCCCACGCTTCGGCGACCTTGATGTGCAAAACATCCATCACAGGACAGCCGGTACCATATTGGGAGAAAAATAGCGGTTTGCTGCCCACATGCCGCAAGCTGCCGAAATTTTCGTGGCTGGTATTGAACAGATTGGAGACGCCGTCGATTTCGGATTGTTCCAGCCAGCGTACGCCGGAGGGCAAGTGCCTGGAACGATAAAAGGCCTGGATATCGGCATCACAATAACGCAGATACTGCTCGAGCAGTTTTTCCCGCTCGCTCGCCGAGCCTTCATTTTCTAGCATTGCGGTGCGAATTTTAGCCCGCTCAATTCCATCGGTGGTTTTGGTGCCAACCCAGTCAATGGCCTGAGTGGAGATTTGATCCAGCAGCTTCTCAATCACCGGATCAAAGAATTCATAAGTATAGCCGCCCGTGATATCGGGCTTTTTGCGCAAATTGGGGGAATCTGCGCCGTCTGTGCTGATGGATGCACGGTTTTCTATGAAAGCAATCACCTCTTCCATCTTCAGTTCGCCGACAAAACAGCCGTCAAAACCCAGCTCAGTGCCAATTTCTTTGGTGATCGCCATCCCGCCTACACCCAAACGGGTTTGGTCGCGCACACCAGCTGCCTCGGCCAGGTCCACCAGTTGGCTAAGAATTTCGCCGACTTTGTAGCCCAGAGTGCGGCTGACGAGAATGGTATCCGCGTTGTGCACCAATGCTTTTTGCACCACTTCTTCCGGCGTGGTGCCGGGCGGCATGGAAATCGCTTCATAACCCGCTTCAGCTAACCTGCGCTGAATTAATTTGATCGCATTGTCATGCACCGGGTCAAGGGGGGCAAGCAAAACAGTTTTCATTTCTCCTCCTGCGTTTCCATCCAGCGGTAATGGTCCCCCGGGTGATGAATGTAGCTGCGAATCCGCACGCGTGCTCCCCAGGCTTTAAATTCCAGAAAGACAATATCACCGTGCGGCAAATGAAGTTCATTGGCTAAACTTTCGGCCAGTTCTTTGGCTTCGTCTTCGGACTTGCAATACAAAAAGGTTTCGATATCAATCGCATCGACAACCCGATCCAACGCTTTTGTCATCATGTTTGTTCTCCGCACAGTTTCTCGTTTGAATCAGAAAAACCAATCCTGGGATAAAAAGTCGGGCAGGGGGAGCGCGATTCCGAAAAAGACGGGATGCACTTCGCCCTGCCCAAACCTTCCCCTACAATGAGGTCGGGAAAAACGGCTCGTGTTTAGAGCATCCCGGCATGACGGCAGATTACCTCAACGGACTTGAATGCGCCTTTGACGGACAGCCGGGTGGGTACTTCTAACAAGCGGCCTTCTTCGTCCAGGTTGCCAATGCCGTTGGAGATGAAGATGTTGCCATCGTAAGCGATGGTGGGCACCAGGCCCATCTGGGACATGCAGTTTTGCAGGATCTGGCTGCCTGCATACATATCTTCCATCGAGAAGATCGGAATTCCATGTTTGCCGTTGCGCCATGTGTCGGCATAGTTCAATTCCACGGCCAGGGAATTGGGTGACTTGGAGATGACCCAACCCTCTTTCAGCTCGGACGGAAGCAATTCGAACTCTTCCATCACGATCTTGTACAGGTCTTCCATCGCCGTCAGGGAGACTTCGGGGCGGTCCTTGAGGATCGTCATGGCAGCCAAAGCGCCAGCCAGGGCTTCCTTACCGGGATCGTAACCGACAAAGACTGCTTTGCCGTGCGAGGAAAGGGTACCATAGCGGGCACCGTGGATGCCCATCGAGCGGCGAATGGCGACCATCGGTTCTTCTTTACCGATGATCAACCCGCAGGTGGGGGCGCCAGAGGCTTTGTCCATGCTGTACATGATCACGTCGCAGCCGATCTTGCGAATGTCGGCGCCAACAAAGGGAGCACCCCAGGCATTGTCGATGATGTAGGGCACGTCATATTTTTGGGCCAGGGCAGCCAGGCCGGTCTGCAGCACGGGAACGCCATCGTTTTGATCGCCATAGCCATAACCAGGGGTGTCATAGCCGAGGGAGGCGATGCCAGCCAGGGTGTCTTCGTGACGGGCTGCGATTTCCTCAAAGTACTTCACCGAGGCTTCCCCCTCTACATGCATCAAATCAGGGCAGGGGCAGTACTTGATCCCGTGACAGTCATAAGCGGCACCCACTGGCTTAACATACACCGTGTCCACGTTGAAAGCGCGCTTGCCTTGCACACCGTATTCGCCAGCTGCTTCGCCGCGTTCCGAAATTGCTTCCTTATAGCGCGGGGGGAAGGGTTTTCCATAGGCACCCTGGTGGTGCATGTGGCGTTCGTAGGGGGCCAAATAGCGCGCCCGGTAGGTATCACCCTTGCCGGTGGTGGGGGGCATGCACAGCACATCGAAAGAGACTGCCAGGGCGGCTTCACAGGTGCTTACCAGGGCGGCGTCATATTCGTCGCCATAGTATGATTTGACAAGATCACGGATCTTCTCATCAAACACGGCGGAAGGGATGACTCTGCGGGCAACGCTGGTCATGGCTTCGTCCACTTCCCGGCTCAGCAAGCCGTGGCAGCCGGAGACTGCGCCGGTCAGCCCGATGTTGCCTTTCATTTCAGGGGTGATGCCAATTTCTTCTGCTTCTTTACGGACGTCTGCGTAAATCTGCGCTTCGTTCGCCTTTAAGTGCTTGTAAATCTGATACTTGAAGTCCCATTTTTTTGCCATTGATCTCTCCTTTTTTGTGATCGGTGGGTAAAATTTAGATTGGATTTTATCTACAATAAGTATATCATATATCATATATCTTATACTATTTTAGCTCACTCTGGACGATTGTCAATAGTTTTTGAGAGTTCATCTTTTGTCATTTCTAAAATACACAGGCAGGGTAACGCGGCCGCCATCCCCAGGTGATCAGTCAGGATATACAGCTGCAGGCTCTGCTTTTTTGGCGGGGGGCTGCATCAGGAAAGTAACTGGAATGGTGAGGGCGGCCAGGATGGTCGTCAGAAGAAAGGTTCGATAAAAGCCTGAAGTTCCTCCGCCGCGATTGGTTTCGAGAATGATGCCTATCACGGTGGAGCCGAGCGAGGCGCTTACAAAGCGGATCATGTGGAAAAAACCGGTGGCGGCGCCGCTGATCTCTTTGGGGGAAGCCTGAATGGCGGCTACGGTGGCCGAGGCCTGGATCATCCCAAAACCGGTGCCAAACACGGCCAGGTTGAGCAGAAAGAGCGCCCAGCCCCAGGGGGTTAATTCCTCGGTCCTCATAAAAAACATGAAAACAGATCCCGCGCCGACCAGAAGGGTTCCCATTAAGCAGATGACCTTGCTGTTCCATCTGTCCACCAGTCGGCCGGCGATCGGGCTGGTGATAGCCATCATGACGGTCATGGACATGATAATCCCCCCGGCCAATTGTTTCTCGATCGCGTGGATGTCGATCAGGAAGATGGGCAGCGAAACCAGCAGCCCAAATTGGGTGAAGGCTTGCAAAGAGATCGGGGCAATGGCAGAAATATATTCTTTTTTAGTAAACAGCTCCAGGTTAAGGAAGGGTTTTTCCCGTTTGCGTTCATACGAAAGGATGAACGTGAGGGCGGCCAGGGCAATGCCAAAAAGAGCCACGGTGCGTCCGGCCAACAGACCGTATTGGGAAATTTGTGTAATGCCCAGCATGGCTGAAAAAACCAGAACTGTCATGCCTGTAGCGCCGAACCAGTCAAAGGTCTTCACCGTACCTATGGTCTTGTCTTTGGGAAACACCCGCCATGCGATCACAATGCTGATCACCCCCAGAGGGAGGTTAGCCCAAAAGATGGCGGGCCAATCAAAGGAATTGACCAGGAACCCGCCCAGCATCGGACCAATTGCGTGTCCCAGGCTATTAACCAAAGCCCAGATGCCGATGGCGCGTCCTTGTATCTCGCTGGGGAAGAAATTGGTTACAATGCCCATGATGGTGGGCAGCACAGTGGCTACTCCAATTCCGATTCCCACGCGGGCGATCAGGAAAAGGGTATAGTTGGGGGCGTAAATGCACATTACTGAGCAGACGTTGACGATCAGCATGCCAGAGATAAACATGCGTTTGAATCCCAGGGCAGGGCTTAGGGCGCCAAAAACGGGGATGAGCACAGAAAACGTCAGGGTATACAGGGTGATCGACCAGACTGCCGAAGAGAGTGAAATGTTGAAAAAAGTGATGAATGAGGGCAGCGCAATGGAAACCATGCTGTTTCCCATCGTGCCGATCAACGTTCCAACGAGCAGGGCGGAAAGCATGGTCCACAACGTCGAGATCTTCAAATTTGTCATAACCTGTTCTTTTGGAAAGGCGTCTTTAAATAGGTATATCTTGCAGTCATTATCCGCTTCGGGATCGCTGTTGTACCTTACTGTTAATCACGGCAAAGAAAAGGTATTACGGGTTCTTAAGCGCCGAAAAACCACCCGCTGCTTGACCCGCAACCCGGCAGGCTTCGCGTGAAGTTCAGTCCATCTTTTGGGGCTTGTCTTTGACCTCAATCAGCGTATTACATCCGGGGCAGCGATATTGATTTTGCTCAAGTTTGGTTAAGGTCGTATCTTCAAAGCATCCCGGACAAATGATGATCTTTTCCTTGTTTTCCAACACGGGGTCCTTGGGTTCAAGATTTTTAAATAGTTTTGAAAAGAAAGAAGCCATGTTATCACCTCATTATTTTATGGTCGAGAAAAAACAAAGGGAGGCGCTTCAGGCGATAGTATACCGGAAGCGCCTCATCCTGAACAGAGGCTAACGCCCCGCCTTACATTAAGATGATCGCCAGAATGGTGGCGGCAGTTACGCCCGCCATGCAAGGCCAGAAGTTCTTGCGGGCCAGATCCATAGCGGGTACGCCGGTGATCGCCGAAACGGGCAGCAGTGCCCACGGCACAATTGTACCGCCGCCGATCCAGATCATGGAGATTTGACCCAGGGCAGCCAGATATTCTGTCTTCAGACCGAGGGTGTTGCTCCAGGAAGCAGCCAGGGCGCCCATCAAGGGCAAGTCATTGAAGCCGGAACCATCCAGGCCGGTCAGACCAGCCAGAGCAGTATGCAAGAAGGCGACGACCACTTTGTTGACCGGAATAACATTCGCCAGATTCTGGATGATCTCCAGGATTAAGGGAACGCCTTTATCACCGAAGATGGCTGTGCAATGTTCGGGTACACCAGCCAGGTAGAAGCCGGCCACCAGGAACACGGGAGAGAAGACTTTCATGCCAAACTGGAAACCATCGCGCACACTCTCGGTAATGGCTTCCATACCGCCGGCAAAATCGCCTTCGCAGTTCAACATGGTGAAGATGGACAACAGGATCAGGGCGATGCCGCCCAACACAGCCGTGGCGTCGCCGCCGCGGATCTCCAGAGCGATGAACAAAATTACCGCAATCAGGAAGGATACGGGCACGACCCACGCAGCCAGCTTGGCGGTTTTGCAATATACGCGCTGGTCAGCGGCGTCCTGATCGGCCTTGAACTTCAGGTATTCTGTGTCGGTGGTGGTGCCGGCGGCGATGTCCTTTCGGACGATGAAGAACCAGGCTACCAGCAAAGCAGCCACAGTGGCCGCAATATCCAACGGCACCGAGGCCCTCACGACTTCAGCAACCGAAAGACCGGCTGCTTCTGCGGTTAGCTTGGGAGCTGCCTGGATCACGAAGTCACCAGACAGTGCCGCACCGTGTCCAAACAGGTTCATGGCCTGGGCAGTGGAGATGGCGGGCAATCCTACCGCGCGTGCGGCAGGGAAGAGCACGGTGCCGACCAGCGCAACCGCTGGGGAGGGCCACAAGAACAAGGCAAATACGAACATCACAATACCGGTGACCCAAAAAGCCAGTTTGGGGCCGCGCATCAGCTTTTTGAAAGGCGAAACCATCAATTCGATGGCCCCGATCTTTTCAAGCGATTTTGCTAAAGCCACGATGACCGAGATGATAAATACAGTATCGAGCAGAACGATACCGGCTCGTACCATACCATTGAAGATGGTCTGTAAACCTCCGATGGGGGATCCCAGGATGATCCATCCCAGGATGAACATACCGATAATCGCCACCATACCGGTATCTCTTTTCATCGCCAGGAAAACGAAGATGAGAATTACGAACGCTGCATAAACCCAATGTGCTGCAGTAAGCGGAACGGCTTCCATCGATTCCTCCTGATTACTTCTTGATAGAATTTGCGAACAATGAAACCTTGAAAGTCAGGCCGTCAGGCAATAGATATGTGGGGTGCACCTCCTGTTTTCGATCTTTTCCTGCCGTTTAGATTAAAGAGGAAGCAAAAAAGTCCTTCATTCCAGCTGCTTCCACTCGCTGCTGGATCGCAGGGATGTCCGTTGAATAAAGCTGTTGTTCTTCCATTCGCTTAAAATAACTGATGTTACGCAAAAGAGGCAAAAATCGGGTAATCTTAAGGCATGG
>CAYURM010000038.1:0-33054 GCA_964447155.1 uncultured Anaerolineaceae bacterium
TTAGTACTCCCGTGAGGTGTTTATCCATGCAAGTGCGGGAGAAATGTTCTATAATGATGACATTCATCGGTTGAGTTGCGGAAAATGGGCGAAATTTGATGACGACTTCAGTCATTACGACAGGGTTCCACAGTTCAGGTATTTTCTATTTTTTTTGAGGGTAATCTTATGGCGAGATCAGTAAAGTATCGCGAAAACACTTTGGCGTTTGTGTATGGTGTTTTTGCTGCCCTGTCGATTGGGGCGGCGGGTGCTATTTTTTATTCGAGAGCATTTGATTTTTCTGCCTTGTCCATCCTGCATTGGATTGGGATGGGCGCCTGTGTACTGCTGACGGGCTTTTTCCTTTTTCGGGCATTTCAGCAGGCGTTTTTCCCCGGCCTGGGTGGTTTTCTGATGGTCTTCGTCGGTGTGCTGGCAGTGGCCGGCGTGTTGTTCCTGCCGGATATGCTTGGTGCAGGAGAAGGGAAACTGGCAGACGCGGAAGCGGAAGTGCTGCAGACCCCCATAGTGGAGACCCCTGAAAATGAGGCGATAGCAGAAACGACAGAAGCGACCGGCCCGACAGGCTGCATCCTGTGGTCGGAGGTGAATAACAGTTATGCTGACCAGGAGATTTGTGTGTATGGTGAGTTGGCGAAAGCGTACAGCAGCGAGGGGGCGTCCTTTATGTTGTTCAGCGATGAGTCCGGGGCGTTGTTCCTGCTGGCGTATAACTGGGGGGATGCGAGCCTGAAAGGACGCTGCGTGCAGACCACCGGGGTGGTCGGGCGGCTGGGCGCTTCGCCGGTGATCGTGGTAGAAAAACGGGAAGACATCCAATTCTGTGATTAGGCAAATGTTATGCCAAACCGAGGCAGGGACTGGCGCGTGTATGCCAGTCCCTGTTTTTATGTGTCGGAAAATGCTGTGCCGCTTATTCCGGCTGGCTGATTTGCAGCCAGTTGATCTCGACCTGGACGGGGACAACGCTTTCGGAGGAAATGTTGATGCCCGCGTATCCCGCGTCGGGGATTTCTTCATCCTTGACTTTGGCAATTTCGACGCCATTGACGGCCAGGATCAGGGTTCGGCCTTTGCAGATGAAGGTATACACGTTTTTCTTTTCGGTTCCAAAGCGGATGGATTTGATCCCACCGGTAGCCAGCTCCTTGTTGCCGTCTTCGTAATAGCGCATGATGCTGTAATAGCCGCCGCTGGTGGTGATGAATTCATACCAGCCATAATCGGTATAGCGGCAGATGGCGCCGACGTTGTTGGTGTTGACGCCTTTGTTTTCAATCTCAAAATCAATGCGCACGTCTTCGTAGAGGTGCGGCCCATAAACGTGATAAAGATACAGGAAAGGACTTTCGATCTCAAAGCGCAGTGCCCCGCGGCGCTGTTCAATGGAATAGGAGGGTGTGTATTCATCATCGTCCTCTTCCACATCTTCATCAACGAAATAGGAGTATTCGTCAAACCAGTTGGGGTCAGCGGTTTCGCTGTCAAATTCATCGGTGAAAAATTTTGGCGCATCGCTGGCGAAGGAAGGCGCAGGAGCTTCCATTTCCTGGGAGGGCTGTTCTTCGACCGAAGGCTGTTCCACGGCGGGACCTGAATGCTGTACTTCAGCCTGAGGGGCATCGACAGCCGCCGCCGGTGCGTCTGGCAGGGCTTCGCTGTCGTCCTTGTCGCTGCTAAAAAAGCCGCAGGACAGGGTTACCAAAGCAAAGAGAAACATAAGAATGAACCATTTGCGCTGCATATTATCGATCCTCCTTAGGGAATGTATGATAAGCTGAGAACGGATATTAATCATTATATTGATAATTTGTCCAATTGCAATTGGAATTATTTGCACCAATCTGCAAGCAAAAGGAGTATACTTTGGGGGGGCTTGTATTGGTTTGCGGATGTGTGGGCGAAGGTTATTTTGAAGCCAAGACATTTGGGAAAGTCTGAGCCATGCGCTGGAAGACGTTTCGGATGCGTCGGAAGGCAGTGATACCTTAAATTTCTCCTCTAGAGAAAGCTCAGACTTCATTTTTTGCCGGAAGAACCGGGGTTGAAAAGCTCCGGTTCTTCTCTTTAAGAATATGGAGGGTTAAGGTAATAAACCCCGGTCCGCAGCGGGTCGGGGGGAAACCGGGAAGGGGAACGCTTAGAAATTTCCGACAGCGGTCAGGGAATCGTCAAAAACCTTGAAGAGAGGGATGAAACCGGCCAGGTCAAGGGCGCTGTAAATGTTTTTTGGGATAGCTGCCAAAACAACCTCGCCACGGTTGTAGCGCTTGCAGTTTTTCTGGGTATTGATCAACACCCGCAGGCCGGCACTGGACATGAATGTGACACCTGCCAGGTCAAGCACGATTTTGAAACGACCGGCTTTTGTCACAGCTTCCAGGGCTTCAGCAAGCTGGGGCGCTGTTGAGCTGTCCACGCGTCCTTCAACTTTGACCAGATCACAATGTTTGAAAGGGGTGTTGGTAATTTGCATGGGTTTCCCTCCACGAAATAATTTGGATTTCAATACATGCTTGATTATAGCATGGGCGCATTGGAACGAAAGGTGGATTCTTTATTCAGGAGCAGGATTAAAAAAATTTCATCAGGGAAGCGAAAAGGAAATATACGCGTTTTTTATGGTCATGGTATAGGAAGCAGGGGAGCGGTTATGGCATAATAGTGGCAGGTTGATGATCATCGTTCGGCCCTGCTATGTTTGAGCGGGGGTTAGGAGGTCGTATGGCTGAGAACACGCCTTTGCAATATCGCAACCTGGTGATTTACCAGGTTTATGTTCGTAATCATGGCCCGAATGGGACGTTTGCTGATGTGGAAGCAGATCTGGATCGTATTCGAAATATGGGGACAGATGTTCTCTATTTCATGCCCATTCATCCCATTGGTCAATTGAACAAGAAGGGTGGTTTGGGCTGCCCCTATTCTATTCAGGATTACGAAGAAGTGAACCCGGAATATGGCACGAAATCAGATTTTAAAAATCTGGTAGACCATGCGCACGCGCTGGGGATGAAGGTGATGATCGATGTAGTCTATAACCACACCGCCCATGATTCGCGGCTGGTGGCGGAACATCCCGAATGGTTTCATCAGGATGGGCAGGGACGCCCCGTGACGACGGTACCGGAGTGGTCGGATGTGATTGATCTGAAATTTGAAGACCCGGCCTTGTCGGAATACTTGATCCATGTGCTGCAGGATTGGGTGCGATTTGGCGTAGATGGTTTCCGCTGTGATGTGGCTTCGCTGCTGCCGCTGGATTTCTGGCAACAGGCGCGGCAGGCTGTGGCAGAGGTGAAAGAAGACGTGATTTGGCTGGCCGAATCGGTGCATGCTGCTTTTGTCGTTGACCGCCGTCAGCACGGCTTGTCGGCTCTCTCTGACAGCGAATTGTACCAGGTGTTTGATTTGACCTATGATTATGATATTTGGCCGATTTGGCAGGCGGCGGTGCGCGGTGATGCGCCTGTGGCGCGTTATCTGGAGGCTTTGCGTTTTCAGGACTGCATTTACCCCGGTAATTATGCCAAGATGCGCTGTGTGGAGAATCATGACCAGCTGCGCATCATGAAACTGGCTGGAACTCCGCAGCAGGCACGTGCCTGGACGGCGCTGATGGCGTTCAACAAGGGTGCATTTTTTGTCTACGCGGGGCAAGAATCTGGTGCGATGCACCGTCCCACGCTGTTTGACATCGACAAGGTAGCCTGGGAGGGGTATGGCGAAATGGATTTTCTATCCCGCTTGATGAGGTTGAAGAAATCGGAGGCTATGCTGCGGGGCCACCTGGTGTGGATGGCAGCAGAGCCGGTTGTACAGGCGGTGTGGTGTCATGGGGAAGACAGTCTGTATGGATTGTTTAACGTGAATGGCGGATCTGGTGAGGTTGAAGTTTCCCTTCCGGATGGGTCATACCGGAACCTGATCGATGATGCAACCGTGCAGGCGGCTGGCGGCAGGATGACGGTGCCAGAAGCCGGGTGCGTGGTGCTGTGCAGCTGCGAACAGCTGCCACGCGCTGTCTATAGCGCATTGATTGATTATGTTTTGCTGGAATGAAGATGAATGGGACCAAGTGGACAGCTGGCAGTGGTGACTTAAGGGGATGCCCCTGATTGGGTTTGTTTTTGGCACAGAACTTGAACCAGTAAACCCGGAAAATGTCATACAATAGGAATAGTATGTTTGGCCTCGGGAGGCAATTTGCAGCCGCAGAATGTAATTCTGATTGTTGATGATAACCCAGTAGGTTTGCAACATCTGGCGATGATCCTGGAAACGCCGGGGTATCAGCTTGTGTTGGCTTCTTCGGGGAATGAGGCGCTTGCAAAAGTCAAGGATATGCAGCCTGATTTGATCTTGTTGGATGTCTTGATGCCTGGCATGGACGGGTTTGAAGTGTGCCGGCGGCTGAGAGAAGATCCGGTATTGGCTGAGGTGCCTGTTCTGATCGTTACGGCGCTGGATGACCGCGAGTCCCGTTTGAAGGGCTTGAATGCCGGAGCAGATGACTTCATTACCAAACCGATTGACCCGGATGAGCTGGCAGCACGCGTTCGTACCATTTTACGACTGAACCGCTACCGCCGGCTGCTGGATAAACAATCCGAGCTGGAGGCAGCCAATCGCGCTTTGCGCGAGGCGTATGATACCACCCTGGAAGGCTGGGGCCGGGTGCTGGATCTGCGCGATGGTGAAACGGAAGGGCATTCCAAACGGGTGGCCCAAATGACGGTGCGCCTGGCGCTGGAGCTGGGGATGGAAGGGGAGGATTTGCTTCATGTCCGCCGCGGGGCTTTGCTGCACGACATTGGCAAGATCGCCATTCCAGACCGCATTCTGCTGAAGCCGGGGGAATTGACCAGCGAGGAATGGGAACCGATGCGCATGCATCCGGTGTATGCCTATGAAACACTTTGCTCGATCCCGTATTTGCTGCCGGCGCTGGATATCCCCTATTGTCACCATGAACGCTGGGATGGTACGGGGTATCCGCAGGGATTGACAGGTGACGCTATCCCGCTTTCAGCGCGTATTTTTGCGGTGGTAGATGTGTGGGATGCGCTGACTTCTAACCGGCCTTACCGCAGGGCCTGGCCTGAGGAGCGGGTGGTAGAGTATATCCACGCGCAGTCGGGCAAGATGTTTGATCCCAAGGTTGTGGAGATATTCTTTTATCTAAAGGGGGTAGGGGAGTTGTAAGCGGGCATCAGTGCATCGTTTGTCGGAACGGATTGAGCGGAACAGGCCGTGCCAGATTACGTCTGGCACGGCTTCGTATAGATTAATGCCTGCTTCATCCTTTGCTTTGGATGCGCTGCACAGCCTGGCTGATGGTGTGTGCTGCCCGGTCGATCTCGGCGGGGGTGGTGCCGCGCCCCGTGGAGAAACGCAGCGTGCCCATTGCCCATTCCAAAGGCAGGTGCATGGCTTCCAGCACGGTGGAGACGTTGACGCTTTCAGCGTGGCAGGCTGCTCCGGCCGAGGCGGCGACTTCGTCGCTGATCTCGCCAAGCAGGGTGTTGGCCTCAACGCCGCGGAAACTGATGCTGAGGGTGTTGGGCAGGCAGTGCTGGGGGTGTCCATTCCTGTGCAGGGCAGTTTCATCGAAATCCGTGCGCAGAGCAGCGAAGAGGCGGTCAGACATTTCTTGATAGTGTGCCATGTTTTTGTCAAGGTCGCGGGCGGCAATTTCACTGGCTGCTCCCAGGCCGACGATCTCCAGTACGTTTTCGGTGCCGGGGCGGCGGTTGGCCTCGTGGTTGGCGCCGAACATGAGCTTGGTGAGCTGCGTGCCGCTGCGCTGGTAGAGGGCGCCGATGCCTTTTGGAGCGTAGAGCTTATGTCCCGCTACGGACAGCAGGTCAACGCCGAGCGCATCTACATTTACGGGAATCTTGCCGACCGATTGGGCAGCGTCGGTATGCATCACGGCACCGTGGCGGTGGACGATTTCCGCCAGTTCGGTAATCGGTTCAATCGTGCCGACCTCGTTGTTGGCGTGCATGATCGTCACCAGGATGGTGTCGGCGGTGATCGCTTTTTCCAGGTCTGCGGGGGACACCCAACCAGTTTCATCAACGGGCAGGATGGTGAGACGGAAACCCTGCTCTGCCAGCCAGCGGCAGACTTCCAGCACAGCGGGGTGTTCTACAGCGGAGGTGATGATGTGATTGCCGCGATTGCGATTGGCGAAGGCTGCCCCGCGGATGGCGAAGTTATTGCTCTCTGTGCCGCCGCTGGTGAAGATCACTTCGCCCGGTTTGCAGCCCAACAGGTCGGCCACCTGTCTGCGGGCGCTTTCGATTGCTAATCGGGCGGCAGTCCCAAAAGGGTGGCTGCTGGATGGATTGCCGAAATGGTCATACAGGTAAGGGGTCATGACTTCGGCCACTTCGCGGGCTATGGGCGTGGTGGCGTTATTGTCCAGGTAAATGGGCTGCATAAGGTGCCTCCTGAGAAATTGCTGGTATTTCAATTCTATCTTATCATGGCTTCTGAGCAAAGTATTTCAAATTGTAGCGCGCAGCATGCTCCAGCAAAGCACTGGATGCCATGCGTCACTGTAAATCTTTTTGCATTCCTTCATAAAACAGAGCAGCATTTTCAGTTGCATGTTGAGCTGGAAGGGATACAATAGAGGGGTAGGCGAACATACCGAAATCACACTCAAATGGAGGGATTGCAATGCACAGCGAAGGCACATTTAAGGCCAAAGATGGTCTTGACCTGTATGAACAGTGGTGGCTGCCAGAAGGCGAGATGAAAGCCATGGTGGTGATCGTGCATGGGTTGGCGGAACACTGCGGCCGCTATGCGCACGTGGCGGCTGCCTTGAATGCACAGGGATACGGGGTGGGCTGTTATGATCAGCACGGACACGGCAAAAGCGACCCTGCTGGTCCGAAAGCAGTGATTGATACGTTTGACGGGTTGTGGGACGATCTGGATATTTTTATGGCGCGCGCCCGTGAACGTGCCAATGGCAAGCCGCTTTTCCTGTTTGGACACAGTATGGGGGGGGAGATCGTGGTTAGCTATGTGCTGGATCGTGAGCCTGAGGTGCAAGGGCTGCTTGCCAGTGCAGCAGCCGTAAAGATGAGCGATGATATTTCTCCGCTGTTGATGGCTGCTGCCAGTGTGCTTTCAAAGATAGCTCCCAAGATGCCCACCATTGTGCTGGATGGCACGGCCATTTCGCGCGATCAGGCCGTGGTGGATAAATATGACAGCGACCCGTTGAATTATCGCGGCGGCGTGCCCGCCCGCACCGGCGGGGAAATGAACCGGATCATCAAGTTCATTAATGCCAATATGGAAAAGATCACCCTGCCGATCCTGATCATGCACGGCACGGCTGACAGACTGGCTGACCCGCAGGGCAGCAAGGATTTGTACGCCAGGGTACAGTCTGCCGATAAAACGCTTAAGCTGTATGAAGGGTTCTACCATGAAATCCTGAATGAGCCTGAAAAAGATCAAGTGCTCGCTGACATGGTGCAGTGGCTGGATGCACATCTGAGTTAGAATTGGAAAGCATTGTAAAAGCTCTCCCGGGGATACTGACCGGGGGCGCTTTTCGGTTAGCGGTAAAAATCATTGTACAATGGTAATGACCGCTATGTTGGTTATGGAAGCCGTTAACGTATTGGAGTGCCATGTTGCAAGATTACGAAATTAATCGGTTGATGATCGAAAATTTGCAGAGTGTCATCTATCTCTGCAAATATGACGCTGATTTCACACCGCTGCGGCTCAATGGACAGATCGCAGCCTTGTCAGGCTATGATCTGAATGACTTTATGAGCGGGCAGATCAAAATCATAGATTTGTATCATCCTGATGAACGGGCAATGATCCTGAACGAAGTACTCCAGGCTGCTCAAGAAAAGCGGGCCTATCATCTTGTCCATCGCATGCGTCGCCGTGATGACAGCTGGTTGTGGGTTGAGTCGGTTGGCAAGCCTGTCCTTGATCACGAAGATCCTGAGCAGGCTTACATTGTTGGGTTTCTGCTGGACATTACCCAACGAAAACAGATGCAGGACAGGCTTCGAAAATTATCCGAGATTGTGCAGCACAGCCCGGCTTCTGTAGTCGTTACGGATGTGGATGGAAAAATTGAATATGTCAACCCAAAATTTGAAGAGATCACCGGGTATTCATTTGAGGAAGCCATTGGTCAAAACCCCAGCATATTAAAATCGGGCCATCAGACGGATGCATATTATGATGAATTGTGGCAGACAATTCTCTCTGGCAAAGAATGGAGTGGTGAATTTTCGAACAGGAAGAAAAATGGGGAGTTTTATTGGGAACTGGCTTCGATCTCGCCGGTTTTGAATGATTCTGGCGAGATTGAATCTTTTGTGGCGATAAAAGAAGATATCACCGAGCGCAAAGCAGGTGAACAGGCCCTGGAAGAAGCAAAGATTGCGCTCGAAAAGCAGGTTCTGGCATTGGAACAGCGCAATCAAGAAATTTCCTGGTTCAGCGATATGCAGACGGCCTTGCTGGATTGCGAAAACGAAGCGGAAACATACACTGTTTTGGCTGAATATGCAGCACTGCTTTTCCCTGATGTTGCCGGCAGCTTGTATGAGGTTTCTGCCGATGAAAAAATGGTCTCCCTGGTGAGCTGGGGGAGCTTCTACGGTGATCTGCCAAATTTCCCATTTCAGGAGCAAATGGAAAAAGCATCCCGCAAAGAAGGGAAAATCATCAAACCATTTCTGTCAGCCTGCTATGTGGGGGATGATGAAACACTCACTGCCCGGCAATCCTTATGCATCCCTTTGTTTACACACGGTACTTTGTGGGGAGTGTTCCAACTGGTTCTGCTGCCGGGACAAAAAGTGAAACAGATCCAGCAGTTTGCTGTTTCTGTGGCGCAGCAATACCTGCTGACTGTGGAAAACCTGCGCTTGCGTGAAGAGCTGCGCGGGCAGGCGATTCGCGATTCGTTGACGGGACTGTATAACCGGCGCTATCTGGAAGCTGCATTGGAGCGTGAGATTTCTAGGGCGCAACGCAAAAACATGACCGTCGGGATGATTATGCTGGACATTGATTATTTCAAACAATTCAATGACCAGTTTGGTCATGATGTCGGGGATATTGTGCTGCGGCAAATTGGAATGTTTTTACATGATAATGTGCGCGGCGGTGATATTGCCTGCCGGTATGGGGGAGAAGAATTCCTGGTGATCTTGCCGGAGATTTGCCTGGAAGATGTCATTGAGCGGGCAGAGTCATTGCGTATGGGTGTTGAGAAACTGAATCATAAAGAATCTGGCCCCTATCCCGGATCCCCCACCATTTCGTTAGGGGTGGCCATGTTCCCGCAGCATGGGAAGAGCGGGCATGAGGTGATGGTGGCTGCCGATCGGGCACTGTATCAGGCCAAGCGGGAAGGCCGCAACCGGGTGCGTGTATTTGAGGGATAGGATTTTCTGCTTTTATTGACAGGTTTATCAGATATCGGGTATGCTTAACTGTGGGAGTGAATAAGTCCCGGTGGGCTTCCCAGTCTTCAAAATTGGTGGCGGGCCGCATTGCGGGCCGCGGTGGGTTCGACTCCCATTCATTCCCGCCTGAAAACCCGCACCCTGAGCTTGCCCAAGGGTGCGGGTTTATGTTTGGTATGAGGGAGATGTTGGGGCTTTTCAAATAGATTTGCCCTGACGTTCACATGCTTGTCGAGATATTGGTCTCCTTTCCTTCGCGCATTCAACGTTCCTGCGGGAGGCTCCCCCACCGCCAGCAAGGAGTCTCCCGCAGGGATGTTCGCGGTATGTGCGGGAAATCCCCCGGCAGCGAAACAGGCCGGGCGGGATGTTGAGAAATCCAACCTGCAGCCTCCCGCAGGTTTTTTTAAGACTGCCCGATCATGAGAATTAAAAACATCCCCCAATCGCGTTATAATGGAAACGATGAAAACATACAAACAAACCACTTTTCTCCTGCTGCTGCTTGTGCTGGCCGCTTTTGCCCGACCTGCCCCGGCAGCCCAGGCCGCTCCGTTGACGGAAAGCGCCAGTGAATTAATCGCTGCTGTCAACAGCCTGCGCAGTTCCTACGGCATGGAAGCCTACCAGATTGACGGCGGGCTGATGGCCATCGCCCAGGCGCAGTCTGAATACCAGGCATCGATCAGTACCCTCACCCACAGCCGTGCTGATGGCTCTGGTCCGGGCGCGGCGGGTATTACCGCCGAGAACATCGCCTATGGCCCCATCTCACGGGCGATGGCCTCCTGGCTGGATGACCAACTGCACGCTGATACCCTGCTGGGCTTTTCCAGCGGGTATGTGGGTGCCGGGATGGCCGCCGATGACAGCGGCAATGTGTATTACACTCTCGTCATCCGCCGCAAGGCGGATACTACCCAGGGGCCTGCCAACCCTGCGCCAGCCGCTACCCAGGGCGTCGGCACGACCATCCCCCGCCCCGGAAACGGCACCCCGACCGTGGAACCTATCCTGACCGTTACCCCGCAGGAAGATGGCACCATCTATCACACCATCGCCCGCGGGCAAACCCTGTGGGACGTTGCCATTTCCTACGGAATGACCATCGCTGAGCTGATCACCCTTAACCGCCGTGCTCCCAGTGATACAACGGTCTATGAGGGACAGAAACTCCTCGTGCAGGCATCCTACACACCCACCATCACCGCCACCATCACCGACACGCCGCCGCCCCCAACCCGCACCCTGCGCCCGACTTTCACCCCGCGCGGGACGCGCGCGACCAACACGATCACGCCCACATTTACTGCTACGCCCAAACCCCTTCTGCCAGATGCAAATTTTCTGCAAGGCGAAGGCCGAAAAACAACTGCCACCATCCTGATCACCATCTGCGGTCTCGGGCTGCTGGTCGTCGTTCTAACCGGTATCTTCAAAAAGGACAAACCTTAATCAGGAAATTTTACTGCCAGGACAGGAGATAAGCCCATGCCTTTTTTTCAAAAAAACTACTCTTCTGATAAAATCTCCGAACTTGAAAACCAGGGAGATGCCAGGGAACTGAGCAAAGTGTTGCGGCATAAAGACCCCGACATGCGTCTCAAAGCCGCAGCAGCCCTGGGCCGTGTGGGCGGTGCCGCTGCGGTGGCGGTCCTGATTGAAACTCTGGAAAGCGATCCGATGGGATCCGTGCGCTTTTTTGCCGCCGACAGCCTGGGAAAAATCGCCGGCAAGGAAGCCATTCCCCCGCTGACCAGGGCCCTGGACAACCACAAGGAAAACGTACACCAGGCAGCAGCCCAGGCGTTAGGAGAAATCGCCGACCGGCTGCGCAACCCGATTCTGTTTGATGCCGCCACCCAGAAACTGGTGCCTCTGCTGCGGGCAGACCATGAAGTGCGTGAAGCCGTGATCACCGCCCTGGGCAAGATCCGCGATCCGCGCGCCGCCCAGGCCATTGCAAATCTGATGGCAAAGACCTTCAGCAAACAGGAGATCCGCTTGGCAGCCGAAGCGTTGATTCGCATCGGCCGTCCGGCGGTGTCCCCTTTGCGGCAGATTCTCGCCCAGGCAGAAGACCTGAGCGCGATTGCCGCTGCGCTGGCCCTGGGGCGCATTGGCGATCCCGGCGCCGTGCCCTCGCTGATCCAGGCGCTCCACCATCGTCATGATGAAGTCCGCCGTCAGGCGGCTATGGCGCTGGGTAAAATGAAAGCCCTGGCCGCTGTGCCCCACCTGCTGGCTGTCCTTGAAGATAACGATGCCCCGGTACGTGTGGCCGTTGCCAATGCCCTGGGGGAAATGCACGCCAGGGAAGCAGTTGAAACCCTGCAATCCTTAGCCACCTACGACTTTCAGGCCAGCGTCCGCGTTGCCGCTGAGGCAGCCCTGAACAAGATCGGATAATTTTCCCCCACCTGCAGACACCTTGTCGCACGGGGCACATCCCCTCTTATTCGTCCACACAATCTTCATTTGATTGAGCCACAGGGTCCGGCCACTGGGCGCGCAGGTTGTGGATCGTCTGCGACGGCACGTATTCCTCATGATGCATCGCCGCTATTTTTTCTTCCATCACCTCAATATGGTGCGATAAAACCCGCACCGCATTGCCCACCGCATCCGGCAGAAAATCGTGACGCAGGTCGGGGGCTGTCTGCTTGGGCGTCTTGCGTTTGCGCACGCGCCCCGGCACACCCACCACCACTGCATTCTCCGGCACGTCCTCCACGACTACCGCGTTGGCGCCAATCCGGCTGCAATTCCCCACGGTGATCGCGCCCAGCACTTTCGCACCCGCACCAATGACGACACTATCTCCGATAGTGGGGTGGCGCTTGCCCTTCTCGATGCTCACCCCGCCCAACGTTACGCCGTGATACAGCGTAACATTGTCGCCTACTTCAGCCGTTTCACCAATCACCACCCCCATGCCGTGATCAATGAAAAACCCCGCCCCGATTTTTGCGCCGGGGTGGATTTCAATCCCGGTGAAGAACCGTGACAGAGTCGACACCCAGCGGCCCAACAATTTCAGCCGATGATGCCACATCCAGTGCGCAACGCGGTAGCCCCACATGGCATGCAGACCCGGATAGGTCAACCACACTTCAAAACGGGTTCTGGCTGCCGGATCCCGTTCAAACACTGCGTTAATATCGCGCCGGACACCTTGAAAAACTCGCTTAACCATATCCAAATTACTCCTCTGCCAGATGGGCAAATAGCGGCGTGCTCAAATAGCGCTCGCCATACGATGGGATGATCACTACAATCAGCTTGCCGGCGTTCTCCGGCCGGTGCGCAAGCTGAATGGCCGCCCAGGTGGCCGCCCCGGAGGAAATGCCCACCAACAGGCCTTCCTGCTGCGGCATTTGCCGCGCTGTATCAAAAGCGTCTTCATCCGTCACCCGGATCACTTCATCATACACACCTGTATTCAACACCTCAGGCACAAACCCGGCGCCGATGCCCTGGATCTTGTGGCTGCCTTTCTCCCCGCCCGAAAGCACCGGTGAGCTGTCCGGTTCGACTGCTACCACGCGGATGTTCGGGTTCAGTTCTTTTAATCGTTCTCCCGTACCGGTGATCGTCCCCCCGGTGCCGACGCCTGCCACAAGAATATCTACTTTACCATCCGTATCACGCCAGATCTCCTCGGCAGTGGTGCGGCGGTGCACGTCCGGGTTGGCCGGGTTGGCAAACTGATTGGGCATGAAATAACGTGGATCACTCGCCAGCAGTTCTTCGGCTTTGTGAATGGAACCGTTCATCCCCTCACTGCCGGGGGTGAGGATCAATTCAGCGCCATAGGCGCGGATCAACATGCGCCGCTCACGGCTGAGGGTATCCGGCATGACGATCACACATTTGTAGCCTTTGGCCGCAGCCACCATCGCCAGACCAATGCCAGTGTTGCCGCTGGTCGGCTCAACGATGATCGAATTTTTGTGCAGCAGCCCGTTTTTTTCGGCGGCTTCGATCATGGAATGAGCAATCCTGTCCTTGACGCTGTGGCCGGGGTTGGCATACTCCAGTTTGACAACAATGGCTGCCGGGGCATTCCCGGGAATGCGGTTCAACTGAATCAGCGGGGTATTGCCAATTAACTCCGTAATATGCTTTGCTATCTTCATTTCCTGCTTCCTTTCTCTTCATTTGCTGGTCTGCCAGCCCGAAAGAGGCTGTTTTCCTCAATTTTATGCAACGAAAACGGATCTCGTTACGTATATATTAATGGAAAAACAATTTTACAATTGTATAATATTATCAATAAAGTATACCGTATTTGTCTTATTAGACGAGAGGGCAGACCAATATCTTCCTAATCGTTATGCCACAAATGCCCGCATCGGGAAGACACACAGAAAAACAAGTTTGTTCCTGTAAATCTGATTGTACTGTAATCAAACTATTTTAGAAAATGAGGATTACCATGAAAAAGGATCAAAAAGATACATTCATCACCGGCTTGTTCCTGATCGTCATCGGCGTGCTGTTCGTTGCCTTTCAGTTCGTCCCTGGCCTGCGCTACACGCTGAGAGAGTTGATCACCTGGCCGATCATTCTGGTTGGATTCGGGCTCTTCCTGCTCATCAAAAATCTGATCGAAAAGGATGCGCATGGTCTGGTATCTGCCTGCGTGATCCTCGGTGTAGGCGCCATCCTCTATTGGCAGAACACGTCTGGTGCATGGGGTGACTGGTACTACTGGCTGCTGATTCCGGGTTTCGCTGGTGCTGGCAACCTGCTGGGCGGGTTGATCAACGGTCAAAACAGGAATGCGCTGCAAAAAGGGCTGTGGCAGATCGGCTTTAGCGCCGTGCTGTTCCTCGTCTTCAGCCCCTACCTGCGCCTCAACCTGCTGTTCAGCCAATATTGGCCTGTACTGCTCATCGCCGCTGGCATCGTGCTTATCTTCAACGCTTTACGAAACAAATAAATGCATCTGACAAAGGATTTTAAAATGAAAAATCGCAACATTTTTTTTGGAGTTGTTGTCCTGTTCATCGGCGTTCTCCTGCTGTTGAACACCCTGGGTATTCTGCCTTTTAATGTGTGGCAAATTTTTTGGCCGGTCATGTTGATCCTGGCCGGACTATGGTTCCTGTTCGGCAGCAAATTCGTCAAACCCAATCTGGAGACGATCCCCTTCTCGCATCCCCTGGCAAACGTCCAGCAGGCCGAGATCAAGCTGAATCATGGTGCGGGCGAATTGAACATCGCTGCTTTGGACAGCGGGAACCATGAACAGCTTCTGGACGGCGCTTTCGGCGGCGGCATGGAACATGAAGCCTCGCACCGCAACGGGTTGACGATATTAAAGCTGCGTGCGCCAGTAGAAACTTTCCCCTTTGCTGCCTTCCCTCACCGCGAAGGATATCATTGGGATCTGGCGCTTTCACCGCATGTACCCCTGCAGTTGAAATTACAGACAGGTGCCAACAGAGCTTTTCTCAACCTGCACGACTTGAAAGTAACCGAGCTGAAGCTGGAAACCGGCGCAAGCGATACCGAAGTGATCCTGCCCGCTGTGACCGAATACACCCATTTCAAGGTGCAGTCGGGTGCGGCCTCGGTCAATATTCGTGTGCCGGAGGGCGTGGCCGCAAAAATCCGCATCAGCGGTGCATTAATGGGCAATACGATTGACCTGGAACGCTTTCCCCTCGTCTCCAGCGAACCTGGCAACAAGCTCTACCAGAGTACGGATTATGATGCCAGTGCAAAGCAGGTGGAAATCAGCATCGAAACCGGTGTCGGTTCGATCCATATTCATTGATCCATAAGGAAATTAAAATGAAAACGATTAACTGGAAAATGATCCTCGGCATTGGCCTGCTGCTCTTCGGCAGCCTGACCCTGCTCGACACCTTTAATCTGATCCCCGGCATGGGAAGCTTGTGGAACTGGATGATGGCTGCCATCTTTGGCCTGGCTGGCGCCGTCTTTCTGTATGCACTAATCCTTGACCGTCAGGAAAACTGGTGGGCCGTCATTCCCGGCATGGTTCTGCTTGGCCTGGGGCTGACGATCGTCGCCGGCTCTTCCCGCTGGCTGGATGACCTGAGCGGTTCAATCTTTCTGGGCAGCATCAGCGCTGCTTTCTGGATCGTATATTTGATGAACCGCAATCACTGGTGGGGCATCATCCCCGGCGGTGTGCTGGCGACCCTTGCTCTGGTGGCCGGAACAGATCGCTTCCTGATCGAAAATTACGCCGGCATTTTGTTCTTTCTGGGATTATCAGCTACCTTTGCCCTGCTGGCCGTGCTGCCCAAAGGCGGCACATCCATGCGCTGGCCGTGGATTCCCGCCGCGGTACTGTTTGCACTGGCATCCGTCATCGCCCTGTCAGCCGAGAACATGCTGAAATACCTGTGGCCGGTAGGTCTGATCCTGGCCGGGCTGATCATGGTCACCCGCACAATCTTTAAGAAAGTATGAGAACAGGCGCTGCCGCAAGGCATTCCTGTTATAAATGAGGTAACAATGAAAACAAAACTCTCGCGCAGTCAAACGGACAAAATTCTCGGCGGAGTGTGCGCCGGTCTTGGGGACTATTTAAATATCGATCCCGTTTTTGTACGGCTGTTCTTCATCCTCCTCACCGTTATGGATGGCATCGGATTTTGGATTTATATTCTGCTGTGGCTGTTGATGCCTGAATCGCAGGCAGATGATAGTAAATTTGAAATGAATCAGTTTGGGGAGCGCGCCCGGAAAATGGGCGGCGAATTCAGCGAGGCGGTCAGCAGACCCAATCCTGATGTAAAAAAATACCTGGGCGTTGGGTTGGTGTTGATGGGATTATTCTTTCTGTTCGAAGAAATTGTCCAACAGTTCAACCTGGGCTGGTTTGCCTGGTTCAATCGAGGTATTTTCTGGGCGTTATTACTGGTTGCCGCTGGCATGATCCTGCTGGTGCGTGCCATCAAAGAGAGGTAAAAAATGGAAGACCGAACAACTCAAAAAAAATCTACCTACCGCAAACGGAACAGTATCTTCTTCCCGTTGCTGCTGGTATGCCTGGGTGTTGTGCTTTTGCTGCATACCATGAACATCCTTCCCAACTCGGCCTGGAGCACGATCCTGCGCTATTGGCCGGTATTATTCATCGCCAGTGCCCTGGACAGTATCTATCGCGGCGAAGGCTATGTAGGCGCCGTCACCTGGGGCGGGCTGGGCGTTTTTCTGCTGCTCAACAATCTGGGCATGATGCCTGACGCAAGCTGGACGGTCCTCTTGCGCTGGTGGCCGGTGCTGCTGATCGCCGCCGGCCTGGACCTGATCATCGGGCGGCATTCCATCTGGTCAGCGATCACCGGCCTGGTGCTGGGCGCTGCCCTGCTGGCCGGAATCGTGTGGCTTTCGTTAGATGCAGCCCCGGCAGCACGCATTGAAATCAACGAGGCGCAGTATGCGCTGAATGACGTCGAAACCATCTATGCCAACCTCTCGCCTACAGCCGGGGAACTGACCATCCAGGGCGGGGCCGAACCTGACAATGCCGTTGAAACTGTCATGACCAGAGGCAGCAACGAAGAAATCCGTGAAGCGTACAATGTGCAGGGCGGTAAAGGCTATTTTGATCTGGATAACGAAGGCCTGTTCATCTTCTATCCCGCTTTCCAGGGGACTTCGACCCAATCGGTCTGGGAAGTATCCTTCCATGAGGACATCCCCCTGGTGCTGGAGAGTGAACTGATCGCCGGTGACCAACGCTTCAACCTGAATGAACTGACCGTGAAACGTTTCAATGTCAAAACCATCTTCGGCAGAACCACTGTGGTGATGCCCCGCAAGGGTGCGTTTGACGGCGCTGCCGAAGTGATCTTTGGCGAGCTGCTGGTCTTCGTGCCGGAAGGCGCTGCTGTGTGCATCGATGCGGACACCGGCCTGACTGCGGTTGACCTGCCGGATGGCTACCTCCGCGAGGATGACCGCATCCTTTCCCCCGCTGCCGACGCCAATGAAGAGTGCATGGAATTGAACCTCAACCAGGCCATCGGCAGTTTGCGCATCGTCCATTACTAAAACAACTCTTAACCAGCCAAACCTTATCCCCCGCCAGCGGCGGGGGATTCCCTTAAAACAAATGATCCCCCAACCGATTGAGGGGGGCAACCGGCTGAAGGATCAACTCCATTATAACATTCTTGACCTCAGAGAGCAAGATATTGGATAAAACAGATAAATTTTCCCAATATTTCTTAAACCTCCGTCAAAACGGGAACTTTTTTTGTGTCCGGGGCGTCTATCATATAGACATCCACAGCGGCAATTCTGCCGCCGGATGATATAAAATTACGATTTCAGGAGAAAAATCATGAAAAATAATTTACACAAACTCATCGGTGTCATGGTTTTGTTTAGTGTTGTTTTGGCAGCCTGCATCGTCGTCCCTGAGCCGGCAGCCAACAACAACTATCCGCCCGCCATTAACGTCACCGGGAAAAGCGATGTTTTTCTCACCCCGGACATTGCCTATGTCTATGTTGGCGTGCATACCGAATCGGAAAATGTGGCCGACGCCCTGAACGAGAATAACGCCCAGTCCCGGGATATTGCCAGCACACTGGAAGAGCTGGGCATTGCCAAAGAAGACATCCAGACCAGCGCATTCAATATCTACCCCTTCCAGAGCGGTCCCATTGGCCCGGCACCGGACGGAGAAGAAATTCTGCCCACCAAATATGCCGTAGACAATACCGTTTTCGTCACCGTGCGGGAACTCAACCAGTTGGGCAAAATCCTCGACAGCGTGGTGCGCAGCGGCGCCAACAGCATTCATAGTGTCGAATTTGACGTGGAAGACAAAACCGAAGCCCTGACCCAGGCGCGCAGGGAAGCTATCGCAAACGGCCGCGCCCTGGCCGAAGAAATGGCCGCAGCTGCCGGTGTATCCCTCGGCGACCTGATCAACCTCAGCGTTCACGGCGACAACTATGCCCAACCGATGTTTGCCGAAGGAGGTATGGGCGGCATGTACGGTGCAAGTAAAGTTCCCGTGTCTGCCGGCCAACTGGTGGTGAGCATGTATGCAGATATGAGTTACGCAATCCAGTAAGCAGTCCCAACGCAGTCAAAAACAAACCACACACCGCCTGGGCGGTGTGTGGTTTGTTTTGCCCGCTTCTTCACGCGCACCATCCTTTGCGTTATAATCATAGTTGAGCTGGGGGAGACACATGTCTCCCAAATGAGCACAATTATGGAGGAAGAATGGCTTTAGAAATTACCTGGTATGGACATTCCTGTTTTCGTTTCATGGAGCGCGGTATGGCTTCGGTGGTTACCGACCCCTTTGATGCGGATGAGATCGGTTACGCACCGCTCAAACTAAAGGCCGACATCGTTACCAGCTCCTGCGATCTGCCCGGACACCGCCATCTGTCTGCGGTCAAAGGTTCACCGTTTGAGATCCTTGGCCCTGGCGAATACGAACTTGGCGAAGTCTTCATCACCGGCGTACAGACCAATGGCAAGAAAAAGCAGGAGGGGGAGATCAGCAACACCTTGTATTTGATTGACTATAACGGCGTTACCGTTGCTCATCTGGGCAATATGAATCGCGTGCCCAGCCAGACCGAAATCGAGGCACTGGGCAGCGTCAATATCGTCCTGATACCGATCGGCGGGGGAAGCGGGCTTAACGCCTCCAAAGCCTCCGAGATCATCAGCCTGCTGGAACCCAACCTGGTTGTTCCGATGCACTATAAAACCTCCGATTCCAAAATCGAGATGGATGGACTGGATCAATTTCTCAAACAAATGGGTGTAAACGAAGTGGTTGCCCAGGATTTGCTCAAGATTGACGGCGAAAAATCACTCCCCGAAGATACCAAGGTCATCGTCCTCACTCCAAAGATGTAAGTTAAGGAAACAGCCATTGACTGTCAAACTGATTATGAACTGGGACATCACCCCCCAGCGGGAACGAGAATATTTTGAATTCGTGATCCGCGAGTTCATCCCGGGCGTACAACGTCTGGGGTTTGACCTCGGCGATGCCTGGGCAACCGCTTACGGCCGCCAGCCGCAGATCATGGTCACGGCTATTACCTCCGACCAGGAAAAGGCTGAACATATTCTCCGCTCGGCGGACTGGGCGAAATTAACCGACAGCCTGCTGGAATTTGTGGAGAATTACTCGATCAAACTGGTGAAAGCCGACCGCGGTTTCCAGTTCTGAATCGCGACAGACCGTGCAGATGAGGCAGGGGAACAGATCAACCCCTGAAAACCCTGCCTCATCTGCATTTTGATTTAAAGGACGATCATGCCCCCCAAAATTGCCCAACAGCTCCTCAACTGGTACCGTGAACATGCGCGCAGCCTGCCCTGGCGGGACGATCCGCGCCCGTACCGTGTGTGGGTATCCGAGATCATGCTGCAGCAAACTCGCGTTGACACGGTGCGTGCGTATTTCGAACGCTGGGTGGCGCAATTTCCCGATATTAAAACCCTGGCCGCCGCGGATGAACAGGAAGTGCTGCAAGTGTGGGAAGGGCTGGGCTATTACAGCCGCGCCCGTAACCTGCACCGCGCTGCACAGGTGGTGATGCGTGACCACGGCGGCCATCTGCCCGCAGACCGGGACGCCTTGCAAAGCCTGCCCGGCATTGGTCCCTACACCGCCGGCGCTATTGCCTCCATCGCCTTCGGGCAGGATGAAGCCGCCCTGGACGGCAACATTCGCCGCGTGTATACGCGTCTGTTCAACATCGAGCAGCCCATCCGCGAGCGGGAAACCGAAAAATACCTGTGGCACATCGCCCGCCAGCAGCTCCCCGCCGGCCAGGCAGGGGACTATAACCAGGCCCTGATGGACCTCGGCGCCACGGTTTGCACGCCCCGTAATCCAGTCTGCGAAACCTGCCCGCTGCAAAATCTGTGCGAGGCGTATTCCCTGGACGTGCAGGACCAGCGCCCGGTGAAAAACGCCCGTCCCCCCGTGCCGCACCACACCGTTGCCGCCGCCGTCATTCATCGCGACGGCCTGGTGCTGCTTGCCCAACGCCCGTCTAGTGGCTTGCTGGGCGGCCTGTGGGAATTTCCCGGCGGCAAGCAGGAAGACGGCGAGACCCTGCCCGAAGCCCTGCGCCGCGAGATCATTGAAGAGCTGGATACCCAAATCGAAGTTGGTGAGCTGCTTGGCGTCTACAACCATGCCTACACCCATTTCAAAGTCACCCTGCACGCCTTCCACTGCCGCCTGACCGGTGGCGAACCGCAAGCTCTCGAAGCCAGTGACCTGCGCTGGACGGACATTCCTGCCCTGGCAGACTTTCCCATGGGCAAGATCGACCGCATGATCTCCCTCGATTTGCAGCAATAACGCGCAGGGCGGGAGGGCAGCCTGGATGCTGATAAAAGGTTTTTTCCCTTTGGCAAGCGGTAATTTCTCTGTATAATGGAATGAGGCAATCAAAGCTTGTTTGTTCATCGCAGGGCCGCCTTTTCCTGGCAAACTGGCTCAGGGAAGAAAGGCCAGAGCGGCCACACATTAACACAGCACCTTTTTTATGGAATCGGGGGCTTCAATGTCGAAAATATCGTTTGGATTTGCCCGAATACACGCTGAACCGGGAGAAGTGCGCGATTTTCTTCCGGAACTGATCGGCCAATTGACCAAAGCCGGCGCGCAGGTTTACCTGGAGCAGGGCTATGGTTCCGGCATGGGATTGAGCAAAACCGATTATCTGGCCGCCGCGCCGGGAGTAAAGTTCGTCTCGCCGCAGGAAGTTTACCAGCAGGATGTGGTCGTGGTACTGCGCTATCCGGGAGATGAGCCGCTGCGGTGGATGCGGCCGGGCGCCTGCCTGGTCTCAATGCTGCATTATCCCACCCGACCGGGGCGGGTAGCCTACCTGCGCTCGCTGGGCATTGAGGCCATCTCGCTCGATTCCCTGACCGATGACCAGGGCAGGCGGCTGGTGGAGAACCTCCGCGCAGTCGCCTGGAACGGCCTGCATGTGGCTTTTAACGTGCTGCGCGAGCATTATCCCGTATCGGTGGAGGAAAAAGAGCGCAATCCGGTCAAGGTGACCGTGATGGGGGTCGGCGCGGTCGGACTGCTGGCAGTCCAGGCGGCGGTGCGCTACGGTGATGAGGATTACTGGCACAAGCTGGCAGACCAGGGCGTGACCGGCGTGCAGGTCGCCGCAGTAGAATATGACCTCACCAGTCAAAAAGCGATCATGTCCAGAATTCTGCATTATACCGACATTCTGGTAGACGCCACCCAGCGGCCTGACCCAACCACGCCCGTCATCCCGAACGCATGGATTGGCCAGATGCGTCCCCATGCCGTTCTGCTCGATCTCTCGGTCGACCCGTATCTGAGTGAAGACGGCGTGGTGAAGTCGGTTAAGGGTATTGAGGGCGTTCCGCAGGGCAACCTCGACCAGTTCGTCTTTGCCCCGGACGACCCGGTGTATGCATCCATCCCCGCGCATGTTGATACGCGGGAACGGCGCTATGCCGTTTCATGTTACTCCTGGCCGGGGGTTTTTCCGAAAGAATGTATGGAAGTCTACGGCAATCAATTGAATACCATCCTGATGGCGATTTTGCAGGTGGACGGTGTGCAGAACATCGACCCCCAAGGTTTCTATTTCCATCGCGCCATTGCGCGGGCGATGTTATCCCGGTGGGGATAGCTGGATGTCATCGCGAGCGGAGGCGAAACCGGAGCGTGGCGGTCTCCCAGACAGTCTCGGAGATTGCCACGGTCGCCTCACGGCTCCCTCGCAATGACAGTCACCCGTAGGGTGCGTTGGCGTCTTCCCAACACACCCATCAACAAATCCCATTCGGTATCATCACTATTCTGGCGATACTTGAGCGTCCCCCCCCCCGGTGCCGATGCACCACCGGGCCAATCATCCTAATTCCTGATTGACTGATTGCCTAAGCGGCCTGATCCCTTTCCGTTCAGGTTATAATCCCTCCCATGACGAATATCGAAACCGAAAACACACAGGACAAATCCGCCAACCGGCAGATCGCCCGCGCCGCGGGGACGGTGATGATCCCGATGGTGCTCAGCCAGTTGATGGGGCTGCTGGCAAAAACCCTCACCGCGCGCGCATTTGGCACCGGCCTGGAGAGCGATGCTATTTTCGCCGCCAACCGTTTCTCCGAGATCATCTTCAATCTGGTGGCCGGCGGCGCGCTGGGATCGGCCTTCATCCCCACCTTCACCGGCCTGCTGGTCAACGAAAAACGCAAAGAAGCCTGGCGGCTGGCATCATCAATTGCCAACCTGATGCTGCTGGTGATGACCGTGATCGCCGCCCTCTCCGCAATATTTGCCCCGTGGATTGTCCGCAATATCCTCGCCCTGGGGTTCGATGCCGAGACATCGGCCCTGACCACGCAGTTGATGCGCATCCAACTGCTCTCGTCTGTCATTTTTGGCCTGAGCGGCCTGCTGATGGGCATTCTCAACGCGCACCAGTCTTTCCTGCTGCCGGCGCTGGCCCCCGCCTTTTATCAACTGGGCTGGGTGTTTGGTGCGCTGTTCGTTGCCCCGCGCTACGGGGTGTATGGCATGTCGTGGAGCATTGTCGCCGGGGCATGCATGCACCTGCTCGTGCAACTGCCCGCCCTCTTCCGCCTTCCGGAGCGGGCGTATCATTTCTCGCTGGGACTGAAGATGCCCGCCGTGCGCGAGGTGGGCCGTCTGATGGCCCCGCGCCTGCTGGGCGTGGGTGTGGTGCAGCTCAATTTCCTGCTGAACACCAACCTGGCTTCGCTGATGCCCCAGGGCAGTTATACCGGTATTACCCTGGCTTTCCCGATCATGCTGATGCCCGAGATCGCCATTGCCCAGTCGATCGCCATCGCCGCCCTGCCGACCTTCTCGGCGCAGGTGGCGCGCGGCCGCAAAGATCACATGCGCACCTCGCTGGCGGCCAGCCTGCGCGGCGCGCTTTTGCTCGCCATTCCCGCTTCGGTGGGTCTCGTCCTGCTGCGCCAGCCGGTGGTGGCTTTGCTCTACCAGCGCGGTGAGTTCGGCCCCGAGTCGACCGCCATCGTGGCCTGGGCTTTGCTGTGGTACGCCGCCGGACTGGTTGGCCATTCGGTGGTCGAGATTATCAGCCGCGCCTTCTATGCCCTGCATGACACCAAAACCCCGGTCGTCGTGGGCATCCTCACCATGGGGCTTAATCTGGTACTGAGCCTGCTCTTCACCCGCCTGTTCAACATCATCGGCTGGATGCCGCACGGCGGCCTGGCCCTGGCCAATTCGCTGGCGACTTTCCTGGAAATGATCTGCCTGCTCATCATCATGCGCCGCCGCCTGGAAGGCATTGACGGGGAACTCGTCTGGCAAAGTGTGCGCCAGGCTGGCATCGGCGCGGCCGTGATGGGTGTGGTGATCTGGGCCTGGATGGGTCTGTCAGCGGGCTGGTCGGTGCTGGTGATCGTAACCGGCGGTCTGGCGCTGGGCGTGGGGGCCTACACCCTGCTGCTGGTGGTGCAACGCACGCCAGAGGTGGGAGAATTGTGGGGGATAGCGAAAAGAAAGATTTTGCGATAGGGGCGATTTACTAATCGTTCCTACTTCATGCCTGCACATCTCCCTCAAAATAGTCTGCATCTTCTGTCCAATTAATGGGATTGTTTTCAATATATGCCCAAACAGCAAGATATTCGCTTTCATTGCGGATGATCCGTTCATAATAATTGCGCTGCCAGAATTTTACCCCTGGCGTGTTCAAGAGTTTGTTGATTTCTACGGTGGTATGGGTTTTATAAGCGCCCACCAGACGGCCTAATGGTTTGGATTTGATGGTGCCATCCGTTGTAGGGGCAGTTGGCAAACTGCCATTAACGGCATAGCCCATCCTGCGGGCGTTTTGCAAAACGCCCCTACGGGCAACGCCTGTAGGGGCGTCGATTGGTTTTATCCTGATGATCGCATGGATATGATTTGGCATGACACAAAAAACATCCACCGCGGCCATCGGAAATATGGTTGGCAGCCATTCTCATCCCTGGTGCGCAATCCGGCCCAAATCGTTCAAGATCATTTCACCATTAATTACCTGCCCCAGTAGAGGCGGTTTGACAACCGCCCGGTTTGGGGGAGATTTTGCTGGGGGCGATTTGCAAATCGCCCCTACCGGCAATGCCCTTGCCTGGTTTACGCGATGGTGACGTGATACGCACCTGGCTGGCTGTAATCGTATTCCGGCAAGCGAATGGAACGACGGTTTTTGTTATTCATTCACCACATCCAGCACCTCACCCATCACATCCGGCAGCGCTGCCGGCGCAAAATCCGGTGCGCTGGCTCTGTACAGGGCATCCCCTTCAATAAAATACAGCGTCTGCCCGTCACCGCTCCAGGCGGGCCTGCCGGGAGAACTTGAAGAGACCAGAACCGGGTTTTCATTGTGCAGCGTGACCCACAATTCTCCACCGTCATCTGAAGGCGCAGTACTATACCAGGCCCAGTAACCCTCCGGCGAGGCCGGAAAAGGCTTCAACCCCTCCACCTCAGGCAGGATATTCATCGGAATTTCATTCTGATAAACCGCATACGGCTCATCCACCGGCTGAAAAGTGAACACATTACCTTTCGGCAGATAGTCAATGAAATATACCTCAACCTTTGACATCGGAATCGGTTCCTGATCGAGATAAAAAGCATAGACGCCGGCTTGATCCAGCGGCGTACCGCACATGCAATTCTCAACGTTATAATCGGCCAGCGCCATCAGACCCATCTGATCATCCGGGTTATAGGCCGCCGCCGCAAAACAGCCATCCACCACTGTCTGTTGATCACCATTGGTCACGTCGACTACGCGCACATTGTATCCCGAGCAGGCGGGTCCCCAACTGTGGATCAGGAAATGACCGCTGTCCACCCAGCCCAGAAAGACTTCCCCCGCGCTCTCCAGCCGTTCCAGCAGGACTGCCTCGCGGGTGCGCATGTCTACCGCCCACAGGGCCAGCATGCTGGCCCCCGCACCGGTACCAAAGCTCTCCACGCTGGCATATTCAATAAAGCTGCCATCCGGCGACCAGTGCAGTTCGGCGGCGTTGCCCATCTCGTCGCTCAGTCGGGTCACCGAGCCGTCCACCCGGTCATACAAATACACGTCCGCGCTGTCCCCGTCAATAGCAGCCACAAAGGCCAGCAAACGTCCATCCGGTGACCAGGCCAGACTGCCCGTAAATTCCATGGCACGGGTGGCTTCAAAAGCCGGGTCGCCGGGAAATAGCTCCAGTCCCGGCTGGGTAAGCGGTCCGGTCAATGCCAGCTCCAACTTCTCGGTTTGCTGCGCCAGGTCCAGCACGATCAAATACGGGCTGATTGATGCCCCGCCAAAACCGGTGATAAAGGCAAACGCCTGTCCATCCGGCGACATGCCCTCTGCCGGATTCCAGGGCACATCCAGCGGCGCTGGACTTAGCTGAACCGCTTCGCCCGTGTTCTCATTGACAGCCCACACGCCAGTAACGGTGACGGCCACGATCTGGTCTTCCGCCTTCATCGCCGGTGCAGCCGTTGGCGGGACGTCCGGCGCAAGCGGCGGCTCAAGCGTCTGCGGCAGCGGCACGTCCACCTGCGGCTCCAGCAGTTCGCCGGAGAGGGCATCCTCGACCGTCTTGCCAGTCGAGTCGAGATAGAAATAGCCACCCGCCACCGCGGCAATGCAGCAGCAAACCAGCAGGAGCAATAAAACCCCAACGATCCAAAGCCAGCTTTTCGAGCGTTTCTTTTCCTGAACTGTATTCATATCAATCCTCCTGCAATCCTATCGATACCTATACTTCCGTTTGTCAATGTGCCATTCAAATCCGCAGCGGTCCTACACGAAAAAGATTTTCCTGTTCATGCTGTCCTGCTGCCGCCGGAAATACCGCCGCCGGTAAAAATCCGGCAATCTCCAGCATCTCTGTTTTGTATGTACTTGCCAGCGAGCGGAATAAAGCCTGTGATGCCTGATTATCCGGGGAGATGGTGGCTTCAACGAACCGGATCTGGCGGTCTGGCGGATCATGCAGCACAAATTCGATCAGTCTGCGGGCCAGACCCAAACCACGCACTTTTTCCTGCACGCGCACCTGCCATACGAAAAGAGTGTCCGGCTGTTCAGGCTGGCGGAAACCGGACACAAAGCCGACCACAACACCCTCCAGCTCAGCCACCGCACAGGTGGCATAAAAGAAATGGCACAACACAAAATAGCAATAGAATGAATTATGATCCAGCGAACCGGAATTCTCAACCAGCCGCCAGATGGCACCCGCATCTTCATCGCCTGGGTGCCGGATCAAAACTTCGTGCAGTGAACTGTTCGGGTTCAATATCCTTTCCTCACTTGTCGCTATAGCGGTTCAACTTGTGCAGGGTATCAAGCATGCCTTTCTTCCTCATCCTCCCCCATCCTGCTCTTCAACCACAGCACTACGACCATATCCATCAAACCGGAGATGTTCAAGATCACAAACACCAGGCTGACCGTGTTGCCCCAGTCAAGGAAGAACATATTGGCCAGCAGGCCAGTCGTGCCAATTACCAGCGACAGGATCGCGCTGATTTCCAAAATTCTGACCATCTTACTCCTCCTTGTTTTTCCAATAATCTTTATTGTAGTAACGACTTTAGTCGTTATAATCCACGCAGGTAACCACTAAAGTGGTTACTACAATACCCCCTTTAGCCCCTCAACCGTAGCCAGTCAAACATCCAGTCATACACTGGACTCTATGCCTCATCCTTGCACTGGCGCCCTTCTCCGCCAGCACGCCAAAGGACATCCACCTCTTTGCTGCGCATAGCTTAATCTTTTGGTTCCAGTAAATCCCATTTATTGCCGTACAGGTCTTCAAACACCGATACCGTGCCATAGCCCTCAGCGCGCGGCTCTTCATGGAAAGTTACACCCTGTGCCCGCATGGCTTCGTAGTCCCGCCAGAAGTCATCGGTGAAAAGGATCATCAGTACCCGTCCGCCGGCCTGACAGCCAACCTGCGCCTGCTCTTCGGGGGTATCGGCCTTCGCCAGCACAAGGCTGGTCTCGGCAACTCCGGGCGGCATGACCCGTACCCACCGGGCACCGCCGCCCAGGTCGGTATCCTCTACCAGAGTGAAGCTCAGTTTCTGTGTATAGAAAGCAATCGCTTCGTCATACTCCCGCACCAGCAGGGTAATATTGGCAATTCGCTGTTGCATATTACTCCTTCCCTTCACCCAGCGACCGTACTTCCGCATAACGGAAGCAGTCCACCAGATGGTCATTGACCATACCGACCGACTGCATCAAGGCGTAACAAATCGTCGGCCCGACGAAGGTACAGCCGCGTTGTTTAAGGCCCTTGCTCATCGCTTCAGAAAGCGTCGTCTGGGCAGGAATAGCCTTCATGGTTTGCCATGCATTCTGGATCGGTACGCCGTCCACGAAATCCCACAGGTAGGCATCCAGCGAGCCAAACGCCGACTGGATCTCCAGCACGGCACGCGCATTGCGCACCGCCGAGCGCACCTTGAGCTTATTGCGCACGATGCCCGGGTCGGCCAGCAGTCGCTGCACGTCCTCCTCGCCATAGGCTGCCACGCGGGCGATGTCGAAGCCGTCAAAGGCGCGGCGGTAATTCTCGCGCTTGTTGAGGATCGTTGACCAGCTCAACCCGGCCTGCGCCCCCTCCAGCACCAGCATCTCGAACAGCTCCCGGTCATCATGCATCGGCACGCCCCACTGCTCATCATGGTAGGCCACATACAGGGGATCTGTACCGGCCCACGCGCATCGTGTTTTCATCACACCTCGCCTTGCAAAACCATATTTCCAGAAAGTTTCCCAATTACATTATCGCATAAATCCCTGCTAAATTAATACAACTCTGACAATCTTTTTATATTTTTTTGACACCGGCGCGCTATATTAAAAAATAACGATACAAATCTATTAAAAAGGAGGTTCACGATGTCAAACTTAATCAGATGGGAGCCAAACAGTGAAATAATGTCGCTGCGTCAGGCCATGGATCAACTTTTCAACGACGCTTTTACCCGACCGGTTAGCATGAGTGGAGTCTCCGCCAGTCCCGCCATTGACCTGTTCCAGGACAATGACAATGTGGTAATCAAAGCCGCTCTGCCCGGCCTGAAAGCGGAGGACGTAGAGATCTCGGTGACTGCCGATGTGCTCAGCCTGCGTGGTGAATACAAGCAGGAAAGCGAGCAAAAAGAAGCCACCTATCACATCCGCGAACAGCGCTACGGTTCATTTGAACGCTCCGTCCGCCTGCCCACCGATGTGCAGACTGACAAGGCCAAAGCAGATTTTGAAGATGGCATTCTCACCATTACCCTGCCCAAAGCTGAAGCGGTCAAGCCAAAGATGATCAGCATCAAAGCCAAATAATCTTCTCACTATCCGTGGAAAACTGCACTGGCCGGGAACTTTGTTTCCGGCCAGTGCTTTTAAACTTACGGCTTTGGATAGCAAACCAAAAACAAGTTGAAATCCCCTCTCTTGACAAACGCCTGAATATATTGTACAGTAATCCTGTACATGTCGGAGGAAATTATGACCATTCAAACTACTTACACACAGGCACGCGCTGAACTGGCATCTCTGCTTGATCAGGTGACCCATGACCGCGAAATCGTCATCATCAAGCGCCGCGGAGAAGAAAAAGTCGCTATGATCGCCGCGGATGAGCTGGAAAGCCTGCTCGAAACCACCTATTTACTGCGCTCACCGGCCAATGCCGAGCGTTTGCTCAGTGCGTTGGGACGCGCCTTGAAAAATGAAGGGGAACTGCAAAGCCTCGATGATCTCAAACAAGAGGTTGGTGTTGACTAGAAAACAGCGCCTGGCAATTTTTCAACCGGAATTTATTGAAGACTTACGTGATTGGGTAGAAACTGACCGCAAGCTGGCACTGAAAACATTAACCATGGTGGAGGATATCCTGCGTGACCCCTTTCAAGGCACCGGCAAACCAGAACCGTTGAAATACCTGGCCCCAGGCGCATGGTCCCGCAGACTGACCAGAGAACACCGCATCGTCTACCTTGTACGGGAGGAACGGATCGATTTTCTGCAAGCAAGATACCATTATTAAAAAATTCCCTCGAATTTGAGGGAATTTCCTTTTCCAAAGTCATCGTGATGACAAAAGCAATCCCGGCGAACATATCCAGAGCATTCAGCAGCACATGCGTGACGATGCTCAAATAAGTATTCTTGCGCCGTACATCATTCTTCTACGTTATCATCGAACGTTGAGCGGCTTTCCGCCAATGGGGAGCTTTCCAGAGCCTGTGCGATTTGCTCACGGAGTTTCTTTTTGTCCGGCTTGCGTTTTCCAAGACCTTTAAGAGTTTGCAGCAGAGATGTGGTCATCTCCTGGGTGAGCTTTTTTAATGCCTCAGAGGAAAGCCGCTCGCCTTTTTCAAACCAGCGCACAGCCGCATAGCCCATCACCACGGTCATCGAGGCGGCAATGGCCGCGCTCAGTACCCAGCCCGGCACCCCGCCCAGCTTGCTCAACTGTTGGAAGAGGGCGCGTCCCAGGAATCCCAGCCCGAAAGTTGCCACCAGTTCCTTGGCTCGTTTTGGGGTAATCCTGTAATTATAAATGCGAGCGATGCTGACCACCATGATCGATTGGGTTGCTACCAGGGGGACAAAGTCGATCACCGGCAGCGGCACCAGGGCAATCGCAGCCGAGATGGAAGCTGAGCGGACGATGGTCTGCCAGGCAAGCTGCCAGCGATATTGCGGTAAAGCCTGTCCCAGCGCAGCGATCATCCCGGGTTCCGTGGCGGTGATGGCCAGGAGCACCTTGCTGATATGCTTGCCGTCTTTGGCGACGATGGGGATGATTTGATCGGGCTCCAGCCCCAGGTTCGATGCGGCACTGGCGATCACCGCATCCAGTTCCTTGCGTGGTACCAGGTCCGTTTTGTTCAACACCACCACAAAAGGTTTTTTCAGGGCAGCGATTTCATTAAACAATTCCTGCTCGGTCTTTTTGATCCCCTGAATCGCGTCGAAAACCAGCACCACAAAATCGGCTTCCGCGGCTGCCGTCAGGGCCAGGTCTTTCTCGTGCTCGCCCACACTTCCTACCGCATCTGCGCCAGGGGTATCCACCACGGTAAACAGGGCCGCATCGGCCTGTTGATTTTCCTTCGTCGTTCCCGGCAAGGGACTGACAACGGCCTGGTCATTTTTGTTTTGCACCAGTTGATTATAGAGGGTAGATTTTCCGACATTGGTGGGGCCGACAATCGCCACCCGATGCTTGCTGCCAATCGCCTGCCGGATCTGGGCGGAAGACAACTTGACCAGGATTTTTACCAGGCTTGTGTCCGCCGGAAAACCACTTGCCAGGGACAGAAAGCTGGCCTTTTCATTCGGGCCTAACGCTTCCCAGATTTCGTGCACCGATTTTTGAACATCGGGAGGGAATTGAGCAAGAATATCATCCAATAATGTCATCGGGTCATTCCTTCTGAATCGCTTTTTTCAGCCAGGGTTTCTCCTCTTAAGTGTAACCTGAAATCTCGTAGTGGGGGAACTTTATCAAACGCCGCATTCCGTCAGCCGGTAACTGGTATTGCGAGAACGCAAAACGTGCAGAGAGATGAAATGCTCCACCATATTCATTATACATAAAACCTTGTCTGCTGCGTGCCTGCAGACAGGGTCAAATTAAATCAAACAAGTCCCGGCAACGGGGACTCGAATGCCATCCCCTCAATGGGGACCACGAATCTATTTAAAAAACAAGCTCCTCGACGTGGACTCGAACCACGAACCTAGCGCATTACACAATGTTTTATGTTGTAGATGAATTAAGATATTTATGGTGTTGGGGTAGTGGACATATAGGGGATAAGTACGGTTGGTATTACGTATGTAGGAATTATTGCAGTTGGGATTGCTATAGATGGTTTTGATGTGGAAAATCCTTTGAATAATGATCCTACACTAACTTTGCACTTTAAAAATCTCATATAGCCAATTGTTCGCAGATATTGTCTACCGAATGACCTTCAGCAAATTTGATCTCAAGCCATTGAAACAAATTGCGGCGATGCTCCTCCTGGAGATGCCGACGAATATCACCACAGGTCAAATACTGCTCGGCTTGCAGCGATCGCTGAGCTTCAAGAAAACAGATCAAGCAAGAAGTCAAAGTCCAGAAACGCAGGATAGCCTGAGCGGACATCAACTGGTAATGGTCGCTGCCCAACAGGTCCTTGTCATACTCGAAGAACGTCTCGATCTCCCAACGGATAGCCAGGATATTGACCAGGGACTGGGCATCCAGATCCAGCTTTGTGCTGCCCCAATAGCGCACGGACTTGAGAGGTTGGTCCAGATCATGGCAGGTGATCAGCAGCAAGGTGGGTCCGAGTTTGCGGATCCAGGTTGTCACCAGGCAAGCATACATGGTTTGACCGCCTTGCTGGGAAGGCCAGTTGATTTCTTGCCAGTCTTCTCGGCTCAGCCCGGCAGCATAAGTGGAGAGCGGGATCCAGTTTCTTTCTCCGCCCGGGTGAATGATCCGCACACAGCGATTGCTTTTCAGGCCACCGCTGACATCCCAGCCCCGGTTTTGGGCTGCCTTGCGCACCCGTTTACAGTGGAACCAGCTGTCCATGAGTACATGGGTGTGGGTGTCTTCTGCTGGTTCGAACTGCTCGATCAATGCCACTGCCATGTCAATCTTGCTTTGAAAGGGCCTTCCTTCTCGTTCACAGACCGCTTGTTGTGCGTACAGTCGGGGTTCCAGCGGACAGCGCTGTCCAAGCAGGTGATATTGTCCGCTGAACAAGCAGTGACCATTGACCACGCGCCGTTCGGTATTGGAATAATGCTGGCCCATGCCGCCCATCTTGCGCCCTTTCGGTTTGACGTGCACGCTGTCATCCATCAGCAGGTAGCCTGTCACGACGGTACCTTTTGGACGCCCTCTGCGTTGCGGCCGTTCTTGCCTCTGACGCTCATGTTCAGCCTGAACCAATCCTCTCATCCTTTCCCGAAACCACTCTGCCCATACCGCAGCAACTTTGGACGGTTCCCATTTCCACCGGTTCAGAAATCGGGATATCCCACACAGGCTCACCTCTTCTGCCACCACCCGCCGCATCCCGGACAGTGTTTTGCGCTCTTCACACTCGACTAACCCCAGCAGTACGATCACAAAGTACTTCCACTGGCGTTTGCTGAAACAGCCACAAAATCGCTCTAGATACTGGCGCAGTTGCTCGGATAGGCATACAATTGGCTTAGGCATGGTTCTCCTCCTGGATTTCGGTTTGGACAAACTCATTATCCCGGTTTGAACCCTGCCTTTCTATTTAGTTTCTGTTAAAGTGCAAACATAGTGTTAATAATAATACCGTTGATTTTTTTGACGGTATTACCTGTATTTGCTGATCCGGGTACTGATCCGATGCCTCCATCTGGCACATATACTCCTACTGTTGTGGTGACTACAATGTCTACTTTATTACCTCCATGCCCAGTTTCTACTTAGAACCTATCCGAAAATTAAATTAAGAACGATTTGAGCGCAAGCCAAATGG
>CAYURM010000039.1:0-31282 GCA_964447155.1 uncultured Anaerolineaceae bacterium
CTCGACCTCCTCAATGCCATTGAGGCGCGCTCCCAACTGCGCTATGGGCCCATATTTTTTTGTAAAGCTGCGGTATTCTGTCGCCTGATCGCAACCAGTGGACCTGGAGGGACTCGAACCCTCGACCTCTTCAGTGCGATTGAAGCGCGCTCCCATACTGCGCTACAGGCCCAGTCAAGGGCAAGCAGAATTCTACTAGAACCCTCCCCGCCTGTCAAGGAATTTTCAGAAACGGAAAAAACGGGAAACAATCAATCACTCAATTAAGAATTAGGGATTGGGCTCACACTGAATCCTGCTTAAAAGGGTTAGTTCATAAAAATCGCTGTCGGACGAAGTCCCCGACAGGGTAGAAATCACCCTCTTTCCTTGTCGCCGGGACAGGTTTCTAACCTGTCCGCACCCCCTTGATCTATGTCCTCAATAATTGCCTGATTGACTGGTGGTTCCCTCAACTCCTGCCTTTCAGCGTATAATTCCCCGCAGGAGGAACAAAACATGAACGATCGTATCGCCCGTCTCACCCAGGCCATGCAGGCCGCCAATCTGGACATGCTGGCACTCAACCCCGGCGCATCCCTCACCTACCTGACCGGGCTGCACTTCCACACCAGCGAACGTCCGACTGTTTTTCTGCTCACCCCCCGCAAAACACCGGTCATCATCCTTGCCGCTTTGGAAGCCAACAAACTCAAAAATTCCAGCTCGCCCCTCGAGCCAGTCACCTACGGCGATAACCCGCACACCTGGCAGACAGCCTTCATGGAAGCACGGGAAAAACTGGGCATCGCCCCTCCCAGAGTTGGCGTGGAACCCACCGCCCTGCGCTTCATGGAATTAAAATACCTGCAAGCAGCTTTCCCCGAAAGCGAATTTATTTCCGCAGAAGACATCCTCGCCAGCCTGCGCATGTCGAAAGACGAAAGCGAAGTGGAAAACATGCGCCAGGCCGCCAAAATCGCCCAGGAAGCCTTCCTGGCAACCCTGCCCACCATTAAACCCGGCATCAGCGAGTTAACCATCGCCGCCGAACTCTCCGCACAGCTCCTGCGTCACGGCTCACAGTCAGAATTTCCCTTCCCCCCCATCGTCTCCAGCGGCCCGTTCAACAGCGCTGATCCCCACGCTGTCCCCAGCCAGCGCCTGGTGCAATCTGGTGACGTGATCGTCATCGACTGGGGTGCGCGCTATCAGAATTACGCCTCCGACATCACCCGCTGTGTAGCTGTCGGCGTGCTCTCGCCTGAAGTAGAGAACATTGCAAATATCGTTATTCAAGCCAACGCTGCCGGACGGGCTGCCTGCAAGCCCGGTGTGAGCGCCGGAAGCATCGACGATGCCGCCCGCCGAGTGATCGAAAAAGCCGGTTACGGACCACACTTCAACCACCGCGTCGGTCACGGCCTCGGCATGGAAGCTCACGAATCCCCCTACATGTTTGCGGAAAATGACTACCTCCTCATCCCCGGAAATGTTTTCACTGTGGAACCCGGCATCTACATTTCCGGCACAGGCGGCGTGCGCATTGAGGATGATATGCTCATCACCGCTGACGGCGCTGAAAGCCTCACCACCCTCCCCCGCGAATTGTTCCGGGTTGGCTAAGCTCCCCCATGAAAAGATTAGTCCAGGAACACACTCAACCCATTGGAGAATCCCATGTCCTTATCGATTTCTACGTATGTAATCGGCCCCATCCAGAATAACTGCTATCTCGCCTTTGACCCTGACTCGAAAGAAGCCGTGATCATTGACCCACCGGCTGGGGCAAAAATCGTCCTCAAAGAAGTACAGCAAAAAGCCCTCAACCTGAAGGCCATCTGGATCACCCACGCTCATTTTGATCACTTTGCCGGAGCCGCTGAACTGGCTGCCGGCGCAGACACCCCGCTCCCGGTAGGACTGCACCGCAAAGAACTGGCCCTGTATCAAAACAACGGCGGCGCCAGTTTCTTTGGCTATCAAATTCCCCCGCAGCCTGAGCCGTCCCTGTTCTTTGAACACGGTCAGATGCTCTCCATCGGTATATACCCGGCAGAAGTACGCCATTGTCCCGGCCATTCCAGCGGCGGGCAGATCATCTACTATGTACCGGAAGCGTCTGTCGCCTTCGTTGGCGATGTCATTTTCCGCCGCTCTATTGGCCGCACAGACCTCCCCGGTGGAGATCACGCTGCCCTGCTCCACAGCATCCGCACCCAAATCATGACATTACCGCCTGAAACACAACTCCTCTGCGGTCATGGTGATCCTACCTCCGTCGCCGAAGAAGCTGCCCACAATCCATTTTTGTAAATATCAAGGAATAAGGAACGGTGCCATAAAGTGCCCCTTGTAGTAACGACTTTCGTCGTTATAAAACCCTGGTAAACTCATAATTAACGAATGAATTCGTCACTCCAACAGGTACTGTTTTCTTATCCGCAGCGCAGAGCTGTTGTATCACGATGCTGAACAGTTACGAATCATTAAAACAAAAAGGCTGCCTGTGATGGGCAGCCTTTCTCATTTCTGGTTCGTTTACTTGGCGTAATCCACAGCGCGGGTCTCGCGGATCACGGTCACCTTGATCTGACCCGGATACTGCATCGACTCTTCAATATTGCGGGCAATATCACGCGCCAGACGGGTAGCGGTCAAATCATCAATATCTTCCGGCTTGACCATAATGCGCACCTCGCGCCCGGCCTGGATGGCATAGCTCTGTTCAACACCTTTATAGGAATTGGCAATCTCTTCCAAAGCCTTCAAGCGCTTGATATACTGCTCCAGGTCTTCACGCCGTGCACCAGGGCGCGCCCCTGAAATCGCATCCGCCGCTTCCACAATCACCGCTTCCACGCTGTCCTGCTCCACCTCGCGGTGGTGGGAAGCAATGATATTACAAACTGTTTTGTTGACCCCATACCGCCCGGCAAATTCAGCGCCCAACTGGGCATGGGTGCCCTCGGTATCATGATCAATCGCTTTGCCCAGGTCATGCAAAAACCCACCCAGTTTGGCAACTTCTACATTGGCGCCCAATTCTGCGGCAATCACGGAGGCCAGCTTGGAGCTTTCGACGGCATGCGCCAGTTGATTCTGTCCATACGAGGTGCGGAATTTAAGCCGCCCCATCTTCTTGATGATTTCATGATGTAAACCCGCGATCCCGGCATCATAAGCAGCTTCCTCGCCGGCTTCCACCAGAGAGCGTTCCATTTCTCGTTGCTCTTCATTCAGCACTTTTTCAATATATGCTGGATGAATACGTCCATCAAGGATTAGCCGTTCCAGTGAACGGCGGGCGATCTCGCGGCGCACCGAGTCAAAGCAGGAAATGGTCACCGCTTCCGGCGTGTCATCAACAATCACATCAACCCCGGCAGCCTGCTCAAAGGCGCGAATATTGCGCCCGTTGCGGCCCACAATGCGCCCTTTCATTTCTTCATTCGGCAGCGGCACCACCTTGGTAGAAACCTCAGCGACATGGTCTGAAGCCACCCGCTGGATCGAATCAGCCACGATTTCCCGGGCGCGTTTCTCACCCTCCTGACGCGCTTCATTCTCAATCTGGCGGATAATCCGGGCTACGTCAGCCTGTGCCTCTTTTTCAGCAAAAACCAGCAATTCATCATGCGCTTCGTCCCTGCTCATCTGGGCGATCCGTTCCAGCTCCTGAACCTGTTCCGCTTCTTGTTTATCCAGTTCATTAGCCTTGCGGTCAAGTGAGCTTTGACGTTTGTTCAACGCCGCTTCCTTCTGCTCCAGCTTGTCTACGCGAGTATCCAGCTCAGCGCGCCGGCGCTGAAGGCGTTCCTCTTCCTGGTTCAAGTCACCCCTGCGCCGTGCCAGCTCTTCTTCAGAACTTTTCATCATCCGCAGGGAATCGTCTTTTGCTGCCATCTCCATTGCGCGCGCTTTTTCCTGCGCTGCAGCCAAGATAGCATCCGCTTCATTCTGGCGGTCACGTAAATATCGTGCCTTAAATACCTTCACGAAAATGATTGTCAGAATGACAACTGCAGCAACGGTCACTCCAACCATCAAAAACCAATTATTCTGTATCCAATTCATTATCCAATTCCTCTTCCATATTTTCGTTTAATGGTTCATCATCTTCTGAATAGAATTCAGCCCAAATCTGACGAACGATCGGCGCCGCGGTGCCATAAAAAAAGCCGCGCCGCCCCAAAAACCCCAATAATTTTTTACGAAAACTCAACCAATCCAGGCCTTTCAGGCGGTGTGCATACCGTTCTGCTGCCTGATAAGCCAAAACATCATCTTCTGGTGCTTCTTCCAATGCCGAAGCAATCACTTCTTCGGACACATCTTTCTTTCGCAGTTCCATCGCCAGCATGCGTTGGCTTCGCGGGCGAAAAGTTGATCGATTTTCAATCCATACCGATGCAAATTGCTGGTCGCCGAGGAAATGCTTTTCCTTTAAGCGCACAATCGCTGCATCGATAACGGCTTCATCATATTCCTGTTTTAATAACCGCTGCCGCACTTCCCCTTCAGAGCGGGGACGAAAACTGAGAAAATGTAACGCCTTCTGGTAAACAACCTCGGCTTCATCCTCAGCTTTCAGTGTCGCAATTTTTACCTCGTCCAGCTCCTGTCCAATTTTCAGCCAGACTGCAACAATTTTCGCCAACCCAAAAGCATACTCATCATCCAGGTAAACGTTCACCCTGTTGGGATTTCTCTTCTGAATTTTCAACGCAGTAATTTTTTTAATCATAACAAAAAACAGCCAGAATCACCCGTCAGGGTCCGGCTGTTTGCAAGGTCTACAATAATTTATGTGTTCAGAACACAATCAGGTTAACGATAGGTTAACAGAACCGTATCTCTCTGTCAATAATTTCATGAGCGCCCATTCAGTCAGTAAGCCGCAATCAGCTCTTCATGATTGTCAACTGGTGTTCTAGCTTTTTAAAAATCCACGTTTCCTGTGGATCATCTCTTGCAAATTAATTTCATCCAGAGGAACAAAAACTTGCGCCACCGGGAAATCATGCAACTACGGCTTACTGAAATTCACAAACTCCCGCAGGAGATACACATAAACAGGGTAAACCACTTTCAACCGGATTAAAAAATTAAAGAACGAAATCCGCATTATTACCTTTTTCAACTAGAACCATATTATACTTTATTTTGATGAAACCATGGGCTTTTTTAAATTTCACCCCCTGAAAACAATTCTTTCCAGCCATGAAACGTGCTAAAATAAAGACATGAACCAAAACAACATTTTATTACCCGCCCCTGCTGAGAAGAAACCCGCTCTGTCCACAAATCGTCGTAAACAGCTTTTCTGGATGATCTGGGTTCCCCTCATCTTTGCCATCCTCCTGGTACTGGCAGCCGCAGTCTTGATCTGTTTGCCTCCGGCAACCACAAATATTAATACCGGCTCCTTGAGCAGCCTTTCTTTCGTTTGGGTTTTTACTCCGGCGATTCCGGCGCTCCTGGTTTTAATAGCCCTGACCGGTGCCGTTGTCTATTTTTTGGCGAAATTCCTGGGCATTTTGCCGGGCTTTTTCCATAAAATACAGTTCTATTTCAATTTTGGTGCGAACAAAATAAAAAAATATGCGGATAAAATAGCTGCCCCGGTCATCACTGTCAAAAGCCATCAGGCTAGTGCATCCCGTCTCATTAACATAACGCGCAAACGATTACAAACAAATAAAAAAAATTAATCTGGAGAGGATCGTATGGAAAAATTAAACGATTGGAAAACAAAAACACTGTTGATCAGCGCCGGGCTGGGCCTCGCCGTCGGGCTTACTGCCGCTCTCATTATCATCCAGAGCGCAGATGACAAAGATGACGTACAGCTTAAGGCCGGGGATGGTGTCAAGGTGGGTCTGGGTGTACTGGGCGTCCTGCGCCTCATCTCTGATATTGGCAGCAAATAGACCCATAATCATTTTTTCGGTCGCTGCAGGTTTCGGCTGCTGACACCGCCGGAACCTGTCTTTTATCCATAGCGCTATCCCCGTGTAAATAAAATGCCACCTTCCTCCCTCATCCGTAACCTGATTGCAGGTGAACTCAAACAAAATTTTATCATCACTTCTTCTGGTGAAGCGCATGCCAACATTCTCGGCGGCAGTTTGACCCAGGCCGCCGTCGGCCTTAAAATCTGGGAACAGGATCACGGCGGTCTTATCTCGCGCGTTGGAGAAGACTTTCCCCGCCAATGGATCAAAGATCTGCAGGATCTTAACTTTGACACCCAGGGCATCCGCATCTTGCCCAACGCTCTCGACCTGCGCCAATTCCATAATTATTACGATTCAGACGCCGCCCAAAACGAAAATCCCGTTGCCAGCTACGTCGAGCTGGGATTACCTTTCCCCAAAGCGCTGCTGGGATACGCCCCCCCGTTACAGGAAATTGACAGCCGCACCCGCACTGGTGAAGATCCCATCCGCATCAACGATGTGCCGGAGCACTACCTGGACGCATCTGCTGCCCACCTCTGCCCGCTTGATTTCCACAGCCACCAATTCCTTATCTCGCTTTTCATGCAAAACAAAATCAACACCCTCACCCTTGATCCGGGGGAGGGCTATATGCACCCCATTTTTTGGGACGATCTCTCCCTGCTCTTGAACGGCATCACTGCTTTTCAGGTTTCAGAAGAAAAGCTGCACGCAATTTTCCGGGGCAGGACAACCGATTTGTGGGAAATGGCAGAAGAGCTTGCCCGATTTGGCTGCGAGATCATCATCATCAAGCGTAAAGCCCGCGGCCAGATGATCTACAACCACGCCAGCCATGAACATTGGGACATCCCCGCATACCCGTCGGATGTCAAAGACCCCACTGGCGCCGGCGATGCCTTTGGCGGCGGTTTTCTGGCGGGCTTTCGTAAAACCTACGATCCTGTCGAAGCCTCGCTCTACGGCAATATCTCCGCCTCTCTGGTCATAGAAGGCAGCCCGCCTTTCTACGCCATAGACGCTATGCCCGGTCTGGCCGAAGCCCGCCTTGAATCCCTGCGAGGAATGGCCCGCAAGGTCTAACCGCCCTTAATAAAAACCGCACCCTTCGACAAGCTCAGGCTGCGGAACCCTTCCCTTCTTCGAAAAACCTCAGGGAGCAGCATGACTTCCTGGAAAACCCTGGCGCAAATCCAGCAATTCATACACATTCAATGGCTGCCGCTTGCCCTTGGCAGTGATTGGCTCCACGCTGCGTACCAGCACATGTGGCGCGACCCGTTGATACACTTCCTTGCTGATTAAAATCTGCCCCGCTTTGGAGTTTTCCTGAATGCGTTTGGTTGTGTTCACACTGTCCCCAATAGCGGTATATTCCAGCCGTCTTTCCGTTCCTACCAGCCCCAAAACAGCCTCGCCAACATGCACCCCCACCCCGAACGATAACTGCAAATCCGGGCGAATATCCGTCTGCAGGCGATTCATCGCCTTGCGGATACCTACGGCTGCCCGAATAGCCCGCAGGGTGTGATCCTCCTGCAAAACCGGCGCATTGAACCACGCCATGACCGCGTCGCCCATGAATTTATCAATGGTGCCTTCTTCATGAAGGACAGCTTCCGCCGCGGCTGCCAAATACCGATTCAATACCGAAACCAGCCGCTCAGGAGACAGCCCTTCACTGAAACTGGTAAAACCGCGAATATCAGCAAACACCACCGTGATCTCTGCCCGGCGCCCGCCAAGCTGCAAGCTGTCCGGGTCAAGCTGTTCAATCACTGCCGGGGAGACCATCCGCTCAAATAATCTGCGCTGACCTTCCAGACGTTTTTTCTCGGTCAGGTCTTCCATCACCACGGCCACACCCTGCGTAGTCTGATCCACATCCTTTAGCGGAGACAGGTTAAAATGCAAATCCATCCGCCCGCGCTCCGGGAAGACAGGCCGCCCTTCCAAATTCATCACAGGCTGATCCGTACGCAGCACTTCCTGCAGATAAGGCGCCAGCATCGGCTGCAAGGCTGACAACGCATGCTTCATTTCCTGCCCCACCAGATCACCGGGGGTTTGGCCCAAAATTGTTGCTGCGGCCTGATTACACATCATAATCCGCTCATTCAGATCCGCTGTGAAGACACCACTTGCCATGGAGGCAAATACATTGTCCATCAGATTCTTTATTTCCGTTACTTCGGCAAGGGATTGTAAAACTGAATCAAACAATCGAGCGTTCTCAATGGCTACCGCCGCCTGATTGGCAAAAGCTACCAGCAGTCCCAGGTCCTTCTGCGTGAAAATGCCGCTCCGAATGCGGTTATCGGCATAGATCACACCGATCATTTTACCCTTCGCTTTCAAAGGCACGCATAGAATCGAGCGCAGATTATAGGCCACCACACTTTCCTGCCCCGTAAAGCGCGGATCTTCCTGTGCGTTCGTGGTCAGCACCGGCTTACCATCAGAGGCAACCCGCGTGGTAATCGTATGGCTGATGCTGAATTCCGAAGGATCAAGCGATTCCTGTTCCATATTGCGGGCAATCCGCATCTGTAACTGTCCCTCCTCATCTTCCAGCATCAGGAATCCGCGCTCAGCATCCGTCAGCCGGATGATCGTATCCATCACAATTTGCAGCACTTCTTCCAACTCCAGCGAAGAATTGACGAATTGACCAATCGTCGCCAACGCGCTCAAGCTGGAACGTTCATCCTCCAGCGCTTCAATTTGTTTGCGTATCTTGGGCAAATGCAGGGAAATGCGGTTGATCCCCTCATAAACATAAGAGGGGATGGCTGCAGGGCGGTTTTGCAGAAAAAAGGACTGTGATTTTGCCAGTTCAGACGACATCTGCTTGAGCAAGCCGTCCAATAACTCATAAATAGCTGGTGAAGAAAGATTTAAGGACATGGTGCTGGTACCCACTGTGATTGAGAATCCTGCGCTGTATGCCAGACAGTACCATTATACTCCCCTCCACCGCTTTCCAGCAGTTTTTAAAACATGCGCCCATAATTTTATGTAATTTTTGCGGGCTTCAACAATATCCACCGGACGCAGGCTGAATAAGGACTGCTCATAAGCAAGCTGGAAAGCAGCCGCGGTTGCCGCAGCACCTTCGTTCAGATATTTTGACAACACAGCCATCTGTTCAGCAGCAGTATCCCCGTCATTTTTTCGTTCTCCCAGTAAAACCAGCATCACGGATACCCGGTTGAACATTCGCTCCATAGGCGAAGCCTGCGCCCGCTCAGCCCACCGTCTGATCCATCGCGGTGTCTGCAATCCGTGCCGCTTTAGCTGCTGGTCCAGCCTTTCAGGCAGCACAAATTTCGACCCGAACCTGCCTGAAGCACTCCGCCGCCAGACAAACGCCGCAGCTGCCGCCAACAGCACCACACCGGAAACAATCCACGCTGGATGCACACCGCGCTGCGCCGCCGCAGCCTCTTCCTCCAGATTCCAGCCGGGGACCTCTTCCAATCCCGCAAACCGGTCTCGCCCCGCTGATTCGCTGTCATTCTGTGTTAATCCCGGGCCCTCCCCATAGTCTGCCCCGGATTGTTCTGCCAGCCCCAGCCGCAGGGAATGCACCGGCTGCGAGGCGGTCGGTTCGACCGGCACCCAGCCAATTCCCGGAAAGAAAACCTCCGGCCAGGCATGGTAATTATTCATATAAATATGATACAAATTGTCCTTGTTCTCGTCCTCCTGGCCTTCAGCAAACCCCACTACCATCCGCGCGGGAATCCCCAGTGAACGCAGCATCAATACTTCTGAAGTCGCATAATAATTACAAAATCCGGCCTTGTGCGTAAACAAAAACCACTCAATCGCATCCTCGCCATCCGGCACTTTCGGAATTTCATTTTCATAGGTAATTTCACTGCGCAAATAAGATGTGATCACCCGCACTTTATCGTAAGGGGTCTCTTGCCCTTGAGCAAGCTGCTCAGCCAGACCAGACACAGAGGGCGGAAAATCTTCAGGCAGATTCAAATAGCGGGCTGTAACCCACCCTGGGTAATCCTCTCCCGCCTGACGCAGCATCGCCACCGTCAGATCATTCAACCGCGTTTCGGCCTTGATCGTTTCACCAGACCGCAGCGATTCTTCTGCTTTTACCGCGATCATATCCACCTGATCCTCAGCTGCACTGTCACCCACCCACACGGCCGGCCGACTGACGTACTGCGGCTGCCCAGGCAGGTACAAAGTCTGCAAAGCACCGGCCCGGATCGTATACGTCAGATTCACTTCCACGCGGTTTTCCAGGCTTAGCTCGCGCACCGGCCACTCGGAGGGCTCAATCGCATGCTCTCTGGTCACCGTATTTTTCCACCCCTCATCCACATAATAATCATAACTCTGGCTCTTCCAGTAAAATGGAATGCCCGTCGGATGCCGCCGGGAAACCTGCACCTGGAATAGTTCCGTCTCTTCCAGCGGAACGCCCGTCCCCAACGATAAATCATTGCCATACGAAAAATCAGCGGTAGTATATCTGGGCATGTCCAGCCCGGCCGTCAGATTGGAAAGCCTGTCCCGCAGCTGTGAAAAGCGCAAGCGGTTTCCAGCCCCAGTCGTCATCCAGCCTGAAATAGACGGAATATTCCACGCAATCAGCACCAGCAGCAGGCCGATCACGGCCATGCTGCGCCCCAGATCATACCCCGTGTCAGAATCAACCGCAATGCCGGCCTCGTTCCAGCGTTTGCGCTCACCGAGAAAATAAATTCGTCCAACACTCAATAAAGCAAACACCATGAAAGTCGCACTATATCGTCCACTATGTTGGGTTTCATAGCTTGAGGTCTCAATGCTGACCAGCAGCGCCCCGGCCACCAGCAGCGGCACCCAGGGCGCACCATTTCTGCTTAACTGGAACCCCCCAATCAGGCTCATAAACCAGAACAGCAGCGCCATACTGAATACATACAAAATATAATCATTGACTGGCTGGTTGGTCACAAAAAGCTCAAAGGAAGCGCCCAGGCGTCCAGCCAGGCTGACCAACCGCTCTCCCCAGACAATTTCTGCTGCCATCCCCGCCCCCAGCACCCAGGGGATCACAATCACAGAGTACAAGCCAGCAATGATGACTTGCCCCCACCGCTCAAACCGGCTCAAACCCAGCAAATATCCCACCACAAAACCAAAAAGAACATACGCCTTGATCCGCATCAGATCGTCTGACCACCCCGTAGCTTCCAGACGCAGCGCAGCCACCCAAAACGCAGCAAATAACACCCCCGCCGCAAAAATATCCAGCCACTTGTTTTCTCTCTTCAACATGGAATGAGTGTACAATAAAAGTATGGATATCGTCAATCAACATCTCCGGAGGGAAAACACAGCATGATTGCCGCACTTCACCAGATTGAAATCGCCTTCACTTTGCTCATCCAGCAGATGGGCAGCTGGCTGGTTATGCCAATGGCCGCCTTCACTTCGCTTGGAATTGAAATGTTTTATTTGCTCGTCACCCCCACCCTGTTCTGGTGTTTCAGCACCGCCCAGGGAATGCGGGTCGGCTTGATGCTCCTGCTCACCAATGGGATCAATTCGATCTTCAAAATCAGCTTGCGCAGTCCCCGACCCTACTGGGTAGATCAACGCGTCAAAGTCCTCTTCCAGGCCGAAACATCCTTTGGGCTTCCTTCAGGTCATGCCCAAACTGCAGCGAGCGTATGGGGCATTTTTGCCGCCCACATCAAAGACAAATGGGTGCGCTGGCTGGCAGCCATTATGGTCTTCTTCATCGGAATTTCCCGCATCTATCTCGGCGTTCACTTCACCAGTGACGTCCTGCTCGGCTGGCTGATTGGCGGCCTGCTGGTATTCGCTTTCCTGAAACTTGAGCAGCCCGTCGTCAACTGGTTCAGACGTCAGCCTGTCACCATCCAAATCCTGGCTGGCTTTGCCGTTTCGGCCATCCTGCTCATTCTGGTTTTCATCCCCTTACAGCTGCTTGCCGGCTGGCAAATTCCCGCTGAATGGCAGCAGTTTTCGGAGATCAACTTCCCCGGCTCCACAGTCGACCCGCTCAACCCGGAAGGCGTGATCACCTCCGCCGGCACCCTTTTTGGGCTGATTGCCGGACTGGCATGGATCGAAAAAGGTTATAATGGATATAACCCTGCTGGGACCCCCGGGCAAATCATGCTCCGCCTGGTGGTGGGTTTTGCAGGCATCGGCATCTTCTGGTATGGCCTGGGAGAAATCTTCCCCCGTGAGCCCGGCATGTTGGCATACCTGTTGAGGTACTTGCGTTACGCTCTGATTGGCATCTGGGTTACCGCAGCCGCCCCAATTCTGTTCATCAAAATGCGATTGGCCCAACCCGGTTGGGCAGTCTCTAAAACAAATGAAAGTTCATCATAAGAAGGAGTATACAATGCGTCGTGTAATAAATTTTCTCTCAGGAGCCGTATTGGGTGGATTAATCGCATCCACATTGGTTTTGCTTTTGACCCCCTCCTCCGGCAGCGAGCTGCGCCAGCAAATCGCAGACATGGCAAACAAGACCTATGAAGATGTCCGCCAGGCTGGCGAACATCGCAGAGATGAATTACTGCTTGAGCTGCAAGACCTGCGCGCCCCCAAACAGTAATTCGTCAACCAGTTTCCCCGAACACTGATCCATCCCAAGAACGGCCAGGGTACATTTGTATCCTGGCCGTTCTTGTTATTGCAGTTTAAATAAATCCCTTAAGAAACCCGTAGTAGAACAGCAAGCTGTTCCACTACGGGAATATTTATATCCAGTACTGAAGATTTATCAATTCATAAGAACTGCAATAGTTCTCACAGGGTCAACACCCTGAGCGGACAGACTACTCCCCCAACCGGAAGCGGTACGTTGCCAACTGGCGGGTGAAACGCGTCGTGCCGCTCACCACCAGCACAACATCTCCCCCCCCCTCTTCTGCATCCAGCTCAAACGAAATCTTCTCGCCAGACTCAACCTGGATCGTCTCTACGGTTTTCTTGTCCCCTTCCAGGCGGATCAACGAAACCGCAAAGGACTGCGGCAGCCGGTTCTGCACGCGCACAAATCCTTCCCCATGCCAGCCGTGTTGGGTATCTTCCTCAAAATCAGCAAAATAGCCAATCGCAGGGATCGACACATCATCAATCAACATCCCTTCCCCATTCACAGCCGCATCGGTTACATATTCAAAGCGCAGGTAAACCTGCTTGCCGGCATAGGCGGACAAATCAACCGTTTCCTCAATCCACTGTCCATCGCCGCCGGAAAGCCCGTTCCATGCCCAGCCATAGCTGTTCCCCGAAGGATTTTCGATCGTCCCCGAAGGCGTATTCAAAATCTGCCATTTCTCGCCATCTTCCGAAGCTGCCAGATACACATAGTCATAATCCTCTTCCAGGTCATACCATGTCATGAAAGACATCTCCAGCGCCCCACTCACGTCCAAGAAATTAAATTGACGGGTCAGGGTCATATCCGAATCATCCCCCTGATTACTCCAGAAAGCGTAATCGCCGGAATATGCACTCTGCGGCAGCAGCGCCACCTCCGTCGAGCCTTCTAACTCCAGCGTATGCGTTCCCGGACAAGAAATGCGGATATAATCCGCACCGTACTGATGTACCGTTCGATCCTCCCAGCCGGGCAGGCACTCCGTCACCCACTCGGTCTCATACGTGCCCGGCGCACCAGGGTTGTTATGATACACATAACGTCCATCGCCGGCATCCGGGTCCAACAGATAATTTGTCACCACCCAGTCCGCAAACACATCATTGGCCGAAATGATTTCCCCACGATTTGGGTCTCTAATATCCATTTTTTCCAATACCACGTCGATGCTGTCCATCCCGTTCTCTGGTTCACTGACCAATGCCTGGGTGGCTTCGCTTCCAAAGCGGTCCAGGAAGTAGTTCACAAACATAAAAGACGCCCCGTAATGCGGTGTGGTGGCATAGCTGTCATTCGGCCAGTGGTTCAACTGCATATCCGGCTGACTGACAAACATGAAATCGAATCCGCCTGCATAATAATCATTGAGAAAGACCGCCAGCTCTGAGAATCCTTCATTCAACCAGGTGGTCTCATTCTTGTCGCGATACCAGTGAATCATGTGCTGGAATTCATGCGCCAGTACGCCGTAAAGATATGGATCATTCAAACGATTATTATCCGCACTAACCATAAAAGTCTCATGCCCGTTGGAATACTCATGCGCCAGCGGGTGCACTGAATCCGCGGAAGAAAAATACCCTGCCACTGAACCGCCCAGCCCGCGCGCAAAGACGATATACAAATGCGGGTCACCGTCAATCCCCGGCGACCATTCACTCCCAAAAAACGCGCGATTGGTCGGGTAAATCTGCTCCTCAAACGTATCCACCAGCTTGATCAAATCCCCTTCGTTGTAATCCACCCCATTCTCGATCCAGAAATAAACATGATCGGTAGCATAGCGCAGGGTAGCACGGGTCTCAAAGGTCTCGTTGGTGTCTGTATCCGAAACCCAGAAATTCTCCTGATCCCCTAACTGGTAAGCGACCGGTTCAGTTTCCAGCACTTCAGGAATATCCGACTTTCCGCCCAGGCGCATTGCCAGTTCGCGCAAGTCATTCTCCGGCGTAACCGCCTCCTGCAAAGTCAGCAGGGTCTCAGAAGCCGCCGGCGTTTCGGGCAAGATGACAACCGTCGGCACAATCTCCGGGGTGGCATTTACAATGGAAGAAGAAGATACCGCTTCCAACTGGTTAAAACCCAAAATGCCAAGGCCTGCCAGAGCCACACACATCACCAGGATACAACAGGCGAGAACAAGAAAAACGATCACAACAATCGAGACTGTCTTGTTTGAGTTATCCAACCTTTACTCCTTTCACGGGCGCAGCCGAACCCTCTGCCGCATCCAATGAAAAATATACCGAAGTGACCAGCCCAGCCGAAAACCACAGGTACGGCATGGCAAATGAATCCACACTGAACCCCTCAATGATAAACCCGATTACCAAAAATTGCCCAGCCAGGGCAATGACTTTCCTCTGTGGCCGCGCTTCCTGTTCCAATGCCCGCCCTGTCTGCCAGAGCAGATAAAACCAGGCCGCAAAACAAGAGAAACCGATGATGCCCGTTTCGGTCAACAAGCGCACCCACAGGCTCTTTACGTTCAACATGATCGTGGATCGAAACAAAAGATTCCGGACTTCAACCAACCACCACGCATATCCACTCAATTTCTGGGGGAAGAAAAAGCCCGCATTCCCCAGACCTACCCCAAAGAAAGGATGGTCATTAAATATATTCCAGCCGCCCTCCCAATACACCACCCGGGAGGAAAAATTGAGCGAATTTGCATAAGCCAGCAGCGGATTCTCCTCATTCAAAGAAAATTTAAACAAATCCGCCATCCGGGGATCCACCCTGGAAAGGAAGAACCCCACGCCAAAGAACAGACCAGCATACACCGCCAACATGGCGAGCGCAATTCCCCACGAAACCGCCTGCTGTCTGATCCTGCCGCGTCCGTCCTCTCGCTGCCAGCGCTGTACAACCCATGTCTGCACCCGTCCCTTCAGCCACACATTGGCGCGCACCAGCAAATAGGCGATCATCAACAAAAACGCAACCAAACCCACCCGCGAAAGTGTCAGCCACAATACTGCCGCCCCCAACACCAGCAGCACATCCTCAAAAATAAAGAAACGGAACAGCCGCCATTTGTGCGCAGAAACCCGGCGCACAACCGCTGCCAGCCAAAAAGGCAAAAACAGCAAATTCAACTGATGCGCCAGCCAGGAAGGTTCCAACGCAAAGCCCGTCGTGCGCTGCCTAAAAAATGTGCCGATTGAATACCAGCTATGAATGGTACGCATCCATTCGGGATAGCGTCCCGCACCGTACCAGGCAGCCGTCTGCGCCAATGACCATGCCACCACCAGCAGCCCGCTCCAGTTCAACCAGCGCAGGGTACGTTCGAGTTTCCCCTCACTGGCCGGGTAAACACTCGCCATCAGGTAGAAACTCATCCCAATCACCAGGGTGGCAAATGAAGAGATCGTATTCCGCAAAATGGAAATATCCTTATAAGGCGGGATCATCTTGAAATTGGCAAGCGCGGCAGCCGCCACCGCCGCCAGCCCAAAAGCCAGCAGCGGCAGGCTTTGCCGCGGCAATTTTCCCCGCCGCCATAAATAAGGTACAAACCAGAGCAGCATCAAGGCTGCCAGCAGCAAGATAGAGGGCGAGCCGACCGCGTCCGAGCGCACCAGGCGCACCACCAGCGGCATACTGGTCACCGGCAGCAGTGCCACCATCGCCAGCCACAACCCCTCCTCCGTCTTGCTGCGCAAGCGGTTAAACACTTTTACCCCGCTTATCCGCCCGAGTCACATATTTTTCAGCGAGACCTGAAGAAATCAACCACACACCCAGCACAAATCCCAACATCGCCCCTGAGAAAACAAGGGTGTTCCGCTGGTATGCTGCCGGACTGGATGGAATAGAGGCGCGTTCCACAATGGTGAAAGCCATTGCAGGGAACAATCCGCGGCTCGCCAGCAGTTCTGCTGTTTTGGCATCATTCACTGCCAGCAGCTCCTCCTGAATCTCGGCCAGGTTTTGCGCGGCGCACAATGCCTGCACCGGTTCCGAAGAAATACTGTTCTCCAGGCAGCGGGTTAACGATTGCGAATATTGCAGCAAGCCTTCAGCGATCAAGGCATGGCGATAGGCTTCCTCAAGTCCTGTATAAGCAGCTTCCAGCCAGGCATTGGTCAAAATCGCCGCAGCAGCAGGGTCAGCATGGCGTACTCTTAATATCCAGGTATAGTTCTGCCGCTCCAGATAACTGCTTTCAACGAATAACGCATTGGGAATACGTATCCCTTGAGATTCCGCCAGCGCAAGCGCCGCCTGCCGGGTATCATCCGCTTTGATCACATCCCCCACCAGCTCCATCGCCTGGTCTTCTTCCAGATCATTTAATGGTCCGGTGCGCACATAATCAATCCCCGTTGCCAGTGAAGCTCGTCCCTCATACACAGCCGGGCGTATACGATGAAACGTCCACCCCGCTGCGGCGCCCAGCAGCATCACCGCCGCCACAAACCACCACAAGCGCAGGGCTGAATCCAAAATATCTTTGGGGGTAAATTTACGATCCATCCATCATCACCGACAAACCTTGAACACGATCAAAACGCTTCCTTTCCTGTGATGCAATAACTGAGCAAATTATACCGTAGGCGCACAGATACAAAAGCACGCGCCCACTCACGAGCGCGTGCTTTAAAATCGCGAGACTCTTTCTATTGCGCCTGTTGAAAATTCAGGATCAATAAATTCTGGTTACAGTCCGCGCGGGTGGCAATTGAGACCGGCGAAGAAAGCACATTACCGTCCAGATCGTGAACGGTGATATAGATCATATTGTTCGTCGCAACCACAGAATTTCCCAACTCCACCTCGTACCCGCCCGGCCCATAGGCACCATGCAGCCCGGTCATATCCACTCGCAAAAGCGTTTCCCCCTGCAAAACCCCCTCAGCAATCACCACAAGATTTGTCACCGGATTCCCGGCTCCATCCAGAACCTGTCCGGCCACCCCCATCCAGTTACACCCCCTGTCAGGGTGAGCAAAATTCTTTTTATAGGTAACCGCATCAGCGCGGTAACGCATCCCCTCCTCCGGCAAAGGCGGCACAGGCGCCAGGGTTGCGGTTGGCATACCAACAGCCTGTAAATCAATCGTCGCTGTCAGCACGGGCATCCCTGCCGACATATCCGGCGTGGGGGTGGAGATTCCTGCCTGCAAATTGGGAGTAGGCGTCAGCGGCGGCATGCCGCCCGACATATCCGGTGTCGCTGTTGCCATCGCGTCCGGCACCCCCACCGCGCCAAAAGCTTCGAAAGCAATGATCGTTGCCGCCATCTCGGTCGCAGCCGCCTGACAGCGATCTAACGATTCCTGACAGTCCGCAATTTCTGCCGGGCAAGTCGGACAGTTTGATTCCCCCATCGCTTCGCCTCCTGCCGGCATTGCTTCTTCTAAAGCCAGAGGAACAGCAGCAGCCGGTTCAGCCATATCCTCCTCCAACTCAGCAGTCGGTGCCAATGCCTGTGTCGGCGCAGCCGGCAGTGAAACAAACGGCAGCGAACACGCAGACAGCAACAACAATACCAGCAACGAGGCGAATTTATGCATAATCTCCCTCCAAAACGCCAAAATAACTCCCCTTCGAATTATGAAAGTTTGTGGTTTGATCTATGTTCATTATATCGAAAATCCGGAAATTAATCTATACGATATTTTATAAACCAGGGGCAATAATTTTCAGCAGGCCGCCGAGAGAATAACGACAAGCCTATCTGCCCGCCAGAATAAGTGTAAGGTGGCCGCGTGAGACGATCAACCCTGCATCCGAAACATAATCCTGCTCTGGATTTATAGAACAGAGAGAATTATAATGAAATCGAGTGAGTAATAGATCGTAAATTACACCCCAATACTTCATTACTGAAATCCCCAATATGCCAGGCAGCCTGGCATATCCAATAAAACAGACAGCCTGTTCAACAAAATAAACCCTGTACCCTGGAGAATGCATTATGACCATAGCAATGATCACTGGCTCTGCTGGATTAATTGGCTCGGAAGCTGCGGAGTTTTTTGCGGAACAAGGCTTTGATATTGTCGGCATTGATAACGACTTACGCAGCTATTTTTTTGGTTCAAACGCCTCAACAGCCTGGCGCCGCCAGATCCTCGAACAAAAATTAGGCAAGCAGTATACTCATTTTGAAACCGACATCCGCGATTACAATGCGCTGGAAAATATATTTCGCCGCTATGGAAAAGATATCGAACTCGTCATTCATACCGCCGCCCAGCCCTCGCATGATTGGGCCGCACGAGAACCATTGACGGACTTTGGTGTAAATGCTACTGGCACGCTGAACATGCTGGAGATTACGCGAAAAACAAATCCGGATGCTATTTTCATTTTTACATCCACCAATAAAGTCTATGGAGATACCCCCAATCAGCTGCCCTTGATCGAGCAAGAAACCCGTTGGGAGATTGCCCCCGACCATCCATACGCCAAAGGCATCCCCGAAGATATGACCATCGACAATTCCACCCACAGCATTTTCGGGGCTTCCAAAGTGGCCGCCGATGTCATGGTACAGGAATACGGACATTATTTTGATATGCCAACTGCCTGTATGCGCGGCGGCTGCCTGACCGGCCCCAATCATTCAGGTACAGCATTGCATGGTTTTCTGGCTTATTTGATGAAGTGCGCGGCCACCCACACCCCCTATACCATTTACGGATATCAGGGCAAACAGGTGCGTGACAATATCCACAGCGCAGACCTGATCAATGCCATGTATGCTTTCTACAAAATGCCGCGCGTCGCTGAAGTGTATAACATGGGAGGCGGACGATTCAGCAACTGTTCCATGCTGGAAGCAATCCAATTATGTGAAGAAATTACCAGTAATCCAATGGAATGGACCTATTCAGAGACCAACCGGGTGGGCGACCATATCTGGTATATCAGCGACCTGAGTAAATTCCAGGCTCATTACCCCGACTGGAAATTGACCTATGATGTGCCTCACATCCTGCGGGAAATATTCGAACAAAACAGACAACGTTGGGTTACCCAAAAATGATTGACCGGGGAAAATACAACCTCCTCGGCATCCTGATCAATGCCATTGATTATGACGCTGCCGTTGAACGCATCGCGGCCTCCGCTCAAGCCGGGCGGGCAATGGCTGTTTCGGCGCTGGCTGTCCACGGGGTGATGACAGGAGTATTGGATGAAGTCCACCACTTCCGCCTGAATCAATTCGATCTGATCACGCCGGATGGGCAGCCCGTACGCTGGGCACTCAACCTGCTGCATCAAACCGGATTACCTGACCGAGTTTACGGGCCAACGCTTACCCTCAAGGTGTGTGAACGGGCAGCACGCGACGGCCTGCCTATCTATCTCTACGGCAGTCAACTCACAGTGATCCGCCGCTTTGCCGAAAATCTGACAAATCGCTTCCCCAATCTACAAATCGCCGGAATGCAGCCTTCCCGTTTCCGCCAGGTAACGGCTGAAGAAATGAGTGAGATCGTGGATACTATCCGAACCAGTGGCGCCAAAATCACCCTGGTAGGATTGGGATGCCCCCGCCAGGAAGTATGGGCATATGAAAACCGCAAGGCACTTTCCATGCCGGTTTTAGCCGTAGGCGCTGCTTTTGACTTCCATGCCGGGACACTGTCTCAGGCTCCGGCCTGGATGCAGCAAGTAGGGCTGGAGTGGCTCTTCCGCCTGGTCAAGGAACCCCGCCGGTTATGGCGGCGGTATTTACTATTGAATCCTCTATTTTCAGGAATGTTTTTTCTTCAGGCAGCCCGACTGCGGCGTTTTGATCCCGCGTCAGGCACTCCCCCCACCAATGATACACGCTATGGATAAGGCTGGTTCACCCCCCAAATACCAAACCGGTATCTTAAAACGCCCCTTTCCCTTTCACTACCACCCAGACCGTCTTCACCAAAATCTTCAAATCTAGCCATAACGAATAATGCTGTACGTAATACAGATCGTCTTCTGTATTCAAATGCATTGGACGGTCGCTTCTGCCGTGAATCTGCCACCAGCCCGTCATCCCCTGCGGCACTGCAAAACGCTTGCGCTGCCACAAGTCGTAGCGTTCCACCAGATAGGGCATTTCGGGCCGCGGCCCAACCAGAGTCATCTCCCCTTTGAGCACATTGAACAACTGCGGCAGCTCATCCAGACTGGTGCGGCGCAATATCTTCCCCATCCTTGTCACGCGAGGGTCGTTACGCTGTTTGTGGATCACCTGACCGTCTGTATTCCTGGTCTCCACCTGATGGCGCAGCGCATCCGCATTCGCCACCATCGTGCGGAACTTGACCATCTCAAAAATTCGGCCGTTTTCCCCCACCCGTTTTTGTCGATAGAACGCTGGTCCGCTTGAGTCCAGCCTGATTGCCACAGCAATCAGCCCAATCACCGGCAGCAAAACCGGCATCGCCAGAATAGTCACAATCAGATCAAAACCGCGCTTGACCATTCGCTGGTATTCAGAGATTGCCGGTGCTCGCAGATTGAGCATGGGCAAACCGGCGAATTCCTCCACAGATGCCTGATGCAAAGTTAATGCAAAATAATCCGGGATCACCCACACCCGTACCGGCAGATCATATAAACCACTCACCACCTCGTTCAAACGAGAGAAAGCCGACTGCGGCAAAGCCACAATCACGTCATCCACATCATTGTCTACGACCAATTTCCTGGTCTTATCCAGCGAACCCAGAATATCCAGCCCGCGCGCTTGTTTTTCCGGATCATCATCCAGATATCCCAGAATTCGAATTCCTACATCAGGCTGGCCGACGATCTGCTTCAACAAACCTCGGCCCACCCGTCCGGCCCCCAGGATCAGCACCAGCCGATGCTGCAAGCCATACAGCCGGCGGCGCCGAAAAGCATACCGCACGATCATCCGCCACAACAACATCAGCACAAAACTCGATCCCACAAAGAAAAGAAACAAAAAACGGGAAACATCCCGGTAAGAAAAATACAACACTCCAGCCATAGAGACGGCCGCCAACATTGAACCCAGGGTCAGGCTGCCAAACTCATCCACCCAGCGCAGATTTTGGCGGCCATCATAAACAGAGAAAAGTAACAGCACCCCAATCCACAATACCGGGAAAACAGCAAAAAGAACAGCTGGCAGCCTCACCGGATAAGGAATTGGCTCAACAAACGCCAGCTTATTTAAAGGAGTGCGCAGGATGGCTGCAAGCCCTAAAGCAAAATCAATCAGGATCACATCCAGAAAGATAGAAAATACGGCAAAATTGGCTGAAAATCTTCGAAACATATTCTAAATTCCGCGGCATGAGAAATTGCTTGAATGATCTTGAATTTACAATAAAATTTCCCCCAGCCATTGCAAATTGGCTGGAAAGGTGAACAAGCCAGTTAAATATACGGTAATCCAACTCATTTCAGTTGATCACGATAATCAGGAATATACACTCCTAACGTTTCCATCAATTCATCCGCCCGGTTGTTTTCCCCAGCCTCACGATACCACAGCGCCACCTGCTGTAAACGCTCCCCCCACTCGTCCGGCAGTGTGATCATCATCATTTGCGGAACCACCTCCATCACCATCGCCGGGCGGCGGAAAACAAGCTGGTCATACATCAACGTGCCAAAACTACCATAGCCATAGATACCCTGCTGCATCAACTGATCAATAATCTCCTCCCCATTTTTTGCCGCGGTCAAAAACTCTCCCTGGCTGGCTGCCAATTCCGCTTCATACCATCTTAACCGCAGGCTTTCTTCGGGGTTCGCAGTATAAGCCAATTTTGCGTAATTGACTGTTTCTTTTGCTTCATCAAACATGCCTGCCTCAAGATAAAAAGGAATCACCTTCAAATAGGCAGCCAGCCGATGCGGCTCCACGGCCAGATGATCTTCTGCTTCTGACAAGGTGACAGGCCCGGCAGCAGGAAAGGCCCCCCCCTCATGAAAAGCCTGCCGGAATGCCGTTTCACGCCAAAAATAGGCATCCCGCCATAAAGGCTGCAATTTAAGCGTGGTATGGTATGATTCCCCAGCCTTTTCTTCATCGCCCATCAGCTCATAAGTAACCCCCCTGTTTAGCTGATACAAAGCACTGTCCGGTGCAGCTGCAACAGCCCTTTCCATAGCCTCTGCTGCGCTCTCATAATCCCCTTTTACCCTGTACAGCACCCCCAGGTTAGCGTGATTCAATCCCCAATACGGATCAATGGCGCCAGCAGCTTCAAAATTCACGATCGCCGATTCCATAAATTCAACATGCCCATCTTCTACCAACTTGCTTTCCACCAGACCAGATTGCTGATATGCTGTCGCCAGACCCGGATCACGCCTGACCGCTTCCATAAAATATTCCTGCGCTTCCTGCCAGTAACCCGAATTTCCAGCAATCGCTCCTTCATGCATCGGCTTCTCGGCCCACAGATTGAGTATGCCTGCCGCAGCCAGCCCCAAACCAAGCAGCCAGGAAATGCTCACCCGCCGTGTTTTCACCTCTGCGGAATTCCCGCTGCCCACGCCCAGCACAACTGCCAGAACCCAGGCAACCGTAGGAATAGTGTGATGGACGCTGTCCACCACACCATGCACCAGGAAAGCAGTCAATGCGCTCAAGGCCCCCATTGCTGCCGCTCGTTCCAACCCCTTTGTTTCACGCACCCGCCTGAACAAGCCCAATGCCAGACAGACGATCATCACCACAAATACCGTCAGGCCAATCACACCGCTTCCGCTCAACAAATCCAGATAAATACTATGCGAATAAAGGAACAGCGGCGATGGCGGGGTTGACTGCTGCTGCATGTAAAAACTGATATAGGTGTACGGTCCGCTGCCAATCAGGGGTGATTCTTTAAATGCCTGCCAGGCAGGATTCCACAAATAACCACGCGAATCACCCAAGGCTGCGTGGGTCGGTAATTTCGACTGTTGGATGAAAACCCAGCCAAAAACCAACAGTACAGTGATCATACCAATCACCAATAACACCGTCACCCACCTGTGCCGCCGCAGCCATTTAAAAACATACTTGCGCTTCTCAGAGAAAACAAAAGCGGCCAGCAGTAACAAGACCCCTAACCCGCTCGCCGTACCCAGCCAGCCGCCTCGAGACGAAGTCAAGTAAATCAATCCTGACGCTGAAAAAGCCCACAATCCCAACAATACCTTCCCGCCTTTTGAAGAAGTGTGGAGGAAGCTTGCCGCAGCCATCATCAACAGCAAGTTTAGAAAAACTGCCAAAAAATTGGGGGCCGGCAGCCGATAGGATATTTCAGGAATCAGCTTTCTGGTCAGTTCGAACCACTGCTGATACCAGACCAGTGCCTCGCGCCAGGTAAAGAGCATCACGATCCCGCCCACGATCAACAGCGCCTTGATCCATAGGTCAACTCCCCACCCTCTGGAAACCAGATCCGATGAGAGCAGGAACAAAAACAACGCAGCGCCCAGCAGCCACACCTCGCTCCACGACCGGCGCGGATCGATAGAAAACCAGGCCGCCACTGCCAGCACAACCAGAAAGACCAGAATGGGAATTTCCTTTTTGATCGACACTTTCTGACCAAAAACAATCCATAGCACTTCAAAAAACAGAAAAACGCAAACCGTGACCGTGAAAATAGTGTAATTCACCAGACCATTATGTGTACTGGCAAGCAAATAAAAATAACTTAGCAAGAGAATTAACGCTGATTCGCGCAGCAAATAACGCCGGTTCATTAATTTGATGGTTTTGTTCATGTATTCAACCTTCCCTTACTAATCATTCACCGCAAGTAGGTGCAGGTGGCAGGGATTCGAGTGCTCCTCCCCGCAAGGCTCGCTGCCATTGCACCCACGCTTTTTCAGCATTTTCGCATTGCGCATCAGCGACATACATTTGATGAAGTTTTTCCAGCGCATCAAATTGACCATAGTCGCGATCCAGTTGTAAATACCCGGGCACAAAATCGTCTGTTATTCCTTGACGGCGGTTAAACCAGGCAGTATAAAACAGCATGAAGCGATGCTGATTATGCAGAATGCGTTGCTGCGTATGATTGGCAGCAGCCTGATAGGCAAAAATCGTCCCGGCACGATCACCTTGTGCTTCAGCGAGCAGCCCCTCAACGACCTGAACTGCGATTTTTGGCTCACCTGTCCAAATTGCACGCGCAAGAAACAACTTTGCTTGTTGATATTCACCAGCGTTAATTGCTTCTTGCGCCTGATACCAATACGAGTTCCCCCCGTCTTCACATTCAATAAAATCCGCTTCCCATTTCAAGAGCACTCGCTGACGTAAATCTGTCTGATGCCAGAAAGGGTGGCTTGCCCATTCAGGCCGTAGATCTAAGGATTTAATGTATGCCAATTCAGCCGCTTTTTCCAACCCTTTTTCCTCATACATCCAACCCAAATTGAGTACATACGAAGGCTCCCGTGGAGAGAGTGCAATAGCATACTGCATATTTGGAACAGCTTTATCATGATATCGTATGCTTTGCCAGTCCACAACCGCCTGATTTCCAATAAACAAGGAAACCCCTGGCTCAATTTGCAGACTTTTCTCAAAAGCTTGATGGGCGTTTACAAAAGCCTTTTCATCCTGCTTCTCGGTTCCACAAGCTGCCCAGGCAAAGGCAGAATTGGTAGCATAAAAAGAATGGTTCGGATCACGTTCCATACTCCGCGAAAACATTTCGGCAGCCGCACAAGGATCCTCAACAATGACGTCTCCAATACCATTCAGTGGGGCATAGGCCCATAACGTCCATCCCGCGCCAACCATGAGTATCATGCAGGGCAATATCAGAAAATTAGTGCTTACTTGGGGCCAACGTTCGAATGGTTTATTAGATAAACTTAGAAAAAAAGATAATTGAAGAATCAGAAAAACCATAAGAACAGAATAACCAGTGAATTCATCTAACAGAAAATGAACAGCCAATCCCGCAACCCCTGCAAATGCTGCCGCTGCAATCTCCTTCTGTTTCTCGCCAATTTGTTGATACCGTCTCCAGAACCAAATCAAATTTCCAACCACCAAAGCTGCCAAACCCAGCCCGCCAATCACACCAAATTCGGCAAATACCTGGATCGGTAAGCTGTGTGCATGTGAAAAGCTGAAGGCTGGTGGTGTTCCTTTCGTTACGTCAAGAAATTCAAAAAAGAACCGTCCGGGGCCTGCCCCAAACCAAATGTTTGATAACCACACCTGCCATGCGCTCCCCCAAATATTACTTCGGCTGCTAAAGAGATTTGTACCATATATAGGGTGGTTGGAAAAACTTTCTGCCGCCCGAAAAGCTGAAAAACTAACAAGCAATAAAGCGCAAATTCCCCCAGCTAACCACATCCTTTTCTTTCTGGATATCAATGAACGCCACCAGATCACGGGTTTAAATTTCCACAACCAAAACAAAATTAACACAACCGCCCAGGTTATCATACCCATCAATCCGGCACGCGAAGAAGTAAAGGGGATTGCAATGCAATACAACACAAGCCATAGTGTTAGAAAAAAACGATGGATCGTTTTCCGCGTGCGCAGGAACAAAATCAATGCAACAGGTGCGAAAATATTCTCGAAACCCATCAAGGCATCGGCATGTCCCAATAAACTTATCATTCGATATCGATATGGGGGCATGATCTTGTATGCCCCTGCCATTCCCCACCAAGATTGGTACATAACATAAGTTTCAAATATCGCCATGAAAAGGATCAAACCGCTGACGGTGAGTAAAGCTGCAAGCAAAGCGCCTTGATGAATGCCATCCAGAAAAACATCCAACAAAATATAAAACAGGATCAGATAAAAGAGAAACCACCCGATTTTGGCTAAACCTTGACGGGGGTCCGGGGACAGGATCCACGAACCAAATAAAGCCAGCAACATCAGTCCATATGCCCATTCTATCCCTGTACGGATCAAATATGGTCGGAAAGTCATCCCGCGCCATACAAAATACGCTGCACAAAAAAGCACTGCCAATACCAAGCCGGTTATTTGCACAACGGGTTGTGTCCCCCACACATAGCTATCCACAACCAGTATTATTAACAAACCCAACATCGTTAATAGATAGGTTGACCATAACCTGGTTTTCTTGTTCTCTTGATCCTGCATCCAACCTCCCACAGCAGTTTCGAAATACCCGGGATATCCATACCCATTATACGTTAAGCCCTCTATTAAGAGACAAATTTCTTGTTAAAACCTTCCTGATCACTGATCCCTACTCCCTATCTTTCTATACTATAATGAACACAATTAAAATGACAGACATCCTTGAGGTTCAAACTCGGTTATGAAACAACTCCTCCAAAATATGCGCGACGGGAAAACCGCCGTTGTAGATGTCCCTGACCCCTTGCCGCAGCCGGGCACCGCTCTGGTGCGCACCGCTGCTTCTCTCGTTTCCGCAGGCACAGAGCGCATGGTCGTTGAATTTGCTGAAAAAAATCTGGTCGGCAAAGCTCAGTCCCGTCCCGATCTGGTGCGCCAGGTGATGGACAAAGCCCGCCGCGAAGGCATCCTCACCACCCTCCAGGCCGCTTTTAACCGCCTCGACCAGCCAATGAGCCTCGGTTATTCTTCTGCGGGCACCATCATTGCCCTCGGCGACGGCATGCAAGGTTTTGCCGTCGGTGACCGTGTGGCCTGCGCCGGCGCCGGCCATGCCGTTCACGCCGAGCTGGCCATCGTGCCGCGCAACCTCATTTACAAAATTCCAGACAATGTGGACTTTGAATCCGCTTCTTTTGCCACCCTGGGTGCAATTGCCCTGCAAGGCTTTCGCCTTGCCCATCCACAGGTAGGCGAACGCGTTGCCATCATCGGTCTTGGCCTGCTTGGATTGCTCGCCGTGGGCATCGCTCGATCGGCTGGCTGCGAAGTCTTTGGGATTGATCTGGACCCCAAACGTGTGGCACTCGGCAAAGAATTTGGTGCAACTGCCTGCCTGCGCAAGAACGCTGAAACCGCTGGTTCCGCCTTTACCCAGGGCAAGGGCTTTGATGTCGTCCTTATTTGCGCTGATACCAAGTCAAACGACCCGGTCGCCCTGGCAGGCGAATTAGCCCGCGAGCACGGTCAGGTTGTGGCCGTGGGCGCGGTCGGCATGGACATCCCCCGCAAGGTTTATTACACCAAGGAACTCAGTTTCCACGTTTCCCGCTCCTATGGCCCGGGACGCTATGATCCTGCCTATGAAGAAAAAGGCCAGGATTACCCCTTTGCCTACGTACGCTGGACGGAAGGCCGCAACATTGAAGCCATCCTCACCCTGCTCGGCAAGGGAGACTTGAATGTTGCCTCAATCATCACCCACCGCTATGATATTCAGGACGCACCCCAGGCGTATGACCTCATCACCGGAAAGATCGAGGAACCTTTTCTCGGCGTCGTGCTCACCTACCCCGAAGCAGAAATCCAAAAGCCTGCCCCGCGGGTTTACCCCAATGAATACAAACCAGGCACTGCGCCCACCACCGCAATTGGCGCAGGAGTCCTCGGCGCTGGCGTTTACGCCAAAGCCACCTTCCTGCCCGCGGCCAAACGCGTGGGCGGCATCCCGCTGATCGGGATTGCCTCCGCTTCTGGCTTGAACGCCCGACATGCCGCCCAGAAATTTGGCTTCCGGTATGCCACCGCCGACGAAAACGAGATTCTCTCCGCTGAGGACATCAGCCATGTTGCCATCCTTACCCGGCACAATCACCACGCCCGCCAGGTGATCACTGCCCTGGAAAACGGCAAGCACGTTTACTGCGAGAAACCGCTGGCGCTGAACGCCTCCCAACTGAATGAAATCGAAACCGCATTGCAAGTTGACAATACCCCCATGCTGATGGTCGGCTTTAACCGCCGCTTTGCCCCCCTGACCGTGGAACTGAAGAAATTCATCTCCACTTCCCGTGAACCGCTTGCCATGCACTATCGTGTCAACGCCGGTTTCCTGCCGGATACCCACTGGCTGCATGATCCCGATATCGGCGGCGGACGCATCATCGGCGAAGGCTGCCACTTCATCGACTTCCTCACCTTCCTGGTTGGCGCACCGCCTTCCTCCGTCAATATGACCGCCCTGCCCGATGGCGGACGCTACCAGCAGGACAACGCCATCCTCACCCTCACCTTCCCGGACGGCTCCATTGGCACCATTCACTATCTCGCCAACGGGGACAAAGCCTTCCCCAAAGAGCAGGTGGATGTCTTCACCGCTGGCCGTGTGGCCGTGCTGGATGACTTCCGCCAATTGGAAATGACCCACAATGGCCGCCACAGCGTGCTGCGCTCGCGTTTCAAGCAAGACAAAGGCCACGCTGCAAGCTGGCAGGTTTTTCTGAATGCCACCCGCGAGGGCAAAACCGCCCCTATTTCCTATAGCGACCTGTGGGGGGTCACCCTGACCTCCTTTGCCGCCCTCGAGTCCCTGAAAATCGGTCAAACCGTGAATTTGGACTAATCTAAATGCTTTCCTGGGATATTGATTAAGATATTCGTAACAAACTTAACAAATGCAGGGGCGCACGGCGTGCGCCCACTCTACATGCAATCATTCATCCAGGCCAAGAAGCAGATCAGACAATCCAAAGAAATCGGTTTTACACCCTTCTGAGAGAACGAAAAATAAAAAATGAACCGCTTTCAAATCGCCCTCAAAGCCGCCGCCCAACTTGGTCTGCAAAAGACCGCTCTTTACGCGCACTACCAGCTCGGCCTGAAAAGCGGCTGGATCCAACTGCTCACGCCTGCAAATCGCGCCGCCCCCAAAGCTGTATGGCTGAAACCTTCCGGCGATTTTCCACTCTCCATCCCCGATCTCAATGCCTTGGGCTATCCATCCTCCGACCTGCTGGATGAAGCAAACACCATCCTTAACGGAAACTTTCACCGTTTTGGCGCAGAAGAAACCACCCCGATTGACCTGATTCCTCCATCGCCCCTCACCCATTGGACGCGAACCAATGACAACCCCCGCTCCGACGAGGACATCAAATTCATCTGGGAACCCGCCCGTTTTGGCTGGGTCTTCCCCCTCGGTCGAGCCTACCTCCTCCAGCGCGATGATAAATACGCCGCCGCTTTCTGGCAGCAGGCCGAAACCTTCTGGGCTGCCAATCCCCCCAACCTCGGTCCCAACTGGGCTTCAGGTCAGGAAGTGGCCCTGCGCATCCTCGCCTTCACCTTTGCCTTACAAGTCTTTGACGATTCCCAAAGCACCACCCCTACCCGTCACCAACGCCTGCTCGGCTCGATTGTTGAACACGCGCAACGCATCCCCCCCACCATTCATTATGCCCGTGCCCAGAACAACAATCACCTCATCACCGAGGCCGTCGGGCTGTACACCGCCGGCTGCCTCCTGCCACATCATCCACAGGCCGCCCGCTGGCGCAAACTCGGCTGGCGCTGGTTCACCTGGGCAGTCCTCCACCAGATTGACCCCGACGGCACCTACGTCCAGCAGTCGGTCAACTACCACCGCCTGATGCTCCAGGCCGCCCTGTGGATGAACGCTCAGTCGCGGAAGGTGAACCAACCCCTGCCGGAGCCTGTAAACAAACGCTTGATGGCCGCGACAAGTTGGCTATACGCAAATTTCGACCACACCTCTGGCCGTGCCCCCAATCTGGGGCATAACGACGGAGCGCACATCCTGCCGCTCGCCTCTGGCACCTTCGCGGATTACCGTCCCACCATCCAGGCTGCCGCATGCGCCTTCCTCGGCGGGCCGTTGCTGCCGCCTGGCCCCTGGGATGAAACCACATTGTGGATCGGGTTGAACCCGTATGTTAAAAGCCTGCCGCGGCTCACCCTTACCCCAACCGTGCTGCGGCTGGACGATGCTGAAACCAACTCCTGGGGCAGCGTACGCGCAGTAAGATATGAAGACCGTCCGGCACAGGCCGACCAGCTGCACGTCGAACTGTGGTGGCAGGGCATCAACATCGCCTGTGACCCCGGCACATACCGCTACACTGCTCCTCCGCCATGGAACAACGGGTTGGCGCGCACAGGGGTGCATAACACCATCATGGTTGACAACCAGGAGCAAATGATCCGTGCCGGGCGCTTCCTGTGGCTGGACTGGGCACAGGCACACGTCTCCCCTCAAGATGGGGCAGAGCCATCCATCACCGCCGAACACAACGGCTATCATCGTCTGGGTGTTACCCACCGCCGCACGCTTGCCTGCCTGCCCGCCAAAGGCTGGCTGGTCACAGACGCCCTGCTGCCGCTCAATCCGCAAGCAGCACACACCATGCATGAGGGTATCCTGCACTGGCTGCTGCCAGACCTGCCCTGGCAAATCACAGAAAACCAACTTACCCTACAAACACCTGCCGGACAGGTAACCTTGAAAATCAGCGCCTTCTCAGGTCAAGAACGCCTCACTGAATCGATCCAGATCATTCGTGCAGGTGAAATCGTTCACGGAGCACCCGCCAACTTGCCCACACATGGCTGGATTTCCCCCGCATACGCCTATAAAAAACCGGCACTATCCATCCTGGCTTCGTTGACCGCCCATTTGCCCGTCCAATTTCTCTCGGAATGGCAGCTTTTTCCCAAAAAAGAACTGCCATCAGCCAATGTTAATCGGGAGTGCTAAAATGTTATCGAACCTCATCTGTCAGCCAAAGCGCAGGCTCATCCTGCTGATCTCGTAAGAACCTATCCGAAAATTAAATTAAGAACGATTTGAGCGCAAGCCAAATGGAC
>CAYURM010000040.1:0-30715 GCA_964447155.1 uncultured Anaerolineaceae bacterium
CCTGAGCCTGCCGAAGCCTGAGCCTGCCGAAGCCTGAGCCTGCCGAAGCCTGAGCTTGCCGAAGCCTGAGCTTGTCGAAGACTGAGCTTGTCGAAGACTGAGCTTGTCGAAGACTGAGTTTGTCGAAGACTGAGCTTGTCGAAGGCTACGCGGTGAATGCGGACGCCCTACGGCTACGATCACAATGTGGTAGAACGATCATTTCTACATCTTTTAATGACTACATTGCCTGAAACAACCCAGCCTTGCGCAAAAAGTCTGGGAGTTTTCCCCATCAATCTTTCTCCCGCCGTATAATATAGGCAGCCCACCCTGGAGGAACGCCACCATGCAACGAAGCCCGAAATGGCAGCAAGTCTTGCCCATCCTGATGATCGCCCTCGCCGTGGCTGCCCGCCTCATACCTGGCCCGCGCACCATTGATGATTCCTTCATCACCTTCCGCTATGCCCGCAACATCCTCGCCGGGGATGGATTTGTTTTTAATCCCGGGGCGCAGGTACTCGGCACCACAACCCCCTTATACACATTTTGCATGGTCATCCTCGGTGCGCTCACCGGGGGCACCAACGCCCCCTTCCCGTGGCTGGCCATCGGGCTCAACACCGTCTCCGACTCCCTCACCTGCATCCTTCTCTGGCAGCTTGGCAAACGACTCTCAAACGAAAGAGTCGGCCTGGCAGCAGGTTTCGTCTGGGCGCTGGCTCCGTACAGTGTTACTTTCGCCATCGGCGGTTTGGAAACCAGTGTGTATGTCATGCTCCTCACCGCCGCAGCCTATTTTTACATGATCAAGAAACGCACCCTGGCTTCCCTCGCCGCCTCCCTCGCCTTTACCACCCGCCCGGACGCCCTCATCCTCATCGGCCCCTTTGTCATTGACCGTCTGGTGCGTGCTTTCCACCCCAAACTGAAGGAAAAACTGGGTTGGCAGGAGGTGCTTGCCCTGACGCTGCCCGCCATGTGCTGGGCAGGCTTCGCCTGGCTTTATTTCGGTACGCCCATTCCCCACTCCGTGCAGGCCAAATTACTCGTTTACCATCTCAATCCCGCCGATTCCTTCATCCGGCTCATCCAGCATTACGCCACCCCTTTCCTGCTTCATCTCATCCTCCCCACTGCCATCGCCATCGGCATTGGCCTCCTCCTCTACCCCTTCCTCTACCTGATTGGCGCACGCCGCATCTTCCAAACCAACAACCGCCTGCTGGTCTGGCTGCTATATCCCTGGCTCTACCTGGCAACTTTCGCTATCTCCAACCCCCTCATCTTTCGCTGGTATCTCACCCCGCCCTTACCGGCCTACTTCTTTGTCCTCCTCTTCGGACTAGACAATCTCGCTCAGACCATTGGTGCCCGCAAACCCACCATGCAAAAGTGGCTGCCCGCTTCGTTGATGATCCTCTCTATCCTCATCACCCTTCCCGCCTGGGAATTAAAGCCCGACCACGGCCCAACGCGTCCCGCCCCCAAAATGGCCTATATCAAACTCGAGGAGCTCTATCACCAGGCTGCCGCGATTGTCCTGCCCGAATTGCAGCCCGGTGACATCATCGCCGCCGGTGATGTCGGCGTCCTCGGATATGACACCCACGCCCAAATCCTCGACACCGTGGGCCTCAACTCCCCCGAGTCCCTGGATTACTATCCCATCCCGGTGGAGAGCTACGTCATCAACTATGCCATCCCCACCGAACTCATTCTCGATCAATCTCCAGACTGGATCATCGTCCAGGAAGTCTACGGACGAGAAACCTTCCTCAAAGACCTTGTTTTCTATGATGGCTACACGCAGTTTGATGTGTTAGGCAACGACATCTACGGCAGCGAAGGCATGCTCATTTTTCGGAGGGAGTAGCCCCGGTGAAAAGTTTTCGCCTCTCAAGGATCTCCCCGCGCCAAAGCACTTCTTTAAACCCCGCGATTCCGTTCATTTCACAAACGTCTCCACATACAAATCCTCCACTTTCTTCCTCGCCCATCCTGTTCGCCGCAAGAATTTCAGGCTGGATTTAATGCTGGGGTTATCAGCAAAACATTTCAAATGAATGCGGCTGCTCATTTCATCCCAGCCATACTTATCAACCAACCGGGTCAGCATCCTTTCAAGTGTGACCCCATGCAGGGGATTATTGGGTTGTGCATCTGTCATTTCAATTCTCCATCTTCCAAGATACTGCCGCGTTACGAAAAGCGGCAGGTTCTCTACCGCCGCTCGCAAACATCCTGACAGGGTAGGGTATCACGCCTGCCGCGCTTCCTCTTCGCCAATTTCGCCAATCAGCGCGCTGCACCGCTTGTCAATCACCCGGATTGCTCCGCCAGTATTTTTCTGATCGCCATCAATGTCTTTCCAAGCATGTTCTTGCCCGTACCGTCGCTGCCGCAGCCCCAATAATAGTCCACAGGAGAATCCTCAATCAGGATTGCATCTCCGCTTTCCAATAATTTTCGCCGCAGGTCTTCATGCTGGGTAAATTTGGCGTAAACCGCTTCATACATAGCCTCGTCTTTCACATCCACCCAATCCGCGCGCTCCGGGAATTCTGGCAGCCGGGTCATATCAAACGCCTCCTGCGGGGTTTCACATAACCGGATTTTTTCTTCCCACGCTGTCCCGGCTGCTTTTTGAGCCTGATAATAATGCTCAGAAGACGGCCAAATTTTACCTTTCCAAGTCAAAGGGTATAGAGCAAAATTCGAAAAATATCCGTAGGGATTCCCTGCTTCGTAAAATCTAATTTCTTTCATCGTCAATCTCCTTTTCAAAATAGCGTTTCATTAGGGCAATCAGTTCACTCCAGGCATCATTTCCCAATCGCGGCCAACCCATCCCGCCAAATATTGAAATGGACTTTCACAACCAGGCTACCCTGTAATTCCCATCGACTCATTATAAGAGGGATTCGCATTAAATAGTTGAGAGCCGGTCTACGCCACCGGCTCCCATTGGGTTGGAGAAGCACCGTGTTCTCCTGTTGGTTTCATAATACATTTAATCTTCCTGATCTACTTGACGATTACCTGACGTTTACCCTACGATTAGCCCATATTTCATAAAAATTCATTTGAGGATCCCATTCACAGCAACTCCACAAAACCTTTATAATTATTCAGCAGAACAAGCATTACCGTAAATAATCCATCGCTTTAGTGAGAAAAAAATGAATTTTTCTGTTGTGATTGTCCTTTCCATCCTCATCATTCCCATGTTCTTTGTCTTCAACAACCGCCTGCGCATCGATCTTGCAGCCCTTCTGATTGCAGCGCTGCTGGGCCTTTGCCAGTACGCCGGGCTGGGTATCCTCGGCCCGCCAAACACGCCCGAAAACGCAGTTAAAGCCATCTCCGGTTTCGGACAGCCCATCATCCTGATCCTGATCAGTCTTTTTATTCTCACCGCCAGCTTGCAAAAAAGCGGCGTCACCCATTGGATCACCCAAAAGGTTCTTGTCCTGGGAGGCACTTCTGAAAGAAAATTGATCTTCCTCCTCGCAACCGCAACCGCACTGCTATCCCTTTTTATGAATACCGTGGCTGCAGGAGCACTGCTCATTCCAACAGCAATCGAAGCTGCCAAAAAAACCGGCATCAAACCCGGAAAATTACTCATCCCGGTCTCTTACGGCAGCCTGCTCGGTGGTATGGCATCCTATTTCACCACAGCCAACATTATCGCCAGCAACCTGCTCGTTGCAGCAAACCCGCCCCAGACATCCCTGAACTTGCTTTCCTTTGCACCCACTGGCGGTTTGATCGCAGTTACGGGATTGACTTTCCTCGGCCTGTTCGGCAGCAAACTCCTCCCCGATCGCGAAACTGCCATCGACCAACTACCTCCGCAATTAACCGGCGATGAATTACAAGACAGCTACGAGATTGTTGACCGCACATGGGAAGTACGCATTCCCGAGAATTCACGACTCATCGGCCAAAGCTTGAGTGAAATCGGTTTTGGCGATCGGTTTGGCCTGTCGGTAGTTGCCATTGTCCGGGATACGGGCAATATCTTTTCGCCGCTGTCGGATCATATCGTACTCAAAAATGACATCTTGATCGTCATCGGTAAAGAAGACCGGGTTGCCCAGCTTCCTGAAGCGCAAATCACCCTTCAACGTAACCATGCTGGCAGTCAGTTCAGCGTGCGCGGCGTGAATGTTGCAGAAGTGCTCATCCCTCCCCACTCCACAGCGATTGGTCAAAACCTGATCAAATTGGGATTCCGGCAGCGGTACAAATTAACTGCGATCGCCCTGCACCGCGGCGGCAGCAATTTTCGCACCGACATCGGCACCAAAAAATTAACTGCGGGTGATGCACTCCTCATCACTGGCGATAGCGATCAAATCCAGGAATTAAGCAGGAATCCGAATTTTATTTTAATCCAGTCCAGCCGGCGTGATCTCCCCCTTGATAAAAAGAAAGCGTTTATTACCATTGGCATCCTTTTTTCTGCGATCGCCGCTTCGTTGCTCGGCATCCCCATCTATCTCGCCATGCTCCTCGGCGCGATTATCCTCCTGCTCACCGGCATCATGAACATGCAGGAAGCATATAACACCATCGGCTGGCAGGCCGTCTTCCTGATTGGCGGTATGCAGGCCGTCAGCCTATCCATGATTCATACCGGTCTTGCCGACCTGGTCGGCAGCTGGTTTGTCGGGCTGATCACACCTTTTGGTCCTCTGGGGCTTGCCGGAGCAGCGTTTATTCTTTCCAGCGCAGTATCACAACTAATTGGTGGGCAGGTAACTGCCCTTGTCACCGGCCCCATCGCCATCAGCGCTGCCCTCAATATGGGCGTTGACGCCAGGGCGATTGCTGTGGCCGCAGCCATCGGCTGCTCTGCCTCATTCCTCACCCCATTTTCCCATGCGGTCAACGTACTCATCATCACCCCCGGCAATTATGAGTTCAAAGATTTCGTGCGCATCGGATGGATTCTAACCCTGGTGTGCTTTATCGCGTTATTGGCCGGCATGACGCTCTTCTGGGGATTACAGTGATCGTTTTTCAATGCGCATCGGTACAGAGCAAAGCATAAGCTTGTTTTACTCCGGGCAAACGACACCATCCATCGGCGGCACTGTCCCATCCCGTGGCACAAGCAATTCCAACCCCACCTCACGATACGTCGTCAGCGGTTCGTAATAACATAGCATCGGAATGGACACCCATTTCACCCAGGCATCATTCTCATTACCAAAATCATATTCGCCGCCTTGAAATTCGGCACGCAACGGTTCTGAAACAATCAAAGTGAACCGGTGCGCAGCAAGATCATCATAATATTCCTCAAAGTATTCTTTACTCCCCGCCATCGCTTCTTCCATTAACTTCTTTTTCTCATATTCCACGATCAACGGCACATCCCCTGCATAACCAAAAGTAATTAACTGGCGCTGATCCATAAACAATACATCACCGTCTTGACGGGCTTCCTCAACAGCGGCCTGTGTTTCTGCCAGAGCCTCTGACACATACTCCGCTGAAGGCAGGCGGTAAAATCCCGGCTCACGGATAACTTTTGCGGCAGGGAGCAGTACCAAAGCGGCCAGAGCGATATTCATCCATACGGTATTTCCTTCAAACCCCAAGAGATTTTTACGCCCTCCGTTCTGCCATGCCAGGCCAGCCAACAAGACCAGCCCGACAAGAAACATATCCAGGTTGTGCAAATTACTACCGCCGCCGATTTTAACGCTGACCACCACTCCCACCCCCAAAAAAGCCGTCATAAACGCAGCACCAGCCAATTTCTGCCAGTTATGAAGATCCCATCTCTTTTTCCAAATCAGACAGATGATCCATCCAGCCAGCGGCGCTGCGGCAAGAAACAGCCCCAGCAAAATGCCCGGTGCATAGGTGGCATTGGGCAGCAGCCGATTCCACAACAACGGCTGGCGCCCTGTCGTCTGCTGCATCCCTTCCACGGTGAACAAATCTGCCTGACTTCCCCCGCTTCCGGTCAGCTGGATCATCAATTCAGGCAAACCAAATCCGCCAATAATCCCTGCCAACCCCAGCAGGATTGGTTGCAGCCATCTCTTGATCCAACCTTTGGTCACTTTCCAGTCCTGGTCAAGGAACGCCAGCATTGCAGCCCACATTCCCGGGGCAAACATCCACGTATACCGACTGGTACGCGCATAATAACTGGCAGCCACCACCAGCCCAACATTTAACCAGTAAGGCGTCTTACGTCCCAGCACCACGACCAAAGCCGCCAAAACCAGCGGCGAATAGATCGGCCCCTGATTCAGGAATACCATGGTCCACAAACCCAGCAGCAGAAACAGCCGCCGGTTATTTTTTCGTTCCTCACTGAAAACCGCCCAACCCAGAACCGCATACGGGACCGTGAACATCAACACATCCCACAAACGCACCATCCAGATTTGTACCCCTGGCAGCAGATAAGGCAATCCCCACAGTGTGCGCCGGCCAATATCGGTCAGGCTGAAAATTGCTTCACCAGCTGGATAATGATATAACCGCCGCCCAAAGGGAATCGAATAATCCCACAACCGGTTGCCCTCAGACCAAAACAGGGAGAACGGATGGTTGCTCACTTTCTGCAATCGCACAGCAAAGATAAAAACAGAAGAAAATAATACTGCCCCGATTAGTATGCCAGACCAGAACCAATTACGCTCATCCCCGTCTGTTGCCAGCCAGCCAGCACCACCCAGAAAGAAAACCGCCAGCGATATCCGCGCATAGATTCCGTCAAACATCTGACTCTGCTCATATCGGAAAAGCATTCCCCCGGCAATTGCAAACAAAACCAGCCCAACCCAGCGCAGCCGACCCGCCCGCTCACGCACCCGACGGATCGGTTTCAGCCAATTCGGACGCCACAAGGCGGCCATGGACATCAGAAATACAAACCCTTCAAAAAGGATCGCGAACAGGGCACCAAATGAGATCCGGGTAGCATGGATCAACTGAGGTTGAAACCAGGCCGTCATCTCCTGAAAAACACCTCCCATCAACCCCGCCAATATTGCAGACGCAATACCCGCTGCCCATCTCCGATCATGAAGAAATGATTTCAAGGCCATAAATTTTTCGATACCTCCACCAGGATTATCTGAAAACCCTGTCAGACAATCAAAGGAACCGCAATACCACCATGTACAGCACTAGCGTTCCATTCTACCAAAAACCAGGTGACAAACTCAAATTTCCCAAATCACGATCATGGCCGTGGCAAATTTGTATACACAACCCAATCCCCCAAACTGTCTACATAGTGATATCCTTCCGCGATCATATCGGGATATCCATCAGAAACCAGTATGAGCAGATAAGCAATATTCCGCTCTAACAGCCAATCCAGGTCAGAAACTCTCTCCGGCGGAAACACATCTATCACTGTCCGGGTGAACCTCTCCCCATATATACCGTATTCCTGATAATCCAGATAGTCCGAAGCAATCCCCACCACCGCATCTTCCGGGATGGCCGCCTCAGCCAGGTAAAGCATCTCCTTGGATGTATAAGATTGTCTTGTCAGCTGATCAATCCGGTTCATTTTCCACACAGAAGCCCCACCGACAACCTGTTTGGCGGGGTTGTATCCGACCACCATCATGATACTCAATATACTAAAGACCATCACCCCATATTTTATGACTATACGAAATTTTCCGTTTTCAAACCACATCGGTAACAATGCCGCACAAATCGCTGCAAGCGGCATAAAATAGCGCCCATCATACGGCGTCCAGCCAGGCCGGATCAAGGAACACGTTATCATTCCGGTTACCAAAAACAAAAACGGCGCAGCTAGCAGCAAATCGCGTTTCTTGACACCCCGAATAAAGGCAGCCACAGCCGTCGGGAAAACCAAACATACACCGACCAAGCCATACCATGCCTCGTCTTCCTGCAGCGCATATTGTGTATCCCAATGGAAAACATGTGTATTCATGGTTGCCAGATCACCTTCAATATTCAAATGGAACACATCCAGCAGCTGTTCGATTCCCCACGCTTTTGCATGAATCGCAAAAGTTGAAACTGGTTTGGGCAGCGCAGAAAAATCGAGGAATTGGTAACTCCAACGGGTGATATTCACTCCCAGATATTGCCATAGACTCAACTCCTGGGTCATTGCTGTGCTGGTCATCACTGCCGCATCCGGCCCCACCGGAGAACCAAAATGGATTGTGTTGCTGATAAAAACCGGCGAGCTAAATACCAAAAAAGCCCCCAACGCCGCTCCCCCGAATAACAGCATCTCCTTCCAACTCTGCTGCCGAAGCACAAGACTGACCAACAAAATAACGAATAAACCGGGAAGATAGGCAGCTATCGAAAAGTTGGTTCCCACAACCAGCCCTAAAGCCAGCGCCGAAAGGGTCATATAAATTGTCTGCTTGCTGCTCCCCCACCGGTAGAAGAAATACAGGCAGAGCACGAAAAGCCACGTGCTGACCAGATCATGCCGTACGGATGTCAGATGAAGCTGCACCACAGGAAATGCCAGCCACACTGCCCCGGCAAAAACAGACGAAGGCCCATCAAATCCAATTTCCCGTGACAACAAATAAACAACCAACGCTGTAAGCAGCCCAGCGATGTAAGGAATGTAAGCGATAAAATGGTCCGTATTTGTGAAAAGCACCGTCCACAAATACGTAAGCTGTGCATTTACCGGGAAACTGACCTGCCAGACGTTTCGCGTTCCCCATGGGAAATAGGAGCCAAGCTGCATCCATTTCAACACCCTCGCCAGATGAATGGACAGCGCATCCACGTTATTGGGTGGAACGATATAAATCAGCACAACATACAACACCAATGCACCAGTCAAAGCCCCCAGCAGCCCAAGCAGCGGCCAATTTTTTTTGTCTTTAAGGAAAACGCGCCAATCTATTTTGACTCTGAACTCAGGGAGCAGCCCTGGCCGCCCTTTATAAAGCCACAAACCCAACACCGCTGCCAACAACGCCGTCTGTATAACCAGCACAAAACCAATCTCATTCAATTTGCCGAATAAATTTGCAACCTGAAATACAAAAACCAGAGCAGCGAAAGCAATCAGCGACCACGAAAGGACCGTTTCAATCATGCGGGTTAACGGAAACAAAGCAACAACTGCCAATGTGGTTATCCCAAGAATGATAATTGAGAGTACAAATTCCATCAGATATTTATAATCCTTTTTATTTTATGAATACACGCTCCGCTAACGACAGTTGCGGTTATCAGCACATATCGGGGCACGCAACGGACAGGTCGGCACTCCCGTCTCGGTAAATCGCACCAGGGCAAGGTCCTCTTCCGGGAACATCACGATCCAGTCACCGCCATCGTCACAGCCCAAAACAACAGCATTGCTAAAATGCAATGGTACTTCATAAGACAGGCTGGCATACGGTAAAACTATACACTGCGTACCTTCTTCACCAATCAATTCAAAAACCAGCCGGGGATAAGGCTGAACGCCATAACACTCCTGAAATTCTCCCTCTTTCCAGCCATAAAAACGCGGATAGACTGCCTTGCCAGATCGCACCACCGCCCCATCACGCTCCAGGAACTCCTCCACAGCCAACGGATCTATCCCGGCGGCTGTCATCCACGCCGCTGAGGGCATCACTTCCTCGCCAGATTCAGGCAGACTGCGGGGAAGCACTTCTTGTACAAAAGGGATCATCCCTGCCACCAGCACCAAACCGATCATCCCGGCTGCCCATTGCCACCGTGGGGTCCGCTCATCGTGAATGGTGCCCGCCTTTTTCACCGTTTCTGTCTGTATTCCTGCCACCCACATCATCACCTGAACGATACCCATCGCATAATACAACAGCACCACCCAATCAACGGGTACAAGATACCGTCCTCCAGAAGTACGCGCAGCGGACACAGCCACCAGATAGCCGCCAAACACGGTCAAAGGCACAACGCCGCTGATGCCCAATTTTTTCCACGAAGCCCCAATTCCCAACAGGATCAGGCCAACGTTCGCCACCATCCACACCGACACACCTTCTGTCCACCCACCCTGCCAGACAGAATCAGGCGCAGACAATGCGCGATCAAGATCATCAGCGACCCATGTCTCCGGCAAAATCAACAAAGAGCCGCGGAAATTATTGTATAAATGCGCTGAAAGGATTTGTACAATCCTGCCGATTCCAGTTGAGGCTTGCTTCATCTCCAGAAGATTCCCTCCCGTATGCGAAAGCAAGATGCTGCCCATTGTGGATGCTTTCGCCGCGGAAGCCAGAACGCCATTCTCTTTCTCTGGAGCATAACCGCTCCCGCCAATCTCAGGCTGCAAGCGCCCTTTCCACACCACCCCGCGCAGCGGGATCATGAAATACCACGGCGTCCCTACCGTTTTTTCGGAATAATACATCCACGGCGCAATCACCATCAACATCGCCAGTCCAAACAAACTAACCTGCACCAGCCAGCGCTTCCACTGCCGCCAATAAACAATCAAAGCCGTCAGCACAATCACTGGCACCAGCAACCAGGGATTATGCCGAATCAAAGTCGATAATCCTAAAGTTCCCCCTGCAAGTACGGGATAAAGATGCATGCGCGGATTCTTGAACCAGCGCACCAGGAAATACACCAGAAAAGCCATCGCCAATCCGGTTGGCATCTCGCTCAACAAAAGCCTGGCATGAGCAGTCTGGATCCAGTGCCCCCCTGCAATAGCATTTATACCGCGGAAAATCACAAACGCCGCTGCCACCACACCGGCAGCCCTGCTGTGCAGTTGTCTGCCCAACGCATACGCGAAAGCCGGCAATAATGCCAAAACTGCTGCCTGCATCGCCGTAATCAAATCGAAATTCTGCCCGCCAATCAAATGCAGCACTGTCAAAAAACTGGAATACAGGGGTTTATCCACATATCCCCCGTTTCGCAAACCAAGCCCCAGCAAAGCAAACTGGGCAGTGCGATCATATAGTGCCGCGTCAGAATAGGGGAACAAAACCCCATCCGGCGGGCGCTGCAAAGGCGCAAAAAAAGTTGGCTGCATTGGCGTGCGTATCCACAGAATTGCCCCTGCTGCCCAGATTACGATAAAAATCCCCCAATCCGCTCTTTTCCAAAAGGCATTCTGCGGGATGGCTTTCTTCTTGCGCCGAATGACACCGGTCAAAACCAGGGCCATTAGTCCTGTCAACCCGGCGATCACTACCTGCAGTGGCAGTATCGGCGCCCCGGGAGGGTTATACTGCTGCATGTCATGCGTTGCCAAAAAGTCAAATCTGACTGCTGCTGCCTGAATCAGCGCAAACAAAATCAATCCGCCAGCCGCAAACCACCCCACTCCTTTTTCAGATCGAACTGCATCCCAAAACCGCCTGGCATTCAGCACGTCCTGCCAGATCAAAATTGCGAACAGCGTCTGTCCGCAACTCAAACCAACCCAAATAATCACCGGAATAAGACGTTCGTAAAAAGCAGCATATCCATCAAATCGATAAGCAGGCAGCCACACCACGATCCAGGCAGAAACTGATAACAATGAAAACGCAGCAATGCCACTCCACAGGCGCGCCGCATTCTCTGAAAACCAATTCAATCCGCGTTCCACCAGCTCAGGGCGCCGCCAGGCGATCACCCCGGCAGCAGCGCACCCCGCACCCACCACCAACATCCCCCCCGTCATCACCAGCCGGGAAACAGAATATCCCCATAACACCGCATTCTTCGGATCGGCAGGCAATAAGAAAAGGAAGACCACAGCGCCCAAAGCCTCTAACCCGGCCAAAAAGAATAATTTGGCAACTACTTCCTTCATTTTCATGAAAAATTCAACCTTCTGCTGGTGTTTAATCCCGCTAAACAATCTGGATTCGAACAATCACAAAGATGATGCTATTTTATCACCTCATACTTAAGGCGGGAACATACCATACGCAAAAACGTATCCGGTATATTCTTCAACCCACAAAAAATGAAAGATAACATGAATCGCCAACAACGGGAACGCACTCGACCGGTAAATCTACCCCTCTATTGCCATTTCATACATCGCATAATTATTCTTCCCCCCATTCTTCACTTGATACATCGCAGAATCTGCCTTGTGCAGCAGGTCTGTAGCACAGCTTCCGTGAGCCGGGAACAGGCTTACTCCAATGCTGGCTGTAAGTTTAATCCGCCGGCCGCGGATGTTATAAGGAACCGCCACTGCTTTCAGAATTTTTTCACACACCAGGGACACATCTTTACCAATATCACCTAAATTTTCCAGGATAACAACAAACTCATCCCCCGCAAGCCGGGCTACATAGTCACTCTTGCGAATATTCGCCCGCAGCCGGCTGCCCACTTGTCGGATCAATATATCACCCCCATCATGTCCAAACGCATCATTGACAATTTTCAACCCATCCATGTCCAGAAACAACAGCGCGACACTTTCATTATTCCGTTCAGCCAGCGCCAGAGCATGGTTAAATTGCTCAAAAAAGCTCACCCGGTTCGGCAGTCCCGTCAAAGAATCGTGGGTAGCAGCCTCCGCCAGCCTGGCTTCAACAGCCCGGCGCTCCTCAAGTTGTACTGACAATTCTCTGGTGGCCCTTTCCAGGTCTTGCCGTGTCTTTGATAAATACAATGCCGCACCATTCATCTTGCGAGCCAGCGCGCCAAGTTCATCATCCCCGTCATCATGCAAGCGGGCAGCAAAGTGACCCGCGCCAAACATATCCGCCATTTTATTGATGGCATCCATGCGTTTTGCAATATCCGTACACAAGCGGTTCATCAGCACCAACAACAGCATACTGATGATCACCCAAACAGCACAATATATCCAAAACCACAATCGGGACTGGGTAAGCGCATCCTGTATTTGAATTTGGAGGCGCGCTGACGCGTTTTGTTCAGCGCCAAGAAGCGCTGCTTGTCTCATTTTACTTTGCATGAACCACAGGTTCACACCCCCGGCAACCCCCAGCAAAGCAGCTAACAAACCGGTCAACTGAATAATTCTTTTTTTTAACTGCATCTGGCGCACCCCCACACAGCATGGCAAGAGAAATACAAATCGGAACTTCAAAAAACCGCCGCCTATACTTACATATTACCACAGCACAACTAAATAAATAACGTACAGATGTCACAATCTGTACGTGAATTTTTTCCTTAATACCTCTTCTGAATCAAATCCAGTAATAACGCAATCATCCATTTCACGTCCCGCAGATCAATCACCTCAACCGGAGAATGATGATAACGCACTGGCAAGGAAAGCCCGATAATCCGTATCCCCTTGTTGGCGTACGGCACAGGATTCAATGCCGTTCCAATTCCGACAATCACCTCATCTTGCACAGGAATCCCTGCTTCCTGAGCAGAGCGGCGCACCATTTGCGCCAAACCCATATCCGGAACCGTGCAAGCCATCTTGCCGCGGATCGCCTCCAGCCATTTCAGTGCCGGGCCGCTGCCCAGGCGTACATCATTCTGTCCGCCGGCCAGGTCCGGGGTATCAAAAGGCAGCGTCCCGTCAATTCCCATCACAATCCGGGGATCATACTTCTGCACAGACGGCAGCCCGCCGCTCAACCGCAGCTCTTCCTGTACCACAAACGCCAAATACAAATCACAGGCCGGAACAACAGACTTCGCCGCAAGCTCGCTGGCAAGTGCCAGCAGCACATAGCATCCCGCCCTGTCATCAAGCGCCTTGCCACGCACCAGATGTTCACCAAAACGTTCAAAAGAAGATGCCCAGGTCAACCCATCGCCTACCCGCACCCCCATCTCTGCCGTTTCCTCCCGGGACGCAGCCCCAATATCAACATACATTTTCTCTACATTCAATAACGCCGCGCTGTCAAGATGCTGTGGCAATGTTCCCACCTGTGCCGGCACACACCGCCCATCACTCGTCCATAACACCAATCGGGCACCTGGCAGCGAACGCAGCCCCATTCCACCCAGCCGCTCCACCTGTAAAAACCCTTCAGGCAATATGCGCCGCACAATCAATCCCACCTCATCCATGTGCGCCATCAACATCACTTTCGGCCCGCAGCCTTCCCAGGCAGGGTTGTGGCAAACCAAATTCCCGATCGGATCACTTTCCGCAACCCAACCTTCAGGAATCGCCCGCCGGATTTTATCCGCCACCGATGCTTCCCGCCCAGGTAACCCAGGTGTTTCACTCAACGACGCCAGTAAAGCCAGATCCAAATCAAATTCCTTCATTTTCATCCTCGCTGCGCAATGACGGTACACCGCTGCCAATCAAACCCATTCTCATTCTTTTTGTCGCCTTGCGGGCCGCTTTTATCAGTCGTAATCGCCCAATGGGTCCATGATTTACCCGATTATTATACTGTGCCGGTCTGATTTTTACTGAATGCTTATGCCTAAAACAAATTTCTTGCATATAATAAAACCGGTGATTTTTCACTATTTTACTGGCTCATCTCTTTTTCATCAGGTTTATTGTCATGAATATTTTTTCTTTTCAAACTGAATTTAAAGCGTCACAAAAAATACTTGTTGTTATGACAGCAACGGCGATTTATGTTGTTGCTGTCTTCCTGGCCTTTCCACGGATCGGCATTGTCGCTGGCGGGTTGGGAATAATCCCGCTGATCGCCGCCGGCATACTCTGCGGCAAACGAGGTTCCTTTATTTCCCTTTTTGGAATCTCCTTTCTTGGTTTAATTTTGCTGTATCTCAATGATTATGATTTCACTACCCCTCAAGCGATCGTTCAAATCATTACCGGTAATTTATTTCTCCTGATCAGTGCATTCATGATCGGCTGGACAAGCAGTCTTATTCGCCGCGTGCAGCAACAAAACCAGACTCTGGATGAAGAACGAAACCACCTGAATAAAGAAATCGAAAGACGCAAACAGGGCGAACTCAATCTTCGCAAACAACAAGAATTCAATGAAACCCTGCAGCAGGGTCTGGCTTTACTCTCCGCCAATCTGGATCAGGTTACTGTCCTCGAAAGCATTTTGCGTCAAATCAAAAAAGCCATTGTCTGTGATAGTGTGACTATTCTCCTTTCAGAAAACGAAACCCTGGTTGCACATGCCAACATCACGAACGCCCCATCCGATCAGATTACTGGTACATGTTTCCCGATTGTCACAGCTTCAAATAACCCCTGTGTTGAAACATTTCTGAGCAAGAGCCCGATTACCATTGACCACGCCGCAAGCCATCCAGGCTGGATTAACATCTCTGAACTGCAAAATACCAAAAGCTGGCTGGGCGTCCCTCTTTTACTGGACGGCCAGGCAATTGGCGTTATCAGCATAGAAAGATTCACAATTAATCCCTTCACCTACACAGATGTGCAGCTTTTACAAGCCTTCACGCGGCCAATCGCCTTAACCATTGAAAACACACGTTTATACCAACACGCACAACAAGAAATCAAGGAGCGAAAACTTTCAACGGAAAAACTCCAAAAACGGCTGCAAACCGAAGCCTTGATCAACTCCTTTACTGCGCAGCTGCTTAACACCGGTTCCGCCAATATCGAGCATAATATACAAGAAATCCTCAGCCTGTTAGGACAGTTTACAGATGCTGACCAATGCTATCTCAGTATATTTGCACCCGACGGCCACACGTTTAACCGCGATTTCACCTGGACGAACGGACAAGTGCCATTACGAAAAGCCAATGGTCAACTGACCGATATTCGTACCTTACCGTGGGTTTTTAAACAGCTTGCAGCCTTTGAGATGATTTATGTCTCTGACGTAGCCCGTCTTGAGAAAGACGCCGCAATAGAAAAAATGCGCTGGACAAATTTTGGCATTCAGTCGCTTTTGCTTATCCCAATTATACGCAACAATAACCTGCTCGGTGTCCTCGGCCTTCACACTGAAACCAAAAAAGCAAACTGGACTCAGGAGGACATTGTCTCCCTGCAGCTCATGGCAAATATCTTCAGCAGTTTCTGGTCAAGGCATACCGCTGAAAAAGACCAGATAGAAAAATTACTGTTTGTCGAAGGACTTCTCGATGCGACCCCTGCCCCCATTTTCTACATAAATCAGCAAGGCGAATATCGGGGATGCAATAAAGCTTTTTGCCATTTTTATGGTATCGAAAAAGAAAGACTAATCGGCAAAACAGCCTATGACTTCAATTCAAAGGAACGCGCCGACGATCTTTTATCCAAAGATTTTTACCTCATGAACAAAAAAGAAACCGCAACCTATGAAGAATCAGCAATTTATGCGGATGGCAGCCAGCACTTCCTTATCGTGCATAAAGCGCCCTTTTTCGATGCAGAGGGAAATACCGCCGGTCTTATCGCAGTTATGGCGGATGTTACCGCTCAGAAAAATCTTGAAAGAACTCTGGAAGAGGAACGCAAATCACTTGCTCAAAAAGTTGAACAACAAACCAGGGAACTGCGGGAAGCCAATATTGAACTCGCCCAGGCCGCCAAAGCCAAAGATGAATTCCTGGCTGCCATGAGCCACGAACTTCGAACGCCGCTCAATGCCATTCTTGGCTTGAGCGAAGCCCTGCAGGAACAAATTTACGGCCCCATCAATCCCAGACAAGAGAACACCATCTCCCGCATTCAGGAAAGCGGTTCTCACCTGCTTGCCCTCGTCAGCGATATCCTTGATCTGGCAAAGATCGGTGCTGGACGCATGGAATTAGACCTGGCGCCCGTTGACGCTGCATTTATCTGCGAAAGCACGATCAGCATGCTGCGCGAACTGGCCCAGGGTAAAACTCTTTCCCTTGACTTAATCATGGACCCGCAAATAAAAATTATTTATGCCGATGGCCGGCGGCTCAAACAAATCCTTCTCAATTTGTTGAGCAATGCCATCAAATTCACACCGCCCGGCGGGCATGTATCTTTGAAAATGCAAGGGGATTTGCAAAACAACCTCGTCCATTTTCATATTCGTGATACAGGAATTGGCATCTCACAAGAAGACCTGACAACCATCTTTACCCCTTTTCAACAAATCGATTCCAGCCTTTCCCGAAAATTCGAAGGTGCAGGCCTGGGGCTTGCGCTCGCCGCTCAGATGACCAAACTGCATAATGGCAAAATCACTGCTGAAAGCACCCCTCAGAAAGGCAGCCATTTTTGCGTTTCACTGCCCTGGTCGCCAGCAAAAATCCTTCCGTCCCATCCACACAATGACCATCACAGCCATGAGTCTTTTTCATCACACCAGCGTACCATCTCACCCCACCCGCTCGTCCTGATTGCCGAAGATGACCCGGCCACGCTTGAAACCCTGACAGATTATTTAAAAGCCAAAAAATATCGGGTAACTACCGCCGCCAATGGCTTCCTCGCCTATGAAGAAGTAAAACACACTCCTCCCGACATAATCTTAATGGACATTCAAATGCCGGTAATGGACGGCCTTGAAACCATCAGGCGCATTCGTAATGAGCCAATGGCAGCTCACATTCCCATCATTGCCATCACCGCATTAGCAATGCCTGGAGACAAAGAAAAATGCCTGGCTGCGGGAGCCAATGCCTACCTTGTGAAACCTGTCCAATTGGCAAACCTGGCCGAAACCATTCAACTCAACCTCAACCCGGATTGACCGGCCACACTATTTTTTGTCTGCCCGAATAATCCCCATTGCGAATGCTTGGCAGGAAAATATACCCTGCCAGGATTAGCAGTTGCCCTGCCCTCGCAATGACACCTGAGCAATTACTCCCATTCTGGATAAGAACCTGCAAAACAACCAAAACCTACTATAATGGGACAAAATCTACATCTTTGCTAAACGATAGAGGCCCAGTATGGTAACAATCCACAAAGTAACTGAAACCCGCCCTGACCTGACCATAGAATTTGACCCAGGCGCATTTGAAGCACGAACAGATAACATAGCCCGGGCCTATGACTGGGGACAGAAAGTGCACGCCGGTCAAAAACGCCTTAGCGGCGAGCCTTATTTTGAAACACACTGCGCCTGGATCGCCACCCTGATCGACAAACTCGCCAGCAATGAAGCATGGACAATTGCTGCCCTGCTGCATGATGCCATTGAAGATCAGGATGAAAGCCTTGAAAAAATCCGTTCCCTTTTTCCCGGCCCACTGGGAAAAGAGGTGGCCTTTCTGGTAGACGGTGTCACCAAGATCAGCCAGCCGCGAGACGGCCAATCTCGCGAGATTGAAACCCTCCGCAAAATAGCTCGTTTTCAGGACCCTGGCGTCTTCATCATCAAATTGGCGGACAAAAGCCACAATCTTCTCACCCTCGCCCACATGCCTCCCGCCAAACAAATCGCCAAAGCCACCGAAGCGATCCGCGCCTATGGTAAACTGGCTGGAATTCTTAACTGCTATCGCTGGCGCCGTTGGATCGAAGACATGGCTTTCCCCTACGCTGATCCAGAAACCTACGCATTTGTCAGAGCCAAAATTGACAGTGACCCCCGCGTGCAGCCTGCCTATGTCAACAGCATGATGGAACGCCTCGGCAAAATCACCGAAGAAGCTGGCATTGAAGCGGATATCCAGGTCATCGTTGACGGTTACTGGCAATCCTGGACGAAACTGCGCCGCATGGCCCGCGCCCGCAAAACCTCCATGAACAGCTTTGCCGCACTGAATGACATCGTCAGTTTTCGTATTGTTGTGCACAGCAAGAACGAAGAAGACTGCTATGCCCTCATTTCTCCCGTCAATCGTTTCTTCGGAAAATATCTCGACCATAACCGTTTCGACGACTTTATCGCCTGCCCGCAAAACGGGTACCGTGCCATCCAGATCACTGCCTGGATGCCCGAACAAGGCGCTATTGAGGTAGCCATCGCCAATCAAGATATGGAAGGGGAAAACAACTGGGGCGTGCTCTATGCCCTGCAAAACGGGAAAGATATCAGCAGCTATCGCCCGGTTGAAATTCTCACCCCTACGGGGGGAGCACGTTTCCTCCCGGAAGGCTCTACTGTACTTGACGCGGTAGCATCCATCCAGCAGGATTTACTGATGGACAAGATCAGCGCGGTTGAGGTCAACGGCAGCCTCGCAAAACTCTCCGATCAGGTACGACCAGGTGATGTGGTAGAAGTCATCACCTCTGGAGAACGCCTTACCCCTCACGAGCGCTGGCTGGACTTCGCCAATCTTTCTACTGCCCGCATTCTGCGCACGGTGCTTGCCCGAGAAGCATTAAAACGCGATGCCCACCAGGGACGAATCCAGATCACCGCAGTCCTGTCTTCCCGTGGCATCCTCGATCTGGAAGATGTGGGCGCCCTGGCCCCTGACCGGCTGGACAACCTCCTGCAAGAATTGGCCTGTGCAGGTCTTGACGACTTATACGCCGCTGTCGGCAGCGGAGCCATCCGCCTGGATGACGTTGAAAAAAAACTTGACATCACGGGTATCTCCCGCGAAGCACTGGATTGGACTACCATTAATATCGTTGTCAGTCCGGAAGGCAACAAACCCGGCGTACTGGCTGAAATTGCTGCGATGATCTCCTTTGCCGGCGGAGATATTCTCCGCTCGGTCAATAACCCCCGCCCGGATGGCGGCTTCAATATGCGTTTTGTCGTTCGAAAATTCACCGAAGAAAAAAGCAAACGCCTGCAGGAAGATTATTCTGATTGCAGAATTGACTTCACATCCTTCGAAATGGTGTAGAGCCTGCATGTGACGCACAAATTTTGTAGAAATTCAAAAAAAGCAGACCAGAACTGAGAATCTGGCCTGCTTCCGTTCATACGCTAAAGGCTATTCAGGCAATAATCGCAATGCCTCCACCGGGCATGAAAGCGATACCCTTCTCCCTCGTGCAAATTCATCTGAAGGCAGCGCTTGCGAATTACGTACATGCACTGTCAAACGTTCGCCCGATTCCAGTCCGATAATATATTGCGTATCCGTACCAGCATATACCGATTCCCGAACAGTGCCCTGAATGACAAACTTTTCATCAAGATTCTTTGCATGCCCTAAACCATTCAGCCGCAGTTTCTCGGGCCGAACGGCCACCGTTACCTCTTTACCTGTGTTATAGGACTGATCGGTAGGTAGAAGCAGCGACTGGCCCGCAAGCTCAATCTCGGCTGTGCCATTGTTCACGGCAAGCACCCGGCCAGGTAAGAAATTGGTCCGCCCAATAAATTCAGCCACAAAACGCGTAGCTGGTTTTTCATACACATTAACAGGGGTATCCACTTGTAACAGCAGCCCCTGATTCAGAACAGCAATCCGGTCTGACATGGTCAGCGCTTCTTCCTGGTCATGGGTTACATAGATGAAAGTAATGTCAATCTCGCTTTGCAAATGCTTAAGTTCGAACTGCATCTCTTTTCGCAGTTTGAGATCCAATGCGCCCAACGGCTCATCCAGCAGGAGTACTTTCGGCTCGTTAACCAAAGCCCTTGCCAAAGCGACCCGCTGCTGTTGGCCGCCGGAAAGTTGACGAGGCTTGCGTTCACCCAGATCGGGAAGCTGCACCATCGACAGGGCTTTCCTCGTGCGCCGGGTAATCTCATCTTTTGGCAGCCGTTTCATCGTCAATCCAAAAGCGATGTTTTCGGCAACCGTTAAATGGGGAAAAAGCGCATAATTCTGGAATACCGTATTAACAGGACGGTGATAAGGAGGCACGTCATTCACCCGCTGCCTGCCAATAAAAATATCACCACTGGTCGGCGTTTCAAAGCCGGCAATCATCCGCAGGGTGGTCGTCTTTCCGCACCCGCTCGGCCCCAGCAAGGTAAAAAATTCACCCTGGCGAATATTCAGGGACAATTCCTGCACAGCAGCCAAATCTTCCTCAGCAGAACTGCCAGATTCAAAAACTTTCGTCACCTGATTCAATACGACACTATCTTCACTCATAAGATCTCCAATCGTTTCTTGCGCCGGCGCGGCTGATCAAGATGTCGAAGCCATTCCAGCAAGACCACGGTGATCAGCGTTGCAAAAATGATCACTGCCGCAAGGGCCAGCACCAGCGGTAATCGGCTGGGAAAACGCATCTGCGAATACAGATAAATCGGCAGCGTGGTATCCGTGCCAATCAAAAAGAAAGTCAGGGCAAATTCGTCAAAAGAAGTGGAAAAGGATGAAAGAAAAGCTGCCAGCAAAGCCGGGGCACTGATCGGCAGGGTCACCCGCAGCAAAGTCTGCCAGTAATTCGCGCCCAGATCCATGGCTGCTTCTTCAATATGGGCGTCAAATCCAGCCAGACGCGCTGCAACAATCAGCAGTACATACGGAATATTCACCACCACATGACCAATCCCCACGGTCCACAGGGTCAGTGGAATCCCCACAAACCGAAATAAAAGCAGCATCGCTACTCCCAACACCACGTAGGGTACAACCAAAGGCAGAGATGCCACGTTCAGAAAAAATTCCTTGGCAAAAAACCGGTGGCGCGAGATGCCAATCGCCGCCATCGTGCCGACAATCGTCGCCGCCAATGAAGACGTAAACCCCACCACCACACTGTTGGATAAAGCCTTGATCAATTCAGCGTCCCGAAACAACTCTCCATACCATTTAAGGGTAAAGCCCTTCATCGGAAAAGTCAGTAATACAGAATCGTTAAAAGAGAATATGACCAACAAAACGATGGGCAAATACAGCAAAGCCGTGATCAACCAAAAATACACCCAGGCCATGGTTCGCTTCATTGTCTATCCCTCCAAAAGTTCCGAGAGCTTGATAAACCGCGTCAACACAAACAGGAACAAGATCACCAGCACCATCATCACAAAACTCATCACCGCGCCCATCGGCCAATTCAACGCGCGCACAAATTGATCCTGGATCAAATTACCATACATGATCCCGTTCGTTCCGCCCATCAACGCCGGCGTCACCCATTCTCCCAGTGTCGGAATGAACACAAAGAAAAAGGCTGCGATCACCCCCGGCAAACTCAACGGCAAGGTTACCCGCAAAAAAGCGCGCCACGGCGCTGCCCCCAAATCTGCCGAGGCCTCCAACAATGGCTTTTCAATTCGCTCCAGCGCAGAAAATATCGGCAGCGCAGCAAACGGGATCCAGGTGTACACCAACGTCATGATCACCGCAGTGCGGTTATACAGCAAAGGCGGCCAACTGCTGGCTGCAAAGCCCAGGCTCTCCATCATATTCACAAACGGCCCATTCGATCCCAACAAAATCTTGATCGCCAATACGCGCAGCAAAAAACTGATCCAGGACGGGATCACAATCAATGTCAACAGCATCCCGCGGTGCTGCCCGGCATAAAAAGCCAGCAAATAAGCAACCGGATAAGCCAGCAGAACAGACAATAAAGCGGTATAGACCGCCACCAGGGTCGAACGTCCCAACAATCGCCAGAAAGCGCTCGTCTCAGCAAATTTCTGGTACGTATCCAGCGAAAAGCGCATATCTGCGAATTTCAATTCCCCGCTGCCAAAGCTGAACACAGCCATAATCACCATCGGCAGTAAGAAAAAAGCCAATAACCAGAATACAGACGGGGTCATCAAGACGAGGGTACGATGTTGTTTTTTCATGATAATCCTCGCCTCGATTTTCCCCGCCTGATATCGGTGATCGGCCATTCCAGGTCATGATGCAAATTAATGATCTTCTCGCTATGCCCATTTAGTGTTCGTTCCAGTTCAATTGCTGAACTGTACGAACTTTTCTGGAAGATAAACAGGGAGAGATATTTTTTCATCCGTTTTTTATGAGAGAACCGCAGCCTTATGGGGCTGCTTTAATCTCGACCCATAAATCAGTATAAATTTGATGTTGTTCAATGGTCAATGGACGCGGTAATATCGCCGCTTCCAGCACAGCGGGATCATCCAGCTGCAAAAGATCGATCAATTCGGCGTCCATGTATGCCAACCCATCCTGATTTCCCGGACCGTAGGCAAAATCATTCGCCATAGTCCCGTTTGCTTCCGGCGCCATCAAAGCATCCAGATAGTCGTACGCCAGATCAAGATTTTCAATATCACTGGAAATGCCGTACCCACACACCCATGCCATCCGTCCCTCGGCTGGAGTAATATATTCGGCAGGGATGCCTTCTTCCAGCAGAACCAGATAGGCATCATTCCATGCCCCGGATGCCACGCGAATATCGCCCGAAGCAACCAGTTGGTTTAATTCCGTATAATCGGACCAGTAATGAAATATATTGGGTTTAAGTTCCAACAAACGCTGCTTAACAATTTCATTCTGCTCAGGGGTTGTGTTCCACGGATCCAACCCTAAAGACAGGGCAGTAAATATATATGCATTCTCGCCCGCATCATACACCGAAAGATAACCCGCATACTCTGGTTTCCACAGATCAGCCCAGGACTGTGGCACTGTTTCAACAAGATCAGGACGCACCAGAATTGATTCGTAGCCCCAATCCCAGGGGATGAAATATTGTTCCCCGTTAAATTGTCCGCGTGCTGCCAAATCTTCATAGATTCCAGACCAGTATTTCAACCGTGAAGTATCAATTGGCTGCACCAGGCCCTCTTCCACATACAATCCCCAATAATTGGTACAGGGATGAACCAGGTCAGCGGTAAAACCGGATTTTGATTTGGCATATCCTTCGGCATCATCTGCAAAAAAAGTGTACTTCAATTCAACATCAGGATTTTTCTTCGTAAACTCCGTATGATATTCGGGCACTTCGTAGCCTGCCCAATCCAGAATAATCAACTCAGACTGCGCTGTTTTGGGACCGCAAGCCGCCAAACCCAAAGCAAATACCACTACCAACAGCAACAAGCACCTCAAACGGATAGTTTTCATAATTCTGCCTTTCACATCAATTAAAAAATTAACTTCAAGACAATAACCGCTCTGGTTTCATCTTGAAGGCCCCTGCTGTGACCATTATTTTGAGCTTTATATCTTTTCAGTCTAAATAATCCGGCAAGCTTCAAATTCTTCCATTCGCTAGGGTCACAGCAGAAGAAAATAACTTGAGCGCTAATTATACATACTATTGCGTAAATTTGTAGTGAATAAACCTCCGATTCGAGGATGAATTTGGAAGCGCAGCAGGAAGTGCAAAATAACACATTTCCCTATTGCAATCTTGCTTTCCTTTTGCTATACTTTAACTGGTCAGACCACTTACCAGTATACCGGAGTACCAATGCACTGGAACAGCCCTATAAAACCCGCAGAACTTACCGAAAACCGCCTCATTGAGGCCATTCTGGAAGGACATTTCCCCGTGAACAGCCATCTGCCCGGTGAGCGTGATCTCGCCGAGCAATTAGGCGTCACCCGCCCTACCCTGCGCGAAGCCTTGCAGCGTCTCGCCCGCGATGGCTGGCTGGAGATCAATCAGGGCAAGGCAACCCGCGTCCGCAACTATTGGACCGAAGGCAACCTCAATGTTCTGGCGACCCTTGTCCAGTTCAAAAACCACCTGCCCGAGAATTTCGTCAGCGACCTCCTCACCGTGCGCCGCCTCCTGGCACCTGCTTATGCCCGCCTTGCCGTTGAGACCCACCCACAGGAAATCTGTGACTTGCTCACTGGCCTTGCAAAAATTCCCGACACCGCCGAGGACTTTACCACTGCGGATTGGAGCCTGCATCAACAGCTGACCATCCTGTCCGGCAACCCCATCTTCACCCTCATCCTCAATGGTTTCGCCGAACTGTATATCGTTATGGGTCATCGTTACTTCGCCCAGCCCGCCGGGCGGAAACACTCCCGCCAGTTCTACCGCGACCTTCTTGAGTGTGCCCGCCGCAAAGATGGTGTGGGCGCAGAAACCCTGGTGCAAAAAATTATGACTGAATCAATCACCCTGTGGCAGCAATGCTGAATTCATCCCGTTTTATATAAAAGGAGTATCCCATGTGGACACAAGGCTGGCGCGACCGTATCTGGTCTGAAATTGATGAAAACCCCTGGGACATTATCGTCATCGGAGGCGGCATTACCGGCGCAGGCATCCTGCGTGAAGCGGTAGATGCAGGGCTGCGCGTCCTGCTGCTGGAAGCCAAAGACTTCTCCTTTGGCACCTCCAGTCGTTCTTCCAAGTTGATCCATGGCGGCTTTCGTTACTTGCGCAACAAACAATATGACGTCACCCGCGAATCAGTCCGTGAACGGGAATGGATGCTGCGCGAAGCCAGGAATCTTGTCACTGCCCTCGGCTTCTGTATGCCCACTTATGCTCACTATAAGACCCCCGCCTGGCAAATGGATATGGGCGTTATCCTCTATGACCTTTTGGCCCCCAAATGGGCGCACCGCAGTTTTAGCAAATCGAAACTGCTCAAAGAGTGTCCAAATCTGAATCCCCAGGGTCTGAAAGGCGGCCACCTGTATTATGACGCCCAGATGGACGATTCCCGACTTGTGCTTCGCATTATCCAGGAAGCTGTCGCTGCCGGCGGCACCGCCCTCAATTACGCCAAAGTCACCGGTCTGCTGCGCACCCGGGATGGTCAGGCCTGCGGAGTGATTGCCCAAAACGATGAAAGTGAAAAAGCAATTGAAGGCCATGTGATCATCAATGCCACCGGCCCCTGGTCAGATGACATTCGCCAGCACGTTGATGCTGTCCCCCGTATGCGAAAGCTGCGCGGCAGCCACCTTATTTTTTCCAGCCAGGACTTCCCCTTGTCCCATGCTGTCACCCTCTACCATCCCAAAGATAATCGCGCCATGTTTGCCCTCCCCTGGGAAGGCACCTCCTTGATAGGCACCACCGACCTTGACCACAGCACAGACCTGGAATCCCGCCAGGACGAGCCTTGTGCATCCGCAGAAGAAATCGACTACATCATGGACGCCCTGCATGCCACTTTCCCTGGCGTGCAGGTGCAGCACGAAAACATCATTTCCAGCTTTGCCGGTCTCCGCCCCATCATCGGCACCGGCAAGGCCCGCCCTTCAGACGAATCGCGCGCCCACGGCGTCTTCCAAGAAAACGGCTTGCTGACCATCACGGGCGGCAAAATGACCACCTTCCGTATCATGGCCAACGAAGTCCTCCAGGCCGCCAGCCCGCGCATCCCCGGCAATCCCGATTTCACCGGCCGCCGGCGCATCTTTGACCCGCTGCCGGATGATTTGATCCATCAAGACTTGAGCATCGGCCAGCTTGCGTACCTCTCCGGACGGTATGGCAGCCAGACAACCAGCCTGTTGAAAACATCCGCCGCCGCCGAGTTGTCCGCTATCGCCCCACTCCCGAACCTGTGGGCAGAACTGCGCTGGGCAGCCCGCACCGAAGGCGTTGTACACCTCGATGACCTCCTCCTGCGCCGTGTCCGCCTCGGTATGCTCCTGCCAAATGGCGCCTTTGACCACATGCCGCACATACGCAGCATCGTCCAGCCAGAATTGGGCTGGGACGATGCCCGCTGGATGGCAGAAGAATCATCCTATCGCAGCACCTGGCAGCGTGCCTACAGCCCTGCGCCCCTCGGTTAAACCAACAATCATCACGAAATCATTTCTTCAGGAGAAATATCATGTCCAAAAAGCAGCCCCTCCACACCCCTGACTGGCACGAAGGGCACATCCCGCCCAATTCCTGGCGCTCCCTCTTCCGCTGGGGAGATCCCGCCGCCCACAAACATCCCAATGCCCGTCTGTACAAATTAATGAAATCTACCTTCCATCTGGAAGATGGCGATTTTGAAAATCCCATCCTCGGTCTGGAACCAATGGACACCGCACTTCCAGTTGGCCTCCCTGCCGACAAAATCGCCGCTCTGCAAGCCATCGTCGGGGCAGAAAACCTGCATTCTGACACCTACACCCGCATCAAAGCCTCCTATGGGAAAGGCATGATTGATGCCCTTCGCCTGCGCCAGCGCATTGTCGAAAATATCCCTGATGTGGTCGTCCATCCCCGCAGCCGTGAAGACATCGAGAAAATCATTGACTTTTGCAACGAGGAACGCATCCCCTTGTATGTCTTCGGCGGCGGTTCCACCGTCACCCGCGGCATGGAAGCCGTCAAGGGCGGGGTCACCATTGATATGAGCATCCACATGAACCGCGTGCTTGAATTTAACGAAGAAAACCACACCATCACGGTAGAAGCCGGTATGTGGGGCCCGCAGCTTGAAAACATCCTCCAGAACGCCCCTCAAACCCTCCAGGCGCAGCGCGCCTATACTACCGGGCATTTCCCCCAATCCTTTGAATTTTCCAGCGTAGGCGGCTGGGTGGTCACTCGCGGCGCGGGTCAAAACTCCACTTACTATGGCAAGATCGAAGACATCGTCCTCGCCCAGGAATATGTCACCCCGCGCGGCGTCATTCGCTCAGGCGAATATCCCCGCCAGGCCACCGGCCCTGACCTGGACCAGATCATGATGGGCAGCGAAGGCAGCTTCGGGATTCTCACCAGCGCCACCCTGAAAGTTCGCCACTGGATGCCCGAAAACCGCAAACGCTTTAGCTACATGTTCAAAAACTGGGACGACGCCCGCAGCGCCGCCCGCGAAATCATGCAAGGCGAATTCGGCTATCCCTCTGTGTTCCGTCTTTCTGATCCCGAAGAAACCGATGTCGCGATGAAGCTTTACAAAGTAGAAGGTACGGTTGCCGATTCCCTCCTCAAAACTCTCGGCTACCAGCCCATGCAAAAATGCCTCCTCCTCGGTTTTACCGATGGCGAGAAAACCTTTTGCAAAAACCTCAACCGCAAGATCCGCCAGACTGCCCGTAAATACGGCGCCTTTAACCTCAGCGCGTTTGGTGTTACCCAGGCCTGGGAACACAGCCGTTTCACCGACCCCTACATGCGCGAAGATCTGATGGATCATGGCATCATGATCGACACCCTCGAGTGTGCCGTCACCTGGTCGCAGATGAAAGAAGTGCATGCCCGTGTCCGCCAGGTGGTCAAGAACCGTCCCGACACCATTTGCATGACCCACCTCTCCCATGCCTATCCCCAGGGCGCTAACCTGTACTGGATCTTCATTGCAAAGATCGATAAAATTCAGGAATACCTCGACCTGCAATACGCCGTCCTGCAAACCATTCTCGAAAGCGGCGCCGCCATGAGCCACCACCACGGTGTCGGCAAGCAAACTTCCCCCTGGCTGGAAGAGCAAATGGGGACACCGTACATGGATATTGTCCGCGTCCTCAAGGGCCATTTTGACCCGAATAACATCCTCAACCCCGGCGGCACCTTGGGGTTGGATATGAATGACGCCCAAAAGAACAAAATCTGGTCAAAAGATTTATAATACATACAAACGGCGGCGGATTTAACCCGCCGCCGTTATTTCTACCGTCTGAACCATAAAACCATTGCTTCATCCACGAAGGGAATCCGCTATGCCCAATCTTCTTGCCATTGACAATGGAACCCAAAGCGTAAAAGCCATTCTGTTTGACCCGCACGGCAATCTGCTTGCCAAATCTCAGGTGCCCTTTGAACCTTACTTCTCCGACGTCCCCGGTTGGGCCGAGCAGCACCCCCATGTTTTCTGGGATGCTGTCTGTGCGGCCTGTCAGGGACTCTGGCAGAAGGAAGGCGTTGATAAATCCAGCATCGCCGCCGTAGCCCTCACCACCCAACGGGCCACCATGATCAACGTAGACAAGAATGGCGAACCCTTGCGCCCGGCCATCGTCTGGCTCGACCAGCGCCGCACGGAAGGGCTGCCACCAGTCGGCGGATTATGGGGCGCTGCCTTCAAGATCGCCGGAGCGTCAAAAACCGTCGCTTATCTCCAGGCCGAAGCAGAAGGCAACTGGCTGCGCACCCACCAACCAGAAATCTGGGAAAAAACCCATAAATATATCTTTCTTTCCGGTTATTTGACCTTCAAACTGATCGGCCAATTTGTCGACTCAGTTAGCTCCCAGGTGGGGTATGTTCCCTTTGATTACAAAGCCCAAACCTGGGCTAAAAAATCAGACTGGAAATGGCAGGCCGTCCCGGTTCCCGAAGAATATTTGATCGACTTGGTCCCCTGTGCCAGCCAACTCGGTGAGATCAGCAAGGAAGCCAGCCAGGCCACCGGCATCCCTGCCGGACTGCCCCTCATCGCTGCCGCCGCTGACAAAGCCTGTGAAGTCATTGGCTCAGGCTGCCTCTCGCCTGAAATCGCCAGCCTCAGTTATGGCTCCTCCGCCACCATCAACACCACCCACACCCGCTACATTGAACCCATTCCCCTCATCCCGCCCTATCCGGCAGCGGTACCGGGACGTTACACCCTGGAAATTCAAATTTTCCGCGGCTACTGGATGGTCAACTGGTTCAAACAGCAATTCGGCCTGCGCGAGCAGCGCCTGGCAGAACTGCGCGGTTGCGACCCCGAAGATCTGTTTGACGACCTTGTTACAATGGTGCCGCCTGGCAGTGAAGGGTTGATTTTGCAGCCCTACTGGTCGCCTGGTCTGCGCTTCCCCGGCCCGGAAGCCAAAGGTGCCATCATCGGTTTTGGCGCCCAGCACACCCGCGCCCACATCTACCGCGCCATTCTTGAAGGCCTGGCCTATGCCCTGCGCGAAGGCTCTGACCGGGCTACCAAACGTACGCATATCCCCATTCAGGAACTGCGCGTGGCCGGCGGCGGCAGCCAGAGCGACGCCGCCATGCAGCTCACCGCTGACATCTTCGGTCTGCCCGCCAGCCGCCCTCACGTTTACGATGCCTCTGGCCTGGGCGCTGCCATTGACGCCGCTGTTGGCATCGGCCTGCATCCCGACTTTGAAACTGCTGTCAAAGAAATGACCCGCGTCAAAGACACCTTTGAGCCGGACCCTGCCAGCCAAAAAGTCTACGATGAACTTTACAACGAGGTTTATCTCGGCATGTACAAGCGTCTCAAACCGCTGTATGAAAAAATTCAGGAAATCGGCAGATAACCTGAAGCGCTGATATTTTGGAGCAACGACTAAAGTCGGTACAAGCCCGATATACTCATGCTTTACCAAGTTCCCTCATCGCTACAATGAGATTTTTTGTCCACAACTCATGAGAATATATCTTTTTACATCCGCAGCTTCACCCCGTTGTCCTTCAACCACTTACGCCGCTGCTTGTAATCCGGCATGATCCCCTCCACCTCCGCCCAAAAAGCCGCTGCGTGATTGGCGTGCCGCAAATGACACAACTCATGCACCACCACATAATCCACGATCTCCGGCGGCGCCATCACCAACCGCCAGGCAAAGTTCAGGCTGCCGCGCTGCGCATTACATGACCCCCAGCGTGTTCGTGCCCCATTGATTCGCAGACTCTTGTACGAAAACCCATACACCCTCCCATAATGCGCAAGTCTGTCCGTCAAATATTCCCGCGCCTGGAACCGATACCAGCCTTCAATCCATTCCGCTGCGTCAGGCAGGCCTGAAGTCCGCAAATCAATTGACTTTCCGTTGAATTGCACCGTTATCCGCTGCTTCTCCACATACCGCAGCGGATACAACTTGCCCAGATAAAGGAACTCCTCCCCTTGTTGATAGCTGTGCGGCGGCGGTCCGGCCTGCACTGCCGCCTGCCGTTTACGGATCCAGCTTGCCTTGCTCTGCACAAAGTCCAGGATCTGCTTGTCCGTCATTTGCTGCGGAGCACGTACTTCCAGTGTGCCGTCCTGCTCCAGAATCAGGGCAATCGTTTTCCGCCGCGAACGGGAAACACGATCTGGTTGAATCAATTGCTGGTTGCTCTTATCTTTCATTTTCTACTCTCAAAACAAAAACCCTCTGCTAAAATACAGAAGGCTATAATTCTAACTCGCAATTAGACAAAAATAGGGCAGCGCCCTTGCGGGAAACTGCCCAAGGG
>CAYURM010000041.1:0-27688 GCA_964447155.1 uncultured Anaerolineaceae bacterium
TTTCGGATTTTGCTGTGTTCTTACCGTTGATTCTTCAAACTGTCAGGTGGCTAGGAGTATTTTCAATATGACCGTTTCACCATCCCGACAAATAAAAACCAGCTCCAACGCGATCATTAGCCTGATCTGCGGCATCCTTGCCTGGCTGGGCGTCTTTGGTCTGGGCGGCATCCTGGCCGTCATCTTTGGTCATCTCGCCAAAAAAGAAATCCGCACATCGGACGAACCAATCGATGGTGACGGTATGGCAACTGCCGGCCTGATCCTCGGCTATCTCAATCTGGCAGCCACAGTTCTCGGCTTGATTCTGGCAATGTTTATCCTTGCCGGAGCTATTGCAATACCTTTGTTTTTGATCCCCTTCGTTGAGTAGTATTCATCTATTAGATACAGGAGAAAACCCATGAGTGACACATTCGACCCCATCCCCAGTCCCGACGGCCAATTTGATGACCGGCAGCCAGGAGAGACCCCCGACGATCCCATTAACCCTCAAGGGCTACCGATTGAGGTTGTGGATGCAGCCCCGTTACGCGGCGATCCCCCGATTGAAACCAGATCTGCGCCTGTCATTCCACCTGCTGTGAAAGCCACGGAAGGCACCAAAAAGAAAACCTGGATCATCATTGCCGTGGTAGCCCTGCTTCTGATCTGCTGCTGTGTCGGACTCATCCTCGGCGGTGGTTACTTCTTGTTTTCTGCTCCGTCCCTTCAAGACATGGAAATCCCCGGTTCTCTGTTGCCCTTGCTGGCAATCTAATGCTGTCAAGTAGTAATAAAACCGCATGATTCGACTGTGAATCATGCGGTTTTTTCTTTGCCCGCTGATTCATTCAGGAAATTCTCTAATCCCGCTGTCAGTATCCCGGTCTCGTTGAACAGTTGCTGCAAATCCCCCAGCGCCTCACGGGCTTTTTCATGCGTCGCATCATCCAGTTTCAGCGCCGTAAATTCATCCTCATCCAGCACCAGCATCCGTCCATCCGGAGTAACCAACAGATCCAGCGCCAGATCCACGTATGAGATCACCCCGTCCGCAAATACCGCCGGTTTGCACACATTGCAATACCAGCACTTAATCCTGTCATCGTCGCGGTCATGCACTTCAAAGATATTGTACCAGCGGTTACTGAAATACAGCTCCACAAAGCGGTCATTCTCCCGCAGCACAATCCCGTGAAACGGCAGGTCAGCGCGATTAAATCGCGCCTCAAGCAACACCCTGTCAGTGGTTTCCTCCAGCACCCGTCCCGCATAGCGCCAGGTTTCTTCCCCGGCCAGGTTGCATTTCAACACCAGCACAGTTTTCATCACCCTCCCTATTTCAAACAGGATACGGAAGCCGGATCAATAAAAAATTCACGCTCCGCCCCAACCGGCAGCGGCTGATCCGAAGTGAATTGAAAACGGATACCCTCTGCACAGCAAATATTAATCTGATACACGGCCCCCTGGAACAAGACATCCTCAACCGTACCCCGGAAAGCATTGCTGCCATCCCCGGATTTCAAAAGCAGTCCGCCCGGTCGCAGCAAAAGCTGCACCGCATCCCCGTCTGCCAATGGCTGACACATGGTTTCCCCCGTCTCAAATACGCCCAAAGCGGTCTTCACCCGACCGCTGGCGGCATCGACCACCGTACCGGGCAGCAAATTCTCCATCCCCAGGAAGTGCGCCACCCAGGCGGACACGGGATGGAGATAAACCTCCTCCGGCCGGCCCTCTTGCACCACCCGGCCCTCATGCAGTAAAACCATCCGGTCAGCAATCGAAAAGGCCTCTTCCTGGTCATGGGTCACATACAACGCCGGAATCTGGAAGGTGTGCAAAATACGCCGCAGTTCATGCAGCAGTTCCGTGCGCAGGGCCTTGTCCAGCGCGCCCAGCGGCTCATCCAGCATCAGCAATCCCGGCCGCGGGGCCAGGGCGCGCGCCAGCGCCACGCGCTGCTGCTCACCGCCGGAAAGTTCGGTCACCCGTCGTGCGGCGAAAGAGGCCATGTCCACCTGTTCCAATGCCTCCATCACCCGCTCAGCCAGTTCCTCGGCAGGCACATCCTGCATGCGCAGCCCAAAACCCACATTCTCCGCCACACTGCGATGCGGGAACAAGGCATAATCCTGGAACATCAAACCAAAATGGCGTTTGTGCACCGGCACCTGTGAAATATCCTCTCCATTCCACAACACCTGCCCGGCTTCCTGCATCTCCAGCCCGGCGATGATGCGCAGCAGGGTGCTTTTTCCGGAGCCGGATGCCCCCAACAGACACACCGTCTCCCCCTGGCCAATCTCCATCGAAACACCTCTCAGCAGCGGCTTGCCATCATAATCTTTATAAATATCTTTGACTTCCAGCATGAGTGTTCCTTTTTTTCTTCCTGATCCGGGTTACGGATAACAAAGGTATTAATCGTAGTGAGGAATTCATTCGTCAAATCATGTGTGTACGCGGGTTACTACAATTTAATCGCAACTGAGGTCCCTCATAATTCTATGCCCACTCCCGGCAGCCGCAGCTGCTCCAGCAGCAAAATGCTGCCCCCGCACACCAGCATCAGCAGGGTCGACATTGCCAGGGCCTGTCCATAATTCAACGCCCCCGGCTGAGAGAGAAAGCGGAAAATCGCCACCGGCAGGGTGGGATATTCTGGACGGGAGAGAAATGACGTTGCCCCAAATTCGCCCAGCGAAATCGTGAAGGCAAAAATCGCACTCACCAGGGCCGCCCGCGTCATGATCGGAAAATCCACCTCGCGCCACACCTGCCAGGGAGAAGCCCCCATCGAGGCTGCCGCCTGGCGTAACGAGTCAGGAATAGAAACCAGGGCGGGCTGCAGGGTGCGCACCACGAAAGGCAGCGCCACAAGACTATGCGCAATCGGCACCAGCACGGGAGAAGACAACAATTGCAGCGGCGGGCGGTTAAATGCCAGGATGAACCCCAACCCCAAAGTAACCGCCGAAGCGCCCAGCGGGAGCATCAACAGCGGCTCCAGCACGCGATTGACGCGTGAGCGCCGCGCCAGCGCATACGTCACCAGCAGCCCCAGAACCAGCGAGATCATCACCGTCGCGCCGGCATACAGCAGCGAATTGCGTGCCGCCGCTATGGGCGGCACATAGAACAGCGAGCCCTGCCGGTTGGTGAACAGCTCGCGGTAATAATCCAGGGTCAAGGCAGCCGCCACTGCCCCGCGCTCGCCGCGCGCCGCATCCAGCCGCGTCACCGAGCGCAGCGCCAGCGACCCCGTCGGCAGCACCAGCAGCAGGATCAAGATCAGTGCAATCCCCCCAACCAGCCATTTTTCACCCCTTGACTGCGGACGGCGCACCGCCTCATTATGCAGCAAAGGCATCATTTTCGTGTCGCGTTGGGTATGCAGCCGCGAACTGGCAACGGTCAGGATCAAAGTCACGCCAAGCTGAATGGCTGAAAGCAACCCTGCCGCAGGCAGGTTGAGCATGTGCATCGCCTGCAAATAGATTTCTACCTCCAGCGTGGCGAACTTCGGCCCGCCAAGCATCAGGATCACACCAAAACTGGTGAAGTCAAACAGGAACACCAGCAGGGCCGCCCCGAAGATGGCATTTTTCAAAAGCGGCAGCGTCACTTCCCACAGCGTGCGCCACGCTGAAGCGCCCAGCACGCGCGCTACCTGCTCCTGGCGGGTGTTCATCTGCGCCCAGGCGCTGCCCACCACACGGATTACCACCGAAACGTTGTAAAACACATGCGCCACCAAAATCGCTGTCAGGGTATTCATAAAAGCTACCGGCGGCGCAGCCAGATCCAACCAGCGCATCAACGCCACATTGACCAGACCGCGCGGTCCCAGGAATGCATTGAACCCGGCCGCCGCTACCACTGTCGGCAGGATGAAGGGCAGCGTTGCCAACACCCGCAGCAACTTCTTGCCGGGAAAGGTAAAACGTGCAAACACATACGCCGCCGGAAGCCCCAGCAGAAGGGTCAGCAAGGTAGACAGCCCCGCCTGAAAGAAGGTAAAGCGCAGCGGACGCCAGATACGCTGCCACAGATCCACGCCCAACCCATCGGAAAGAGCCGTCTTTGCGGCAGTCGAAAAAACCGCAGCCAGCGGAGAAAAGAAGAAAACCAGCAAAAAGGCCGCCGGGACGGCCCACAAAAAAAGCACCGTCCGGCGGTTTGCCCGCTTGCGTCGATCCGTCAGGCTGGCAGCTGGAGAGGATGTCACCGCAGCACAACCTCATCCCAGGCAGTGATCCAGGCTTCACGCCGGGCCGTGATCTCCGCTGAGTCCAACTGCGCGGGCTGCTCCGGGATCTGGGCGTATGCCGTAAATTCTTCCGGCAGAACCGCATTCTCGTTCACCGGGAAGACGAACATCTGTAGCGGCACATCTTCCTGAAAGGTCTTCCCCAGTATAAAGTCCACAAACTTTTCTGCCAGCTCCTGCTGTTCTGTGCCCTTAAGAATCCCGACAAACTCTATCTGCCGATAGCACATATTCTTCCCCACCAGAGAAGCGGTTGGCGCTTCGGTCAACGCCGTTTCGGCGAAGATCACCTCAGCCGGCGGGCTGGAGCCATAGGATACCACCATCGGCTGGGGACCCTGGCCGGAAGAGGCGCTGAAGTTGCCATAATAAGCCGTCTCCCAGTCACTGACCACGACCACATCATTTTCGCGCAGGGCGGCCCAATAATCCAGATACCCGGGATCACCATACTCGGCAATCGTCGCCATCAGGAAAGCCAACCCGGGGGAAGAGGTAGCCGGGTTTTGCACCACCAATAATCCCGCATATTCCGGTTGGGTCAGGTCAGCCAGCGAGGCGGGCAGGGCCAGCCCCTGCTCATCAAAATATGCCTTGTCATAATTGATGCACACATCACCGTAATCCACCGGCAGCACGCGGTACTCGCGGTCCAGTTCAAACGCATCGGGAATTTCTTCCAGCAGCGGTGAATGGTAGGCCACAAACAAGTCCTCCTCTAACGCCCGCGAGAGGAAATTATTATCCACGCCAAAGAAAACGTCAGCCAGCGGCGCGCCTTTGGAAAGGATGGCCTTGTTCAAGGCTGCGCCGGTATCACCAGCCCTGACAAAACGCACTTCCACGCCATACTCATCCTCAAACGCCGCGATCACACCCTCGCTGGCGGCAAAAGAATCATGAGTCATCACCGTTAAAATGGTCTGCTCGGTGCTTTCACCGGCTTTTGGCGCACTGCATGCGCCCACAACCAGCGCCAACACCAGCGTAACAAAAACTGCTATCCTTACATTACTCTTCATTCGATTCATCCTTTTCAATAAATAACCATCACTGGCGGATATGGATGCAATACAACATCCCCTCCACGACCCTGATCTTTGCCGTCTTTTCCAACATGACATTACTGATCCCCCGTCCCTGATGGCGCATCAGGGTTTCTCCCCGCAAGGGATAAGCCAGTCCTTCTGTAGTTATCCCCTGCACCTCGAACTCCACCGGCAGCAAGGAAACCAGGTCTCCCGGCTGTCCCTGCACCGTCCCTGTTTCCCGGATGACAAAGGCTTCAATGCGGCCATCATCCAGACGCACATCCACATCGCGGAATGCGGGGCTGGTCAACAAACACAGATTCCCCAGCGTATGATCGATCCTGCTGCCCAGGGCTGCTATCAGGATCACCTGCTGGCAGCCTTCATCCAGCGCGGCTTGCAGGGCAAGCTCAAGGTCGGTTTCGTCTTTCGCAGGAGAGAATTTATGAATCGACACGCTGCGGTTCCGCATCTCGGCCACATCTTGCGGTGAGACCGAATCAAGATCGCCAATCAAGAGATGCGGGGTCAAACCCAATGAGAGCGCGTGGCGCAGGCCGCCATCCGCTGCCACCAAAAAATCATCCTTACGGAACAATCCCGCTGCCGCAGCAGGGTCAGGCAGATCACCATTCACAAAAATCACTGCGCGTTTCCCATTCATAACAAAAATCGCCTTTTCTGCTGGCGCAGGTAGGCGAATTAAGGACATCTATTTGCTTCCTACGCCGGCATTATCCGGTTCAGGTAATGAGGGTCGAAGACGATCGTCTTCCTCTCAGCCACTTAAGGCTCCCCGTGTTGTCTGTTCAACTATTAAGCATTGTAAGGGAAATCGGCCGGGCTGTCAACAAAAGGGTTTGTGATCGTAGTAGCGAGCCGCTGTGCCTCGCCATGCCCGCGGGAATTCAACTCATCTGTCCATACAAAGCGCATTTATCTTCCTTCTGCCAATCGCACATCGCTTTGTTCTGAGGCTATCCCCCTGCCGCTTCGCGGCATCCCCCTTTCCAAGGGGGACAAAATATTCTTCTCTCAGTATTGGGAGAAGGACAAAATTCAAGCACAGCGCAAATTTCAGGATGATGACCTACCGCACCCGCCGCCTCCACGATTCGGTAAGCTGCAAATCCCGCGGGCTTTGCCCGGAAGACAAAGACAGAAACTCCGCCAGCAACCGATGAAATTTCTCGCTCTCATCCTGCATCGGGAAATGCCCTGAGTCCCGAAAAATCATCATCTTGCTCTTGTCCGGCAGAGACGAGAGCAGCCCCTGATCCGGCATTTGGACGATTGGATCCGCAAAACCCTGCACCATCAAACACACCGTTTCACATTTCCGCCACAATTCCTGCAAGCGGCGATCATCCATATCTTTCCAGCGGTCACGCTTCACTTCGGGAGCAATCTTCACCGTGTCTTCTACCACCGGCGCAAGCTCCGGTTTTTGTGCTGTCACCAGAAGCGCCAATTCTTCTGAAGAAGCTGCATGCAGGCGTTCCTTAATCAACTCCCCCTTCAACGGCAGCCCAATCGTCAAGACCCGATCGACAAATTGCGGGAACCTGGCAGCGAACTGCAAAGCCACGATCGCCCCAAACCCATGCCCCACCAATACCACCTTACCCATACCCATTTGATACAGGAATTGATCCAACAAATCCACCTGCTTGTCCACTGAAAAACCAGAAACACCCCGGGAAGTTTCCCCAAACCCCCACATATCGATCGCATAAGCGCGGAAATCCGTCGAAGCAGCCTGCAGGGTGGGAATCCAGTAGCGCCACGACCCCACCCAGCTGTGCAAAAAGATGACTGGCCGCCCCCGCCCCAGCACCTCGTAATGGACTATCTCCTGATTAATCAGAATAACGCTCATACGCTCGATTCACTTCCCAAATTTTTGAAGCAATTCATTAACCCGATGGGTCAAATCATCCGGGGCAAAAGGCTTTAATAAATACTCCTCTGCGCCGGCTTCGTAGCCAATGTTGATCTCCGCCTCCTGCCCCTTGGCCGAGAGAAAAACCACCGGGATATTCGCAATAGCAGGAATGGTCTTCATATTGCGGCAAGCGGTATAACCATCCATGCGCGGCATGCGCACATCCATCATGATCAGATCAGGGCTGTCCTGTTCCGCATTTTCCAATGCTTCCTGACCATCCTTATACGCCACCACCTCATGCCCTGCAAATTGCAGGGTAAACACGATCAACGTACGAATGTCTTGCTCATCTTCTGCAATCAATATCTTTGCCATGTACTATTCCTCTACATTGTATACCGGTAAAGTATACGAGAAGGTACTGCCTTCTCCCGGGATGCCGCTGCTCTCAAACCAGATTTCGCCGCCCAGGCGTTCAATCAAAGTCTTTGAAATCGCCAGGCCCAGTCCTGTTCCCGCGGTTGCCATCACCATTGGATTTTCACCGCGGTAAAAGCGCTCGAAAATGCGGTTATGTTCTTCCGGTAAAATACCGACACCGGTATCCTTTACATCCACCTGCAAAAAACCATCTTTTTGAGAGACCTTAATGAAAATATCGCCGTCCTCCATCGTGTAATTATACGCATTCGCCAGCAAATTTTTGGTTACCTGCCGCACACGTTCTGGATCGCCGGACACCATCGGTAAATCCGCGGAGGATTCCAGCAAGAAATTAATTTCTTTTTGAGGCTTGCGGTGATTCAACTGAAAATCTGCGACCACATCTTCCACCAGGTCGTGTAAATTCATCCGGGTAACCGATACCTCGGTCTGTCCGGACTCAATCCGCGAAACATCCAGTAAATCTCCCACGAGGATATTCAAGCGCTCAGCATTTTCACGCACAATCCCCAGGAACTTGGTCTGCTGGTCTTCCAGCGGGCCGGCCGCCCCCATCAGCATCACTTCCACATAGCCCTTGATCGAGGTGATCGGCGTGCGCAGCTCATGACTCACATTGGCAATAAACTCGGTCTTCATCCTGTCCAGCATCACATCGCGGGTAATATCGCGGAAGATGGATACCGTGCCCAGAAATTCCTTACTGGTCAATACGGGTGAAAGATGCACCGAAACCACCAGGTTATTATCCAGGTCAATCTGCTCAGCATACACTTCACCGGATTGGTACGATTCAGGGTCTTCTGACCATTCCTGGATCGTCTGCCGCCAGGTTTCAGCAGCCATGCCAAACAGGCCCATAAACTGATCCAGCGAATTGCCCACCACCTCACCCTGCTCCAGATTGAGAATCTTTGAAGCGGAACTGTTGAACAGAGTCACCTGATTGGTGCTGTCTGTTACCAAAACACCATCCGCCACTGCCTCGAGGATCGCCCGCGAACGGCTGGCCTCGATCTGCTGGCCGCGGAACATCGTCCCCAAATTTTCGGCCTGGTCACGGATCAGGTTAAACAACTCGGCATTGCTCAAGGAAATACTGATCTGACGCGCCGTTGCTTCCAGCAGCCCCACCTGCTCAATGATAAAGAAAGCCGGCTCGCTGTGGAACAGCAGCAAAGCGCCCAGCACCTGCTCTCCATGCACCAGCGGTACAGCAATCACGCTCGCATAACCGGGCGGTTGTCCCGCGGCAAATTCCCAACGCGGATCATTTTCGGTATCATCCACCAGGGCAGAATTACGCCGCTCAATCACCCATTCTGCTATCCTGCGTTCCGAATCGCGTGCGGAATACCGGTTTTCCAGATCCATCCATTCCGTATAACTGCCGCGATGGTAAACTTTGTCCTTATCCTGCGAGAGCAGGATCATACTATGCTCGGCGCCCAGCGACTCATTCAACACCGCCAGGGTGCGTCCCAACACATGATCCATATCCAGGCTGGCCGAAAGCTCGGTAATGATGCGCAGCAGGGTCTCGGTATTCTGATGCTCCTGACGCAGTTCCTGGGTACGCTCCTGTACGCGGCGTTCCAGATTGCGGGTCAGACGCCGGGTTTCCTGGTAAAGCAGTGCATTCTGCACGGCAATCGCAGCCTGATTGGCAATCGTGCGAGCCAATTCAATCTCGGAAGGGTTGTGCCGGTGCGGCTGATTGCGGTACAGGAACAACCAGCCTTCAAAATTCAGGCCAGCCAGCAGCGGCACGATCAGCATTGAGCGTACCTGCCGCGGCGCACAATACAGGTCATATAGTTCCTTCAGCTCGCGTTCTTCGGCAGCGTCCTCTGCATTGAAGATGCCAGCTGAATCGCGCAGGCGTTTGAGCAGCGGGGTTTCGGGCAGCATACGCAGCACTGAGCCTTCAATTTCAGGTTCGTCAATCAGCAGTTCATATTCGCCATCTGCATTTAACATGACGGCCGCAGCGCCATCGCCATCAATCGCGTTCATCAACTGGCGGCAGGCGATCTTCAACAGCACATCCATGTCCAGGGTGGAGCCCAACTCCACGGAAAGCTGATTCAGCAAAGCCAGGCGTTCAGAGCGCTGGTCCAGCTCGACAGTTCTGCGGGTACTATCCGCAAACAGACGGGCATTTTCCAGGGCGACCGCCGCCTGTCCGGCGAAGGTGGTCGCCGCGCGGATATGATCAGGATCATAATACTTGGCCTCACGCTTTTCCAGCGCAATCACCCCAATCAGCTCAGATTTCGCAATCAACGGAATCCCCAGCCAGGAGAAGTACTCTGGCTCTACCAGGGAGGGGAAGCGGTCATCCAGGCGCACATCACTGACATTGATCGCCTGATAGGTTTCGATCATTTCCTGAAATAAGCGGCTGTCATCAATTAAAACGGAAATCTGCTCGCGGCTTTCGCTGTCCATAAAGCCCCGTGCTGCGCCAATAAACAAACTGTCACCGGAACGCAGCCACAGGGTGGCTGTATCATACGTAATCACCGGCTGCATCTGCTCCAGCAGGGAGGCGATCAATTCTTCCGGCTGCAAGCTGGAAGTCAACGTGCCCGCTACCTGGGTGAGCGCCTCCAACTGGGCCGCACGTCCCTCTGCCGAGCGGAACAGGTCTGCATTTTCCAGAGCCAGCGCCGTTTGCTGCGTCAAGGAAAGCGTCAAGGCTTCTTCATCCATGCTGAACCCGCCGCCCGCTTCAAAATTGTCAATGACCAGGATGCCCAGCTTGTGATCTCCCCGCAGAATGGGGATCAACATGCTGGAAATCGGCACATCGCCGCCCGTGGCACGCTGGTAATGCAGCAAGTCTTCCGAAGGCAGATTATAATCCGCAGCAAAGTCGACATCGGCTACACGCATTGGACGGCCACCCTCATAGGCTTTCATCGGCAGGGCAGCCGCATCGCCGGGTTGGTAATGGATTTGCAGCATGCTGTCAATATCCGTATACCCCGTGGCCGCCTGCGGAATGATCTCCTGCGAAGCATCATCCCATAGTCCTACCCACGCCGCCGTCGCAGCGGGGATCACTTTCAAGCCCCCATCGACCAGCGATTGCAGAATATTTTCGTTCTCCAGGCTGCCCAATCTGCGGCTGAAGTCCAGCAGCATATACACTTCCTGCAGGCTGCGGCGGGCTTCGTTCAGCAATTGCAAATTCTGCAAACCAATGCTCATCTGGCTGGCAAGCTGGGCGTAGATGTGCCAATCTTCATCCGAGAAAGCCGGCAGCACCTTGTCTCCCACTACCAGGATGCCAAACATACGTCCGTCGCCGATCACTGGCAGGCCGATAAAACTCTGGGCATTCAATGCCCCCAGCAGGGCGTTGTTCCGCCACTGCGGCACATCGTCCAACCTGGCTGCCAGCACCAATTTCTCGTCCTCCATCAAACTGCGCAGCGGATTACGCTGCCCAAACAAGGCTTCGGGATTAGCAGATTTGGGGATGCTGCCGATCACTTCCAAAATCTGCGGGCCGGCAGGGCTTTGCTCGGCGATCAGCGCCGCCTGCAAATCAAAGTGCATCAATAATTCCTGCGCCATTGTGCGCAGCAAGGTATGCACATCCGTCTGCTGTCCGGTCAGCGCCGCCATCTCAATCCCCGAGCGCATCCGTTCTACCTGACGGTGAAGGGTATGCACGGTCAAGGTTTGCTGCAAATCCTTGTGCAGCAGGGCCGGCAGCTGCTCGCGGGTAAAACTGAGTTCTTTTTCGGTTTTGGCGGTGGTTTGCAGACTGGAATCCAGTGTCTCCAACTGGTGGTGATTCTCAATCAGAATACAGGCTTGCAGGGCAAACAGCTCCAACATTTCAACCGTCACCTGATCCGGGCGGCGGCCATCAGCGGGGTTGTCTACACTGATTGTCCCCATAATCGCACCATTCACATCGTACAGGGGCATAATAAATAAATCATCCGGATGCCAGCTTTCCAACCCCTCTTTCCCCGTAGTGGGCAGAATATTGACAACATGCAATTTTTCGGGAATATTCCCCGCCTGCTCATTTCCAGGAATGAAATAGGCAATATCCCCCACTTTAAATGCCGGACTGAGCAGGCTCGCGTATTCATCCCAGGGCTGCGGGCGGGCGCTCAACTGCTCCCACAGGTCTTCAGGAATGCCCACTGCCACTGTGCGATTGAGCACATCCTCTTCCTCATCATACGTGTTGACCAACACACTGCGGAAGGGCGTGGCCTCCTGAATACCGCCTGCCACCACCTGAAGACTCTCTACCAGTTCACTGCCTGGCGAGAGATTGCGGAAAATCTGCAAAGTCTTGCCCACACTGTCCAGTTCCTTCTGCAAAACGGTTGCCCGCTTGATCTGTGCTTCATACTGCAGCGCATTGCCCAGCACCAGGGCGGTCTGAGAAGCCAGAGAAAGAACAATTTCCACTGCTGTCTCGTCAAAACAACCCGGCGTGGAGGAATACAACAAAATCAAACCATTGCGTTTGTCCTGATAGAGGATCGGCACCATCAATGCTGATTTAATGCCCGGGTCTGGCGCGCGGAAACCCACCTTGCTGATATCCGGCACGTTCAACGGCTCGCCAGCCTTCAAGACCGAAGCCTCCAGGCTGGAAATCTTCACTTCTGGCAAATTGCCGGAATATGCCCTGACCGTTGGGACTTCATCGGCAGGAGCATCGAGGTCAAACAGGATAATCTGTCCAAAGTCCGCCCGGCTGGCATTTAACGCTTCATCATACACTTGCTTGAGCAAATACTGAATATCCAGCGAGGTACTCAACTCGCGGCTGATGCGCGTCAGAGCAGTCAACTGATCCACCCGCCGCCGCAGGCTGTCATCCGTCTGGGCGAACAGATAAGACTGCTCCACCACGCCGCCCAACTGGCCGGCAGCCGTCATCAACACCTGCAAATCGCCCTGGTCAAAAGCGTTGGCACTCAGGCTGCCAAACCAGATCTCGCCCACGCCTTTATTTCGTACCACCATTGGCACGGCTACCACTGATTCAATCTTCCACATTTCCAAAATCTGGCCGTAGAAGGGGATCAATGCCTGGGTTTCGGTCAGACGGTCCGAGGTAAAGGCATGCTGGCTGCCTGTCACGGTGAACGGAAACTGCGGGTGATCGATCGGCAGGGAGCCTTCGCGCTCAGGGATTGAAGGCAGCCGCCCATACATGGAAGTACGCTGGATGGATAAAGCACCTCGATCACGATCCAGCAAAAACACCGCCCCGACGTCGGCCTTGAGAATGTCACCCAGGGAACGCAGCGCCAGTGAGAAAATCTCTTCCAGGGTGGCGTCCGAACTGGCCAGGCTGGCCACCGCCCGCAGCGCCTCGGAACGTTGGGCGCGCGTACGGGTCTGCTGTACCAGGCGTGCATTCTCAATAATCGGCGCCGATTGGCTGGCAACGATGGTCAACAAATGAATCTCGTCACTGGAAAACAGGCGCGCTTTCCCCAGATGATTGGAAGCCTGCAAATAGCCCAGCAGCTTGCCGCCCGATTGCAGCGGAACCAGCACAGTATCATGCATACTGGCCGCCTGGGCCAGCGGCTGCAATCCCAGAATTTCAAATCGGGGGTCAGTGGCAGCATCTTTGGTGATGATCACTTCCTGTTGCAGCATGATCTTCTCAGCACTGCTGTTCGGTTGAATATTGGCATGATACAGACGCACAAACTGGGCCGGCAGTCCATGAAAAGGCACCTGCCCCTCCAGATGATGGGTAAATTCATTGTAGATCAGGAATCCCAGATTTTCTACTTCAAAAAGTGGCACAATGCTGTCGATCAAACCCGCATACACCTGATGCGGATCGCGCACCGCACGAATCGTTTGGGAAAGCTCTGCCAACCCGGAAAGTTCAACCGCCCGCTTCTGTTCGCTTTGATAGAGCAGGGCATTATACAATGCCACCGAAAACTGCCCTGCCATCAATCGCATCAGATCAAGGTCTTCTTCCTTTAATGCCCCTGGCGTTACGGAACCCAATTCCAGCAAACCCACAAAACGCTTGCCGGTGATCAACGGCAGGCCCAGGTAAGAACGCAAATTCGCATCGCTGTAACTGGAGGGGTCCATCTGCTGGCCCTCCCCCGGCTCCATCGTGGAGACCAGCAAAGGCTCACCGGTTTCTAAAATCTTTTGCGAGAAATCCTCCGCCACGCGATGGCGTTGATCAGCCACGGTCAGGCTGCGCCCCATACTGTCCGGTGTGCCCAGATGATAAGGGGTCAAGGTATCTGCATCTTCATCCCACAGGCTGATTTCAATCAAGTCTGCCGGGGTAATTTTTTCAATGCTCTCCAGGATGGCCTTCAGCGTATCTTCCAAATCCAGACTGGACAGAATCCCCTGAGTCATCTGGAGAAAAGACTTCAACGCTTCGGGAGATTGCTCGGAAACCGCAGTGGTCAGCAGTCCTGTGCCCAGGTCTGCCGGCTGCAACGAGACCATCATCAAGGGCGCCGGTGTGGAAGGAATGCGATAAGAAATTCCATCCAGCATCCGTCCTTCCAGTGCAAACCGCGCCCGGCCTTCTGCCGCGCACAGCGTGAGAAACGTATTTGTTGGACGGATCCGGCGGGAAAGGCGGTTCAAATTGGCGGACTCAAACTCATCCAGCCGGAAAAATTCTCTCCCCCGTGAATTAATTGAGATCAGGCGGCCGCCCTGACCTACCAGCAGTACCGCATCTTCTCTGGACTCAAGAACGTCAGACTCAGGGACGGCCGGCAGGGCGTGCTCCACTACCCGCAGCGTCTGTCTGAGTCGACGTGGCTTTTGCACCCGGCGCATCAAAAAACGAACCAGGAACCAGAATCCCAATCCCAGTGCAACAAGGATAATACCCAGGCTGAAAGGGTCCAAAGAAAACATGCAAGACTGGCCTCTGTTAATTAGATGGACGCGTTAGCATCTTTGCGGCGTTCTTCAGATGCCATCTCCGTGATCTCACGAATGTCTGCAAATTGATGTGTAGAAGGAGAAACCAGACCAATCGCAATGGTCATCAAGGGGAACTGGCGGCTCTCGCCTTCATCATCATGCGCAACGATATACCCCAGCTGGCGGTCCATGAAATTGTAATGGGTTTGCACCTCTTCATTGAAGCGGTCTTTCAAACGGCGCAGAATCAGCGGAGCGGCATCTTCTCCGGTAATGATCACAAAATTATCACCGCCCGCATGACCGATAAAATCGCCGTCATTCCCCAGTTCATCCACCACCTCACCCAACACCATCCCGGTGAACCGCAGCACATCATTGGCTGCAATAAAACCGTACACATCCTTGAAAGGTTCAAAATGATTAATGCGTACATCCATCAATGACCAATGTTCCTCGCGCATCACGCGGCGGAGTTGATCTTCAATCAAACGGCCGGCTGGCAGCCCGGACTGCGGATCGGTCAGACTCTCACGTTCCGAACGGGCAACCGCATTTTGCACACGCAGCTTCAATTCTTCAATATCAAAAGGCTTGGTGATATAGTCATCCGCCCCCAATTCCAGGCCGGTCAATCTATCGCTGCGTTCATCCTTCTGGGTCAGAAAGATAACCGGGATATGACTGGTTCGGGTATTGGTGCGCAGATTGCGGCATACTTCATACCCATCAATATCCGGCAACATAATGTCCAGCACGATCAAGTGCGGCATCACCTGACGCGTTTTTTCCAGGGCGATTGAACCGCGCATCGCCGTGTCGACCTCGTAATTTTGGCCCGAGAAGTAAATCCTCAGCATGTTTGAAATATCAGGATCATCTTCTACAATCAAAAGGCGGGCTTTATTCATTGATGGCTCCCTATTCATAATTAAAATCCAATCGTCCCGGAATCAGTCTCAACACAAGACCATCCACCTTACTATTATATATCCAATACAGATTTTTTGGCGTAAAATATGCGCAAATGTCGATAGGAAAGGGAACCTGGCTGGATTGACCGCCCCCATACCCCATTTCTTTTCTACCAGCTTTCTACGGTACGCTCACCAGGCCGGGGATACAAGCGGCGGTGCAGGTTGGCAGCGTTCAAATGATGATGGTCACTGTCTTCAAAGCGTACATCGCGGTCAATCACCCGCCGTTCTTTTGAAGCTACCAGCACTACATCCGATTCAATCGTCCGCGCCGGATAGATGATCAGTCCCGAACCGATACGCACATTATGCCCCACACAGCTCCCCAGCACCGGCCGGTTGGATGGTTTCAACTTCCCTGTGCCATCGCGCGCCTTAATATCCGCAGACAGCAAATTATAATCCGTGAAAATATTCCCCGCCCCAACAAAGGAATTGCGTCCCACCACAGACATTTGCAGGCAGGTCAACTGCGCCACCATGCTGTGCTCCATCAATGTCGTCATAAAAATAGAAGCCAGAAAAGGCAGAAAAGTACCATCTCCCACTACAGAAAGCAGCAGCTGATTGCCCTGCGAGATATTGACATGGTCACCGATAATACAGTTATCTATCACCACCCCGGCCCCGATCGTTACGTTATCACCAATCACCGTTGGCCCGTGGATCACCGCGGAAGGATCAATCACACAGTTGCGCCCGATCTGCACCAGCCTGGAACAGGCCAGTACCTGCTTGCCTTCATAAAGCGCAGTTCCCAGCACACCCAGCTTATAGAGCGGATCCGTATCCAGAAGCTTCATTTCCCGGGCTGCCTTGCCAAACATGCCAAATACCGAGTCGGCAATGAATACATGCACCCAGGAATCAATCGAGATCAAACTGCGCAGCGGCACGTGGTAGGTCAAATCACCGGTTTCCGAAGCCATATAGGTAGGAATATGATAATAGCCCATATCGCGCGCGTCCATATCGATCACCAACGGCTCGGCTGCCGGCTGCGGCCCATTCGGGTAATACCACAGGTCAGCCAGATACATGTCGCCCGTCGGAATATAGGAAGTAGACAGCGGCAGGCAATGCTCCATGAACGCCTTATCTTTAATAGAAAAAGCCGCCCGTGAAGGCACATCCCGCTTCTTTGCCAGTGCAATAAAAGCCTTAATATAGTCTTCGTCAAAATAGAGATTATCCCGGTATACCAGGCAAGGCTCGTGCGTCTGGGGAATGCGCGCTCCCTGCGGCATCTCGACCTCACGGCTGGTATACGGCGCCAGCAAATCGCGCTGGTGCAGCCACAACGGTTTATTGAGAATGCGTAGGTCTCGCGCCCTTTCATTGAACGGAGGAACCACCTGAGAGGACTGGAGAATGATCTTTAACATGCTTATCCGCCTACAAGCTATGCTTCTCGAGCTGGACGATACACATTTTGCCAGGTTCTTCCCCTTCGGTTACTTCCTGCACATTGTGATATTTTCCCCCGCTGGCCCACATCAGATATTCCTGCAAGAAACCGATGATAAAAAAGCACCGGTTTTGTGCCAGGCCTTCGCTGCCCTGCTGCACTTCGTTTTCCATTCGCCACAGCCAACAGGCCGCCTGCTCTTCCACCTCTACAGGGCGGGCAATCATCGCCGAAAGTTTTTGCGCCAGCAGCTGCAAACCCACAAAAATGCGCGCCTGACTGGGAAGCATACGATAATTCGTTTCCGTTAACCCCATCGTCTTGCCTTCAGCGCGCAACAGATGATTGAATCCCGAGCGGCCGGCCCGCAGGGCAACGCCCTGCCCGCCGCGCTGTCCATATAATTCTTCCAAAGCAGCTTGAATATGACCAACGTTGGCTGCATCCCCCCCCGTGACGGGGTCATTGGCATATAAAACCTGAGCACGGTTAACCACGGCATTGACCCCCGCCTGTCCAATGATTTCCCTCGCCCCCTCCAACATCAAATGACCAAATTGGTCTGAGCACGGAAAAACTGCGGAATCAGATGTCATACCTCTCCATTATGTGGCGCGTCCAGAAATTCTTTTATTTTTCCGACACAATCCACCGGGTCGTCCAGCATGATAAAATGCCCGGCATTGGGATACCGTTCAATGCGTGCATGTGGCACGCCGTCTTTCAAATCTTTCCACTGTGCAGGATCAACAATATTGTCCTTATCGCCAAACATGCCCATCACCGGAATGTTGATCTGCCCCAGCATTGGCCGCAAATCAGTTTTCCGCAGCGTGGCAATGCTCACCAGAAAAGAATCCAGGGTGGTTTGTGAAAGATCCTTGTCCATCATATCAGGGAAGGCCGGGTCCTGGCAAATCATCGGCGAACCGACCCTGTACATGAACTTGCGAAACAGCCCAAAGGCATGAAACAACATAAACGCATTTGGGCGGAAGCCAGCCAGCTTCAGCGCCAATGCCAGCGAAGCGCCATTAATCGGCGAACCGATCACCACCACTTTCTCGGTACGCTGCGGGTACTGGATCGCCATAGACAGACTGACCGTGCCCCCCATACTGTGTCCCACAATTGGCGCACTGACGATGCCCAATCTTTCCATGAACTGATCAACCAGATTGACAAAGTCCTGGACTGCATAGGTTTCTCTTTTACGGCCCGATTCGCCGAATCCCCAAAAATCAAGCGCATAGGTGCGGTACGACGTTCCCAATACGGCCATGGTATTCTGCCATAATCCCCACGAGCCTAGCCAGCCATGCAGCAAGATCACCGGCCGTCCCTTGCCATACACCTCGTAATGAACAATACCTTGATCCGTTATTATGGAAGCCACATTCCCGCCCTCCAGGCAAATTAAAGCGTGCCTGCGTCCATTTCTTCCTGAATGCTGAACAAAAGTTCGAGCAATACTTTCTTGACCATTTCCTTATCGGTAGCAACACACGGCAAAAATTTAACCTTCGGATCCAGTCGCAGCGCAACCCGCATATCATCCAGTTCCCAGGCATCATCACAATCCTGCTTGTTGGCCGCCACCACATACGGCGTAGGGGCATAAGCACGGAAGGTCTGCAAAATGCTGCGCGCTTCACGGAATGTCTCCGGCCGGTTACTGTCTACCATCACAATAAAGCCCAGCATCCCTTCGGAGAGAATTTGCCACATAAAATCAAACCGGCGCTGACCAGGCGTGCCAAATAAGTACAGCACCAGATCTTCATCAACAGTGATCCGTCCAAAGTCCATCGCCACCGTGGTTTGTTCTTTGATTTTTTCAGCTTCTGCCGAGATCTTCTTCTCGGTAGAGACCACATCAATTTCGCTCACGGACTGAATGAAAGCGGTTTTACCGGCGCTGAAAGGGCCTGTCACTACGATTTTAACTGTCTGCATAATTATTAAACCCTGACTGTATGATTACAATGATCGAATACGCCCGATCAGTTTCTTTACCAATGTCCTCTGTTCATCGCGGTCCGAGGTGGGGAACATCCGGCCTGGTGTGGGCGCATCCTGCCCGGCCGGTCGGATCACTTCAACAAGGCCAGCCTGTAGTAAACCATACACCACCCGTCGGATTTCCAGATCATTCATTTTAATCGTCTGGGCGATGCGCTGGATGCTGTTTTCCGGATTGACATAAGACACAACCTGCCATTCCTCCACACTCAGGTTGATGTCGCGGATATTCGTCCCCGGCCGGTCAGTAAATTTCAAAGCCATATCCAGGCTGGGAATTTCTTCCTGCAATTGCTCCCACTCGCGCAGCTGCCGCGAGCCTTCAATAATCAGATTTTCCAGATCAATCCGCACCGGGATTTTGCCATCTGGCGGGAGCACATCCTGCTCAAAACGAAAATACCCCTCCACCCAGGCAAACAGCCGCTGCACCACCCCAATAAAATAATGCTGCAAGCTGATCAAAATATCTTCCTGGGAAACATACCCGGCATTGATCAACAAAATGCCCAGTTCCTTGTCTGAAACATCCGCCGCACGCTGTTTAAGAATATTATATTGGTTACGGGTAATCTTGGAATTGCGGTGCAGGATGGCCGGCAAACTGACGTCTTCCTTCCCGATTTGGGCAAATGCCAGTTTCCCCTCCAAAAAAGCGATGCGTGATACCCCCCCCGAACCTTCTATGACCAGGGTGCCTGTCTTTGCTGCCAGATTGACAAGGTTTAACAACTGTGTAATTGTGAAATCCCGTAGATTTCCTTTTAACGCCATAAATGGTCGGCCCCGTAAAAATGAGATGGTGGAAAGACTATGGAAGCATTATACATGCAAGCCAATATCCAGTCAATTCGGATCATTCGATCCACCTCACCATTCTAAAACAACCCATTCCCATCCGCCATAAGGATAATGTAAATTTCTTGCCGCCCCTGAGCACCCAATTCCTGATCCCAGATTGACCGATTCCCCCTTTCCATTGATATAATCAAGCACATCCGCTTTTCCACGTCGAGGTAACCCCGTGCCCTATCAGAAAATCAAAATGATCTACAACCCCATTGCCAACCACGGCAGAGCCACATCCATCATCCCTGCTTTACTGTCCGTCCTTGAAGAGCACGGCCATGCCTCCTGGGCAGGAACGGTTTACCCCGGCCATGCTGCCGAACTGGCCCGGGACGCTGCCCGCGAAGGCTGCGACCTCGTCATTGCCATTGGCGGTGACGGCACCGTCCACGAAGTGGTCAACGGGCTGATGCAGCTCCCTGCTGAAGACCGCCCCACCCTCGGGGTGATCCCCATTGGCACCGGTAATGACTTCTCCTTCAGCATCGGCACCCCCACCGATCCCGTCGCCGCCCTGCGCAGGGCCCTCCTGGGCACACCGCACCCCGTGGACATCGGCAAGATCACCACCCCGGATGGATGTATCGAATACTTCTCCAACGCCGTCGGCATCGGTTTTGACGCGATCGTTGTCATCCACTCGCGCAGCGTCCCGGTTTTGCAGGGCTTTGCCGTCTACCTGATTGCCGTGCTGCGCACCCTGATCTTCAACCACCATCCCTTCACACTTAAAATGGAAACTGAAGACAGCAAAGAAGAACGCGCCCTGCTGATGCTTGCCATCTGCAACGGGCAGCGCGAGGGCGGCGGGTTCAATCTGGTACCTGACGGCCAAAGCAATGACGGCTGGCTTGACACGGTTGCCCTGCACCGTGTTACCCGCTTCAAACTCCTCTTCCGCACCCTGGTACCCTTCCTGAAGGGCACCCACACGAACCTGCCCCATGTGTCAATGAACAAGATTCGTAAACTTTCGATCCAGTCCGACATCCCCCTCATCATCCATGCCGATGGTGAGATCTATGCCGGCTTCGGCAGCGATGTGCGTCAACTGGATTTTGAAATCCTCCCCGCTGCACTGAAAGCATCCTGCGAACCGCGAGAATAAAACCATGCCTGACCTCTTTCATACCCTGCACGAACGCGATCTCGGATTCCTGAAAATCATCGCCGCAGCCTGGGGCCTGGAAATAGAAGCCCCGGACGCCGAAACTGCCCTGCCCCTCCTTGTGACAGGCATGTCCAACCGCCTCCTCGCCCAGGAGATCATCGAAACCCTGCCGGATGCCGCCCGCCAGGCAGTGCATGCCCTGCTCAATAACGAAGGCCAGCTCTCCTGGTCGCTGTTCACCCGCCGCTTCGGTGAGGTGCGCAGCCTGGGCGCTGGCAAACGCGACCGCGAACGCCCCGACCTGCACCCCGCTTCCCCTGCCGAAATACTCTGGTATCGCGGCCTGATTGGCCGGGCCTTCTTCAACCTGCCCCCGGAACCCCAGGAATATGCCTACATTCCCAAAGACCTGCTCGCCCTGCTGGAACCGCTGAACCTGGTCAACGCCGGACATTTTGGCGCCCCGGCTCTCTCTGATGGCTATACGCATATTGTCCCGGCCAACCTGCACGCCCTCGACGACGCCTGCACCCTGCTGGCCGCCCTGCGCAGCGGCCAGCCTTTACCCGATGTCGAAAAATCCATGCTTGTCATTCCCGCCCCCGTCCTGACCAAACTCTGCCAGGCTGCCGGGCTGATCGATGACAAACTGGAACCCAACACAGAGAATTTGCGCCTCTTCCTGGAAGCAGACCCCCTCCCGGCGCTGAAAATACTGGTGGACGCATGGCAAACCAGCCTTGCTTTTAATGACCTGCGCTTCCTTCCCGGACTCGTCTTTGAAGGCGAATGGCAGAACGCCCCCTTCCAGACCCGTATCGCCATCCTCGCCATGCTGGAACAGCTCCCCCAGGATGAATGGTGGAGTTTGCCCGCTTTCGTTCAAGCTGTCTACGAACGCCAGCCAGACTTCCAGCGCCCGGCCGGAGACTATGACTCGTGGTTCATCCGCCGCGCTGGCTCCGAAACCTATCTGCGCGGCTTCTCCTCCTGGGAGGACGTGGACGGCGCCCTGCTCAACTTCATCATCTGCGGCCCGTTGCACTGGCTCGGTATGTTAGATCTGGCTGCCCCGCGGCCTGACGCTCCCCCGGAAGCCTTCCGCCCCTCACCGTGGAGCGGGCTTCTCTGGCAGGAGCATCCCATCGTAGAACCACCCGCCCAAACCGGAAGCATCAAGATCAACCGTGACGGGCACATCCATATTTCTCGCCATACTGCCCGCGCTGTGCGCTATCAGATTTCACGCTTCTGTGACTGGGGAACCCTCAAAGACGATACCTACCACTACCAAATCACCCCGGCCTCACTGGAAAACGCCGCCAAACAGGACTTGAAACCCGCACATCTGCTGACCTATCTCAACCGCCTGCCGGATGTCCTCGTTCCCCCTTCCTTCTTAAAGGCATTAAAACGCTGGGAACAGCACGGCACCCAGGCCGCCCTGGAAAACGCCACCCTGCTGCGCGTCAACTCCCCCGAAATCACCGCTGCCCTGCAAAACGCCCCCGCCGCCCGCCATATCAGCGAAGTGCTCAACCCCACCACCGTCCTCATCAAACCGGGACAGCTCGCCAAAGTCCGCACCGCCCTGATCGAGATGGGCTATCTGGTAGACTGAATCAACATCTTAAGAGAAAGAGGATGATTGCGTTGAATGAATTATGGAAGTTGAGTATACTGATAGTATGAGTGCATATTATTCCGATACCCATCCCAACATGGAAGCATTACAAATTCGGCTGTTACGCAAAGCACCATCATGGAAAAAAATGAAAATGATGGCTGATCTAAACGAATCAGCACAGAAACTGGCATTGGCCGGGTTGCGAAGTCGTCACCCTGAAGCCAGTGAAAAGGAACTTCACCGTCGTTTGGCAGATTTGCTGCTTGGCGAGGACTTGGCTTTAAAGGTCTATGGAGAAATAAATAATGCAGGTTGATCCTATCCAGGTTACAGTTTCAGTAACAACTATCCTGGAAAGATTGGGGGTTCCTTACTTTATAGGCGGCTCTCTTGCAAGCACATTACACGGTATGATTCGCACAACCCAGGATTCGGACATTCTGGCAGATCTTAAAAAAGAACACGTTCGCCCATTTATTCATGATCTACAAGCAGATTTTTACATAGACGATGAAATGGTTGCAAATGCAGTGACCCACCGTTCCAGTTTTAATATCATCCATCGGGAAAGTATATTTAAGGTGGATATTTTTATGCCCCAACAACGTTCTTTTGAGAAAATGCAATTTGCCAGCGCCCGCCGCGAGACCCTTTCTATTGAACCAGAATTAAAAGCAATAGTGTCTACGCCAGAAGATATTCTGCTCGCTAAACTGGAATGGCACCGAATGGGAGGGGAAGTATCCGAACGATAATGGCGGGATGTAATGGGAGTGTTGAAAGTACAGGCCGGTGCGCTTGATCTCGAGTATTTGCACACTATGGCAAAAGAATTGCAAATAAACGACCTCCTTGATCGTGCTTTTTCTGAATCATAATCCCCAACCCCTGATCCCGAATTACCTGATTCCCTGATCCCCAAAAAGGTTATAATTTCCCTACGGAACAACCCTAAAACCATACCGAGGTGAAAATGTCTACCAGATTGGATTGGATCCAGGAAGAAATCAACAAGCTCAAGGAAGCCGGACTCTATAACCACATCCGTACCATGAGTTCCCCCCAGGGCGCCTGGCTCGTCGTCGACGGGAAAAAAGCCCTCAACTTCTGCTCAAACAATTATCTTGGCCTCGCCAACCACCCCCGCCTGCGCCAGGCCGCCCAGGAAGCGATTGATCAATACGGCGTCGGACCCGGCGCAGTGCGCACCATCGCCGGCACCATCGACCTGCACAAGGAACTGGAACGGCGCATCGCCGCCTTCAAGGGCGTCGAAGCCGCCATCACCTTCCAGTCCGGCTTCTGCGCCAACGGCGCCACCATCCCCGCCCTGGTCGGCAAGGAAGACGTCATCTTCTCCGATGAACTCAACCACGCCAGCATCATCGACGGCGCCCGACTCTCCGGCGCCCGCATTGTGGTCTTCGCCCATGCCAACGCCGCAGACCTGGAAGGGAAGATTAAAGAAAACCAGGGCACCTACCGCCGCGCCCTGTGCATCACGGACGGCGTCTTCTCGATGGACGGCGACATTGCTCCCCTGGATGAGATCTATGCCGTCACCAGTCAGTATGATGTCATGCTCATGGTCGATGACGCCCACGGCGAAGGCGTGGTCGGTAAAGGCGGCCGCGGCATCGTCGATCATTTCAACCTCCACGGCAAAGTGGATGTCGAAATCGGCACCTTCTCCAAAGCCTTTGGCGTGATGGGCGGCATCGTTGCTGGCAACAAAGCCATCATCGAATGGCTCACCCAGCGCGGACGCCCCTTCCTCTTCTCTTCGGCCACCCCTGCCGCTGACGTAGCCGCCTGCATCGCCGCCATTGACCTCCTCGAGGAATCCACCGAATTGGTTGACCGCCTGTGGGAAAACGCGCGCTACTTCAAAGCTGAGATGTTGAAACTGGGCTTTGACACCGGCGTCAGCACCACCCCCATCACACCGGTCATCCTCGGCGACGCCGCTTTGGCGCACCAGTTCAGCCGTGAGCTGTACGAGCTGGGCATCTTTGCCACCGCCCTGGGCTTCCCCACCGTCCCGCGCGGCAAAGCCCGCATCCGCGTCATGCTCTCCGCCGCCCACTCCCGCGAAGACCTCGATCAGGCCCTGACCGCCTTCGCCACGGTTGGCCGCAAGCTGAACGTAATCCAGTAAACCCCATAACGTACACCGAGCTTGTCGAGGTGTTCAATTCCCTGAAACACATAACGCCGGCCCATCACGAGCCGGCGTTTTTAGATTGCCATCCTTACATTTCCCGACCACCCGCGCAATCACCACTTTCCTCCCCTGTTTTGCAGCAGTATCGCAAAATGGGGGAGGCCAGGAGGGGGTGTATTTAGCCTCAGCGTTCCCTCTAAAATAACATACCTTAAAACGGGGCCGCCGGACGCGGACGTCCGGCGGCAACACAACCATAAACATCAGATTTCCCGTTTTACGCCGGTGGTTGGGGAGGACACACCGACCGGATCCATCCAATGAAGCACCTTTTTATACCAATAATGTGAGTGCAAGATGCCTATGGACATTATATACCCAATTTGTCCAATTAAACATTAGAAACTGTTAAGAATTATTACTGTTTTTATCGTATTCGCTATCTTCTATCTGCACTCCCGGTGCTTGATATTAACAAACACTTCACAAAACCACCTATAATAGTAGCTATACTGCATATCCCCCATCGTATCCACCACCCAGGGTGCCGATTCGATTATCGGGCACGGATCAAGAAAAAATTAACCCTCTCCGTCCCCTTTACACCATTCTATGCTATCATTCAGGCATAGGGAAACTTATGAAAAATCGCAAACAACTCTTGTTTTATATCCTTGTTAATATCATCGTCTCGGCAGCCACCATCCTCCTGGTACTGTGGATCTGGGACAAACCTAACCGCAGCCAGGCAACCGAGCCCCCCCCGGTTTCTTCCTATTTGCTGGACAACAGCCCTTCCGAGCCGGTTGGCACCCCCATTCCCCTCAACCAGGAAGTAATCCGCATCAAAAACATCTTCGGGGCCGGTGATGTGCAGAACGAAATGGTTGAACTGGTGCGTGTCGGTGATGGTGATGTTTACCTGACCGGCTGGCAGCTCAAAGACGAGGATGGCAACACATATACCTTCCCGAATGGCCTGATCATGTTTGCCGGTGCCGGGTTTAATGTCTATACCCGCATCAGCAACAGCGAATCCGTCATCGAAGGCTACTGGAAATCCTCCGAAGCCATCTGGCGGCCCGGCGAAACCGCCACCCTGGTCGACGCCCAGGGCAATGTGCGCGCCACGTACACCATTCCGTAAACTCAACCCTCACAGGAAAGCAGACTTCTTATGTCACAGGCTCTTTACAGAAAATGGCGGCCCCAAAAATGGGAACAGCTCGTTGGACAGGAACATATTGTTACCACCCTGCAGAATGCCGTGCGCACCGGGCGGGTAGGCCACGCCTACCTGTTTGCCGGACCGCGCGGCACAGGCAAGACCTCATCTGCCCGCCTGCTTGCCAAAGCTGTCAACTGCCTGCACGATGACCTCGGTTCCCGTCCCTGTGACGAATGTCAAAATTGTCAGGCCATCGACAGCGGCAGCTTCCTGGATCTGATCGAAATTGATGCCGCCTCCAACACCAGCGTCGATGACATCCGCGGCCTGCGCGACAAAATCAATTTCTCCCCCAGTCAGGGGCGCTTCAAGGTGTATATCATTGACGAAGTCCACATGCTCTCCACTGCGGCCTTCAATGCCCTGCTCAAGACCCTCGAAGAACCCCCGCCGCATGCCATCTTTATTCTGGCAACCACCGAGATCCATAAAATTCCCGCCACGGTGCTTTCCCGCTGCCAGCGGCACGAATTCCGCCGCATCCCGGTCAGCGAGATCGTCTCCCAGTTGCAAAAGATTGCCAAAGTCGAAGGCATCCAGGCCGATGAGGATGCCCTGCTGGCGATCTCCCGCCAATCCACCGGCGCCATGCGCGACGCCATCTCCCTGCTTGACCAGCTTGCATCCACAGGTGAGAAGATCACCCTCGAAAATGCCCAACACGTGCTCGGTACGGCTACAGACGAATCCGTCCTCGAACTGGTCGATGCGATCCTGCAAAAAGATCCCGCCGCCGGTCTGGAATGTCTGCACACGGCGCTGGACCGCGGCAGTGACGCCCGCCAATATGCCCGCCAGGTGGTCGATTACCTGCGCGATTTATTATTGATCAAACTCAACAACGCCAAACAGATTGACGCTACCGCCGACATGCTGACCCGCATGAAGCAGCATGCCGGCGCCTTCCCCCACAGCGCCCTGATCGAAACGATCAACACCTTCAATCAGGCCGCCAGTGACCTGCGCTCCGCCTGGCAGCCCGGCCTGCCCCTGGAATTGGCCCTGGCCAGCGCGATTTCCCTGCCCGATGCAGCGCCCGCTCCTGTTGCAATGGAAAAACCGGCAGCAACCGCGCAGCCCGCACAAAAAAGTAAACCGTCCAAACCGGCTGCACAAACACCGACAGAGCCTGCCTTCACCCCCGAGGCCGAAGAACAGGGCGCCCCGCCTGCTGACCCGACTCCACCCCCCACGGAAACCCCGCAGGCAAAGCCGCCGCCGCCCGCACAGGCGCAGGATGAAAAAGAACCTGCCGCCCCCACCAGTGACCATATCCCTTCAGGCGAAATTGACCTGAATACGATCAAAAAAAACTGGAAGAACATTCGCAGCCTGGTCAGGGAACACAGCAAATCCACCGAAGCGCTGCTTAATTCCATCAAGCTGATCACCGTGCGCAAAGGCGTGCTGATTCTCGGCTTTGCGACCCCGGTTCTTGAATCCAAGATGAGCACCCCCGAAAACCTGGAACTGACCCGCAACGCCATCGCGCATCTGCTGGGAGTGGAAATTCCCATCACAACTGTGGTCACAAAAGGCAACTCCGGCGAACTCCCTCCCGATCTCGACCTGGATGCTGACGGCCTGGTCAGCACCGCCCTCAACCTGGGCGGCAAGATCGTCAAACAGGATTAGTTTTTTATAGGGGCGAATGGCATTCGCCCAAGCAGCTTGCTGATTGAGACCAATGCTGGAAAAAATGATACCAACCATTAATAACTGATGTTACGCAAAAGAGGCAAAAATCGGGTAATCTTAAGGCATGG
>CAYURM010000042.1:0-10324 GCA_964447155.1 uncultured Anaerolineaceae bacterium
TCAGGTTTCGTCTCCTTTTTCAACCCTTTTTACTATTTTTCGGATAGGTTCTAAGGTTGAAACGCAGGGTGTAGGTGGCGATGGCGAAGGCTGAGGCTACGTTGAGGGAACGCTTGAAACCAATCATGGGAATGAAAATGGTCTGGTTAGCAAGCCGGAGGATGGCGGGATCAATACCGGCATATTCACTGCCGAAGACGAGGAGGATGGGGTGGTTCGTTTTTGGGGCGGGCAGGTCAAAGATGGACAAAGCATGCTGACCTCCCTCAATAGCCCAGACCTGGTATTCGTGTTTAATTGTGGCAAGGTGGTCGAGGCTGTTTTTATGATGTGTCCAGGGGACAGCAAATTCGGCGCTGAGGGAAGTTTTCTGGACTTTGGGGTTGTCGGGAGTGGGGGTGATGCCGTAGAGGTGGATGTGTTGGATGCCAACTGCGTCAGCAGTACGGAAGATGGCGCCGACATTATAGGCGCTGCGCAGGTTGTCGAGAGCAACGGAAATGGAGAGGCTGCTGCCGGTGTGGTCTGTGGATTCCGGCTTCCGATTTGAGAAGACTTCTGCCAGGTTTGTGAGCGGGCTGCTGCAGAAGGGGCAGGAGGTAATCGCTGGAGAGCCGGATGGTACGGGAAAACGTAACCGGCAAGCCTGGTTTTGGCATTGGCAGATTTGGTATTGGTGTTGGTTCGGCATGGTGTTTGTGTCCAGTTTTGGTTTTGAATGCTGTGATTATACTGTGAGAAGCGGGGAAACAGGTAATCAGGCAGCCAGGGCGCAGGGATCGGAAATCAGGCGCTTGTGGAAGGGCTTTTGGATTAAGCCAAATGTATCGTGTTGGTGTAAAATGGAATTGGATTAAGATGACTACCCGGTGAATATTGAAAATGAGGTGAATCTATGAGTCTGTATGGTGGCGTGGAAGCAGGGGGCACGAAGTTTGTGTGTATTGTAGCAGGCGGCCCGGGGGATATCCGGGAAGAAGTGCGTTTTCCGACAACGACGCCGGACGAAACATTGTCGCGGACCATAAAATTTTTCTCCAATTACATGCGGGATAACGAAGAAAAACTGGAAGCCATTGGGGTTGCCTGTTTTGGACCAGTAGATTTGGATAAGGCGTCCCCAACGTATGGCTTCATCACCTCTACGCCCAAGCCTGGGTGGGCGAACACAGACGTTGTTGCGCGAATCGAGAAGGCACTAAATGTGCCGGTGGCTTTTGACACGGATGTGAACGGGGCGGCAGTTGGCGAAGGGAAATGGGGGGCAGCTCAGGGGTTAAGTAATTTCATTTATTTGACGATTGGCACCGGGATTGGCGGAGGCGCAATCGTAGACGGAAAGCCGATCCATGGTTTGGTGCATCCTGAGATGGGGCATATTATGCTGGCACAGGATGTGGAGAAAGACCCGTTTGAAGGGTACTGCCCGTTCCATGGTACCTGTTTTGAGGGGCTGTGCAGCGGCCCTGCTCTGCAGGCGCATTGGGGAAAACCCGCCCAGGATTTGGACGCGGATCATCCCGCCTGGCAGTTAGAGGCACATTATATTGCCGAAGCCTTGCATATTTTTGTCACGGTATTGTCCCCACAGCGGATCATTTTGGGGGGCGGGGTGATGCAGCAGGCGCATTTGTTTCCGCTGATCCGGGAGAAGGTGAAGGCTTCGTTGAATGGGTATGTTCAGTCCCCGGCAATTCTGGAAGAGATTGATGCGTATATTGTGCCGCCTGGCTTGGGGAACCGCGCCGGGGTGTTGGGGGCACTGGCGCTGGCGCAGGGGATGTAGAGGGAAGATACCGTCAACATGCTTCCATTCAAAACCACAGGTGAGTTTTGGTGCGTTCGCACGCCTACGGCGAACGCGCACCCGATTGCTGCCTGCCTGAGCAGTTACTAAGAAGAGCTGGTTCGATTTCGAGCCAGCTCTTTTTGATGGTATTCGTTGATCTGTTGTATGCCGCGGGATTGCTGTTTTGCGGAGGAGCCACAGCGGGCGCACGGCATGCCATGCGTATCAAGCCAAGCGTTGTTAATCAACAAAAACGCCAAAACCGTCCTTTGGGAAGGTTGAATTTCCAAATAGTTTGATTCCAAACCTTGCAAGGCATGCATCAATCAGTCAGCAAGGCTTCCCTTTTCAAGGTTAATGCGAAAACAACCTTTCCAAGGGGTATCCCGCCTTAGCGTATGCCTATGGCACGGCGTGCGCCGCCAGGCTGGTTGGTTAATACAAATCTTCAATGCGGGCGTCGAGGAGGTGGACGCGGATGGCGCGGCGCTGGCGGGCGAAGAGGGCTTCCAGGTCGCCGAGGGCCTGGGCGCGTTCCATATTGCCAAAACTAATTCCCTGGCCGGGGATATCGAGGTCTTCGCGCGGCTCAGCGGTGATTTCAATGAAGAGGCCGGTGTTGGCACCGCCTTTGTGCAGTTGTCCGGTGGAGTGCAGGAAGCGCGGCCCAAAACCAAGGGTGGTCGCGAGACCGGTGTGTTTTTGGGTGGCAGCGCGGAATTTCTGCAGGGCGGCCAGGGTTTTCTCGTTGCGCGGCAGGTAAGCATTGATGGCGACATAATCACCTGTTCCGGCTTGTTTCAGGAAGATGTCAATCACATCAGACAGAGACCAGGCGTTTTCAATGTTGGGGAGGGTATCGCTGAATACTTTTCCGGCTGCGTTTTCCCAGATGGGTTCGCCTTCGTCAAAAGCCTGGGTTTGCTTGTATTCCCGGGTTTTATTTAGGGTGCGGATCTTGTTGTCCTGTACATCGGGTTGATCAAAAGCATTGACGCCGATCACCGCACAGGCGACGGCTGTGGCAAATTCCCAGCGGTAGAATTCAGCGCCCAGGTCGGCGAGATCAGCCATGCGGATCTGCACCACAGGTTGACGGGCTTGTTGCAAGGCGGTGATGAAGCTGGCCTGGGTATCGGACGTATTGATGTAGACAAACAGGCGGTCTGTGCTGTATTTCCCGGCTTTGGCCTGGGGTTCAATATCCACCGGAACGATGCCTTTCCCCTGTTTTCCAGAGCTTTCGGCGATGAGCTGTTCCAGCCAGGAGCCGAAGGAGCGCAGTTCAGGATCTGTGAGGATGGTTAGTTTGTCGCGGCCGCGCAGGGCTGCTTGGCCGATGATGGCGCCGAGGACGAGACCAGGATTGCGTTCCGGCGATACGGTGGGCTGGCAAAGCTCGGCCATGCGGCTGGCGCGCTCAAGGAAGTCCGCCAGATCCATGCCGATGAGGGCCGCAGCGGTCAGTCCAAAGGCGATCAGGGCAGAGTAGCGTCCGCCAATGGCGGGGTCAGCCAGAATAATTTTGCGGAAATTTTGCTGTGTGGCGATGGCGGCGAGCTTTGAACCGGGGTCGGTGATGGCGACGAAATGCTGTGCGGCAGAATCGCCCAATGCCTGCCTGGCCTGCGCCCAGAAGAAGTCGTAGAAGGCCATGACCTCACTGGTCGAACCGCTTTTGCTGGCGACGACATACAGGGTTTTGGCGATCTCCGAGCTTTCCAGGGCTGCCTTGACCTGGGCGGGGTCGGTGGAATCGAGGATTTTGAGGGCGAGACCCGGTTTGCCGTTGGCCGACTGGACGCCGAAGGTTTCGGCGATGACTTCGGGGGCAAGGGATGAACCGCCCATGCCGAGCAGCAGGACATTCGTATAGCCATCGTCCTGGCAGGCGGCGAGGAGCTTATTGAGCTGCGGGATGAGCTGCCGGCTGTCTGTGGGGGCGGTCAGCCAGCCAAGGCGTTTGCTGATTTCGGCTTGTCCGTCGGGGTCGTCCGTCCACAGGGAGGGGTCGTGGTCAAAGATACGCTGCACCGTGTTGGCCTCGGCGAGTGCGGAAACGCGGGCGGGGATATGCTTTGCCAGCGGGCCGAGTTCAGCCTGGGCCAGTTTGACGCGGTCTGCGATGGTATTGAGCAGATCGGTGAAGGCGTCGGCAAAGGATTTGACGCCTTCTTCTTCCAGTTCCCGGGTAGCCTGATCGAGGGAGATGCCGAGGGCGGCCAGTTTTTCAAGGATGGCACGGGACTCGTCTTGATGGCCTTGCAGGGAGAGGGCAGGATTGCCGTGATCGCGGAAGTTCTCCAGGGTGTGCGGGGGTACGGTGTTAACTGTGTTAGGGGCGATGAGTTCATCGACATAGAGCACATCGCTATACGCGGGGTTCTTGGTGCCGGTTGAAGCCCACAACGGGCGCTGAGCGTGCGCGCCTTTGTCTGCGAGGGCTGCGAAACGGGGTGTGCCGAATTTCTCTTCGTAGAGGGCGTAAGCCAGACGGGAATTGGCGAGGGCAACTTTACCCATCAGGCTGCTGGCATCTGCCGTGTCGATGCGCTCGAGGGCCTTGTCCACCTTTGAATCCAGCCGGGAAACGAAGAAAGATGCCACTGAGGCAATTGAATCAACGGGGAGGTCAGCAGCGAGGCGCTGTTCCAGGCCGGCCAGATAGGCATCAATGACTTTGGCGTAACGCTCGATGGAGAAGATGAGGGTCACATTGACATTGATTCCGGCGGCGATGGCGGTAGTGATGGCGGGGAGACCGGCAAGGGTAGCGGGGATCTTGATCATCAGGTTGGGGCGATTGACGGTCTTCCACAGCTCTTTTACCTGCGTGATCGTCGCTTCTGTATCGTTGGCGAGGAAGGGGGAAACCTCCAGACTGACGTAGCCGTCTCCCCCTTTGGTTTCTTTATAAAGGGGCGCGAAGAGGTCCGCAGCGGCACGAATGTCTTCAATGGCCAGTTCGAAGAAGATTTTCTCGGGGGCGAGACCGCTCCAGGCCATTGGTTTTAAGGCTTCGTCATAGTCATTGGAGTTGGCAATGGCTTTATTGAAGATGCTGGGGTTGGAGGTGATCCCGCGGATAAGACCCTCATCGATCATGGCGGCCAATTCTCCGTTCTGAAGGAGCCTGCGCTCGATGTTGTCATACCAGATGGATTGGTCTAATTCGTGTAATGCCTGAACAGGGTTTTTCATTTTTATGTCCTTGTCTATATTCTTTATGATTTGATCATTTGCAAGCGATGAATTTTACTGCCTGGGAACGATAAAAAAGGATGAGCGATTCCGCTCATCCTTTGGTAATTGACTGATGCTTAATCGAGCTGATCTTCCAGTTTTCTTACTTTTTCCATGCGGCGAACGTGGCTTTCGACACCGTCAGGGACGGCATTGAGAAAGGCCTTGACGATGTCTTTGGCAAGTTCGGTACCGATGACCAGACCGCCCATGCAGAGGGCATTCATTTCGTCATGTTCGACACCCTGGTGGGCGGAATAGGTATCATGGCACAGGCCAGCGAAGATACCTTTGATCTTGTTGGCGGCCATGCTGATGCCGATGCCGGAACCACACATTAATACTGCCCGGTCGGCTTGCCCTGCGATAAGCACTTTGGCTGCTTTTTCCGCAAAATCGGGGAAATCAACCTGTTTGTATTCAGAGATGCCGAGGTCAATGGCTTCATGTCCGGCTTCTTCAATGGCTTCCAGTACAGCTTCATGCAGCGGGAACCCGCCGTGGTCACAAGCAACAACGATTTTCATGATGGATCCTTTCCTGATCAGGCAGCCAATAGTTTTTTAGCATGGGCAATCACATTGTCTGCGGTGAAACCAAATTTCTCTGCCAGGACGTTGGCCGGGGCAGAAGCGCCAAACCGTTCAATGCTGATCATGCCCCCTTCGTGGCCGATCCAGCGTTCCCAGCCGAGGGAAACCCCGGCTTCAACCGCCAGCCGTTTGGTGACGGCTTTGGGAAGGACGCTTTCCTGATAGGCTGCGTCCTGGGCAGCGAAGAGTTTCCAGCAGGGGAAGGAAACCAGGCGCACATGGATGCCTTCGGCAGCCAATGCTTCGCCGGCGGCGGTGATCAAGCCCACTTCGGAGCCAGAGGCCATTAAAATCAGATCGGGCGTTCCACTGCCGAAGTCTTTGAGGACATAAGCGCCCTTGCTGAGACCGTCAGCTGAGGCATAAACCTCACGATCGAGCGTGGGAACGTTCTGGCGGGAGAGGGCGAGCATGGTGGGGGTCGACTTGCTTTCGATGGCAACCTTCCAGGCTTCGACGGTTTCGTTGGCGTCTGCCGGGCGGATGACGTTTAGATTGGGGATGGCTCGCAAGGCTGCCAGGTGTTCCACTGGCTGGTGGGTGGGGCCGTCTTCACCGAGGAAGATGCTGTCGTGGGTCATCACCCAGATGGTGGGCAATTCCGACAGGGCCGCCAGCCGCATGGCAGGACGAAGGTAGTCGGTGAAGGTCATGAAGGTCGCACAGTAGGGAATGAAGCCTTTGTGATAGCACATGCCATTGATGATGGCGCCCATGGCGTGCTCGCGGACGCCGAAGCGGAGGTTACGCCCTTCGGGAGTATCTGCCTGGAAGTCCGGGCTGCCGGCGATGAGGGTGTTGTTGGAGGGTGCCAGGTCTGCCGAGCCGCCCATCAAGGCGGGCAGGGCGGCGGCCAGCACGTTAATTACCTTGCCGGATGATTTTCGGGTAGCTGCGCCTTTGGGGTCGGCGGGGAAGACGGGCAGGTCTTTGTCCCAGCCTGCGGGGAGTTTGCCTGCAAGCCGGCTTTCCAACTGACTGGCAGCTTTGGGGAAAGCGGCTTTATACGCGGCGAAGGAAGCATTCCATTCATTTTCCTGCTGCGTGCCTCGTTCCACAGTTTCACGGAAGTGAGCGAGGACGTCATCCGGCACGAAGAAACGCGGCTCAATGGGCCAGCCGAGTTTTTCTTTGGCGCCATTCAGTTCTTCTTCCCCTGGAGGGGCGCCATGGGCTGCCGCGGTATCCTGACGGGTGGGCAGGCCATATCCGATGCGGGTACGGCAGACAATTAAAGAGGGGCGCTCGTCCTGTTTGGCGGCCTGGATGGCGGCGTCGATGGCGGCGACGTCATTGCCATCAGCGACTTTCTGGACGTGCCAGCCATAAGCTTCAAAGCGGGCGGCGCGGTCTTCGGTGAAGGCGATGTCGGTAGAGCCTTCGATGGAAATGCGGTTGTCATCATAAAGGTAAATGAGCTTGCCCAGTTTTAGATGCCCGGCAAGGGAAGCGGCCTCGGAGGCAATGCCTTCCATCAGGTCGCCGTCCGTGACGATGGCGTAGGTGTAATGGTCAATGAGATTGTAGCCGGGCTTGTTGAATTCAGCAGCGAGGTGCGCTTCTGCGATGGCCATGCCAACGCCGTTGGCGAAGCCCTGCCCGAGGGGACCGGTGGTGGCTTCAATGCCCGCGGTTAATCCGTATTCGGGATGGCCGGGGGTAAGGCTGCCCCACTGACGGAAGTTTTTTACTTCGTCAAGCGAAAGATTAAAGCCGGTCAGGTAGAGCAGGCTGTAGAGCATGGCGGAGCCGTGGCCGCCGGAGAGGACGAAACGGTCGCGGTTGCTCCAGTCCGGGTTGGCGGGGTTAAAGCGCATGTGCTTCATCCAGATGGTGTAGGCCATGGCGGCGGTGCCCATTGGGAGGCCGGGATGGCCGGAGTTGGCTTGTTCGACTGCATCCGCAGACAAAAAACGGATGGCGTTGATAGCTTTTTCCTGCAATTCTTTTGAAATGGTCATGGTTTTCCTCAGTGTAAGTTTTTTTTCAATTTTACCATGCTGGATCATTAATGAGGGAATGTTTTATAATGGGAGCAGTATTTAACCGGTCGATACAGGAGAAGGAAGACAATGACAAACAAATTCAAGCTGGATGCAGGGGATGCTGTCCTGGTGGTAATCGATGTTCAGGAGAAGCTGTCTGCGGCGATGCCAGAGGAGGTGGTGCAGGCGATGATCCGCAAGGCGGGGGTGTTGATGGATGCCGCGCAGGTGCTGGATGTGCCAGTGATTGTGACGGAACAGTATCCGAAAGGGCTGGGCTGCACGGTGGCGGCGCTGGAAGAGCGGATTGCGGCGCAGGGGATCGAGAAGATCAGCAAAATTTCGTTTAGCTGCTGCGGCGAGCCGGATTTTATGGCGGCGCTGTCACGCTACCAGCGAAAAACGGTGATTGTGTGCGGTGAGGAGACGCATGTGTGTGTGCTGCAAACTGCCCTGGATCTGCTGGAGCTGGGGTACCGCGTTTTTGTGGCCGGGGATGCGGTGTGCAGCCGTGAAGCAGTCAACTGGCTGTTTTCACTGGATGAAATGCGTCAGGCGGGCTGCGTGGTTGAGCCGGTGGAGTCGCTGCTGTTCAAGATGCTGGGGCGGGCGGGGACGGGGGCGTTTAAGACGATCTCAGGATGGATTAAGTAATTTATAAGTTATAATTTATGACTCTACTGAAAAAACCTGAACTTTAACAACCCAATACCTGTTTTTCAACCTCAAAAAAGTCCAAAAGGGTTCGGATTGCATCTCTGGAAAATAGACAAAAAGAATTTGGCAGCGCACTCTCAGATGCCCCAGCCGAAGTGTTTCCGTTATTTTGCTTTGATTTCCTCGCCATATATTGCTGAATGCGCCGAATATTGCCCATCATGGCCGATCCCAGGATCATACAGGTGACTCTGAACTGTCCCCGCACAGGCAACTTGCCTGCCGGGAAGGGATGCTTGACCTGCCGAACCGTGGCTTCAACCGCTGCCCGTAGATTCCGGTCTTCTTTTTGGTAACTTTGGCTCCGTCTGCGCCGCCGGGAGACATTGGCCGTTGCTTGAGTGAAGCGCAAATGCCGTCTTGGGTCTCGCTTACCTGGTTTTGTTGGACAAGCTGCCGCAAAGGGACAAGTTTGACAATTCGCCGATTCAAAATGCGCCACAAAGCTTTTTTTCTGGCTGCTGGATTGAACCTGCACACTTTGGCCGTTAGGACAGGTGATTTGCGTAGGTTTTCCTGCTTCAGTCTGCTTGATTTCAAAATCAGATAAATGCAGTTTCTCTGCGCTGGGCTTTCGCCCCCGAATGGCTGTCTGGATCTGCACTACATGGCTTTCTCGCATCTCATCATCTGTTTCAGGACTGCCATAGCCCCCGTCTGTGTAAAGCGTGTCCAGATCGGTTCGCTCTTTGAGCTCTGGTAAAGCCTCATCCAATAATTGGGTGTCATCCACGTTGTTGGGCGCTACCTGCACTTTGGTAATCAGCTGCACCTCATTTTCTGGATCGCAGGTTTCGGTAATATTAGCTACATAACCCTTATAATGCTTCTGTGCCTTCGTGCGGTAGCTGGCTTCCAAATCATCCACGGATTGCAAACACGCTGAGGTCAGTTCGGTGTTTTCTTTGGCCTTCACATCATTCTCGATCAGCTTGAAATTGTCCGAAAACAAACGTGTCAGCACCTGGTAAGCTCTTTCATCTCCATACTCATCGCTCAACTCCTGCAGTAAGACATAGATGGCCTTTCCTAAACGCTCAAGATGTTCCTGGACGGCTTCTTTGCCTTTGACCCGATAGGTGTAATGCCCGGAACTATCTCGTGTGTAAGGCTCAAACAGATCAGCCAGCCTCTTTTTGTCAGACGTGCTCAAGATGCGCTCTATTCTCTGTACCCCTTCAACTAATAGCTGCAGTCGGCTGGCTGAGACGATATTGCTGGCAATTTGGGTCGAATCCATTCGTTGGATGCCGGTGCGTACCTTCAACGCAGCGAGCTGGGTATCTGTGACCTGCTCAAATGCTTTTTCGAGTAGATTTATCCCATGTTCTGCATTGTATTGGCTTAACCGCTCCCGAAAATAGTATAGGGTACGTATCTCAAAATCACCATCCCCCAATCGATCGTAGCCCAGAGCATACCGTACCTGCAGGTCATAACAGAAACGCTCATATAATTCCTGATCACTCCAGCCAAATCCAGCTTTCAGCGCTTCTAGCCCAACCAGAACATTCACTGGCACATTGGGCCTTGAGGCTTTCTCTGAATAGAGGACTGAAAATGGTTCTTCATCAAGCCGACGAAAGAATTCCTGATAAAATGTGTCTGCCCATGAGCTTTTCAATCGTTTCTGTTGCTTCTCAGGGAGTTCGCTGGCGGCTGTTATGATTGCGGGTTGTAGGTGTTTAGTATTTGGTTTGAACATAACTTGATTATATTAAAGTTTTTGCTTCTTGTCTAATCGAGATACCTTTTTGCAGTGGAGTCATTTATAAATTATAAATGAATGCAGAAAAATAAGGTGAAAAGAAAAACAACTGATCCCCTTCTACTTCCAATTTGCGATAAAGCTGCAAATTAGGGGACATATGAGGATTACATGGACAGGAATGATGGTAAAAAAGATGGAACAAGACTGCGCTGTGGGAGGCGAAGTCTTGTTTGTGTTGAGCGGGCGACCGGATTCGAATAACACACCCTCAATGGGTGCCGGCGAA
>CAYURM010000042.1:10424-27536 GCA_964447155.1 uncultured Anaerolineaceae bacterium
ACTCCGCTGTGGGAGGCGAAGTCTTTTATGTGTTGAGCGGGCGACCGGATTCGAATAACACACCCTCAATGGGTGCCGGCGAATGTATTAAAAAGACTCCGCTGTGGGAGGCGAAGTCTTTTATGTGTTGAGCGGGCGACCGGATTCGAACCGGCGAATGTTAGCTTGGGAAGCTAATGCCTTACCACTTGGCGACGCCCGCGTTTCAACTTTCTTATTTTACCCGCACGCTGGCAGATGGTCAAGCAATCTCTTATTCAGCGGCCATTTTTTTATTCATGCTCTATTGTTACTGTCTGCGCATTTATATTCCTTCCGGGATGACAGAAAAAAATTGGTGAATTTGTGCTGATTCAATACAATACTGGCAGCGTAATGCAATCCCGTTTGTTGTATTAAAATGGTTTAATAAAATTGATTCCTGTGTATAATAGGATGCGTGGGGATGATTTTCCCGCTTGATGGTATAATTCGGCGGAATTTGCCTGTATTTAATTTCGGGCAGACATAGGAGAACACTCTGGCATTTAACCCTTTTAACTGGCTGCTCGGCCTTTTTTCTCTGGACATCGGCATTGATCTGGGTACGGCAAACACGCTGGTCAATGTGCGCGGAAAAGGGATTGTGATCAATGAACCTTCCTGGGTTGCGATTGAGAAGCAGTCACGAATTCCCCGCTGGATTGGCGCGCAGGCCAAAGAGATGGTCGGGCGCACCCCGGCGAATATTATTGCGATCCGACCATTGCGGGACGGGGTCATCTCTGAATTTGAGATTACCAAGGCGATGCTCGAATATTTTATTGTTAAAGCACACCAGCAGACGATTGTTCCGATGCCGAAGCCGAGGGTGGTGGTGGGGATTCCTTCCGGTGCAACCGAAGTAGAAAGGCGGGCCGTGTTCGACGCCGCCATGGCGGCAGGCGCCCGTGAGGCTTATCTGATCGAAGAGCCTCGCGCTTCCGCGCTGGGTGCGGGATTGCCCATTTCAGAAGTGCGGGGCACGATGATCGTCGATATCGGCGGCGGGACGACGGAAGTGGCAATCATGTCGATGGGGGGGATCGTGGTGTCACGTTCATTGCGTGTAGCCGGCGATGAGCTGGATCAGGACATTTTGTCTTATATCCGCAACAAATATAACCTGCTGATTGGGGAACGGATGGCGGAGCAGATCAAGATGACGATCGGTTCGACGTATTCGCTGCCTACCGAGAAGACGATGCTTGCGCGCGGGCGTAACCTGGTGACAGGTTTGCCGGACGCGGTGGAAGTTTCCAGTGTGGAAATTCGCGAGGCAATTTCGGGTTCGGTGCAGGTGATTGTGGAGACGATCAAGGATGCGATGGATGAAGCGCCGCCGGAAATTGTTTCTGACCTGATTGATTCGGGTATTTGCCTGGCAGGCGGCGGGGCGCAGGTGCTGGGATTGGCTGAAAGATTATCGGACGACCTGAATTTGCGCGTGTGGGTTGCAGAAGACCCGATGACGTGTGTGGCGCGTGGTGCAGGGATGGTTTTGGAAGACCTCGATCACTATCAAGAATATTTTGTTGCGCTGGATCGGAGAAAAGGCTTATGATGATCGGATCTCCATCACATTTATTGAGGTTATTCCCTTTTTTCACTGTGAATTGATATGAAAATTCGAACCCCTCGCAATTGGCAGACGGGTTTGCTGCTGCTTGTTGTTATTGGTATTTTGTTCCTTGCCGCAAGCGGGTATTTGGGCTCGGTGGTGCGCACGACGCTTGACCCTCTGGTCAGTGTGCAGCGCTGGATCACCAGCCGCTATCTGGCGGTGTATGATTTCTTGACCGTGCCGCGGGATGTGGCAAGCCTGCGCCAGCGGAATCTGGAGCTGGAAAGCCAGGCCGCCCAACTCCAATCTCAGGTAGTGCAATTGCAGCAACAGCTCAGTGAAGCACAATTGCTGTATGCTTTACTGGACTTTGCCCGCCAACGTCCCGACAATGAGTATATTGCTGCGGCAGTGGTGGGGAGAGATCCCAGCCCGTTCCTGCACTATGTGATCATTGATCACGGTTCGGATGATGGCATCCGCCACGGTATGCCGGTTGTAACTGACCAGGGGCTGGTGGGGAGGATTGATGCGGTCACTGCGGGTGCGGCGCGTGTGCAGTTGATCACGGATACCAATGCGGCGGTGAATGTGCACCTGAAAAACTCGCAGACGGATGCCCTGCTTTCCGGGTCGATCACGGGAGATTTGACGCTGGAGATGATCGCACAGGATGTGGTCCTGCAGCAAGGCGATCTTGTGCTGTCGTCCGGGCTGGGGGCCAATTATCCTGCTGATGTGATGGTGGGGCAGTTGGTCAGCGTTCGCAAGCGGGAGACGGACCTGTTTCAGACAGCTTCTGTTCAGCCGGCGGTGGACTTTACGGCTTTACGGGCTGTGCTGGTGATTGCCAATTTCCGACCGGTTGACATTGAGCCGCTGAATCCGGCACCTGTCCCCTAATATCATTATGGATAAATTGATTGCTGTTCCCATTGTGTTAGTATTATTCATGCTGCAAATTGGTATTTTTAGCAATTTGAGGCTGCTGCATGGCACACCGGACGTGATGCTGGTGGCGGTGATTGCATGGGCGTTGAATGACAGGGTGAAAACTGGCTGGCTGTGGGGGATTATGGCCGGGATGCTGGTAGGATATGCCTCAGCGCTGCCTTTTGTGGCTGTGCTGGCAGGGTATGTGGCTATTACCGGCTTTGCAAGGTTTTTACAAAGGCGCGTGTGGCAAGCCCCGCTGCTGGCGATGTTTATGACGACGCTGTTGGGAACATTGATGATGGCCGGGATTACGATCCTGAGTTTGAGTTTTGGCGGCAGCAGTTTCAGTTTCCAAACAGCGATTTCTCAGATTATATTGCCGACCGTGTTGATGAATTTGATGCTTGCATTGCCCATCCACTTTATTTTTATTGATTTTGCGGATTGGGTGTATCCATTAGAGGAAGAAAGATGAACGAAGAACACAGGATCCATCAGAATTTTCAAGGCTGGCGGTTGACACTGGTGATGGGTGTTGCGGCAGCTGTTTTGCTGTATTACATGGCAAATTTGTTTAATTTGCAGATTGTTGAAGGTGTTAATTATGTTGAGTTGGCAGATGAGAACCGGATCACGGAGATCAATATTCCTACGCAGCGCGGGGTGATCTATGATCGCAACGGTTTTGTGCTGGCGCGAAATGTGGCGTCGTTTAACGTGGTGATCACACCTGCTTTGCTGCCCGCTGATGAAGGTGCAATCCAGAATATTTATCGCGAATTGTCGCCTTTGGTGGGCGTGCCGGTCAGTACAGGGGAACCGACGGCCGAAGAAATTCTGCTATTTAAACCATGCGACAACGAATTGGGTATCGCCCAGATCGTGTTCATTCAGGATACGAATGCACCCTATGCTGGTGTACCAGTGAGCTGCGACGTGAGTCAGGAAGTAGCCATGCGGGTGCGGGAAATGGTCAGCGATTGGCCGGGGGTTTCGGTGGAGGTTGAGTCCGTGCGGGATTATCCGACTGGCGAATTGACAACAGAGATCATTGGCTTTTTGGGGCCCATTCCTGCTGCTCTGGAAGAGGAATACCGCGATTTAAACTTCGTACCCAACCGCGACAAGGTGGGGTATGCGGGGGTGGAGTTTTCCCTGCAAGAGGCGTTGGGGGGTGCGAATGGATTTCGTGTGGTGGAGGTTGATGTTGCCGGGCAGGAGCTGCGTGATCTTGAAACGCCGCTTGAGCCGGTGGCGGGAAATAATATTGAGTTGACGATTGACACGCGTTTGCAAGCGCTGGCAAAAAATGTAGTCAAGAAGGAACTGGCTGGCTGGAATGCGTGGCTGGGGGGCGAAGAGATGAGCTCTGCTGTGGCGATTGCGATGGACCCTAAAACGGGCGAAATCCTTGCCATGGTTTCTTATCCAACTTATGAGAACAATCGCATGGCAAGGGTGATTCCGGCGTATTATTACGAACAGCTTACCCGGGACTTAAAACGTCCTTTATTGAATCATGCGATTTCGGCGGAGCATCCGCCTGGGTCGGTATACAAGCTGGCGGCGTGGATTGGCGCAATGAATGAGGGTGTAGTGTCTCCTCAAAAAACGCTGATGTGCCCGGAAACGGGGAAGATTACGATTACCGAGAAGTTTACGCCCAACGACCCTGGCAAACCCAGGGAATATGTGTGCTGGGAAGATACCGGGCATGGTCTGGTAGATGCTCCTCATGCGATGGCTTATTCCTGTGACGTATGGTTTTACAAGGTCAGCGGCGGGTTTGCGGATGAGGTGCCGCAGGGGCTGGGCATCGTTCGTATGGCTGATTACTCGCGGATATTGGGATATGGCGAAGTGACCGGGATTGAGCTGCCCGGTGAGGCGAACGGACTGGTGCCTGATCCAACGTGGAAGCGGATCAATGTCGGCGAGAACTGGTCAACCGGGGATACCTATATTGCCTCGATGGGGCAGGGGTATGTGCTTTCGACCCCGTTGCAGGTGATCACATCCTTTGCGATTGTCGCAAATGATGGAAAATACATTCGGCCGACTTTGGTGCATCAAATACTGGATTCTGAAAACAATGTGGTTGAGCCTTTTGAGCCCGAGCTGGTGTGGGATATCACCAAGGACCCCATGATCAATGTTTACGATGAGGATGGATTCCCGACGGGTGAGATGAAGGTGGTTGAACCGTGGGTGCTTGAACTGGCCCAGGAAGGGATGCGGATGGTGGTGTCAAAGACGACTGTGCCGTCTGGTACGGCGTCAAAAGAGTTTGCCGGAATGACGATTCCATCTGCGGGTAAAACGGGTACGGCAGAGTATTGCGACAATGTTGCCCAGGAAAAAGGGCGGTGCGAGCCGGGAAACTGGCCGGCGCATGCGTGGTATGTGGGGTATGCGCCCTTTGACGATCCGGAAATTGTGGTTTTGGCATTTGTCTACAATGGCAAGGAGGGGTCAACTGTGGCCGGGCCAATTGTACGGCAAATTTTGGAAGGGTATTTTGAGCTGAAGACGATTGATACGACGGCCGCAACGGGAGAGTAAATCAAAGATCGCGGTGGATGAATTTGACAAGACTGCCCGATAATCCTGCTATAATTGTGACAGGAAATTGACCCTATGCAAAATGGCGAAATGCTTCAAGACAAGAAAATTTCTATCAAGATCAAGGGAATTCGTGATGGGCTGTTGATCAGCCTGGGCGAAGGGGATTGGCCGATTGTGCAGGAAGAGCTGCTCAAGCAGATTGAAGAGCGTTCTGCTTTTTTTCAGGGCGCCCGGGTTGCCCTGGATGTGGAAAATCACATTCTTCATGCGGCTGAGATGGGAATGCTGCGGGACAAATTATCCGACAGCGGCGTCATTTTGTGGGCAGTGATCAGTAATTCGCCGACCACCGAACGCACTTCGCAAATGCTGGGACTTGCCACGCGCATCTCGAAACCAAAACCCGAGCGGGTAATCCGTTCACAGAGTGCAAGTACTTCATTATCGGGCGATAATGCCATGCTGGTGAAGCGCACCCTGCGCTCCGGTTTCAAGATTTCATCAGCGGGGCACGTGATTGTGATTGGAGATGTGAATCCCGGCGCAGAGATCAGCGCTGGCGGCAATGTGGTGGTGTGGGGACGGCTGCTGGGTTCGGTGCATGCCGGGGTGGATGGCGGCAAAGATGCGGTGGTGTGTGCTTTGGAGATGATGCCAAAACAGCTGCGGATTGATGATGTGATTGGCGGGCTGCCTTTGAAGCCGGACAAAAAGAAGCATGTTTTGCCTGAGTTTGCAATGATTCAGGGTGGAGAGATACTATTTCAGGAATGGAATCAAAGAGAGAGAGGAAAATGACAGCGACAATCATAACCATCACATCAGGGAAGGGCGGCGTTGGGAAGACGACCACGACTGCCAATTTAGCACTTGCGCTGGCAGAATTGGGCGACAAGGTGGTTTGTATTGATGGCGATATCGGTTTGCGAAATCTGGATGTGGTGATGGGGTTAGAAAACCGCATCGTCTATGATCTGGTGGATGTGATTGAAGGCCGATGCCGTTTACGGCAGGCGATGATCCGCGACAAGCGGATGAATGAATTATATTTGATCCCGGCGGCACAAACGCGGGACAAGTCGTCGGTTACACCGAGTGACATGGTGCGATTATGTGACCAGCTGCGCGACGAATTTGACTGGGTCTTGATTGACTCGCCAGCGGGGATTGAGCGCGGTTTTCGAAATTCGATCGCTCCGGCAGACGTGGTACTGGTGGTGACCAATCCGGAAATTTCGGCCGTACGTGATGCGGACCGGATTATTGGTCTGGTGGAGGCGGAAGAAAAGGGACCGGCCAAGCTGGTGATCAACCGCCTGAATCTGGATCTGGTGAAACGGGGCGATATGTTGACAGCTGATGATGTGGTCGAATTATTGGCAATTGAGCTGGTCGGCATTGTCCCGGAGGATGCATCGGTTGTGGTGAGCACGAATCGAGGGCAGCCTGTGGTGATGGAAGCGTATACGAAAGCCGGACAGGCTTTCCGCAATGTTGCGCTGCGTTTGAAAGGGCAGGAAGTTCCTTTCCTTGATCTGGAAGAAAAGAAAGGTTTTTTCCAGAACTTGTCGAATATGCTGCGATCAGGAGGGAATTAACATGGCGGCCTGGCGGAAAAAAGGTGGGAAAAGTGCAAATGCGGCAAAAGAGCGCTTGAAGCTGGTGCTGATCCATGACCGCACGGATTTAACTCCAAAAGCCGTGGATCAAATGAAAAATGAGCTAATGGAAGTCATCTCTCGTTATATTGCGATTGATCCCGAAGCGGTACGCATCGATGTGACGCAAGACGGGAGAGAGCAGCGCCTGGTTGCGGATATTCCGATCAAATCCTCGACCCGGCGAAAAGTTGGATAATCTGGAAGATGAGACGCGAATATTGGCGGCACTTCGATTTCTGGCTGTTTGGGAGTGTCGTTTTCCTGTGTGTGTTTGGGGTGTTGATGATCCGGTCGGCTATCGCCGGAAATGTGGTGTTGTCTACTTCGGTCAACCGCCAAATTATTTTTGATCTGATTGGTCTGGCGCTAATTATTGGCCTTTCAATGGTGGATTACCATTATTGGGCTTCCATCAGCCACATCATATATATTGGCATGTTCCTGCTGCTGGCTGTGGTGTTTGTGCTGGGGGCGACTGCTTTCGGTTCGGTGCGGTGGATCCAGGTTGGGTTGATCAATATTCAGCCATCGGAACTTTCAAAGATTGCGATTATTCTGGTGCTGGCAAATTATTTTCACAACACCCAGGCGAAATCGCATGACTGGCGATGGATCGCCAACAGTCTTTTGTTAACGGGCGGCCTGGTAATCTGGATCCTTTTGCAGCCGAATTTGAGCATGTCGATCGTGATGTTTGTATTATGGTTTGCCCTGATCTGGTTAAGCGGCTTGCCGTTGAAAGCGCTGTGGTGGTTTGCTGGTGCCGGAATAGTTGGTCCATTTGTCCTGTTCCCGTTTTTGGAAGGATACCAGCAGCAGCGGATTATCAATTTCCTGTTTCCTGACCCGAACGCTCGCTATGGCGATACCTACAATGTGGACCAGGCGTTAATCTCGATTGGTTCGGGGGGATGGTTTGGGCAGGGGTATGGGCATAGCTCGCAGGTGCAGCTTCGTTATTTGAAGGTGCGCCACACGGATTTTATTTTTTCGGCGATGTCAGCAGAATTTGGTTTTATCGGCACGGTGTTGATCCTGGCGCTGATCTGCTTCGTGGTCTACCGTTGTTTCAGGACTGCGCGCATGGCGAGTGATCTGTACGGCGCCTTGATTGCATACGGTGTGGGCGTTTTGCTGTTGTTCCAGACATTGGTCAATGTGGGTGTGAATTTGAATGTTATTCCAGTGACGGGGTTGACGCTGCCATTCATCAGTTACGGGGGCAGTTCAATTGTGTCCCTGTCTTTGGGGTTGGGTTTGGTAGAGAGTGTGGCTGTGCGCCATAAGGAATTGGAGTTTTAATGTGGAGTATTCAAGATGAATGAGACAAAACAGGCAGCACGGGTGCGCTTTGCGCCCTCTCCGACCGGTTATTTGCATTTGGGGAGTGGACGAACAGCCTTATATGATTATCTGATTGCCAAACAAACGGGGGGACAATTTGTATTGCGAATTGAGGATACCGATCAAAAGCGTTTTGTGGAAGGTTCGGAAGAAGAATTAATGAGCAGCCTGCGCTGGCTGGGTTTGGAATGGGATGAGAGCACAGATGTGGGCGGGCCATATGGGCCGTATCGGCAGTCTGAACGCAAGGAAATCTATGCAAAATATGCCCGTCAGTTGGTGGAGGAGGGACATGCTTATTATTGTTTCTGTTCTCCAGAGCGGCTGCGTGAGGTGCGGGAAGCACAGCAAAAACGCAAGGAAGACCCGCATTATGACGGCACATGCCGCGCATTAACACTGGACGAGGCGGATGGCCGGATTGCGGCGGGCGAGAAGCATGTCGTGCGGTTTAAGACCCCCCGTGAGGGATCAACGACCGTACATGATATGCGCCGCGGCGATATTACGGTTGAAAATAAAAATATAGATGATCATATTCTGGTGAAGTCGGATGGGTTGGCCTTATATCACCTGGCTGCGATGGTTGACGATCATCTGATGAAAATCACCCATGTGGTGCGCGGGGCAGAATGGCTGCCGTCCTTCCCGTTGCATGGCCTCCTGTATCAGGCCTTTGGCTGGGAAGCGCCGAAATTTGTACACCTTTCGGTATTTTTGAAACCGTCGGGTAAAGGAAAGATGAGCAAGCGTGAAGCCGGGGATCTGATGAAGGATGGGTACTCCATTTTCGTCAAGGATTTGGAAGAATTGGGGTATTTGCCGGAAGCCGTGGTGAACTGGATCGCATTGATGGGCTGGAGTTATGATGATCATACCGAGTTTTTCACGATGGAGGATTTGATCGAAAAATTTTCATTTGAGAAGATCAACCCTTCTCCGGCGGCGATCAATTTTACCAAGCTGGACCATTTCAATGGCCTGCATATTCGTCATTTATGTGTGCCTGATTTAGCGAAACGGATAAAGCCTTTTTTTGTGAACGCAGGGTATGACCCGGATGACAAAATATTGATCAAAATCACCCCGCTGCTTCAGGAACGGATGAAGACGCTGGATGAAGCAGTGGAGAAGGCGGCTTTCTTCTTCGAGGATGAGGTCATTCCGGCAGGGGAGGAATTGATTGGTAAGAATTTAACTGTGGGGGAATCGATCAAAGTATTGGAAACCGCGCTGGATGTACTTGAAGGTTTGTCGGCGTTTGATTTGGAAAGCATTGAAGAGCCGATGCGTGAAATGGTGGAGACACTGGGATGGAAGGTGGGATCAATTTTTGGCGTACTGCGTGTAGCCATCACAGGGCAGCAGGTCAGCCCACCACTATTTGAAAGCATGGAAATCCTTGGCAGAGAAGTGTGTATTGCACGCGTTAAAAAGGGAATCGAGCTGCTGCGGGATGTAAAAAAGGCGCATTGGGAATCGCCGTGATTTTCCGCGGCGCCGAGTAAAATCACGCCAGATACAGGGATGAAGGCAACGTTTATCCCCATGCCTGGTGTAGAATATCAACTTTTCCTATCAGGAATTTCAACTTGTTATGAGACATTCACACTGCCTTATTCACCTGATTTTGTCATTTTGGAATTTCTGATAATGAGGTGATGAAAATGTTTACTTTAAATTAGCAGGTACTGGAGAGGGAAATGCTCCTGGATCGATTTTGGTTAAAACTGGACAAATTAAAATCGACGTGGTAAAATCCTTGAGCCGTTGGGGATTCGTCTAATGGTAGGACAGCGGACTCTGAATTCGTATGTGGAGGTTCGACTCCTTCATCCCCAGCCAAAACCCTCCCGAGTGATCGGGAGGGTTTGTTTTGTGTTATCCGGGTTTCAGGCGGTGGGCGTCGAGGACGTTGGGCAGGTTTTCGATGCGGGTGAGGATCATGGAGAGCTGGGCGATGTCACGCACTTCCAGTGTCATGTTAATGGTGACGATGTTGTGGGCGGTTTTTTGGCTGTTGCCGGTGATATTGATGCCCTCGGTGTTAAGGATGTTGTAAACATCCCACATAAGCCCCTGGCGGTCATAGGCTTTGATTTCCATGGCGACGGGGAAGGTTTTCTGGGGTTCGCCCCAGGTAACTTTAACAATGCGCTCGCGGTCTTTGTCAATCATGCGCAAAATGTTGGGGCAATCACGGCGGTGGATGGTTGCACCGCGGCCGCGGGTAATGTAGCCAACAATTTCATCCCCGGGCAGAGGGTTGCAGCATCTGGCAAAACTGGTGAGCAAGCCTTTTAAACCGAGAACACTGACGGCGTTTTTATCCTGTCGGGTACTGGCGCTGGTGATAATTTCCGACATGGGCGGCAGGGTTTCTTCTTCCAGATCACTCAGTTTGTTGATGATGCGTTTGATGGAAATGTCGCCACAGCCAACGGCGGCAAATAAATTTTCTGCTGCGCGCAAATCGAAACGCCGGGCAAGTTTGTCCAGATTGACGTCACGCATATCCAGGCGGGCAAGTTCTTTTTCAAGGGCGGTTTTGCCGGTAGTGACATTGATTTCACGATCCTGTTTTTTGAACCACTGGCGGATTTTTGAACGGGCGCGCTGGGTGTTGACCAGGCCGAGGTTGGTGTTCAGCCAGTCGCGGCTGGGGCCGCCCTGTTTGGCGGTAAGGATCTCAACCATGTCGCCGGTTTTGAGGGTGTAATCCAGGCTGACGAGTTTGCTGTTAATTTTTGCGCCGCGGCAGCGATTGCCGATCTCGGTGTGGACATGATAGGCAAAGTCGATGGGGGTTGAACCAGCGGGCAGATCGATGATGTCGCCCCGCGGGGTGAAGGCGTAGACGCGGTCTTCAAAGACATCGCTTTTCATGCCGTTGACAAATTCTTCGGCGTCTTCTACATCCCGCCGCCAGTCCATCAGCTTGCGAAAGTAATTGATGCGCTGCTCGTAGATTTCATTGCGCTGGCCTTTTTCCTTGTAGCGCCAGTGGGCAGCGATGCCATATTCAGCGTCCTGGTGCATTTCAAGCGTACGGATCTGGACTTCCAGGGGTTTGCTGTCATCGTAGAATACGGCAGTGTGGAGTGAGCGGTAGAAATTGTCTTTAGGCGCGGCAATGTAGTCGTCAAATTCGCGGGGAATAGGCCGCCAGTGGGTATGGATGACGCCGAGGGCCATGTAACAGGTGGGGATGTCCTTAACAATCAGGCGCACGGCACGCAGGTCACGTACCATTTCAAAGGGTTCGTCTTTTTCGATCATCTTGCGATAGATGGAGTAGATATGTTTGGGGCGGCCAGTGACCTCCGCTTCAATCTGGGCTTCCTGCATAACTGATTTTAACCTGTCAACAATCTGGTCAATTTTTTTCTCGCGGCCAATTTGCTGTTCTGAAATTTTTTCTGCGATTTTTTTGAAATCTTCGGGTTGAACATAACGGAAGGAAAGGTCTTCCAGCTCCCATTTGATGCGCCAGATTCCCAGTCGATTTGCCAGCGGGGCAAAAATATCGAGGGTTTCCTGAGCAATACGCTTTTGTTTGTGTTCTGGCACGTAACCCAGGGTGCGCATATTATGCAGGCGGTCTGCCAATTTAATCAGAACAATACGGACATCATCGCCCATTGCCATGAGGGTTTTGCGCAGGGTTTCTTTTTTCAGGTCTGCCCGGCTGCTGCGCAAGCCTTTATCGGCATACATTTCATTTTCTTCTGGAGGTGTTTTGAATTCAAGCTGATCGGGATGACCTTCGTCCATATCCTCTTGATGGATGTCGTCGCGGGTGACCTGGGGAAGATTGGAGAGTTTGGTGACACCGTCAACCAGATTGGCAACATCTTCACCGAATTCTTTAGCGAGGTCGTCAAGAGTGACAGCAGTATCTTCAACGGTGTCATGCAGCAGGCCGGCAATGATGATGGCCGGGGGAACATTGAGTTCTGAAAGTATGCTGGCAACGGCCACGCAGTGCGTGATGTAGGGTTGACCGGAGGCGCGCTTTTGATCTTCGTGTGCCTGTTTTGAAAACTCGTATGCGCGCGTGATCATTTCACGGTCAGCACCGCTGTATTCGGGTGGAAGATTATTTAACAGGGTTTCAAAACTCACATCTGGCCTCGATTATGGTCTGTTATTCCGATGCCTGTATTATACCGCCTCGTTTGGTTTTCCTAGGTATTGCCGGGCAGGGATTAACGGGCGGGATGGGAAAATATGGATTTCAAGCGCCAGGTGCTTGCTGCGCAACGGCGTTTGTTCTGTGCGTGGAGTCAGATGTGCGGCAGTATCTCACTGCCATTTGTGGTGGGAACCGCATTATTTTAGCTGTTCCTGGGTGTTGAAACTGCGGTAAGGGGAGAAATAGGAGAGAATTTCTTCGTCTTGACGGGAAGGGGTTTCAATGAGGGTGCGGGTGATGAGTTCTGCCAGACCGGGGCCGAGCATCAAGCCCTGACCGCACATGCCGGCGGCGAAGAAGAAGCCGGCCACGTCTTTGCACCAGCCTACGATGGGAAAGCCATCCGGCGTCATGGGGTACAGACCGCGCCAGGTGCGGCGTACCCTGATGTTTTTGAGACGCGGCATCAGGGTGAGCAGACGTTGTGAAGCCAGGGGCAAAAATTCGCTGGTTGCGCGCTCGTCAAAGCCCTTGATCGACGGGGAGGGCGTGAGGCAGAAGATGATCTGCCCGGTAGTATGCTGGCAAAAATAAAAATTCTCAGAGCGGGTAATGGGGCGGATATCAACGATCATTGGCTCCAGGAATTTTTCCACGGGTTCGGTGATGCCTGCTTCGTGGGAATCGGGGTGGACTTTGATGGAGGCGCCAGCGAAGTTCGCGATCTGATTGGCCCAGGCGCCAGCGGCATTGATTACGATGCTGGCCGAATACGCGGTGCGGTTGGTTTGCACTCCGTACACTTTGTCCTTGTCAATGAGCAGGCCGGTAACTTTCTCGTTGAAGTGGAATTGGGCACCGTGATGGATGGCCTGCTGATAACAGCCTTGCAGGAAAAGCAGGGGTGAGCAATAGCCATCTTCCGGTGAACAGGAACCGCCGAGCAAGCCTTGCGGATTGAGGCCAGGAATGACGTTGAGGAGTTGTGCTTTATTCAGATAGGCAATGTTTAAGCCCATTTTGATTTGGTTTTCAACAAGGGCTTTCAGCAGCGTTTCTTCTTGCTGGCGGTAGGCGACGAATGAATAGCCACCCTGGTGCCATTGGATGTCGTCGCCGTATGTGGTTTGCCAACTGCGCATAATTTCCAGGCTGCGGAGACAGATGCTGATCTTGGCGGGGTCGGAGTGGGTGGCACGTACGCCGCCGATGGCTTTTTTGTTGGAGCCCTGTCCGATGCTGTGCGCCTGGTCGAGGACAAGGGTTTTCAGGCCGGATGCAGCCAGGTTGAAGGCAAGCGGCACCCCAACCGAGCCAGCGCCAATGATGATGACGTTAAAACGGGACGATGACGGGTTATTCATCAGCGTCTCTTTTTCGGATGCCGGCGAGTATGCCGACGGGGGTTTCGGTGACCAGCGGGCGGTTGGTTGGCTCAACAACGTCTGCTGGAGGGATACCTTCTTCGCGGAAAAGGCGGCAAATCAACGCTGTGCAGGTCTTTCCCCCGCAGGCGCCCATCCCGGCGCGGGTGAGGGCTTTGATCGCGTTGATGTCGCGGCATCCAGTGCGGATCAAGGTGCGGATTTCTCCGGCGGTGACGCGCTCGCAGCGGCAGATGATGGTTTGGTCAGCAAGGGCTGGAGAGGGCGGGCAGTCTCTTTCCGGTATGGGCGGGGTTTGCAAGCGAATGCCGGCAATCTTGTGGGCATCATCAATGGATGCCTGGATTTTCAGGACCGTCGTCCGGTCGTTTTTAGGGGCGTTCTTAATCTGGATGACAGGCCTGATTCCGAGCGACTGACCTTCAACGTCCACGGTGATGACTTCTTTAAGCCCTGCTATGTCTTCCGGGTTGAATTCAACCGGCAGGGAGACGAAGGGATTGAGGGGGGCTGCGCGGCCGTCGACAAGGGTGATTGCCAGCCCGGGGCATCCAGCCACACATTTTTCGCAGTGAATGCAGTCGCCCAATTCGGGGTTGAAGTGCGGGATGGAGCGGATATCGTCCGTCTGTAAGATGATGAGGCCTTTAGGACAGAGGGAAGCGCAAGGATCGCAGGGGATTTCCTGGCGGCAATGGAGGACAGGGTAAACTGTTTCAGTGTGCGGTTGTGCATTATGAGTGTGCAGTTTGCCAGGTTTGGACTTGAGGATTTCCATGCTGGCGTACCATTGATCGGGGATGGAGGCAGTCTGGTACCCAAGGAAGCGGGCAATTTCCATGCCTTTGATGCGGCCGGAGAAAATGGCAGCTGAAGCTTCAGCGATTTCCTCGGCATCGCCGGCAGCGAAAACGGGCAGGTTGAATTCGATCGCTTTTTTGTAAAACTCATTGATTGGATCCAGTCCGACGGCGATGAGGATCCCGTCACATGCAAAGGTCTTTTCAGTGCCTTTTTGCGGCGTAAAATGCGAATCAATTTCCGCAATGGTGACGGATTCGACATGATTGCGCCCATTGGCGCTGAGAATAGTATGCGAGGTGTAGATGGGGACACCGAGGCGGTGCAGTTTGTCCTGATGAACTTTGTAGCCGCCGCATTCGGGCAGGGCTTCTACCAGCCCAGAAACGCGGATACCAGCTTGCAATGCGTGGTAGCCAGCGATGAGGCCGACATTGCCGCCGCCGATGATGAAAAGATTTTCAGCGGGGCGGACCAGATCGCGGTTGACCAGGGTCTGGAAAGCACCAGCACCGTAAACGCCGGGGAGGGTATTGCCTGGGAAGACAAGAAATTTTTCACGGGCGCCAGTGGCGATGAGCAAGACCTGAGGTTGAATGAGACAATAGGTTTCGTCATTTTTCAGTAAACCGACCTTGTGATCGCTGAATACGGCCAGGGCGGTGGAATGGGTCCAGATTTCGATAGACGGCCAGGCTTCCAGTTCCGCCTGAAGCTTGGTGGCGATGTCAATCCCGCGGGTGCCGGCATAGACTGCCTGCGAAGAACCAAAAAAACGGTGGGTTTGCAGTACCAGTTTGCCGCCCAGGCGGTGTTTGTCATCAACCAGCAGGGCAGGGACACCAAGCTTGCCCAATTCGATGGCCGCAGAAAGACCGGAGGGGCCGCCGCCAATGATGAGGACGGGGATGCTGATCGTCTGGATGGGAGTTGCCGCGGTGGCTTCTCCGGGAGGCGGAAGGCCTGGCAGTCCTTCGAGCGGTTCAATATGCTGACCGTTGATGATCAGCGTTACACAAGATTTGACCGGCTGGCCGTCTGCCAGCACCATGCATTGGGAACATTGTCCATTGGCACAAAACAGCCCCTGGGGGCTGCCATCTTTGGGGTGGTGTCCAAATATGTGGATGTGGTGCGAAAAAAGAGCAGAAGCTATGGTTTCACCTTGATAGGCGGTGAGCTTTTGTTTTTTCCAGTAGAAATGAATCATTTTTCGTTTGCGGTTGGGGATAACAGGGTGTTGGGTAATGCGGTATGCTTTCATTTCAATCCTTGGTACGGTTTCATGTTGGAAAGGAAAGTCACCAGTCGTGATTATTTTACCATTTTCGGTGGTTTGGAGCAGTCAAAAGATGCAGAGATGATCGTTCGGCCACCGCTTCGGCTTATCCATTCGGGTATGATAGCGACTCTAAAGGGCACACCTGCCCTGGGTGCTGGCGCCGGGGAGGGTAAGCCCAGCCTGCACTGCGCAGTTGATTGGCATGGATCGAGAGAATGATTTTACGGAAATTGACTGGGAAGTCAAAAGATGTAGAACAAAAAAATCGCGGCGTATGATAGAATCAAACCGTACTACTTTTTTTTCAGAGGAAGAATATTTGGGAGGAAGCATGAGAAGAATAGCAGTTTTGACAAGTGGTGGCGATGCTCCAGGAATGAATGCGGCTATTCGAGCCGTTGTTCGCACTGGAATTGATGGCGGGGCTGAGGTGTTTGGGATACGGAAAGGCTATCAGGGATTGCTTACGGGCAATCTTTTTCAAATGGGGGCACGAGACGTTGGCGGAATCATGCAACGAGGCGGTACGATGCTGGGTAGCGCACGCTGCCTGGAATTCAAAACCGAGGCAGGCCGCAGGAAAGGTTTGCGTACCCTGAATCAAAACGGAATTGAAGGTCTGGTGGTGATTGGGGGGAATGGTTCCCAAACAGGTTCTTATGAAATTTCTAAACTGGGTTTCCCAGTGGTCGGCGTTGCCTCCACAATTGACAATGATTTATATGGTTCTGATATCACGATTGGGGTAGATACGGCTTTAAATATTGCCCTGGAGGCGGTAGACAGATTAAAAACGACAGCTTCTTCGCACCAGCGCGCCTTTCTGATTGAGGTGATGGGAAGGGATTGCGGATATCTGGCATTGATGACAGGGATAGCCGGCGGTGCTGAAGCGGTGGTGATCCCTGAATATGAAACGACACCGCAACAGGTTGTAGAGATTATCGAGTCAGCCTACGAGCGCGGCAAGTCGCATGCAATGATTGTGGTAGCGGAGGGGGCAGAGCATGATGCTGCCGAGCTGGCTGCATACTGCGAAGAAAATCATGCAAAAATTGGTTTTAAGTTACGCTCTACTACGCTGGGCCACGTCCAGCGCGGCGGCGACCCGAGTGCGTATGACCGCATTCTTGCCAGCCGTCTGGGACTGGCTGCAGCCAAGCGATTGCTGAAGGGTGAGTATGGCACCCTTACCGGCTGGATTGACGGTTCAATCGCTTCTACACCTCTGGATGAAGTTGTGGCGAACCAGAAAACTCTGGATCCAGAGTTGATTGAACTTGCGCGTATACTGGACAAGTAACCGGTTTATTAGTGAAGCAAAGGCAGGGAATTTTCCCTGCCTTTTTTTGTTTCAGCTTAAGGGCTCGCAATTAGACAAAAATAGGGCAGCGCCCTTGCGGGAAACTGCCCAAGGGTAG
>CAYURM010000043.1:0-27360 GCA_964447155.1 uncultured Anaerolineaceae bacterium
GAGCGCGCCTCAATGGCATTGAGGAGGTCGAGAGTTCGAATCTCTCTGGGTCCACAACACTGAACACTCAGGGCTATACAGATTTCCCTGGGTGTTTGTGTAAGCAAAATACTATGGAAGGGCAGGAGTAGTAGACCATCCACCAGAGAGCCGGCGTAGTGGTGAAAACCGGCAGGCATTGTGGAATGCATCAGGTCGAACTCACCAGCCAGCCCCAACAGGGGCACTTCGCAGCGGTGAAGAGAAGTAGCCGCGGCCGGGTTTCGCCCGATAACGCGAACCAAAGCGGTCTGACACCGGTCAGACAAGCAGGGTGGTACCGCGGAGAATTATCCTTCGTCCCTGAATGGGCGAGGGATTTTTGTTTTAAACCTAGGATGTACTTGTGCAGGGAGTGAGAGAATGACAACAAAAGAAATCAGGGCATACAATCCGACGGAGATTGAAGCACGCTGGCAGCAAAAATGGGAAGAAGACGGATTGTATCATGCTGATATTGATCATACCAAAGAAAAATTTTATGCGATGACGATGCTGCCTTATCCTTCCGGCGACCTGCACATCGGTCACTGGTATGCCATGTCGCCGTCAGATGCGCGCGCGCGTTTCAAACGGATGCAGGGTTATAATGTCATGTTCCCGATGGGCTTTGACGCATTTGGCCTGCCGGCAGAAAATGCAGCCATCAAACGCAATATTCACCCCAAGGAATGGACGTACAAGAATATCGCCAATATGCGCAGGCAGCTACGCAGCATGGGGGCGATGATTGACTGGCGGCGCGAGATGGTCAGCGCCGACCCCGAATACTACAAATGGACGCAGTGGTTCTTTGTCCAGTTGTTCAAGAATGGAAAAGCTTACCGTAAGATGTCACCGGTGGACTGGTGTCCGAACTGTAATACGACCCTGGCGCGTGAGCAGGTGTGGGGGGAGGACCGCCACTGCGAACGCTGCGAGACGCCGGTAATCAAGAAGAATCTGGATCAGTGGTTCTTCCGCACCACCGAATATGCGGATGAACTGCTGGATTTCTCGGGGATTGACTGGCCGGAAACTGTGCAGACGCTGCAAACCAATTGGGTCGGGCGGTCGGAGGGTGCGGCGGTGACCTTCCGTACGGAAACCGGTGATGATCTGGAAGTTTTCACTACCCGGCCCGATACGCTGTGGGGGGCGACCTTTATGGTGATGGCCCCTGAGCATCCCCTGGTGAAGAAGATCACGACAGCAGAACAATCCGATGCGGTAAACGCATATATTGATAAAGCAGTCCGCCAGACAGATATTCAGCGCGAGGCGACCGATAAGGAAAAGACGGGAGTGTTCTCGGGTGGATATGCCATCAACCCGGTTTCTGATGAACGCATCCCGATCTGGATTGCTGACTATGTGCTGATGACCTACGGCACCGGTGCGATCATGGCTGTGCCGGCTCACGACCAGCGCGACTTCGAGTTCGCTCGCAAGTATGACCTGGAAGTGCGGGTGGTCATCCAGCCGGACGACATGGATGAGATCATTGCGGAGGAGATGACCGAATCCGTTCCGGCCAAGGGCAGGATGGTCAATTCCGGTCACCTGACGGGCACGCCTGGCGATGAGGCCTTTGAGCAGATCATCGCCTATTTGGAGAAGAAAGGGACAGGACATCGGGATGTAAATTATCACCTGCGCGACTGGCTGATCTCCCGCCAGCGGTATTGGGGCGCGCCCATTCCGATGATCCATTGTTCGAAATGCGGCGTGGTGCCCGTGCCGGAAGATCAACTGCCTGTGCTGCTGCCGGATGATGTGGAATGGCTGCCGACTGGCAAAAGCCCGCTGAAGCTGCATCCCACCTGGCGGCACACCACCTGTCCGAAATGCGGGGGGCCGGCGGAACGCGATACTGACACAATGGATACTTTCATGTGCTCCTCGTGGTACCACCTGCGCTATCTCAGCCCGCATTGCGACACCTGGCCTTTTGACCAAAAAGAATATGATTACTGGATGCCGGTCGATCTGTACACGGGCGGGATTGAACACGCCACCATGCATCTGATCTATACACGTTATTTCCATAAGGTGATGCGTGATCTCGGTGTGACCAAAGGGGATGAACCGATGGCTGCCCTGCGTAATCAGGGCATGGTGCTGGGCGAAGACTCAGAGAAGATGTCCAAAAGCCGAGGGAATGTGATCTCACCGGATGATCTGGTGCAGACCTATGGCGCGGATGCCGTGCGCGCGTATTTGATGTTCTTTTCCCGTTGGGAGCTGGGCGCACCGTGGAACAGCAGCGGTATCGACGGCACGATGCGCTGGCTGCGTCGCGTGTGGACGATGGTGCTGGAACCCGGCAGCGGGCAGGCGGACAAGGATACGATCCGCAGCCTGCGCCGCAAGGTGCACCAGACAGTGCAGCAGTTGACTCGTGATTTCGAGAATCTGCAATTCAACACCACAGTCTCCGGCTTGATGGAACTGCTGAACGAGATGATAATGGCCAAGCAGCAGGGTGCCTATGGCACCAAAGCCTGGGATGAGGCCGTTGACATCTATGTGCGCATGCTGGCGCCGATCGCACCGCATATTGCGGAAGAGCTGTGGGTGGAGATGGGCAAGCCGTATTCTGTGCACACCCAGTCCTGGCCGGTGGCGGATGAAGAAGCCGCAGCGGAAGAGGAGATCACGCTGATCGTGCAGATCAACGGCAAGCTGCGTGACCGGATTGTGGTTCCGGTGGATATCAGCAAGGAAGACGCCAAAGCGAAGGCCCTGGCGAGCGACAAGGTTGCCAGGTATCTGGAAGGCAAGGAGCCGCGCAAGGTGATTGTGGTGCCGGGCCGGTTGGTGAATATTGTCCTTTAGGGATTGGCACCTCGCTAATTCGTCAATCAGGTAGTGGAATGAGCCTCCGGGGGGATTTTCCTCCCGGAGGCTTTGTTATGGCAGGATAAAACCACTCCCTGTTGGCCTCCCCCGAAAAACTACATTTTTAGGGGAGGTATATGACTAGAGGCCAAATCGAGATTTGATACGGATGATGTGTAACCTCTGAAAATGAGGGAAATGGACACTTCTGTTTTTTTCTAATCGCAAGTTGTCCAATCCGTGATTTCCGGACTCCATCCTGGCTCTTTCTGCCTCGGTTCACCCAATTCTTTCTGCGTTAATGTATACTCAAAGAAAACACAAAAGGAGACCCCTATGGTCCTTGTTTTTCAACAAATGCTTGAATCGGGAAATATTCAGCGTTTATTGGTGTCGATACTGGTGGGGGGATTGATCGGGATGGAGCGTGAGCTGCGCGACAAAGCGGCTGGTTTCCGTACGATGATCCTGATTTGTACCGGCGCCAATCTTTTCACAGTATTTTCTATTGGAATGGCTGAAAATTCTGATCCTACACGGATTGCAGCCAACATTGTCAGCGGGATCGGCTTCCTGGGCGCCGGGGTGATCATCCAGCAGAGCGGGCAGATCAAGGGGCTGACCACGGCCACCACCATCTGGCTGGTGGCCGCCCTGGGGATGGGCATCGGTGCAGGATACTCGTATTTTGTGCTGTATGCCACGGTGATCATTCTGGTGGTTTTGTGGGGGTTCCCCTGGCTGGAAAGATGGATGGAAGCGGTGTCTGAAGTGCGTACCTATCAAATCACGATCCCCAACAATCCAGAGAGCTATGCCCAGGTGGATGACTTGTGGAAGGAATATAACCTGCAGGTGTTTTCGCGAAAAACCCACAAAGAAGGCGATGAACGTGTGTGTACCTGGCGGGTGACCGGCCGACCTAGTAAACATGAGGCGGTCGTGGCAATTTTGCTGAATAACGCGGATGTACATGAATTAAGTTACTAGTCATTTCGCATAGCCATTGATACAAGTGAGAATATGGACTGTCAAATCCTAGAGATGAGGAATGCGGATTACGATGAGACGATCCAGCTCTGGCGGCAGACGCCGGGGATGGGCCTCAGCAGCGCAGACGAGCGGCCTGCGATTGCGGCATTCCTGGTGCGTAACCCGGGGTTGTGCTTCGTGGCGCGCATGGGGGAAGCGCTGGTTGGTACGGCGTTGTGCGGTCACGATGGACGCAGGGGGTATATCTATCATGTGGCGGTGGCAGAAGCGCAGCGCTCGCAGGGGATTGCCAAAGCGCTTGTCGACCGCTGCCTGGATGGGCTGCGTCAGCAGGGGATTGAGAAGGCGCATCTGATGGTGTATGAAACCAACCTGGGCGGGATCGCTTTCTGGCACAAGCTGGGCTGGTACCGCCGCGATGAGCTGGCGTTGATGTCGCTGGATTTGAAATGAGACTGTCTTGCAAACCTGCTATCGCCCGCGTACCTGAAGATTTCAGGCGCCGGTGAGGGGATGTGACGCATTTATGGGTTGATACAGCTTCGCGTACAGCGCAATCCCGACCGCAAACCCGATCGTGACGAGTGAATAAATCACAAAGTAATGCCGGTTGATTTCCGGGAAAGCATTGACGCTGCTGAAGGTGACATCCGACTGGAAGAGTACCGCCATCATATTCATGGTGAGATGGTAAAAGATGCCGGCGACAAACAGGTTGCGCCCGCTTCTCAGATAGATCCAGGTCATCATAATGGAGTGGGCAATCTCAGAAACAATGAAGAGCGGGTAAAACCCCAACCCAATCGCATATTGGCTTGAGCCCGGACGGAAAAATTCAATCAAGTGCCAGGCTCCAAAGTAAAATCCAACGATGAGCGAGCTGACGAGCGGGTTGTACCGGTTGAGCAGTCTGGGCAAGGCAAAACCTCGCAGACCAAACAGCTCCTCCGCGATTGGGCCGCCTGCCAATACGAACAAAGCCAGTACGGGGATCAAGTGGGGCTCCGTTCGAATCATCGCCAGAGAAGGCCGGTCTCCGTAAAGAAGATAAGCGAGGGTGATTGTAATTCCATTGGCCGCCAGGAGCAGCAGCAGGACGGTTAGATAATGGGTCAGGCTGGTTTTGAAGCGGGTAGCGCTTTTCAACTGATCCAGGATGCCCTGTTTGCCGTCCAAGACCGCGGTGAGGAAAAGCCCGGAGAGCAGCATGCCATAAATAAACCAGTTCGGTGTTCCGGTAAAAATCCACTGTGCATACCCCAGTAAGGTGGAAAGCAGAAAGAAAATTTTTACGGGATGGTTTTTGACGATCGCAGACAGTTTTTGCATTGGCATGCCTCGGTGTAAAGATGTGTTCGAGCCCGGCCTGACGAAAATGAGGTGCGCCAAATCTGACCCATGAGAGCTGTTTTTCCTGGATCGCGTTCATGGCTGCCGCGCTGTAATTAGACATTGAAACCATCGTAAGGCTGAATGGAGTTTGATTATAGCACTGGAGACCTAAAAAGAAATCTGGAGTTGACCAAAATTTGTTGAAAAGTTTGCAGATCCGTTCTACTTAATTATTAATTCGGCGGATAATTTATCCCGCCGGGAACAAACCCGGCGGGGTTTGCGTCTTTTAACCAGGCAGTCCCTGTTTGCGAAGGAGGAGAGTCATGAAGAGACGCGTTGGGTTAAGTTTGGTGCTGGTGGTGCTATTGCTCAGCACGTTTGTAGGCACGGTTTCTGCGGACGGGATCATCATCCCGGAACCGCCGCCGGATGATGTCATCTGGCCGCAGCCGATGCACCAGTTGGTGGTCCGCTATCACCATGTGGATGTGGAGATCCGCGACCAGATCGCGGTGACGCATGTGGATCAGGTGTTTTACAATCCCAATGACTGGCAGGTGGAGGGGACGTATGTGTTCCCGCTGCCGACGGGAGCCACGGTGAGCGATTTCCGCATGTGGATGAACAACGAGCCGGTGCAGGGGATGGTGCTGACCGCCGAAGAGGCGCGCCGCACGTATGAGCAGATCATCGCGACGCTGAAAAACCCGGCTTTGCTGGAATACGTGGGCCGCGATGCGGTGCAGGCGTCGATATTCCCAATTCCCCCGGGTGAGGAACGGCGCATTGAGCTGGAATATACCCAGGTGCTGACCGCCGACAATGGCCTGGTGCGCTATGATTATCCGCTCAATACGGAGAAGTTCTCCGCCTGGCCGCTGGATGATGTACGCGTGACGGTGAACGTCCAGTCCGGACAGCCGATCCGCGCGTTGTATTCGCCGACGCATCCGATTGAAACGATCAAAGAAGGCGACAATTACGCCAGGGTGAGTTACGAGGAGCGCCACGTCACGCCGGACCAGGATTTCTCCCTGTTGTACTCGATTGGCGAGAGTGAGGCGTTTCATTTATTCACCTACCGCGATCCTAAAGATCCGGTGGATGCGGACGGGTTCTTTATGATGCTGCTGGCACCCCAACCGGATGTGTCCAGCAAGCCCATCAGCAAGGACCTGATCCTCGTCCTCGACCGCTCAGGGAGCATGGAGGGGGAGAAATTCGAGCAGGCGCGGGAGGCGTTGCACTATATCCTCAGTCATTTGAATGAAGGCGATCGTTTCTATTTGCAATCCTTCAGTTCAGACATCCAGCCTTACGCGCGCGAACTGCGTCCTGCCAGCGAGGCAGACTCTGCCTTGCGCTGGGTAGACCGGATGAGTGCGGTAGGGGCGACGGACATCAACCGCGCTTTGCTGGAAGCGGCAGCCGTGGCAGACCGCGAACGGCCGACATATTTGATCTTTTTGACGGACGGCTTGCCCACCGAGGGTGAGATCGAGCCGGAACGCATTCTGGATAACTTTGCCCGCTCTGCGCCGGACAACCTGCGCCTGTTCCCGTTTGGGGTGGGCTATGACGTGGACACCTTCCTGCTGGACACGCTCAGCCAGGAGAATCACGGGCTGAGCACGTACGTGCAGCCGGGTCAGGCGCTGGACGAGAAATTGTCGGCCTTCTATGCGCGCATCAGCACGCCGGTGCTGACTAATTTGTCGTTGGATTTGGGCCGCCTGAATGCCTATGATATTTATCCCAACCCGCTGCCGGACCTGTTCGCTGGTTCGCAGGTGGTGGTGACCGGGCGTTACCGCCAGGGCGGGGTGTTCAATGTGAAACTGAGTGGGGAAGTGAACGGGCAGCGTCAGGAGTTCGTTTACCCGGAGCAACGCTTTTTGGATGAGATGCGTTATGATACGCGGCCTTTCGTGGAGCTGCCGCGGTTGTGGGCGACGCGCAAGATCGGCGCGCTGCTGCAGGAGATCCGCTTGCAGGGGAATAACCAGGAGTTGATCGACCAGGTGGTGCGGATCAGTATCCGCTACGGGATCGTCACGCCGTACACGTCTTATCTGGTGACGGAACCGATGCCGCTGGGTGTGGAAAATCAGCGTGACCTGGCGGAAGAGGTGTATGCCGAGATGGAAGCCATGCCCGCAGCGCCAAGTTTCGGTCGGACGGCGGTGGAAAAGGCGGCTGACGAGGGCGCGATGAGTCAGGCAGATGTAGCGCCATCGGTGAGCAGCGGGGAAGTGGATGGCGAGGCCGCTGACCAGGTACGTATCGTGGGGGCGAAGACCTTCGTCCGCTCGGGGAGGTTGTGGCTGGATACAGCTTATGACCCGCAGACGATGGCGACGCAGAAGGTGTCTTTCCTGTCGGAGGAGTACTTCGCGCTGGCCGCATCCCGGCCGGAAGCGGGGGCGGCAATGGCCCTGGGCGAACGGGTGATCGTGGTGATCGATGGCGTGGCCTATGAGGTGGTCTCTGAAGGGGAAGAGGCTGGCGGCGTGGATCTGCCAGACGCGGCTGCGTCACAGGGCAATGGTGAGCCTTCGGGAATGGGTGAGTTGTTTGGGTCGCTGATTGAGACCGATGAACCGGATGGCGGCCTGGGACGGGTGATCCCGTGCAGCAGTGCGGGGGCGCTACTGGCGGTGGGGGTGTGGCTGATGTTGAGGCGGCGGTGATTCCCCTTTCTCTAAATCACCCCTTCGGGGTACTATGCTCGCTCCCGACAAGCGGGAGCGAGATTTTTGTAAAAAAAAAACAAAGATAATAATCCGATGTGGGGCTGGTTTTTTGTTGGGGGGGTGGCGAGGCATGCCTCGCCACTACGATTCAAGGGGTGAGTTCAATACATAACAGCCGCGGCAAACCGGCCAGGTCGGGCAGGACGCGGGCGGGGTAGTGCGGCAAGAGTTCATGTGTCAGGGAGAGGACGGTATCGCCCTGACTGGATTCGATCTCGATCAAGGTAAGTCCGCCGGGGGCGAGGATGCGGGGCAGGTCGGTCAGCAGGGTGCGGATGGCATCCAGCCCTTCGGGGCCGCCGTCCAGGGCGAGGACAGGCTCATATTTGGTCACGGCCAGCCCCGGGAGTTTGTGGGAAGGGATGTAGGGCGGGTTGCTGCAGATCAGGTCGTATTGGCCGCGCAGGGGTTGGGTGAGGTTACCCTGCACGAAGTTGACACGTTGTTGTACTTCGTTAGCAGCGGCGTTCTGTTTAGCGATATGCAAGGCTGCTGGGGAAATATCAATGCCGGTGATCGCAAGATCGGGGATGTGTTTTGCCAGGGCGATGGTGATGCAGCCGCTGCCGGTGCCGATGTCCGCGACGCGGCGGCGGTGGGGATGGGCGTTCAGCCAGTCCAGGGCGGTTTCCACCAGCAGTTCGGTCTCCGGGCGGGGGATGAGGACATCCGGCGTAACGAGGAAGTCCAGGCCATAGAATTCCCAATGGCCGAGCAGGTAGGGCAGGGGCACGCCGTTAAGCAATTGAGACAGCGCCTCGTTGAGGGCTGTCTCACGGTTTTCGTCTATTTGTTCTTCATTGTGGGCGATAATCCAACTGCGAGGTTTTTGGAGGATATGTGCCAGCAGTGCCTGGGCGTCCAGGGCAGGGCTGTCACTGATGGGGGTGAGCTGTGCGCTGGCTGATCGCAGCCATGAGCGCAAACTGGTCATTATTCGTCCTCGCCAACCATTGCCAGACGATCGGCTTCCTCTTGCATGGAAAGTTCCTGAATGAATTCGTCCAGGCCGCCTTCCAGGACGGCCGGCAGATTGTAGGAGGAAACATTGATGCGGTGGTCTGTGACCCGTGATTGGGGGTAGTTGTAGGTGCGGATCTTTTCGGAGCGTTCACCGGTGCCAACCTGTGAGCGGCGGGCCTTTTCCTGCGCTTTTGCCCGTTTCTCCTCTTCGATTTCGTATAGCCGAGCACGGAGGATGCTCATGGCGCGCAATTTGTTCTGGAGCTGCGAGCGTTCGTCCTGGCAGGCGACAACCATGCCGGAGGGGATGTGGGTGATGCGCACGGCGGTGGAGTTCTTTTGCACGTTTTGACCGCCAGCGCCGGCAGATTTGTATACGTCAATTTTGATATCCGAGGAGGGAATTTCAATATCCACATCTTCGACTTCGGCCAGCACGGCCACGGTGATGGTGGAGGTGTGGATGCGGCCGGAGGACTCGGTGGTGGGGACGCGCTGCACACGGTGCACGCCGGATTCAAATTTCAAACGGGAATAGGCGCCTTTGCCTTTGACGAGGAAGATAATTTCCTTGAAGCCGCCGATGCCGGTGGCATTTTCGGAAAGGACCTCAACCTTGAAGTTGTTTTGGTCAGCGTAGTAGTTATACATGCGGAAGAGGTCAGCGGCAAACAGGGCGGCTTCGTCTCCGCCGGTGCCGGCGCGAATCTCCATGATGACGTTTTTATCATCGCGCGGGTCACGCGGGACAAGCATACTTTTTATTTGGGTTTCAAGGAGCTCGACCTGTGGCTCGAGTTCCATCAGTTCGATTTCAGCCAGTTCGCTCATTTCGGGGTCATCACTGCCTTGCAATTCGCGGGCTTCTGCGATGCGCTGCAAGATGCTGCGGTATTCAGCGGCTTTGTTGATGATTGGTTCCAGGTCGGAGCGTTCTTTGCCAAGTTCGGCAATGATGGTGTAGTCTTCGATGCCGGAGCTCATTTTTTCGGTGATTTCCTGAAAATGCGCTTCAATTGATTTTAATTTGTCAAGCATATCCATAACACTTTCTTGTTGGGTAGGGTAGCTCTGCATTACAAACGAACGGCATGCGTGAAAAACCGCATGCACATGTCGAGCAATTATTATACCAGCTTTACTATTCGGCGCAGATGGCTTAAAATCAATGTACGATGTACAGTTCTGAAAAGACGAGGCATCGAGGCAGGAAGCGGGCGGCGTTGCGACGCAGAAGGATCCCGTACAGGGCTTCAAAAAAATCAAAGTTAAGGAAAGAGGTAAATCAGATGGGTAAAAAACAAATCATTGGTACGGACAAGGCACCAAAAGCACTCGGCCCCTATTCAGCGGGCGTTCGCAATGGCAATTTTGTTTTCACGGCAGGCCAAATCGGGATTGATCCGGCGACGGGCAAGGTTGTTGAAGGCGGTATCGAAGCAGAAACCCGGCGCGCATTGACGAATGTACAGGCTGTTTTGGAAGCGGCCGGCGCAAAGCTGTCCGACGTGATGAAGACGACTGTTTTCCTGAAAGACATGGGTGAGTTTGGCAAGATGAACGGTGTTTACGCTGAATTTTTCGGTGAGAATCCCCCGGCACGCTCCGCTGTCCAGGTCGCTGCGCTGCCTTTGGGCGTCGCTGTTGAGATTGAAGCGGTCGCCATTCTGCAAGACTGAGTAGTCAGACAAGGCAGCTATCACCCGCGGCAAGATTATCGCGGGTGGTGGCATGCCTTTTCGCAGTGAGATCAGGAATATAAGCCTGGTGCAGAAACGAAAAATTGCTGCTTTTCTGCAACATCACAGCTTATTTTTTTTACCGCTTCGCGAAACCGCGAAGGCGCCAAAAAAACCAATTTTTAAAAGTTGTAACTTCCCGGAGCGTAGATGCCGAAAGTATCCATAATTGTTCCATGTTACAATGAGCAATCCACTATCCGGCTGCTGTTAAATGCGATTTATCAGCAGCGTTTTGCGCTGGATGAGATGGAAGTGATCATTGCTGACGGGATGTCAACGGATGATACCCGGCAGGAAATTGCAGCGTTTCAGGAAGAACACGCTGATCTGGCAATCCGGGTCGTAGATAATACGCAGCGCATCATTCCGGCAGGGTTGAACCGCGCGCTGGAAGCGGCGGCAGGTGAATTTATTGTCCGGCTGGACGCCCACAGCGTGCCAGACAAGATGTATGTGATGCACAGTGTGGCGGGTGTGAAAGCCGGTCTCGGTGATAATGTGGGTGGTGTGTGGCATATTCAACCCGGGGCAGCCGGCTGGGTGGCAGAATCGATTGCTGTAGCTGCGGGGCATCCATTGGGTGTTGGTGGTGCGTTATATCGTTATGCCACCACAGCTGCTGAAGTGGATACGGTTCCGTTTGGCGCATTTCGCCGTTCCTTGCTGGATGAGGTTGGCATGTTTGATGAAACATTGCTGACCAATGAGGACTATGAATTCAACACCCGCATTCGACTGAATGGCGGCAAGATATGGTTGAATCCAGAGATCCACTCGGTATATTTTGCGCGTGAGACGTTTGGCAAGCTGGCGCGGCAGTACTTCCGCTACGGGTTCTGGAAATGGCGCATGCTAAAACGTTACCCGGATACCGTGCGCTGGCGGCAGGCATTGCCTCCGGTTTTTGTGTTGAGCCTTATTGTGCTGGCGACTGCGGCGCTGTTCTGGCCGCTGGCTGGCAGGTTGTTGGGGCTGGAAATACTGGCTTATTTTGCGGTGCTTGTGCTGGGCACAGGACCGCTGGCGGTAAAGCACAGAAAACCTTATTTTTTGGTAAGCGTACCTTTGGCGATTGCCGTGATGCATCTGTGCTGGGGAAGCGGTTTTTTGATCAGCATCGTTTCCCGTTCATCAAAATCGTAAACAGGAGATTGCACAGTCTTTATGAGCAATACTCAGACTGAACCTAGAAAAATCTATCGACGGCTGCGTTCCGGTGAACGAAAAATTCTTCTGATGACGGGGGATATCATCGTCACGCTGCTGGCAATGGTAGCAGCCCTGTTCGCATGGGCGGTGGATGACTGGCTTACCTTTTCGCTTGAGTTTGTGCAGGTACGTATTCCATTCTGGTTTTATTTTTTGCCCCTTCTTTGGATCATTTTGTTGACGGAGCTTTATGATGACCGCCGGGCAGCCCGCCGCTCGGAAACCGTGCGCGGCATTGCGGTGGCGGCGGGGATATCGTTTGTGCTTTATCTGGTGGTCTATTTTACCTCCGACCCAACGTCCTTGCCGCGGCGGGGTGTGGCGGTCTTTATTGGTGCCGCTGCTCTCCTGACCCTGGCGTGGCGTTTCTTGTACATCCGCATTTTCACTGCGCCAGAATTTATGCGCCGCGTGCTGATTGTTGGCGCTGGACGGGCAGGAACCCGGTTGGCAAAGATCATTCAGGGGATTTACCCCCCGCCGTTTTACCTGGTGGGGCTGATTGATGATGACCCCGCTAAAGCAGAAGAGACCGTTGCGGGGTATCCCATCCTGGGGACGGGCAGTCAGTTACTGGAGATTATTGAAAGAGAGAAGGTTAGCGATATTATTTTCGCTATTTCGGTGGAGATGAATCCGGTTCTCTTCCGTTCCTTGATTGAAGCTGAAGAAATGGGCATTGAAGTGACCACGATGCCGGCGGTATATGAAGACTTGTTGATGCGGGTGCCGATCACTTTGCTGCAATCAGACTGGATCATCCGCCAATTTTTTGACGTTGTGCCTATGGGTGGTTTGTATGAGCTGGTCAAACGATTGATGGATATTTTTGGCGCTGTGGTTGGCATGATCGGGCTGGCTGTCATTTATCCTCCTGTGGCACTGGCAATTTTGTTAGACAGCGGATTTCCCATTTTTTATTCGCAGGACAGGCTGGGGAAAAACGGCCAGGTGTACAAGATTTTTAAGTTCCGTACGATGCGGCAAAATACGGAAGAAGATGGGGAAGCCAAACTGGCTTTGGAAAATGATAACCGCATCACGCGGGTAGGTCGTTTTCTGCGCAAGAGTCATCTGGATGAATTTCCACAGTTTTTCAATGTGCTGCGCGGGGATATGAGCCTGACCGGCCCGCGTGCAGAACAGGTGGAATTGGTCAACGTTTTGCAGCAGGAAGTACCGTTTTACCGCGCCCGTTTGCTGGTAAAACCCGGCTTGACCGGCTGGGCACAGGTGAATTACGGGTATGCGGCTACGGTGGCGCAGACCATCATTAAACTGGAATATGATTTGTATTATATTAAGCATCGCAATTTATGGCTTGATTTGACGATCCTCTTCCGTACGATCGGTACCGTAGTCGGGTTCCGGGGACAGTAGGGAAAATGAAAGCGCAACCAACAGTACGAAATCGATATATCCTGTTCGGCGACATTCTGTTGATGGTTACCGCCGTGATGGGCAGCTATATGCTGCGGCTGGAGCTGGATTCGTCCTTTTTTCTGTATCTGCCTTCTGCTTACTGGATGGCGGGTGTGGTTTTATTGATCAAACCGCTGGTCTATCATTTCTTCAGTATGTACAGACAGATATGGCGCTATACCAGTGTGAAGGAATTAAAGTTGATCGTCGCATCTGTCACGGCAGCCTCTGTGCTGGTTTCGCTGTCGATGGTGGGGCTATTCACACTGGGGGCATTCAATGCATTTCCGCGCTCTGTGCTGGTGATTGACTGGCTGCTTTCGGTTTTGCTGGTTGGTGGGCTGCGTTTGGTTGTGCGCCTGCTGGCAGAGAACAAGGTATTGGCCTCGATTCCGCATGGCACCAGTCCGGCCAAACGCGTGTTGATCATTGGGGCTGGCGATGCGGGGGCGATGGTGGTGCGTGAATTGCAAAAAAATCCCCAGGTGGGATTGGTGCCGGTAGGTTTTTTGGATGATAACGCTGCCAAGCAAAATCAGCAGATTTATGGTGTCCCGGTGGTGGGGACACTTTCCGATTTGGCGCGGGTACTCGATAACCGCCGGGTGGATGAGGTCATTATTGCGATCCCCAGCGCCCCCGGACGGGTGGTGCGTCTGGTAACGGACGTATGCCGTCTGCGCAGCAAGACCTTCCGCACGATGCCGGGGATGTATGAGCTGTTGGGCGGCAAGGTGAGTGTCAGTCGGCTGCGCGAAGTACAGATCGTGGACTTACTGCGCCGTGAAAGCACCCTGGTGGATGATGAACGCGTTGGCGAGATATTGGCAGGGCGGTCTGTATTGGTGACTGGCGCTGGCGGCTCGATTGGCCGTGAATTGTGCCGCCAGATTGCACGATGGGGGCCTTCCGAGCTGGTGCTTTTGGGGCACGGTGAAAACAGCATCTTTGAAGCGATGCTGGAACTGCGGGAAAGTTTCCCGTCTGTGGTGATGCGTCCGGTGATTTGCGACGTGCGCGATTTGCCCCGCCTGGAGAGTATTTTTGATAAATACCAGCCGGAGATCGTGTTTCATGCTGCGGCGCACAAACATGTGCCGCTGATGGAAGTGAATGCTGAAGAAGCGGTGACGAATAATATCCTTGGTACACGCAACGTGGTGGAAGCGGCCTTGCTGAATCAGGTGAAAAAGCTGGTGATGATCTCGACGGATAAAGCGATCCGTCCGGTGAATATTATGGGTGCGACCAAGCGCATGGCTGAAATGATCGTGCTAAACGAGGGGCGCCGGGCAGGCCAGGCATTTTCGGTGGTACGGTTTGGCAACGTATTGGGCAGCCGCGGCAGCGTTGTGCCGCTGTTCAAGCGCCAGATTGCGCGCGGCGGGCCGGTAACAGTGACCCACCCGGATATGCAGCGTTATTTTATGACCATTCCCGAAGCGGTACACCTTGTGCTGCAGGCGGCAGCTATCGGCACCGGCGGGGAGACTTTTGTGCTTAATATGGGTGAGCAGGTGCGCATCCTTGATCTGGCAGAAGATTTGATCCGGCTTTCTGGTCTCGAGCCCGGCCGGGATATTGAAATTACATTTTCGGGGATCCGTCCGGGAGAGAAATTGAGCGAAGACCTGTGGGATGAGGATCACACTTTTGAACCCACCTCGCACCCTGAAATTTATCGGTTGGTCAGCCAGGAAGAATTGAGCGCCACAGACCTGGAGCGGGTGGTGTATGAGTTGATTTCCCTGGCGAATGAGGCTGAACCGACCAGTATCGTCAAGCTGCTGGATGATGCGATCCCCGACTCTGCTGTGCTCAGCACTCCTCCTTACGATTTTACGGATATTGAATGATGGATAGGACGAAAAAAGAAAAATGGGATGCTTATTTGGATGAGCATCCTGATGCACATTTGTTGCAGACTACTGCCTGGGGAAAGTTGAAGGCAGATTTTGGCTGGGAAGCCGAAATTGTTCAAACGGATGATTGCGGCGCGGTGGTGCTTTTCCGTAAACTCCCGTTAGGATTGCGCATCGCCTATATCCCGAAAGGGCCAGTTGGCGAAAACTGGCAAAGTCTGTGGCCGGCAGTAGATCAATTGTGCAGGCAGAAACGGGCAGTCTTTTTGAAGGTGGAACCGGATGCGCTGGAAGGCGAACAGCAGGTGTTGGAGGCTGCCTTTGACGGTTTTACGGGTGGCGCAAAGCCCATTCAGCCGCGGCAGACGATTCTGGTCAGCCTGGAGGGCGAGGAGGAGGACTGGATGGCACGGATGAAGCAGAAAACGCGCTACAATATCCGCCTGGCGAAGCGCAAGGATGTCCAGATCACGGAAACGTCTGATCTGGATGTGTTCCAGTCTTTGATGGATGCTACGGGTGAACGGGATGGCTTTGGCGTGCACAGCCAGGCGTATTACCAGCGGGCATACGACTTGTTTGCTCCTTCGGGCGCGTGCAGTATTTTGCTGGCTTCCTGTGAAGGTACGCCTTTGGCTGCGATGATGGTATTTGTGCGGGGGAAGCGGGCCTGGTATTTTTACGGCGCTTCCAATAATCAGGAGCGCAACCGTATGCCCACCTATTTGCTGCAATGGGAAGCGATGCGCTGGGCGGCAGCCCGCGGCTGTACCGAGTATGATCTGTGGGGCGTTCCGGATGCACCAGAGGATGAATTGGAAGCCAATTTTACGGAGCGGCATGACGGTTTATGGGGAGTGTACCGTTTCAAACGCGGTTTTGGCGGGCGGCTGGTGCGCTCGGCTGGCGCATGGGATCGCGTTTATCATCCGATGCTGTACCAGCTTTACCTGCGCTACATGAAAGGCAGGGGCGGATGATCGACATGTGTGGGTTTGAACCATTGGATGCCGCCGCCTGGAATCGTCTGATTGCTGAATTGCCGGATGCGCATTTATTGCAGACCTGGCAGTGGGGGACGGTCAAAAGGGATGGTGGCTGGGAGGTGCTGCCAAAGGTGTGGCGGAATGAGGAAAACCAGGTGAAGGCGGCTGCGTTGGTGCTGGAACGCTCGCTCCCGCTGCCTGGCCTGAAGGTACTGTACGTGCCGCGCGGACCGTTGCTGGATTGGGAGGATGGCGCTTTGCGCAGGCAGGTGCTGGGTGATTTGCAGACGCTTGCAAAGCAGCGCGGGGCGATTTTCATTAAGATGGATCCTGAAGTGATTTTATGGCGGGGCATTCCCGGAACGGAAGGTGCTGCTGAGACTGCCACAGGGCAGGCGCTGCAAGCTGAATTGGGCGAGCGCAGCTGGCATTTTTCTGAAGAGCAGATCCAGTTCCGCAATACGGTTTGGCTGGATGTGACGCTGCCCGAAGAAGATTTGCTGGCGAAGATGAAGCAGAAAACCCGGTACAACATCCGCCTTTCAGAACGCAAGGGGGTCAGCGTGCGCGAAGGGGGTATGGATGATTTGCCGCTGATGTACCGCATGTATGCCGAGACTTCGGTGCGGGACGGGTTTGTGATCCGCCCGGAAGGGTATTACCTGCGGGTGTGGACGCTATTTATGGAAGCAGGCATGCTGACACCTTTACTGGCAGAGGTAGATGGTGAAGTGGTCGCTGGTCTGGCGTTGTTCCATGCGGGGAAAACTGCGTGGTATTTACACGGCATGTCCCGCGCGGTGCAGCGTAACAAGATGCCAACCTATTTGCTGCAATGGGAAGCAATGCGTAAGGCGAAGGCGTTAGGCTGCGCAAGATATGATCTCTGGGGCGCACCGGATGTGTTTGATGACAGCGATGCCATGTGGGGGGTGTTTCGCTTCAAGCAGGGGCTGGGCGGCGAGGTAATCTGTACGCTGGGGGCGTGGGATTATCCGGCCAGGCCGCTTTTTTATTGGGGGTATACCCAGGTGCTGCCGCGAATTCTGAATGTGATGCGCCGCCGCGGGAAACAGCGCACTGCTGAGGCGGTGGCGTAATACTGCCCTCGCTTGAAATCCCTGGGCAGCAGGGAGTTCTTTCTCTCCCGGCGAGCGGAAGAGAAAGAAGTTTGTGTCCAGTTGTCGGTAAATTAATCTTCCTGGTTTTGAAAACAATGAAAATTATGGCGCAGGGCGGAAGGCGGCGTCGAAGTCTGCGCCGGGGTCTTCTGTCAGCCGTTCCAGGCTGCTGCCGTTAATGCGTGCGCGATAGATATCCATATTGCGGTCCGGGTCATTGGCATCGTGATGTTCAAAGACGATCCAATAGCCATCGGGGGAATAGTCTGTGTTCCAGGAGGGGAGCAAATCGGTGATTTTTGTTTCCACGGACAGGCTGACCGGGGTGTCAATGGATGAGAAGGTTTTATAAGCAGGCCAGGGGAAGTTGTCTCCCTGGGTGAAGGAAATGGTCTTGCCATCCGGGGACCAGGCTGCATATCTGCCCAGGCCGTTTTCAATCCCCGTAAATTCATGGGCTTTTTGTACGCCGATTGGATCCAAAAGCCATATCTGCCAGGGGCCAAGCCGGGTGGTTTCATAAGCGATTAAGCGCCCGTCGGGGGACCAGGCTGGCCGACGATCATAATTGGTGGGCGCAGAAAGATTGGTTATTTGTTTTGTTTGCAGGTCGTAGAGGTAAATTTGATGCCGATTGTTTTCTCTGAACGATGTAAAAGCAATGGTATTCCCATCAGGAGACCAATCGGGTTCAAAATCACCCCCCGGCACAAAATTAACGGGAAATGGAAGGCTGGTTTCATCGGTTACATCCAGTAAAAATAGTGCAGACCTTTCCATTTCCGTGATGGATTTTGGACGTTCCCGGCAGGGCGAGGTAAACACGATCTGACTGCCATCGGGTGACCAGGAAGGCTGACAGGCGCCGTCCGGCAGGTTGGTGAGCTGTTTTTTATTGCTTCCATTGATATTCATCAGCCAGATCTGCGGTAAGCCAGTGCTTGAAGAAGCATAGGCGATTTGCCCGGCGCCGCCGCCAATCGGCGTTGCTGCGGGAGTAAAGGTTGGGGCAGGGGCTGCTGTAGGGGGTACGGGAGTTGGCGGGACAGCGATATTGTCTGGCGGGGCAGTTGGCTGTGGGTTGACAATGGCAGGCGCTTCTGTGGCGGCGGCCGCCAAAGGCGCGGCGGGCAGGGCGGGGGTTGTTTCGCGATTTAATAGCGAAATAATGCCGAAAATGATCACCGAAAGCAAAACGAGAGCGCCAATGATGGCTGCGATCACCGGGAAAAACTTTCCTGATTTTTTAGTGCGTGCCATTGCTCCCGATGCGGGGGTGGGGGTGATTTGTTGGCTTGCCTGGACGATGGTAGCGGCTTTGCTGAGACGGATTTCTTTCATGTTTTGGGTTTGGGCGTGGATGGTGTTGTTTACAACTTGCAGTGCAGTTTTCATTTCTTCCGCAGTTGGGTAGCGGTCTGCGGCGTTTACCTGCATGGCACGCTGAATCACATCGGCCAAAGCCGGAGAAACGTCGGGATTATGATGATGCAGAGAAGTTAATTGGGTATTGTTGGTTAACCGGGCAAGGCCGTCTTCGGGAATTTCCTGGGTCAGTCCGGCGTAGAGGGTAGCGCCAAGGGCATACATATCTGACCGGGGATCTGTTCCCTGCCCATATTGTTCGGGCGGGGCAAAGCCCGGGGTGAGGGCCTGCGCGCCTGTATGGGTGATTTGACCGGCCTGGGCCAGTTTGGCGAGGCCAAAATCCACGAGGAAAATTTGTCCGTCGGGGGTAATTTTGATGTTGCCTGGTTTAATGTCACGGTGGACGATGACGGGATTGCGGCTGTGCAGGTAGGCCAGGGCGTCACAGATGGCCATGCCGATCAGGATGGCTTCTTCTTCGGTGAGCTTGCTAAGCGAGCGCATGCGGTGGCGCAGGTCTTCGCCTGGAATGAAATCCATCACCAGGTATTGGCCCTGACCTTCGATGACGAAGTGGTCGGTCACGCGGGGGAGATTGGCATGGCGCAGGCTGGCGAGGATAGTGGCTTCGCGGTGGAACTGGCGGGTAGCTTCCTCAGCCGTATACAGGTTTTCTTTGACGGCAACTTCCACTCCGAGGCTTTCATCAATTGCGCGATAGATAGCCCCCATTCCACCTTTCGCAATGATTTCAAGAATCTTGTAACGCCGGTGGAGAAGGCTGTTGATCTCTAAAGCCATAAGAACCTCGTGCTTGGGTAAAAAATTATGGGGCGTACGGCCGCCAGGCAGGATCAAAGTCAAAGCCAGGGTCTGTCGTCAGGCGGATTTTTTGGGAACCATCAAAATTGGTCAGCCAGATATCGTGATTACGGCCATCGGGCCAGCTCTCATAGGCGATCCACTTGCCATCAGAGGAAATGTCGGGCATTGCCACGGGGCCAAGGTCCCCTTCACCGATGCGGGGAATGCGGGTTTCTGCGCTGCCACGGTCTTCGTAGTTCAACATTAACAGCCAGGGAATCCCCGTTTCAACCTGGGCGCGGCTGTAGAGCATGGCGTCCCCATCGGGAGTCCATGCCGGCCAAAGATCATGGACGGAACCGCTGGTGCTGAACTGGAATTCTGTCTGTCCCTGGTCGGACATGACCCATATATGATTGTATGGCTTTTCCCGAACGAAGGCGATTTGCTTGCTGTTGGGCCGCCAGGCGGGCTGAATATCCGCATAACGGGTATCAGAAAGCTCTTCAATCAATTGGTCTTTGAAGTGATACACATAGATGTGGGCAATGCGATTGTTATTGCGCAAAGACGCAAAAGCAATTTTGTCTCCATCAGGTGACCATGCGGGGTCGAAATCGCCCGGGGTGCTGGAGGGCAATAGTCGAGGATTGGTACCGTCTGCGTCAATGATATAAATTTGAGCTTTTTCATAATATTTAGAAGATTTTGCCGTGCACGGGGAGATGACAGCCAATTGCTGCCCGTTGGGCGACCAGGCGGGTTGACAGGCGCCTTCCGCGAAGTTGGTTAACTGATGCTGCTGGCTGCCGTCCGAATTCATCATCCAGATTTGCATGATGCCGGTACGGTCGGAAACGAAGGCGATTTGCCCATACCCGCCGCCAACGAAACTGGATGGGATAGGGGAGGGAATGGGCGTCGCGGTGTCTGCGAAGATGTTGGGCGTGCTGGTCGGACGAGGCATCAGCGTTTCGGTAGGTGTTTGTGTGGGCTCATCCGTAGGTATTTCGGTTGGTGTGCCAGTGTCTTCTGTAATCCCCGTCACCGGTGTTTCGGTTTCAACCGCTGCAACAAGTGCCTGGGTGGCCGTTTTAATAACGGTTGCTGGGGGCGGGGGATAGATCAGATTGGAAGCCCAATCTGTCATGGCCGGGGTAAAAAAAGCAGTAATAGTGAACAGCGCAATCAGCAGCATCGGCAGAATAGTGATGGGACGGATTTTCCAATTACCGCCTTGTTTCTTGCTGCCTGATTTTTTGCCAGATATTTTGCCGGAATGTGGTTTCGCCTTACGGACAATTTCAACGGCAGCCTGGCCTTCGTCAATATTGTTGGTCGGTCTGTCTGCGGCGCCTGGCGGTGGCGAGACGGTGAGTCGCGGGCGGGAAAATTCTCTCAAATTGCCAGCAGTCAACAGGTCGGCAGCAAATTCTTCCGCAGTCTGGTAGCGGTCATCCGGTTCAATTTCGAGGGCTTTAGATAAAACGGTTTCTGTAGCACGGGAAACAGTCTCTTTCAGTTTCCGCGGGGTGGTCAGCACGGCTTTTCCGGTAGCGCGGGAGAGGCTGTCTTCCGGGATAACACCAGTCAGGGCGGCGTAGAGAGTCGCGCCAAGGGAATAAATGTCAGAACGGGCATCTGTGCGGGCTGTGCCGTATTGTTCGGGAGGGGAGTAACCGGGGGTCATGGCGCGGGCGCCGGTGGTGGTGTGCTGGCTGCCGCGCATCACTTTGGCCAGGCCAAAGTCTACCAAAACGGCTTCGCCGGAGGGGGTGATTTTGATATTGCCAGGTTTGATGTCGCGGTGGATGACAGGGGGGACTCGTTTGTGCATATAAGCCAGTGCTTCGCAAACCGAGACGCCAATCACCAGGGTTTCCCGTTCAGAAAGGGTACCTACGCGTTCGATGCGTTCGCGCAAGTCTTCGCCTTCAACATAATCCATAATGAGATACTGCCCTTCACCATCTGTGGAGAAATAATCTCCTACACGGGGCAGGCAGGGATGTCGCAGGCTGGCGAGAATATTGGCTTCATGCTGGAACTGTCGGGCGTATTCATCCGAAAGGAACAGATTCTCTTTGACTGCAACGAGGATATCGAGATGTTCATCCCGGGCACAGTAAACAGCTCCCATGCCGCCTTGACCAAGAATGGAGATGATGCGATAACGATTATTGAGCAGAGTATCCAGCTTTAATGCCATTTTAATCCCATTTTAATCCATCCATTAAGAATCTGTATTGATTTTACCTGACCTGATATGTTTTCACAACCCATCAGGCGTTTTGGAAAACGGTATTAATCTGACTTTTACGTGTCAGAAGGAGGTTTATGAAGGGGGGAAGGCATGCTATAATTTCACAAATCATGATCGATACCTTTGTCAAGAATCTGGATATCCGAACGTTTGTCCAAACGGCTTTTTATCTGTCCATCCTGGGTGTGGTGCTTGGATTGTTTTTGGGCATCCGCAATATAAAAAGTGGACAGAAATTGATGTATTTCCAAAAAAAGCGGGCGATGGTGCTGCGCGGCTGGCGGATGATCTTAGCTGCTGTATTTCTGCTCGGGGGGGCAATTTTCCTGAATCAATATGCTGAGCCAGTAGCATATCGCATCTTTCCGCCTTCGCTGACGCCTTCTCTGACGCCTACCATCACGCTGACCCCCACCATTACTTTGACGCCAACCATCACCCTGACCCCAACCATTACCGAGACACCTTCGGTATCGCCCACACCGGTATTGCCTGATGATATTCTTGCCGGGTTTACCGGCTTGATCACCCCCGCACCGGATGCAGCTTTTTCTCCGCTGCTGTTTTCACCCCAACTGGATGAGGAGACCAATCAAGCGGTTGATCCAACTGATACATTCACGAACCCGATTCCGGGCATGTATGGTTCCTTCAGTTATAACAATATGCTGGATGGTGTGCAGTGGTCCGCCCTGTGGTACCGCGTAGGGGATGGGGAGTTGATTTGTTATGAGTCGGCGCCGTGGGCGGGCAGTACGGGCGGGTATGGGTATACGGATTGTTTCCCGATCTCGACGGCCTGGCAGCCAGGGGAATATGAAGTGCAGATCTTTGTGGGTGAGGTGTGGTATCTTACCGGACGGTTTACGATTGCCGGCGATCCAGCAACGCCAACGCTGACGCCGGTGCCTTCCCGGACACCAACGCCGACCTCTACGATCACGCCGACCAATCAACCTACCGGGACGCCTACGATTTCGCTTACGCCTGCTCCAACACGCACGGTGACTCCCAGTTTAACGAAGACGATCACACGTACCCCGACGCCCAGCCGCACACCGCCGCCGACTTCAACGATGCGGCCTTCGCGCACGCCGCGCGCCACGGATACCCGCTGGCCCAGCCCGACGAAACCAGCAGGAACGAGCGCGCCTTGATGGGGGTGTCATATTAAACCAAAAATCCGCCGGACGTCGTCCGGCGGATTTTTTTTGATTTTAAGTGAATTTAAGTCTGGAAACCTGATAGCGCCTGTTTTCGGTCAGGGCGCAGGCGATCTCGGCTGCCACGCGGGAATTGTTGCGCAGCAGGGCCAGGTTGGAACGCAGACTGGAACCGCCGCTGAGTTCCTTGACGCGGCTGAGCAGGAAGGGGGTTACCTTTGCGCCGCTGATGCCTTTTTCTTCGGCTTCGGCAACGGCTTTCTCAATCACTTCTTCCAGCTCGGCACGCGGTACGGCTGTTTCAGCAGGGGGTGGAATCACAACCAGAATGGCGCTTTCCAGACCCATGGCCCAGTGATGAGCGGCAATGTCGGCGACTTCCTGCGGGGAGTCAGCACGCACGTTGACCGGGAGTCCGCTGTCCGGGGAGAAGAAGCCGGGAAATTCGTCAGTCTGGTAGCCAACGATGGGCACGCCCCAGGTTTCGAGGACTTCCACGGTGGCGGGCAGATCGAGGATCGACTTGGCCCCGGCGCAGGTGACAATCATCCCGCTGCGGCCCAGTTCGGGCAGGTCCGCGGAGACATCAAAGGGGGCGTTGCGATGCACGCCGCCGATGCCGCCCGTGGCAAACACACGGATGCCTGCGGCGCGGGCGGCGATCATGGTGCCAGTGACGGTGGTGCCACCTTTTTCCTTGCGGGCCAGGGCAATGCCAAAGTCACGGCGGCTGATCTTGCGCGCCGGTTGGCTGAGGTCGCCCAGGCGGACGATTTCATCGTCTGTCAGGCCGATGTGGATCTTGCCGTCCAGCAGGCCGACCGTGGCGGGAGTTGCGCCGCCGGCCTTGACTTCGGCCTCAAGCTGGCGGGAAAGTTCAATATTGTCGGGGTGGGGCAGTCCGTGGGTCAGAACGGCCGTTTCCAGGGCGACAATCGGTTGTTTGTTGTTCAGTGCCAGGGCAACTTCTTTCGTATAGCTTAAAAACTCGGAGATGTCATTTTTCATTTCAGATCACCAATTGGTCATAGATTTTTTCGAGGGACAGGTCCGGGACGACCGTTCCCGGCTGCCGTAAGGTCAGCGCGGCTGCCGAAACGCCCAGCCGCAGGGCTTCTTCCATTTCGATATCGTTCAGATAGCCGTAAATGAGGGTGGCGGTGAGAGCATCCCCCGCGCCGGTTGGGTCTATGATTTTGGTACTCATGGCGGGGATATGCCCGCTGGTTTCTTGCGTGGCATAGCATACGCCAAATTCAGCGATAGGGATGATCGCGGTGTGGACGCCTTTGTTGATCAGCTTGCGGGCGGCCTGCATGGCGCTGTCCCGTTCTTCTGTCAGTACTTCTACATCGGTGATGACACTGGCTTCGTGGGCGTTGGCATTGAGCAGATAGATCTGGTCGAGGAAGGGCACCAGGCGCGGAGCGACCTTGTGCGAAGCGGCATCCGCCCAGACAGGGATTTTCGCCTTGCGGGCCTGAGTAAAAATTGCTTTGAGGGTTTTTTCATCCAGATTGGCATCCACGAAGATCAGGCCTGCTTCTGCGAACAGGTTAGCGTTCTGCTTGATGTATTGAGGGGTGATGGTTTCCAGCACGCGCATATCATACATGGCAAAATTCAGCTCGCCAGTTTCGTCCAGAACGGCCAGATAGGAAGCGGTTGCCCGTTTTTCGGAGGCGATGCTGAAATCAATGCCAACCCCGGCTGAGGCGGCGTGCTCCAGTAAATGCCAGCCAAACTGGTCCCGGCCGACGGCGGTGATCAACTGGACATTTAAGCCTAAATGGGCCAGGTTTTCCGCCACATTGCGGGAGACGCCCCCGAATGACGGGCGGACTTTCGCCGGGATAGAAGTCTTCGGCTCGGGCATTTCGATGGTGCGGCCAACGATATCCAGACCGGCAGCCCCGATGACAAGAACCGTTTTGTCCGCAGCGGGTGACTCTTCATAAGGGTACATGGCATGTCCTGTTTGTGGTTTGATATGAAAAATGATATCGCAATTTCAATAGCAATTTATACCACAAAAGCGACGGGATACGTCCCTTTCCTGCGCTAATTCGGAGCCTCCCGCAGGGATGTATGTTGTGCGAGGGTTACAAAGCAATATCTTCAGAAGTATATGATGGACTGGGCAAGTCCAACCTGCGGGAGGATGTCAATGCCAGCCCAAACGTACTTGCAGGGATGCGCCGGTTCTTTTTATATCTCTGGTAAATCGTGTATAATCCAACGTCATGAATAAAGCGGATATCGAAAAAAAGGAAATTTCCATCTGGCGGCGGTTGATCCCTGGGCTGCTGTTGGGGTTTTTTGTCTTTCTGGCCCTGGTGCTGATTGGCGATGTGCGCAAGATGGGCGATACATTGAAACAATTCCGCTGGGAGTGGTTTATCCCGGTGTTGATGTTGACCACATTTAACGACGGGCTGCGGTTCATTAAGTGGCATTTCTACGTGCGCCAGCTTGGGGTGACCAACGTAGGTTGGAAGGAAAGCATGCGCATGTTTGTGGGCGGCTTTCCGCTGTCGGTGACGCCGGGCAAGGTGGGCGAAGCGCTGAAAGGGGTGTGGCTGAACCAGGCCAGCGGGCTGCCGGTGGGCAGCGGCGTGTCGGTGGTGGTCGCAGAGCGGATCAGCGATGGTCTGGCGGTGCTGGTGTTGTCGGTGTTCGGCGTAGCTGCTTATCCGCAATACTGGCCGGTGTTTGCTTTCGTGCTGGGGATGTTACTGGCTGCGGTGGTGATTTCGCAAATTCCACCGCTGGCGAACTGGTTTCTGAACCTGGCCGGGAAAATCCCGGTGGTGAAGCGGTTTGCTCCCGGCCTGCGTGATTTTTATGAAGGCAGCGCCGGGCTGTTTAAGCCGGTTGCGACGGTGGCAGCGGTGGCCCTGGGGTCACTGTCCTGGATGGGGGAAGGGATCGGTTTGTATGTGATCCTGATCGGCCTGGGCGAGACCCCCGACTTTCAATTGCTGGCCCTGTCGATTTTTGTGATGGCTTTTTCTACAGTGGTGGGGGCGGTTTCGGCACTGCCGGGCGGCCTGGGCGCGGCAGAAGTGTCGATGACCGGCATGCTGGTGCTGCTGGCCGGGCTGGACACGGCGGTTGCTTCATCTGCTACAGTATTGATTCGGATCGGTACGTTATGGTTTGGCGTTCTGCTCGGTTTGATCGTGTGGGGGGTCTCGCCAAAGATGCTGGGATTGAGAGAGAAGAATGGAAGCATTGCTGAAAGTTGAATTTCACTGTCATACGATTTATTCGCGGGACAGTTTGAGCAGTCTGGAAGATGTGTTAAAGAAATGTGATGAGCGCGGCGTGGACCGCCTGGCGATCACCGACCATAACACGATCCGCGGGGCACTGCGGGCGCAGGAAATGGATCCGCAGCGGGTGATCGTGGGCGAAGAGATCCTGACGCGCGAAGGCGGGGAAATTCTGGCGTTGTTCGTCAAGGAAGAAGTGCCCCGCGGGCTGCCCGCGGTGGAGGCTGTGCGGCGATTGAAGGAGCAGGATGCGTTCATCAGCCTGTCACACCCGTTTGATTACAGCCGCCATGGCTGGACACGGGCCATGCTGGAAAAGGTGCTGCCCGACCTGGATGCGATCGAGGTGTTCAATTCACGCACCCTGATGCCGGAGATCAACCAGCGGGCGGCGCGCTTTGCCGCGGAACATGAGTTGCCCGGCACGGTGGGTTCGGACGCGCATCTGCTGCTGGAGGTGGGACGGACGACCCTGTCGCTGCCGCCTTTCCATTCAGCGGCTGAATTGCGCGAGGTGATCTGGCAGGGCGAACCGCAGTTAAAGCAGGCGTCTGTTTTCATTCGCCTGGCGACGCGGTATGCGATCATGGTGCAGCAATTTGCGCCTGAAAGGATCGAGCGCCGGCGTCAGCAGGCATGGGAAAACTTCCTGGCTGACAAGCAATAAGGGGTGAATTTTCTTAACAGGATTGTATAAAATCCGTGCTATCTGATATAATCTCGGACGACGGTGAACGTGCCGTTGTGGGGCGGTGGCGGAATTGGCAGACGCAGGGGACTTAAAATCCCCCGGTTAAACACCTTGTGGGTTCGACCCCCACCCGCCCTACAAGAAACGACACAGCCAGGCGCATTGCGCCTGGCTGTGGTTGTTTAAGGATGTGATCACAAATAAAATTGGATTTCAGAGATAACGGAAAATGGTTTTACTTCCTACTGAGTGACTGCATTTTCAAAACATCAGCATGAAAACACTTCTTCCCCGGGAGTGTTTTTCTTTTTCCTCAGTAGGGGAGAGTTGCAAATAACTATTAGGAGGCGTAAGATAATTACATGGGAAAGCGGGAAACTCATTGCAAGGAGAATCATGAGAAATGAAAAGGGTTTTTTCAAGAGAAATTATCGAAAGATCAAAAGCTTTCTGAAGAATCCAGGGCTGTATATGGCCGATTCTATCCTTTCTTATTATCTCGAATTTAGACAAACACTAGAAGCCTGAACAAAGATCAGGCTGAAGAAACA
>CAYURM010000044.1:0-26614 GCA_964447155.1 uncultured Anaerolineaceae bacterium
TCGGTGGCTTTTTGTGTTTAAAGGGAGGGGGAAGGCATCAGGCGCGGATCTCTTTTTCCTGCTGCTCGATGGATAATTCTTGTTTTTCTCCGCCTGAATCACGGAGGTAGGCGGAGTAGTAGCTCATGGTACTAATCCAGCCTGCCCGGCGGCATATTTGACAAGAACATCGATTAGAACTTTGAAAGCCATTCCCCCAGTATTTGCCATAAGTTCTTTTGCGCGATTCCAGTTCGTATCTTTTTTGATCAAATCGAGAAATTCATGCCCTTCCCAGGTCAATCTGTAACCGGTAATGATTTCGAAAAAATTTTCATCTTTGGGCTGGTATGTGTTTACATAGATAAATCCAGCATCGACCATTAGCTGAATATGATAACGGATTGTATTTTCATCCGTTTTGTCCAGTTTTATATGTTGGATATCAAAGGTGCTTGTAGTCATTTTTTCAACGAAACACAAAATATCGCGAATCAGATCCATATCTCTTTTCACAACAACCTCTTTTACAAATCTCTTAGATCGTCTTTTGTGTAGTATTCGATCCGTTCTCCCTCACTAAATTTTTTGTTTACATATTTCATGAGCTTGTCTAGCCGCGTAGCAATAAAAAGACCATTACCAAAAATTCGCTGAAAATCATCATCAAGAAGTTCAATTCCAAATAGAGGAAAGTGGATATCTTTGAGAAATTCTTCTACTCTTAGCGAAAGTTCATCTACATCGCAGGTAGCGTCTATTAAACTCGGTAACATATTGATCAAATGAGGTGTCTCAAATTCTGTTAAGTGATGCCTTCCTGGATATGAGGTTCCTGCTGCACCACCGTTAAGGGCGTATACTATTTCATATGCCTTCTTATGTATATGCGATTGAAGAGCAAGAAGGACAACAGATTTTTCAGGAAATTCGTAAAGAATTTCTTCGGCCCTGCTTGAAATTGTCTTAATACTATCGTTTACTTCTTGATTTCTTGTTCCAATTAATACTCCATCAGAATTGAGGAAATTGATTGTAACTCGATTGTTATTGCCTGAACCTATTTGCACACCAATGCTTTTTGCGAAAACCGTTTGTTCTTGTTCATTTATTGGCATTTTTATTGTCTCCAATTCGTATCTTGTTATTCTCGCCACTCCCAATTTGCACATTTATTGAGTTTCCAGAGCCAGATTGTTTTTGCTTGATCGATTCTGTCTCTTTCTTATCTATTGCAAATGTTCCTACGAAAGTTATTATGGCTGCAATTGTAGCTCCAGCAGCTTCAAGACTCTGAGCAGAAAGAACCCATATTAGACATATTATGAATCCAACCGCCGAAAGTATTCTCACTAATCGTAGGATTTCTTTTTTCTTCATTTCGCACACTCCATAACTTCACTTACCCCAGCCGCATTGATTGTGACCCTCGCGTTTGTTGTTGCCCCATCTGGATAAGGGGTATATCCTTTGGCGATGTCATTGATTGCCATGATGATGCCTGGTTGTTCCGGTGATCCTAAGACTGCCCACACACCAGGTTCTGTGCCTGTTTCAATGCTTGGCCCATAAATCCTTGCTGCAATAACCCAAACCTCCGCAGAATCTGCATAGTTCGTTGAACGAGCCGTAAAGGCTTCCTGAATATAATTGCCTTCTGCCAGGCCTTCTTCTATGTACATGCGCTGCATATCACTTGCTGGTTGGCAGTTGCTTAGGATGGTTTCAGAGCCTGGAGGTACTAAAGATTCTGTTCGAGTCCACCCCTTGCCGGCTGGACAATCAACCAGAGATCTGTCAACACCTTCAACTGTTACTCGTTCTCCCAAGAGTATGCATTGCTCTCCGTGAATCACTTGCGGGCTGTTATATCCAATGTCATCTGGGCTCTGCCACAATGTGATTGGCAATATTGAGCCATCCGATTCTATGCATTCCGGGCAATTGAACACCACAATCATTGGTGATGGTGTTTCTGTTTGCGCTGCGATAACCGCCATAGCTTCATCTAAAGCGGCTTGCATGGTCATGGTGGCATTTAATTGGGCAATAGCTTTTTCAACGGATAAGGCTTCTGGTTGTGAATCAGGTGATGAATTGAATAATGAAACGATCCCTATCAGCAAACAGCAGCCAGTCACTACAATGGCGCCAATGACCAGCCAGAACAATCGGCGTTTCTTGAAGTAAAGAAACCGCAGCCAATCAAACACGTTAAGCTTTTTTCTGGGCGGCGTCGGTATGTCAATCTCTTGAGGAATCTCGTTATATTGGTTTTGTTCTGATGTCACGATTTGCACTCCTGATATATTCTAATTGGCGATTTTGGCTTTTATCAACGATTTCACCCACACACAAGTAAAATATTTTTTTTCATTGTTTCCTTTTTATCAGGTTTGGTGTCTCAATGTAATGCGATTTTGCTTCAACGATGTTTTGGACTACCAATAATATTCCACCCTACAATTAAAAGAATACTTATTGAAAATTATACTACCAGCAAGGCATCAAAACGGTTTAATTGTGCGCCCGGTGCGATTTCAGCACCGGGCGCTTTTTGTATGTGGGGGAGGGGTGGAAAAGGGCAGGGAATTTGACTTCCAGCTGGTTTTGCATACAATGGTAGTGGGGCTGGATGTAGATTACCAGGCCGGTTTCCAGGTTTTAACCTGCGCGGAATAATGGGGTTGGCGATTTCACGTCAGCAAGTTAGGCCGGTGCGTATTTTATTGGATGAGATGGATTGACGAAAGGAGAATAACAGGATGATCACTCAGATTACAGATTGTACGGTATTAAATAACGGGCTTGAAATGCCCTGGTTGGGATTCGGCGTGTTTAAGATGGATGAGGGCCAGGAGGTGGTGGATGCCGTGACGACCGCCCTGGAAACCGGCTATCGCAGCATTGATACGGCGGCCCTGTACGGGAATGAAAGCGGCGTCGGCAAGGCGATCCGCGAGAGCGGTATCCCCCGAGAGGACATTTTTCTGACGACCAAGGTGTGGAATGATGACCAGCGCGGGGAGCGGATTCAGGCGGCGTTTGAGGAAAGCCTGGAGCGGCTGGGGATGGATTATGTGGATTTGTATCTGGTGCATTGGCCTGTGGAAGGTTTTTACCACCAGACATGGGGCGAGATGGAAAAGATCTATCACAGCGGCCGTGCAAAAGCAATCGGGGTGAGCAATTTCCAAATTCATCATCTCAAAGACATCTTGCGGGATTATCAGATTGTTCCCGCTGTCAATCAGATTGAGTTCCACCCGTTTCTTGTTCAATCGGAATTATTGGCATATTGCGAGGAAAACGGTATTCAGGTGGAAGCATGGAGTCCCTTAATGCAGGGAAAAATCATCAAAGAGCCGGCGGTTCAGAACCTGGCAGAAAAATACAACAAAACTGCGGCGCAGATCACCCTGCGCTGGGATTTGCAGCATAGCGTGGTGACGATTCCCAAGTCGGTTCATGCCGGGCGGATTGCCGAAAACGCCGCAATTTTCGATTTTGAGATTTCAGCGAAAGATATGCGCGTGCTCGATGGTCTGGATCAAGGGAAGCGGGTGGGGCCAGACCCGGATAATTTTGATTTTTAGGTGTGAGCGATTTGCAACACCAGGTTCAGCGTTTAACAAACGGCGGGAGGCGGATGAAGAAGCGGATTTCGAGACCCCTGTCTGCCTGTTATCAGATCTGGAAACGGTAAAATAGAGGATACAACCCGCAGTCGTTTGTACAAGCGTCATTCAATCTTGAAATTTAGCAGGGAATTCTACGATGAATTCAAATCAATCGAACTATCTCAACGATCATCAAATCCATAAAATTGAAACGTGGAAGGAGTTTCAGGAGATCACGGCCAGTTCAAAGTACCGGCGCTGGGCTTTCCGCGGTCAGGAAAAGAGTGAATGGTATTTGAACAATACCCTGGAACGGTATTTCAGGGATTATCAAATCCATAAAGATTCCTGGAAGATCCAGGAACACCGCATTATTCGGGTGTTTCGCAGAAAAGCATCCCTGTTTTTGCAGCATGTGCCAAAGGACGATGATATTTTTCACTGGCTGGCATTGATGCAGCATCACGGCGCGCCGACGCGACTGCTGGATTTCACATGGTCACCCTATGTTGCTGCCTTCTTTGCGCTTGAAAAGGCTAAAGCGGACTGCGCGATCTGGGCGGTGAATTTTTTGCTGCTGAAGGAAAAGGAGTATTTTTTCCAGCAGGAAAACAAAACGATGAAAGCGCCGCGCCCGGAGAATGGCATCGAACACTATCTGAAATTCTATATTGAGAATTCGGTACCGTTCCTTACGCCGGGAGAACCGTACAGTATGAGCCAGCGGCAAATTGCGCAGTCCGGGACGTTCCTGGTGCCGGGCGTGCTGGATAAACCGGTCGAGGGGATCCTGTCGACGGAGGAATGTCCGGAGAATATTATCGTGAAATTTGTTCTTGATGCGAAGAAGATCAGGGATGAAGCCATGGAAAGCCTGTATTACATGAACATCACCAATGCGACGTTATTCCCCGGGTTGGAGGGGTTGGCTCGTTCTTTGGGCTATGAGCTTGAATTTCACTGGGCGTATAACCCGCGGACTGGTGAAAAATATATGGATTATGAGTATGGTTCACCGGATTCGTAGAAAGTCGGAAAATACTTCATATGGTGAACAGATCGGGGAAAGGAGAGAAGACAGACTGTCGATTTGGGATGCACAAAGGCGGCAGTCATCTCACCAGATGACTGCCGCCCTTTGGTTCATACCTGTTTTTATTCAAAAAACCCAGGCATTTCTATGCGTTTTTAGAGATCTTTTAAGTAGGTCGCCAGAGCGAGCAAAACAAACGCGCCGAATACGAACCAGAAAGCATACTCGGAAACGACAGGGATGGGGGTCAGTGTGCCGAGAAAACCAAGAACGCCGGCAATGACAGCAATCCACCAGGTGTTTTGTTTGGGTGGTGTTAGTTTCATGAGAATTTCCTCCATTATCGTTAGTTGAATCAATGAGCGGGGCTATGTGCCCCCGAACAATCCTGCTGATTACTTTTATTATACAATATTTATGATAAAAATAGTAGGATTATTTCGGCAGTTTGCCTGCCGGAAGTCGATTGGCAGACTGCGGCCAGTATGCGCAGTGGCTGCCGGCAGGATGCGTGAGGAAGAATGCAGAAGATTTTTGGAGCATAGGGGAACCGGTTGACTTTGAGCAGTATTTGCATACAATGGTTATCAGGCAGGAATTCCTGTTGGGAAGCATTGGATATCTCAAAGCAGGTGGACCATGGATCGCAAATCAATATTTGTTTTGACCATACTGTGCATCATTTCGATTTTGTTATCCAGCTGCGCTGCGCCGGATGTTGAGGCGATGGTTTCATCTCCGGCGGTTGCAGCCACCGCAACAGTGAAGGGCACTTCGACCGCATCACCGCTTCCGGGGCCAACTCGCACTGCTGCAATGTCATCCACAGTCACACCGTGGAAGACGAACCGTCCCACCAGAATCCCTTCCATCACACTCACACCGACCGCATCATTGCCAGTTTCAACGCCTGCCTTTCTGGGCACCGATATTCCTGTGGCGAGCGAAGTGATCAGCAAGGAGAATTTTCAGCGGCTGACCAATGTGGCTCAGTGGGGACGAGGCACTATTCTGGGCGTATCTTTCTCGCCGGATGGGGGAGCATTTGTTGTCGGCAGCGCTTTCGGGATGGCGGTTTATGATGTGACAGCCATGCAAAATACACCGGTGTGGATCCCGTTTCACGCTCCTTACAATTATCAAAGTCTATCTTTGAGCCAGAATGGGCGGTATGTGCGCCTGATGAAGAGAGGGGATCCAGCGGTCATCCTGGAGCTTGCCACCGGTGAGGTTATCAATGAGCGGCCGGCGATGGAATGGGTGGATACGCCTGCAAAAGCTGAAACATGGGGGCGAATGGAGTTGAATTCTCCTGACGGAACAAAACAGTTAAAAACATATTCTACCCATGATGAAGATTTTTGGGATATTGAATTTTCCGTTCGTGAAGTTTTTGATGCCGGTTCAGAAGAGCTGCGCTACAGGCTTCCTGATGAGACCTTTTATGTACGCTACAATGATGTCCACCAGCCAGAAGGATGCGATCTCAGTTCCACGGGGATGTGTGGAAATGCGTACAGTCCAAGCGCTTTGCTTCCCTATGCGGCGGCCTTTTCTCCTTCTATGGATACGTTGACCATCCTCTACCGGGCACCAAATTATGGCAATACAAACCGCTTCAGTGTGCTGCGCATCTATGATGCGGATAACGGAGAAATGCTGGACAGACTGGGAAGTCTGGAAAAGCCGGTGGAGACTTTTGCCTATTCGCCTGATGGCAGGCGGCTTTTGGCAGCTTTTGTGGATGGTTCGATCCAGCTATGGGACGTACAGCAACACAAATTCATTGCGGGAGCGGGGCATTTCAACGATTATTTAACATATGCCGAGTTTACGGCCGATGACCGGTACCTGTTGCTGCGGCGGCCTGGTGTGCTTGAAGTGCGTTTGGCAAAAGATGGTTCGCTGCGATCGCGTTTCGATATCGCCGCGTATGCGTTATCTCCGCTTGACAGCAATATCATCGCCATTGCTGACCACGATAACATGATCAAGGTCATTGAGCTGGACAGTGGAAAGACCGTCTTGCGAATTCCTGCCCATGACTACCAAATATTCGCGGTTACTTTTTCGCCGGATGGGAATTATATTGCCTCATCAGGGCAGGATTGCAGGGTCAAACTATGGGATGCGCAAACCGGGGCGTTCATCCATCCTTTTGAAGATACGATTGCCAACGGATATGGCGAAGATCCGCTTACGTCTGAATGGGGCAATTCCCGCATTTTTATTTACGCACTGAAATTTATCGAGGGTACTGATCAAATTGTAGGTTTTGGCAGTTGGGGTACGATGGTGAGCTGGGATCTTCACTCTGGTGCCACGAATTATGTCGTTTATTCGGCTCCGCTGGATTATTATCAGGGCATGATCACGATCAGTCCGCACTATCCTGATACGTTTGGGGTGGATACAGACAACCGAAGATTCTATATTGGCAGTGCTGCCTTCGACCTGGAAACTGGAGAAGAACTTGGAGAAAGACAAGTTTCTGAAAAGATGCCTGAAGTGTGCATGGCTGGCGGTTGGATGTCCCAGGATGAAAGTTTATTGTTCACTATGGGGAACGAATATGAAGGCGGGGAAGGGCGGCTCTGTATCCTTGATGCGGACGATCATCGGTTGCTCCAGAACATCATCGTAATCCCCGAGGCAGACTATGATCTGTCGGTTGCGGGGTTTGTGCTTTCACATGACGGGAAGACGCTGGTTGCCGCCACCAGCATGGGTACAGTACATTTGTACAGGGTTACGCACTGATTATAGTGAGGGTGTTCAACAAACTATCTATTGAACGGGGGCGTTTTGCAAAATGCTTGTGAAATGCTGCGGATCCATTTTGCGGTGCCTGGGATAGCTTACTTACCCCAAACGATTGTAGGAAGCGAATAGCGGGGGATGCCTGCGAGGGAATAGTTTTCCCCGGTAATGATTGCCTCGGCAGCGCGGAAGCCGCTGAGCAGGGCGGGGCCAATGCCTTCGCCCATATCGAGGGTGGCCAGGCCGGCAGCATCGCCGGCGAGGAAGGCATTCTTAATGCGTATAGGTATATCCATTCTGGAGCGCAGGAAATAGGTGTGGCTGAGGGGTTGGTAGGTGTGACCGCGCACAAGGCCAATGGCGTCCAGTTTGGCGGTCAGGGCTTGCCAGCGGGCTTGAATATCCCCTCCCTTTTCTTTCAGTTTTTCGGCTTTGGCGCCAATACCGACATTGAGCCAGCCGTTGGCTTTAGGCACGTACCAGGCGTAGCCGGGCAGGCCGTTTTCCATGAACCACAACCGGCAGTCGGCATCCTCACAGGGGTAGGGGAATTCTTCTTCCAGGGCAACGATCATCCTGTCTTTTGCGCGGGGGACTGCCTCGCGAAAGAGGGAGCGGTAGACCGGGCAATAGGTACCGCCTGCGCCGACCAGGTACTGGCTGGTAAATTTTCCGTCGATTTCGTAGCCATCTGCGGTTTGGCGGATATGTTTGACGGTATGTTGTTCCACCGTTAAGGTGTTCCGCTGTAAAAGCCAGTGGTCAAATTCAATGCGCCGGATGGCGTACTGACGGACGGGCAGGGTGATCCGTACCCCGCGCACCGAGATGATGAATTTGCTGAAGGTGGTAAAGCTGTAGGGGTATTGGCCGGGTTGAAAGCCGATTGCACGCAGAACGGCGGGGGTGATCCAGCCAGCGCAGGATTTCATCCGCGGGAAAGGCTGTTGGTCGAGGAGGAGGAAATCCACCCCGGCCTGCTGTAAGCGGCGGGCGCAGGCAGCCCCGGCCGGGCCGGCGCCGACGATGAGGACGGTGGTTTTTTTCATGATGCTTAACTCTTGCGGCAATCAGGCTGTGGGGTGCCGGGACGGGTCATTACGATCTGCCACAGCTGCTGTGCCCTGGCCCGAAATCCACCTGCGCTGCTGAGCAGGTAGTAGCGCCACATGCGGTAGAAGCGGTCAGAATATTTGTGTTTCAAGTCCGGCCAGGCTTTTTCAAAATTGGCATGCCAGGCCATCAGGGTGGGGTCGTAGTGCGGGCCGATATTGTGCCAGTCTTCCATCACGAACCTGCCTTCCATGGCAGTGCCAAGCTGGGCGATGGAGGGCAGCATCCCGTTGGGGAAGATGTATTTGTTTGTCCAGGGATTGGCAGATGTCATACTCTGGTTTCCGCCGATGGTGTGAATAAAAGCGATTCCGTCTTTTTTCAGACAGCGGTCAACAACCTCCATATAGGTAGTGTAGTTTTTGTAGCCGACATGTTCCATCACACCAATTGAGATGACGGCGTCGTAGCTTCCCTGTACTTCACGGTAATCCTGCAGGCGCAGTTCAACGGGCAGGCCTTTGCAAAGCTGGCTGCCCAGGGCAACCTGTTCTTTTGAAACGGTCACGCCGAGGACGTGAGCGCCGTGTTTTTCGGCGGCGTATTTGGCAAAGCTGCCCCAGCCGCAGCCCAGTTCGAGGATGTGCATACCGGGATAGACGCCAATCTTCTGACAGACCAGTTCCAGTTTGGCTTCCTGGGCTTCGTCCAGGGTTTTGGCATTCTTCCAGTAGGCGCACGTATAGTTGAGGCGTTTGTCCAGCATGGCGGTATAAAGATCGTTGCCCAGGTCATAGTGCTCCTCGCCCACCTGGAATGCTCTGGCTACAGATTGTAAATTGAATAGTTTTGATTTAAGGATGTAGAGCAGGAAACGCAGATCGCCTTTAATGCGGCTGTCGATCTTTGCCTTCAGGGCGCGGCAGATGAGTTCGTCGATGGCTTCGCAGTCCCACCAGCCGTCCATATAGGATTCGCCCATTCCAAGGGTTACTTCGTGGAAGATGCGGTTGTAAAAACGGGTATCATGCACCTGGAGATCCCACGGATTTTTGCCATTAATTTCGATCCCCGCCGGTATTAATAGGTCACGTAACATCGATTCAAGTTTTGATACAGTCATGACACCTCCTGGTATTTGGTAGCTGTCGTTTTTATGTTAAAGGTTTGATTAGATGGTTGAGCGCTGCCGTAAGGCGAAAACCTTGAATAGATAGTAACAATTTTACGCACGAGGGTCAAGCGATCTGCTTTCAGGCAGGCAGAGAAGCGCTGATAAGCGGTATAATCAATAATCCTTATTGATAAATTGCGAGAAAGGATATTCCATGAAAATTAAACGTTTTGCAGTGGTCGTTTTAGACGGCGTAGGCGCGGGTGAGCTGCCCGATGCTGCGGCGTATGGTGACGTTGGCAGCAACTCCTTATCGAATACGGCCCGCGTGGTTGGCGGGCTGAACTGCCCCAATATGGGGGCGATCGGGCTGGGGAATATCACCCCGATTGAAGGCGTGCCGCCGCGGGAGGAAACTACCGGCGCGTACGGTAAGTGTGTGGAGATCTCTAAAGGCAAGGATTCTGTTACCGGTCATTGGGAATTGATGGGGGTCGAGGTGCCGAGGCCCTTTCCCACATATCCGGATGGCTTTCCGCCGGAGGTGCTGGATGAATTCACGCGCCTGACCGGCCTGGAAGTGTTGGGAAACAAGCCCGCTTCTGGCACCGAGATCATCAAGGAACTGGGCGAGGAACACATGCGGACGGGTAAGCCGATCGTGTATACGTCAGCGGATTCGGTATTTCAGATTGCGGCGCATGAAGCAGTGATCCCGATTGAGAAGCTGTACGAAATTTCCGCGACAGCCCGTGAGATGCTTCGCGGTGAACACGCGGTGGGGCGGGTGATTGCCCGGCCGTTCATCGGAGCGGATGCGGAGAGCTTCACCCGCACCAAGCGCCGCCATGATTATCCGCTGCTGTCCGAGGACGATACCATGCTGGACACGCTGATCAAGGCAGGTTACCAGGTGTATGCCACCGGCAAGATCGATGACCTGTTCGGCAACCGCGGGATCAGCGCCACGCACCATTCAGTGTTCAACATCGAAAGCGCGCAGGCAATGGTTGATTTCCTGCAAGAAGATTTTGAGGGCATGGTGTTTGCCAATCTGGTGGAGTTTGATATGACCTACGGCCACCGTAATGATGCCCGCGGCTATGCAGACAAGCTGGAAGAGTTTGACGCCTTTCTGCCCACCCTGCAAGCTGCGATGAGGGACGGCGATATTGGGATGATCGTGGCCGACCACGGGGTGGACCCCACCACGCAGAGCACCGATCATTCGCGGGAGTATATTCCCCTGTTGGTGTTTGGCCCACAGGTCAAACACAGTGTAGATTTGGGTATCCGCGAGACATTTGCCGATGTGGCGGCCACGATTGCTGACGGGTTGGGGGTTACTCCGCCGAAGATTGGTACCAGTTTCCTGAAGGAGATTGTGGAGTAGGCTGCCCTGATGTGATGAGAATAAACATCCCTGGAAATTTTTCCAGGGATGTTTTTATGCTTGATGCGAGAACGGGAATTATTCCGCTTTCTTGCTGGGCAGGAAGCGGGTGACTTTGGTACCACATACCGGGCAAGTCCCCTTAGCCATCCTGCGGCCTTTTTCACTGGTTTCTTCTTTGCCATCTTTAACGGTGCGTTTTTCACGACACTTGACGCAATATCCTTCGAATTCCATCTTATACTCCTGTTCTACTATTTCTAATATGTATACGTTATTGCTCATCTTGAGCGAATTAAATGAGCGTTCGGTTAAACCCTCTGTGTCTGATTATACAGCAAATCAGGGGGAATTCCAGGATTGTAAGGAATTTTAATACAAGTCTCAACAGGGGCAAATTCGCGGATTTTGTTTTGTGGAGATTGAAATTATCGCTGGAAGCCCGCGGGCGCGTTGAGCACGCCAGCCCAGGTGTAGAGACCTTCGGCGTTTTGTCCGATAATGAGGATGGCCTCGCCTGCGCCGTCTGCGCCCCAGACGGTCATGTGAAGGAATTCTACCCCGGTGGGGAAGATTTGCTGGGGATCCTGACCATCCAGTAATTTGGCGTAGGCAGGATAGGCATTGTAATTAACGGTTTCCGGTGCGGGGAGCATATCCAGCAGGGATACTATCGCCACGTCTGGTGAAAGCCCTGCGCCTTCTGACTCCCATCCGGCGAGGATGAAGGGATCTGCCATTAACGGAAGCAGCATTTCTGCTGAACGCCTGGGGTTGCCCAGCGTAGAGACCAGCCCCATTTTGAAGCTTTCCAGGTCGGTACGATCCATTTTTTCTTGTGGTTTTTCTGCTTCGACAAGGACATCAAATCCTTCACGGGCATATACCATGCCGTACCAGGCAAAGGTTTTGTCAGGCAGTTCACTGATGTAGAGAATCGCTTCTCCCACGCCATTTTCTCCCCAGCCTTTGCTGAAGAGAATGGCGACCACTTTGAGTCCAGGCCCGAGGCTGGTAGGGACGCGGTCACCCAGGATCGGAGTCAGGTCGGCATCCGGGAGGAAAAGCGGGTCGCTGGATTCCAGCAGCATATTCTTTTCCAGGCGTTTGATCAGGTCGGAGGCGGGCAGTGAGGATGAGCCAGAACCGATGCTTGCCAGACTGAAGGGTACGCCAATCAATGGTTGGAGGCGGGCGAAATCACGGGTGGCAAGGCTTTCGGTGAGGACGTCCATAAAGACATCCAGGTCTAATTTTGGATCCGGGGTCGCTGTGGGGGTTGGCTCGATGGCGGCTTCTTCGGCTGTGGAATTGCCAGCACCGCCGCCGCAAGCCGACAAAATAATGGTTGACAGGATGATTGCAATAAGGACAAAAGAGATATTTTTACGCATCGTTTCTTCCTCCGGGCAGCAACTGAAATGACGATATTCGTCAAGGGAGATTGCGTTTCAGAATGATATTGCCAGCATACATAAAAAAGAAACAACTGCCACAATTTACAGGACCTGTCAGTGGCGGTTAGCGTGAACCAGAACGCAATTCCTGACTGTTATGATTATAACCTTAAAAATGATTAAGTTTTCATCAGAGCCATACTTTTTATGTTTTTGTGTTCATTATGTATCATTTCTCACAAGCAGAGAAAAAGGATGATGCTATTCAAGAAGTAAAATTTTTTGCCTGGGGTATAATTTCAATATGATGACGACACCCGCTCACCCCCCTCTTGTGATTGCCATTGCCGGCGGTTCAGGCTCTGGCAAAACGACGGTTGCCAATGTAATCTTGCAGCGCGTTGGCCCGCATCGTATTGCCTATTTACAGCATGATTCCTATTACCGTGAATTGACCGGACTGGCTCCTGCGCAGCGTTCGGTGGTCAATTTCGACCATCCCGATTCACTGGAAACGGAACTTTTGGTTGAGCATGTTCAGCAGCTCAAGAATTTTCAGGCTGTGAAGGTGCCCGTGTATGATTTTACTACCCACTCCCGTACCGGGGAAATGGTTGCGGTCACCCCCCACAGGGTGATCATTGTTGAGGGGATCTTGATTCTTGCTGTGCCAGAGTTACGTAAATTGTTTGATGTAAAAATCTTTGTTGATACCGATGCGGATATTCGTTTTATCCGGCGGCTGGAGCGGGATATCGAAGAGCGCGGCCGAACGACAGAAGCTGTGGTGCATCAGTATATGAGTACCGTGCGTCCGATGCACCTTGAATTTGTTGAACCGTCCAAGCGGTATGCGGATGTGATCATTCCCGAGGGGGGGCGGAATCAGGTCGCTTTGGATATGGTCACCGCGCGAATCGAAACTTTGCTGCGTTAGGGTATCGGATGAAAACCAGAATGAAGCCTTCAGGGGGTGAACACCTTGAATCAAGTATGCTGGAAAATCCTTCAAATGATGCGTCGGATGAAAACGAGCGAGTCAGAAAGCGGCCGGTATGGCTGAGACCGCTGATTTTTATTCTGGTGATTGGGTTGACCGTGTTGATCCTGTGGATGGGAGGACGGATCCAACAGTTGGGCCGTTACGGTTACCCGGGTATTTTTCTCCTCAATCTGTTGGCAAATGCTACGGTCATTCTGCCTTTGCCCGGTGTGGTGATGACCCCTGCTTTTGGGGCAGTGCTGAGCCCGTTTTGGGTGTCGATTGCGGCGGGATCGGGGGCAGCATTGGGTGAACTTTCCGGGTATTATGCCGGGTATAGCGGCGGGCGGGCGGTGCTGGAACGCATGGATAAGCATGGACGGTACGAAGCACTGTTTGGACGGTATGGGGATGGGGTCATCCTGGTGCTGGCTTTCATTCCGAATCCCGCGTTTGATCTGGCAGGGATTACCGCCGGGGCGCTGGGGATGACAGTTTGGCGTTTTTTGATCCTGTGCTGGATTGGGAAGGTATTGAAAATGATGGTGTTTGCTTACACCGGGGCGACCCTGTTTGAATTATTGAGAATTTCATATTCGTCAATTTTTTTGGGGAGATGATTATGTCAGGGTATCAGGCGATTGATCAGTATCTTGAGCAGCATTTTTTGCGCTCGATTGATGAGTTGTGCCGGTTATGTTCCATCCCCAGTGTTTCCGCAACGGGGGAAGGGATTGAGAAATGTGCCGCAAAAGTTGTGGAAATGCTGGAGAAGCGCGGCTTTGTAGTGGAATTGCTGGAGACGAGCGGTGCTCCGGCGATTTTTGCCGAGCGGGAAGGCCGCAGAAAAGATAAGACTCTCATTTTTTATAATCATTATGATGTACAGCCGCCGGAGCCGCTGGATTTGTGGGTAACGCCACCCTATAAACCAGACATTCGCGAAGGGAAGTTGTTTGCCCGCGGGGTGGATGATGACAAGGGGCCGTTTGTCAGCCGTTTGTTTGCGATGGATGCTATTCTGGAAGCGGATGGTGAGCTGCCGTGCAATGTTAAATTTCTGCTGGAAGGTGAGGAAGAAACGGGCAGCATCCATCTGCGGCAGGTAGTGGAAGAACACCGCGAGAAGCTGGCCGCTGATGTGTGCATTTGGGAAGGGGGCGGCGTGAACAGTAAGGAAGAGCCGGTACAGTATCTCGGAATGCGCGGGATTTGCTATGTTGAATTAAGTGTTGAGACAGCTAATCAGGATATTCATTCCGGTCTGGGCGGTTCGATTTTTCATAATGCTGCCTGGCGGCTGGTGTGGGCGTTAAACACATTGAAGAATGAAAAGGAAGAAATTCTGATCCCTGGTTTTTATGACAATATCCAGCCGCCCACAGAGCGGGATGCAGCTTTTATGGCCGCTCTGCCAAACCCTTCAGATGAATACAAGAAACGCTATGGGATGACGAATTTTCTTGAGGCGTACCAGGATGGGGAAGCATTGTATCTGGCACAGGCTTTCCAGCCAGCCTGCACAATATGCGGATTGACCTCCGGCTATCAGGGTCCGGGTTCAAAAACGGTGCTGCCAGCGAAGGCTAGTGCAAAGGTGGATTTTCGGCTGGTGCCGGATCAGACCCCGCCGGAAGTACTGGCAAAATTGCGTGCCCATCTGGATGCGCAGGGATTCAGCGATGTGCAGATCAAGTTCATGGGCGGCGAAGGCCCGGGGCGCACAGAGCCGGGGGATCCGTTTGTGCAGTTGGCGGTGTGGATGGCGGAGGAAATCTATGGTAAACCTGCCCAGATCATTCCGATGGCGGGCGGGTCAGGGCCGAATGCCATTTTTATTGAGGTGCTGGAGGTACCGATTGTGATGGCGGGGGTGGGATACCCGGATGCGCAGGCTCACGCGCCCAATGAGAATATCCGTCTGGATTTGTATATGAAAGGGGCCAGGTATATTACCCGGATTTTGAAGGAGTATGCGGGGCAATAAGATATTGCGTGTAGTCGAATATGCGAGCGGGACAGGTTACAAGCCTGTCCTGCTATTTATTTAATCCGGGTTGCGGATAACACATAAATGATTTTTACAGTGCCGAATGAATTCGTCAAAGCCGGAGTTTATACGGGGGGATAACGACTAAGGCTGTTTCTGGACTGGAATGAAACCCGGGTTGTTTACACTGATAAGATTTTGCTGCCGGATTTGAGCCATTCGGTAAGGAATTCGCCGGTGTAGAAGACTTCAATGCCCAGGTGTTCCAGGATGGCGGCAACGTTTTGGTCTTCAGCGCATTTTTTGCAGGCAATTATCCGCACGCCGGCATCAATGGCCCGGCGGATCTCGGCCTGGATGTCGTTGTTCTGGGCAGCGAGAGAGTCGGCTGCGCCCCAGACGAGCAGGGTGACCGCTGACCACCAGTTGTGTTTTATGGCGTTGACGGCGTAGAGCAGGATCATATCGCGGGCGGTGAGCGGGTCGCCGCTGGTCCACAGGATCAGCAAGCGGGTGTTATCCGTGGAAGGCATAGAGGGAGTCCTTTCCTGGCTGGATTGCTTTGATTGCAGCAGAATAGATTTTAATCCCATTATATGGGAAAATCGCCGGAGCGGATACTGGCGAGGCAGGGCATTTTCAGCTGCGCGCTATGCTGTGGGCCTGTATACTTAATCAAAATACCAGGTCAACAAACGGGAAGCAGTGATCCGTCTATCTTTTCATTGCAGGAGGAAAGTTCCGATGTTTTTTAACAGTTGGGGAGGTGTACTGCGAGTGGTAGTGGTTGGTATCCTTGCATATTTAAGCATGGTCTTTTTACTTCGTATTGCAGGGAAGCGTACGCTTTCTAAAATGAATGCTTTCGATTTTATCGTGACGGTGGCTCTGGGATCCACGTTGGCAACGGTGCTGCAATCGAAGGATGTGCCCTTGATCGAAGGCGTTACCGCCTTTGTGGTCTTGATTGTTCTTCAGTTCGTGATTACATGGTTGTCGGTGCGTTCTAAAACGATCAGCCGATTGGTCAAATCAGAACCTGCCATGCTGTTTTACCAGGGTGAATATTTGTGGAAGGCAATGAAAAAGGCACGGGTGGTCGAGGTAGAATTAACCGCGGTATTAAGAGCGCATGGGATTGCTTCTGTTGAATCGGTAGAGGCTATCGTGCTGGAAACGGACGGCAGTTTCACCGTAATTCCTCAACCCTCGCAAAAAGACGTCGCTTCTACCTTGCAAAAGCTGTCTTATTTTACGGAGCAAGAGAAATAATTTGCTTCAGTAAAAAACGAAATAAGCCAGCCGGGAAACGAATACCATTCTAGTCTCAAGGAAAAACGGCGAGGATTGTCTTTCAGGTTTGCTTCTTCTTTAACAGATTGCCGGTTTTTCGGATTTTACCCCAGGCATTCATCACAGCGGCGACTTCTTCGCTGCTTTCGGGGCGTTCGCCGTAGCGGACTTTGAGGTAGGCAGTGGTGATGCAGGCCAGCTCAGAATCACAGCCGGGAAAGAGTTCATTCATTCGGGGCAGGAATTCCAGCGGGGTCAGGGCGGCCGGGCGGGGCTGTTTCAGACGCTCACAGAGGATCATCAGGCGGCGGTAGACGTCGCGGATGCGGGCGGCGGCCAAGCGGCTGCGCAGATTTGCGTACAGGCTGGGCAAGTTCTTTTCATCAGCGCTGCGAGCAGGGCGGGGGGTGCGGGAAGCGGAGCTGGATGTGCCTTCTTCTTCGCGCAGGCGGCGCTGCCAGGGTTTCCAACGGACAAGGATAACTGCGATGATGGCGATAATGCCCAGGATGATGAGCATAATCGTGCCTTTGCTATTTTCAAACAGGTCAGTCAAAAGGTAGATGTTTTCTTCTCCGGTGTTGCGCAGGTCATTCAGGCTTTGTTGGGAGGTAACTTCGGCAAGCAGTTCCGGACTGTTGGCGAAGAGGGCCTGACCGATGCGGTTGCTGACTTCCAGCATGACAGCCAGGATGGGAGAGAAAATAAGCATGACGAGTACTGAAAGGAGCATAAAGAAGACCAGCGCGGCCTGGGCGAGCAGCCCGGCAACGGTTTCATCGATCAACCATCCGGCGATAATCGACAGGAGGACGAAGCCCAGCGAGGCGATGAAGATGCCCAACACCCACTGGCTGCCATTGATCGGCAGGCGTCCGCCGCTGCTTTCGGCCAGGTCGACGAAATGGGCAACGCTCAACCCGAGCAGGCCGGTGAAGAGCAGGCCATAGAATACGGGCAGGATGGTACGGGGAATCTGGCCGTCAAGGGTGAACCCGGAGAGGAGGAGCATGACCACGCCGGTACGGAAAGCTTTGCTGACCTGATCGCGGGTGACTGGATTGCGAGCGAGGAGGATGCTGCGCAGGATAGCCAGCAGGAAAATGAAGACATGCCAAAATTCTGTCACACTGCGCTGGGGGGTAAAAAAGGTGCTGAATGTTTTCTGGATGAGGAGGCCAGGGGCGAAAAATCCCTCTGTGAAAAAGATCAGATTCAGGCTTGTCAGCAGACTGGTCAGTACCCAGGCAAGGTACAGTATTCGCTGGAGCAGGGGTTTGTTTTGCAGGGTGCTGAAGAAGCGTGCCAGACAGGTGCTGGTGAGCATGATGGCCGCCAGCAAGAGGATCACCCAGCCGGCTGGCGTCGTGGATTTGACCGCAATTTGATACCATCTGGCAAGCCAGAAGGCGTTCATCAGCAGGACAGCGATTCCGGGAAATTCCGTCCAGAAGGTGAACCGGGGGCTGGCCTGTGCTTCGGGGAGAGAAGTGGCAGAGGAGTTTGATGTCATGCTTTGTCCTCCGAGAAAGGCAGGTGAATGGTACGTACGCCGGGCAGTTCCGGCGGCGGCGTGCTGTCCAGTGAGAGGAGGGTGGTGTGCGGGCGGTAGCGCTTGAGGCGCAGCAGGGTCTCGGATAGTTCCTGGTTGACAAAGGCGGTAACGATCACCAGGGTGGCGCCATAGGGGAGCTGCGGCATGGCGTTCAGCAGGTATTGGGCAAACGGCACAGTGACATACGGAGTGACTGCGGCCAGGGATTCGAGCAGCAGTCCCAGTTGACCGGGGGCACGGCTGGGGGAAATATGGAAAGGCTGGTCGGAATGCATCAGGCAGCCGTTGGAGAGCAGCCCGACGCTGTAGCCATCTTCAACGCCGTGATAGGCAAGGGTGGCGCTGACCTTGATCAACTGTTCGAGCAAGCTGTGCTCGGTGCCCAGCCAGATTGATTCGCGGGTGCTGACATTCAGACAGACAGCCATCATTTTGGCGGTAACCGGTTGGTAAACCTTGACTTGCAGACTGCCGGAGCGGGCGGTGGCCGGCCAATGCACCCGCCGAAATTCATCTTCCGGGTGGTAGGCGCGAATGCCCATTGGCTGGTTGGGGTCATCAAACAGCGGGCGGCGGGCGCGCTGCTTGCCAAAGGGGTCATCGGCCGGGAGTTTGAGGGCTTCCAGGGGGAGGATTTCGGGGAATACGGTCAGCCTGTCACGGGATTCAATCGTTTTGGTAGTGTCAAAGATGCCGAACAGGTCACCCGAGTCAAGTCGCAGCGGGCCAAGCTGATGCACACCGCGTTCCTTGAAGGTGACGGTATAGGTGCGGCGGATCTTCTCATACCAGCGCAGGTTGAAGATGTTGGTCATGCTGCCATGTTTGGGAACGGAGGAAGTATTAAAAGTGGCATTTTTGTCCGGCGGGACGGCCAGGGGCCAGGTGTCCACGGCTTTCAGCCAGGAGACCGGCAAGCGTTTACGATTCTCGATTTCCACGCGCAGGTCGGTGGTTTCGCCGGGGAAGCCGCGGGTGTAGTGAAAGCGGCGGCGGAAATGGACGTGATCGAGGGCATGCTGTCTCCAGTAATGAGCGGCAACCATCAGGGCGGCAATCGAAACGGCCACAGTGATCATCCAGGGCTGGTTGAGCATGGCGCCGAGGATGACGGGGATGGCAAGCAGGGCCAAGATAGGACCGATGCGCAAGCTAAGACTCCACTGGTACAGGGACAGAATCAACGATGTCGCTGACCAGTTCCGGGGCGGTGCGTCCGCGCAGTTGGGCTTGCGGAGAGATGATCAGGCGATGACTGAGCACGGGCGGGGCCATGTCTTTAATGTCATCGGGGAGGACGAAGTCGCGGCCCTGGATGGCGGCCCAGGCCTGGGCAGATTGATAGAGTGCCAGCGAGGCGCGCGGACTGGCGCCGAGGCTGATGTCCTTGTTCGCGCGGGTGGCGCGGGCAATGCGGACGATGTAGTCGCGCACGCTGTCCTCGATACGTACGCTGCGGCGTTCCTGCTGCAGGGCGGTGATTTCCTCCGGGGTGGTGACGGCTTGCAAATCTTCCAGCGGATCCCTGTGTTTGAAGCGTTCAAGGATGTTGTTCTCCTCGATCTGGTTGGGGTAGCCGATGGCGATGCGCAGCAGGAAGCGGTCGACCTGGGCTTCGGGCAGGGGGAAGGTACCTTCCAGTTCGACCGGGTTTTGGGTTGCCAGCACCATAAAGGGGCGCGGTAAGGGGCGGGTGACGCCGTCGGATGTAACCTGGCGCTCCTGCATGGCTTCCAGCAGGGCAGACTGGGTGCGCGGGGTGGCGCGGTTGATCTCGTCTGCCAGGACGACCTGGTGCATGATCGGGCCGGGGCGGAACTCAAATTCCTGGGCTTTCTGATTGAACCAGCTCAGGCCGGTCACATCGGAGGGCAGCAGGTCGGGGGTGAATTGGATGCGGTTAAAAGAGCAGCCCAGCGAAGCGGATAGTGCGCGTGCGAGGGTAGTTTTCCCTGTGCCGGGAACGTCTTCAAGCAGGACGTGGCCTTCACATAAGACGGAAACCAGCAGATGTTGGATGACTTCCTGTTTTCCAACAATGACTTTCTGGATATTTTCGGTGATGCGCTGTGCGGCTTGTTGAATCAAGGGTTTCTCCTGGATGGGGGTAGGTTGGGTGCTGTTACTGGCTGATTCTACCGCAATTTTTCACGGAGGGATGGCTGCCTGCAAGGCAGGGCACGTTTGCTATTGAAGGCACTAAAGTTCAACCGGGAGTTGGTAAGACCGGATTGGAGCTTGTTGCCTGGTGTGTTGCGAAAAGAACGCCAGCCCGCCCTGCGCGGGGCAGCTTTGGAGGCCAGGAGAAGTGATTCCTGGTTGGCGGCGCAGCTAACTTCACATTACGTCGTTCAGGCTGCGGCCTTGCAGGAGCATTTCGGCAAATTCGGGGGGGAGCTGGTTGGCATGGATGGCTTCCACGGTGCGTTTGATATCATAGTCGAGGCGGAAGTGTTCTACCGCAATGGATTTTTTCTTGAGGGTCAAGACAGCATAGCTGGTTTTGGGGTTGCCATCATCGGGACGGCCGACGCTGCCGGTGTTGATGAATGTGACTCCCTTGGCCTTGCCGACAAAGGGCAAATGAGAATGTCCGCTGATGACAATGTCGGCGGCAGAGGCGAGGGCAAGTTCTTTCAGGCGGCTTTTGGAGGTTTGGCTGCCCACATATTCCTTATTGGAGACTGGGCTGCCATGGGTGAGCAGGATGTCTTTCCCCAGCATTTTCAGGCGGCGTTGTTTCGGCAGGGAGTGTAAATAATTGCGGTTGGCGGGGGTCAAGGTGTCATACGCCCACTGAAAGGCGAGCAGTTTGAGGGGGTGTTTCTTTTTGCGCCATTTTTTACTGCGCGTGGGGATGGAGAGGACTCTCAAGTCATAATTCCCAATAATGGAGAGGATCTCTTTTTCCTGAAGGAAATCCAGCACCTGGTTAGGGAAGGGACCATAACCAATGGAATCGCCAACATTCCAGATGGCTTCAGCCCCCTGGGCAGTAAGGTGGGTAAAAACGGTCTGCAAGGCGGGCAAATTGGCATGAATGTCTCCAATCAAGGCGATTTTCATGGGGTTTGTGTATCTCCTCTGGTCTTATCTGCTTGAGGTGAACTGTTTTTGAAGGCGGCAGCGGACGGGGTTTCCTCCGGGAGCCCTGCATGATTCTCCGCGGGAACTGCTCCTGGTGATTCGATTTGCTGAGATGCGAGTTCTTCTGTGATTTTTTCTGCTGCAACCGGTTCCCGTTCGGGTTGGTAGATGATGGTGGGGAGTTTGGTGACCTGGTAAAGGCTGCCCCACAGGTTTTCGGTTTTCCATCGCTCCCATTTATGAATAAAGTCATGGTATTGCTGCTGTCTGTCCTTCTTCAGCGTATCGCGCAGAAGGTTGATGCCAGGTTTTAAGAGGTTGAAAGGGCCTTCATGTCCATAATAAGCCAGGGTGCGTTCACGCTCCGTTTTGAGGAATGTATCGAGGCCGGCGATCCAGTTATCCTCATCGTGGATCACGCCCAATTGACTCTGCATGTCCTGGACGATAACCAGCTGGGACTCAAGCCGGTCGGTATACAGGTCTTGAAAAATTTCAATGATGTAGCGCAGATTTTTTGCTTCCAGGCGCAGCTCGTGCAGTTCCGTGATGTTTTTAGGATCCTGAATGCGCCCATCGTAAACGAGGAGTTTGTTCATACCACGATTGATTGATTTAAAGGCGAGCTGATACAGGCCGGAAGGATAAGCAGAAGGGGCATCTGTTTGCGGGGGAAGCAGTCTTTTCAAAGCTGTTTCCAGGTCTTCCACTGCGCCTGTTTTCTGGATACGGTTTAGTGCTTTGTCAATTTTTGGCTGTACCTGCTCCCTTTCCTGGCGCAGGCGGAGGAGCAGCCTGTTGATGCCGGGGTGATGCTGGGGTTCTGGCAGGGCCTGAGAAAATTCGGTTAACATGGCAATGTGAACATCGAGGTCGCGCGCTGTGCTGAGTGCTTTGGTCAGCCGGGTGATTTCTTTTTTCCAGACCTTGCGTTTTTTCTTGGGCAGGCAGCGGGCGAAAATATCGAAAATACTGCGAAAACGGCGGGTGGCAACGCGCATACGATGCACGTATTCGATATCCTGATTTGCAGAGTGGACACCTTCCCAATCCTGTTTCAGGTTCTTTGTTTGCTGCAAGATGGCGGCAGCGCCGAAGACACAAATATCCGGGTTGACTTTCGATTTCAAGGTTTCCTCCAGAAGGGGTAAGGGGAGTGAGGATACTGAAGTACATAGAGGATTTAAGCGTGTCGGGTTGAGTTGATTATACAAAAGAATGGTGTAAATGTTTAGACAATCTTTTTGTTGATTGTGGTCCCCCGGCGATTTCAAACGAAGCGCAGGGGCAAACGGGAGGAAAATCATATTACCCGTCAGATGAGTTCAGATGTTAAACTGTGCGCGGATAACCACTAAAGGGGTCACTACAAGGATAGATTTTTATGTCTGGTTGGCGGAAAAAGATACCCCGGCTGATTGGCCGGGGTATTAAGTCTGACAGACATTTCATTCAGTGATTTCGGGCGTTGATGAATCATCAGCCAGGAGGTCAAGGTCATCTTCCTCTTCGTCTTCCTCTTCTTCTTCATCCGCAAACAGCCTGGAATCTTTGTCCATCTCAAAGATATCGCCGGTGGCGATGAAAATGGTGCGCTCGCAGATGTTAATTGCGCGGTCGGCCAGACGTTCCAGGTTGTGAATGGTCCACATAAGCAGGTTGGCATGATCGATGGTCTCAGGGTTGGCGATCATTTCACTGACAAGGTGGTGGTAGATATGGAGATAGAGGGCATCGACTTTTTCATCATCCTGGGGAATGAGGCGCGCGGCGGCTGCGTTTTGATCGATGAAGGCCGTCAATGCGCGGCGAAGCATGTCGATGGCGAGGTCCGCCATGCGCTGGATCTCATTATGAGGGATGGAGAAGTCGGCTTTACCGAGGCGCAGGGTTACTTTGGCAATCCCTTTCGCATAATCCCCCATGCGTTCCAGTTCGGTAATGACTTCCAGCATGGCGGCGCTCAAACGCAGGTCGCGGGCGATGGGCTGCTGGGTAGCGATGAGGATGAGAATCCCGTTTTCGATGGCGAAACGGCGTTCGTTGATGTTGGCATCATACTCGTAGATTTGCCGGGCGGCATCCATGTCACGCCTTTTTAAGGCATCTATTGATTTTAATGTTGCTTCCTCAACCATGCTGCCCAGGATGAGAATTTCATCTTTCAGGTTTTGGAATTGTTGGTCGAGCGTTCTTCGAACCATTTTTTTTACCTCATTATCAGCATGTGCAATCCTTGAATCATCATTTTACACCGGATATCGTTAATTTACAAAATACGGTAATGTGGGGGCAGTTAAAAGATGTAGAAAGCACCATTCGATCACCGTTTCGGCTTCGATTCCTAAAGTCGCATGAATTTCATGAGGCATATTATCCGAATCTCCCGGTGATATAGTCTTCGGTACGTTTGTCTTTGGGGTTGGTGAAAATATTGCTCGTCAGATCAAATTCAACCAGTTTGCCTGTGCGGTTTCCGCCGGTGTAGAAGAAACCGGTGTAGTCGGAGACGCGCGCAGCCTGCTGCATGTTGTGGGTTACGATGACGATGGTGTACTTCTCGCGCAGTTCACGGATCAATTCCTCAATACGCAGGGTAGCGACGGGATCCAGGGCTGAGGCAGGTTCATCCATCAGAATGGTGGAAGGTTTAACCGCCAGAGCACGGGCGATGCACAGGCGCTGCTGTTCGCCGCCGGAGAGTGCCAGCCCGGATTTGCCAAGATCGTCCTTGACTTCGTTCCACAAGGCGGCGCCGCGCAGACTTTTTTCAACCAGTTCGGCGAGTTGGGCGCGGTCTTTGAGGCCATTGGCGCGCGGACCATAGGCGACATTGTCAAAGATGGATTTGGGAAAGGGGTTGGGTTTTTGAAATACCATACCAACGCGCTGGCGCAAATTGACCACGTCCATTTTGAAAATATCTTTTCCTTCCAGGGTAACGTCTCCCTCCACCCAAACGCCAGGAATGAGGTCATTCATGCGGTTGAAGGTGCGCAGGAAGGTGCTTTTCCCACAGCCTGATGGCCCAATCAAGGCGGTTACCTGTTTTTCGGGGATTTGGATGGTGATATCTTCAAGGGCGCGAAAGCTGCCGTAGTTCATGCTGTAATGTTTGGTTTCCAGTTTTGTGTTGTTCATTGCGTGCCTTGTAAACCTGCCGTCAATCGGCGGGAGAAGAAATGAACGTTGTGAAAATTTTCAGCGGGGAGGCTGTTGTTGTCCTTTCCCAGAACCGCGTCCGTGGGAGCTGCCTTGGGAAAACCAATCTCACCCTTCAAAGCGATAGCCTTCCCCGCGAATGGTGATGATGCGCGCGGGCGATGCTGGCTCTTTTTCTACTTTTTCTCGCAGCCAACGGATGTGGACATCCACGGTGCGGCTGTCGCCGATGTATTCCCAGCCCCAGACGGTTTCGAGGATATTTTCGCGGCTGAGGACTTTGCCGCGGTGCTGGGCCAGGAAGACAAGCAGTTCATATTCTTTGGGTTTTAGCGCTAATGGATGATCACGCAGGGTGATCTCATGCCTGTCGAGGTTGATGACCAGATCGTCAAAGCAGATGATCTGCTTTGACGGCAGGCTGGTTTCGCTTTCGGGTTCTTCCCGGGTGGGTTGAATCGGGTGGAGCATGGTTTTGATGCGGGCTAACAATTCGCATATATTGAAGGGCCTGGTGAGGTAATCATCGGGGCCGAGTTCGAGACCGTTGCTGCGGGTTATTTCAATGTCATGGGAAGTAAGCATCAGCACGGGGGTGGTCATTTCCTTGCGCAGGATGCAGCAGATTTCAAAGCCCGCCTTTTCGGGCAGCCTGATATCCAGGATGACAAGATTGGGCGACTGTGCACGCACAGCTTTCAAGGCGGCAGACCCGTCCCCGGCGGTAATGACGTCATAGCCGGCATTCTTAAGATGATCGACCACGGTTTTTCTGCTGGCAGGCGTATCATCAACGATGAGAATTTTCTCAGACATGGTTTAAATCCATTTCTTCAAGGAGGGCAGCAAGCTGCGCTGCGCTTTCGGCGCGGCTGAAATGTTTTTCAACATATTGCCGGCCGGCAGCACCCATTTTGTGACCGCGATCTCGATGAGCGGACATATCCATTATAGCAAATGCGAGGGCGTCGGGGTCGCCAGGGGGAACGAAAATCCCCGCCTGGGCCTTTTCCACCACTTGGCGAACAACGCCGTCGATTGCCAGGATGACCGGACGCCCGGCAGCCATGTAATCAAATACCTTGTTGGGATAGGTGGTCTTGAAGGCTTCAATCGGTTTCAGAATGGCGAGGCAGGCATCCGATGCGCCAATCAAGGCTGGCATTTCTGTTTTGGAACGGGCCGGCAGGAAGGTTAGATTGGTAAGCTGCATCTCTTCTGACTGCTGGATGAGGGCGGGTTTATCTTTTCCGCCGCCCACCAGGACAAAATGGATCTGTGGTTCCGTTTCCAGTTTTTTGGCGGCCTGCAGGACGATGCCGAGGTCGTTGGAGAGACCATGCGCGCCGGCATACAGGACGATGTAATTGTCTTGCAGCCCCAGGCTTTGACGAATCGTGGAGCTGTCGGCAGGGGTATCAAACATGGCCGGGTCTGCACCGTTGGGAATGAGGGTGACATGCTTGCCGCCGCGTTCGGTAACATGGGCAATGTAACCAGGGGAGTTGACGATCAGGCGGTCTGCCCGGCGGTAGAGGAATTGCTCCAGCCATTCGGACAGGCCAATCAGGACGGGGTTTTTCAATACGCCAACGGCGATGGCGAATTTGGGCCACAGGTCGCGGATTTCGAACAGAAAGGGAATGCCTTTCAGGCGGGCGACCAGCCAGGCGGTAACGCCCTGGAAGATGGGCGGGCAGGTTCCCCAGACGATGTCCACGTTTTTGACCCGTAAGCCGGTGATGAAGGAGGAGAGCATGAAGCTGAAGAAATTGACCAGACGGTGGAAAAAGCTGCGGTGCAAGGCCGGATAGGCATAGGAGCGCAGTACCGTGATACCCGGCTCGGGGTGCTGCTCGGTAAGCCAGGCAATCTTCTTCTCTTTGGCCTGCCCGGTAATGTAACTGATCGGGCTGGCGATAATGGTAATCGTGTGGCCGCGCTGCACCAAAAAACGCGCCATTTCATAGTGACGGGTGCCGCCGGCTTCGTTTAAATCGGCAAAGGCTTGATGGATGATCAAGATGTGCATAGGACGATTCTACCTTAACAGAGAAGGATTAGGTTAATTGTGGATTAACAGGGGGCACTATTTGTAGATTCCGTTATTGTGCCAAGCTTCTCAGAGCTGCGCAGCTTCGACTTAGAACCTATCCGAAAAATAGTAAAAAGGGTTGAAAAAGGAGACGAAACCTG
>CAYURM010000045.1:0-25513 GCA_964447155.1 uncultured Anaerolineaceae bacterium
TAGTGGAGATCTAGTGTCGATCAACTATTCTTTTGTTAAACTGTCAGGTGGCTAGGATCTTTTTTTGTTTGGGGGTATTAAAACTGTGAGCGCCGGGGACGCCGACCCCGGCGCTCTTCATTAAGGAGGAGAAAAAGAAGAGAAGTCGCTCTTTGCTTATATAAGCATAATAGCAAAAATGGAGCAACTTTACTTGACGCTAACTATACGATTACCCTACGATTTGGATTAAATAACCGTTTTAATGACCGAAAAAAGAAAATTGGTTGCTGCGGAGGGTTAGAAACGCACAGTGGAGAGCAGCATGGAGAGGATGATGATGATTGCTACCGCCGCAAACAGGATTTGCTGGGTGCGCTGGCTTTTTTGCTGCCGCCGGTTGGGTTTTTGGTTTTTTGATTTTGTCATTTTTTTCACCTGAATCCGGTATGTATTTTACCATGAAGTCAAGTTGTCCTGGCGACGAAACCGTTTTGGGGGAGCAGTCAAACGATGCAGCAATGATCGTTCGACCACCGGCTCCGGCTTCGACCCCAAAGGGGCAAGTGCAAGCTCAGCCTGCGCAGTGGGGGGTGAAACCCTCGTAATGACAAAATCGCCGGATTATGGGTTGTTTTAATAGCTGTTGTAATGTTGAAGCACAAGATCTGCGTAGGTGTAGCCGGAGTCGCGCGGGCCGTAGGCGCGCAGTCCTTCCCGTATACTGCCTTTGGTCTGGATCAAACCGGCCAGTAGTTGGGTACCATAGGACACATTGAACTGCGGATTGAATAACTCCTGCATACTGGGACGGTCGGCAAAGCAGGGGCCATTGATGCACATAAAGGTAGCGGCCAGCCCGTCACGCGGCATGACCTGCATCAGACCGATCGCACCGGAGCGGGAGACGGCCTGCGGGTCGCCCACGCTTTCCTGCAGCATGACCGCAGCGATCAGCTTCGGTTCAAGCCCGTTTTGACGGGCGCTGCTCTCGATCACCGCGCACCACTGGCGCACGGAAGCGGGAAAATTGACAGGCAGGGAGCAGGCAATGGCGTCCTGCATATCTGCTGGCTGGTCAGGCTGGGCTGGCTGGGCAGCTGCGTTTTGTGCAACGGGCTGCAGGATATTCTGGAAAATGGCCTGAGATTGTGGATCTGTCTGCGGGCGGGCAACCATACCGGTCAGGAAGATGATTGCCAGGCTGCCGACGATGAACCCGGGAAAAATAGCTTTTGTTGCGCCGTACATGATTACCTCATTTTGAGTAGATGGTTTCGTTTGTTCTATTATAGGTCAAATGTTCTATTAATGCAAGCAAGTGGAGAGTGAATCCTTTCATTGTTTTGTCTTCCTCACCCCCGCCCTCGCTCCCCCGCCTGCGGCGCGGGGGAGCGAGGGACGTAACTCAAATTCATTCCTTCAATTATATCGGGGCGGCGGCCTGCAGGGACTTCCCCAATCTTAAAAAAACCAAAATCTTAAGATTAAAGTTTTTCTTCCTGACAGTCCTGCGTGCTATAATCATTTTAGCAACATCCGTTCTATGAATACCCACAGGGTGTGATGACAAAACGTTTCCCGAAGCGATGGGACGCGGTGTGGTACGCGAAAAAAATTACTGTTTGAAGGTTGCTACTATTCATGTCTTTTGTTCATTTGCATGTCCACTCACAATATTCCATTCTTGATGGTTTCAGCGATCTCAAGAAGCTGGTTGCGCGCGCCAAAGATCATGAGATGCCTGCCGTAGCCCTCACGGATCACGGCACCATGTTTGGCGTCGTTGATTTTTTCAATGCGGCCAATGCGGTGGGGGTCAAGCCGATCATCGGTCTGGAGGCCTATCTTTCGCCGCGCGGGATGACAGACCGTGATCCCAAATATGACAAACGCGCCAATCATGTTTTGCTGCTGGCCGAAAACCAGACCGGCTATCTGAATTTACTGGAGATTGCCAGCGCATCCCAACTGGAAGGCTTTTATTACAAGCCGCGTATTGACCATGCCTATCTGGCCGATCACGCTGAAGGGTTGATCTGTACGTCTGCCTGCATGGCCGGTGAAATCCCCCGTGCGATTCTGGAGGAAGGTGAAAAATCGGCCATCCAGAAGCTGGACTGGTATTTCAACGTTTTTGGGCGGGAACGCTTCTTCCTGGAGCTGCAGCGTCATAATATTGATGATCTGGAGAAAGCCAACCAGGCTTTGCTGCGGTTGGGCAAACGGTATGATGCGCAGTTTGTGGCGACCAATGATGTCCATTATGTCGATCAGGGAGATGCCAAATATCAGGATATTTTGCTTGCCATTCAGACCGGTGCCCTGATCAGCGACCCGTACCGGATGAAGATGAATGACGACAGCTATTTCCTGCGCAGCCCGGCACAGATGGCGGCCCTGTTTGCGGATATTCCCCAGGCGCTGCCCACCACGCTGGAGATTGCCGAACGCTGCAATGTTGACCTGGGGAAGACGGGCTACCATTTGCCGCTGTTTGATGTTCCGGAAGGGTATACGGTTCCGTCGTATCTGCGCATGCTGTGTGACGAAGGGGTGGATCGCAAATATGGCAGCCATGCCAGGGATGAAGAAGTGCAGCAGCGTCTTGAATATGAACTGGGGGTGATCAATGAAATGGGCTTTGATGCCTACTTCCTCATCACCTGGGACTTGTGCCGGCATGCAAGCGAACTGGGCATCTGGTACAACGCGCGCGGTTCGGCTGCCGGTTCTCTGGTGGCCTATGCTCTTGACATCACCAATGTCGAGCCTCTCGGTCACGGCCTGCTTTTTGAACGTTTTCTTAATCCAGCGCGCATCAGCATGCCGGATATTGACCTGGATTTTCAGGATGACCGCCGGGCGGATATTATGCAGTATTGCGCTGACAAATACGGCGCTGATCGTGTTTCGCAGATCATCACTTTCGGCACCATGGGGGCCAAGGCTGCCATCCGTGACGTGGGGCGGGTGAAGGATATTCCGCTTTCCGAGGTAGACCGCGTTGCCAAACTGATCCCTGGCAACCCTGGCATGACCATTGCGAAAGCGTTTGAGGTCTCCCCAGAGCTTAAAGAAATGCGTGATACGTATGATTATCTGCGTGATCTGCTGGATACGGCCCAGCAGATGGAGGGCGCCATTCGCAATGCCGGCACCCATGCCTGCGGCGTGATCATTACCGATGTGCCGATTACCAAATATGCTCCCCTGCACCGCCCGACCAGCAACTCGGATGATTCGCCGATCAAGGCGGTTGCCCAGTTCGAAATGGCGGTGGTGGATGCGCTGGGTTTGTTAAAGGTTGATTTCCTTGGGTTGTCTACTTTGACAATCATGCAAAGGGCTTGTGCCCTGATCGAAAAACGGCACGGCATCCGCTATACCCTGGAAAACATTCCTCTCGACGACCCCGAGACCTATAAATTTATGGGTGAAGGCCACACAGCGGGCGTCTTCCAGCTGGAAGGCAGCGGCATGACCCGCTATCTGATGCAGATGAAACCTCAAAATCTGGATAATATTATCGCTATGGTGGCGCTATACCGCCCCGGGCCGCTGGGGTTCATCCCGGATTATATTCGCCGCATGCACGGCGAAGAGAAAGCCGTATATGCCCATCCCAAGCTGGAACCGATCTTTAATGAAACCTACGGCATCCCGATCTATCAAGAGCAGATCATGTTTGCCGCCATGGATCTGGCAAATTATACGGCTTCTGAGGCGGACGGGCTGCGCAAGGCGATTGCCAAGAAGAAAAAGAAAGATATTGAAAAGCATCGCAAGCAGTTTATTGAAGGCGCGGTGCAGAACGATATCGAGCGCAAAATTGCGGAGCAGATTTTCATTGACTGGGAAAATTTTGCCCGCTACGGTTTCAACAAAAGCCATGCTGCGGATTATGGGGTCATCGCCGTAGAGACGGCGTACCTGAAGGCGCATTACACGGTTGAATACATGACCGCCCTGCTTTCGGCTTCCAAAAACGACTCCGGCAAGGTAGCTTTTTATGCCGCGGACTGCCAGAGCATGGGTATTGCAGTTTTGCCGCCGGACATCAATCACAGTGATTGGGATTTCAGCATCGAAGACCGTGAGGATGGTTCTGCGGTGATCCGGTTTGGCATGGGGGCGGTGAAAAATGTAGGACAGGGGCCGGTCAATACCATTCTGGAGGCGCGCGCCGAGGGAGGCGTTTTCAAAGACCTGGCAGACCTGGTCAACCGGGTGGATCTGCGTCATGTGGGCAAGCGCGCTCTCGAAAGCCTGATCCGGGTGGGGGCGCTGGATGCTTTTGGGCCGCGGCCGGCGATTTTGATGATTATGGAAAGCCTGACCGCACTCAGCGCCAGTCATTTCAAGGCGGCGGAAAGCGGTCAATTGAGCTTTTTTGGAGAAATGACGGGCGTGCAGGATGAAATTCACCTGCCGATTGTTGATATGATCGATCAGCGCGAGCAGCTGGAGTGGGAAAAAGAATTGCTGGGCCTGTATGTGTCGGATCATCCCCTTTCTCCGTACATGGGACTGCTTAAAAGCAAGGTGACCCACCTTCTCGGCCAATTGGGAGAGGTAGGGAACAAGAAGCCGGTTACCGTGGCGGGAATGGTCGTGCGGCTGCGCCGTCACCAGACCAAAAAAGGTGACCCAATGGCATTTGTGACCATTGAGGATATTCAGGGCGCCCTGGATCTGGTTGTTTTCCCGCGCGTCTGGGCGCAGTACAATGGACTGCTCAAGGTAGATAATTTGATCCTGGTACGCGGCAAGGTGGATGCGGATGGTTCAGACCCGAAGGTGCTGGCTGACCAGATTGAATTGATTTCCCTCGATGAGGCTGATCCCGCCCCGGCGGATGGGATTGTTCAGGACCGCTTGCTGGAAATGCCTGACAGTGTGGAGCTGTTCTCCTTGCCGCCGCTGGATTTGGACGGTTTTGATGTGGATGCAGAGCCGGATTTTGAGGACGATGACGATGAGGATGACGACGAGCCGCAGGCAAGGACGACGCCGGTTTGCCACGTAGTGCCTGATGAAGCGCCAACGCCTGAAGCGGCTTCTTATTCGTCCCCGCCCCCCGTGCAGCCGCAGGCAGTGCCGGTACATCGGGTGGCTGAGCCGGATGATCCTTTTGGAGAAGGCCCGCCCATGCCGGATGATTGGGTGGTTGCCCCGCGGCCGGAGCGATTCAACAACCCGCCGCCAGCGGAGTCAAAAGACTCGTCGCAGGCTGTCCAGAAAAAAACGGTAGACCCGGTGGCGGAAAAACCGGTGGAAGCTCCCCCCGTGTCAGATCCTGGGCGTTCAAAGGAATTCAAATTGCCGCCTTATATTGTTCCGCCAGATGCAGCTACCGTCCCGCCAAATGGGGGGCAGGGCACCGGGATGACGCTGCGAATGAAGAAAAAGGCGGATAATCCGCGCATGGTGACGGTGATCCTGCATCCCTGTGGTGACAAGGTGCGAGACCAGCGCCGCTTGCAGCGCTTGCATGGACTGCTGCGTTCGTGTCCCGGGTTAGACCGCTTCTCCTTGATGATCCACGAGGGGGGAAAAGATTATCTGGTGGAGTTCCCCAACAGTACGACGGGGATCAGTACCGAGATGCTGCGCAAATTAAGCGCGATCATCGGGGAAGACAATGTGCGTGTGACGCCGGTGAAGGGGTAGCGGCTGGGGATTGGTTGATTGGTCAATCAGAGATCCAGCAGTCTTCTGATCATACTTATAGAGTGGCTCTCCTGCAAAAAAACATGCAGGAGAGCATTTTTATCTCGTCTATTGACGCTCCAGATATTGACAAATTAGGTATTGACAAAAAGTAATTAGTGGTGTATGATGAAGACATGATCAAGATAATGAAAATAAGGAGTGATAATGTATGGAAACCATAGACGTTCACCGCGAGGCGGTGGCGGACACCGGGGGATGGGGCGGCCACACGGGCAATCCCGGATCAAACTGGTTCAGCCGGCCTTGATGGTCTTGCTGGAAAATGGGCCGCTGCATGGTTATGCCCTGATAGAAAAATTATCTGAAACCTTTTCCATTTCTGTGAACAATCCCAACCAGGTTTATCGGGCTTTACGCAGCCTGGAAGGGCTGGGCGCGATTGGATCGAGTTGGGATGACGATGAAAGTCAGGGTCCCCCGCGGCGGGTGTATCAGTTGACGGATGATGGCAGAGAGTTACTGGATTTTCAGATCAAGGATCTGCAAGAAACGCGCAGTGTATTGAATCGTGTGCTGGAAGCACATGAAAAAACCGCCTGAGTTGGGCGGTACCATGATCAACCACAAAAAGGAGGCGATTATGCCTGGTGGAGATAAAACAGGGCCGCAGGGGGATGGCCCGCTGACAGGACGACAGGCTGGATATTGCAGCGGCGATGACCAGCCCGGATATGGACGCCCAGGGTTTGGGCGCAGAGCTTTTGGGTTCGGCCGCCAGCGCCGCCGCGGATTCTGGCCGGCGCAGGATCAGGACGCTGGCGAAAGAAGTTCGCTGCTGCAGGAAGTACGGGACTTGAAAGAGATGGTCTCGGGCTTGCAGAAGAAAGTGGACAAGTTTGGAAAGTAGCGCCTGACACGCATAAAAATCCCCACAGCCGAATCGGCTGTGGGGATTGCTTTTTTAAAGTCAAAGCCTTCGGCAGGCTCAGGCAGCGGCCTTCGGCAGGCTCAGGCAGCGGCCTTCGGCAGGCCCAGGCAGCGGCACTGGACAGGCTCAGGTGAAATTTATTCTTCGCTGCCGCGGTCGCGGTCACGCAGGTGGGGGAAGAGGATCACTTCGCGGATGCTGCGCCGGTTGGTGAGCAGCATCACCAGCCGGTCTACGCCGATGCCGAAGCCGCCGCAGGGGGGCATGCCGTAGGACATGGCACGCAGGTAGTCTTCGTCCATGGGATTCTTCTCATCATCACCGTCTGCATAGGTGCGGCCCAGTTCGAGGAAGCGGCTTTCCTGGTCCAGCGGGTCGTTTAACTCGGTAAAGGCATTGCACAGCTCCATGCCGCCGATGAAGCCTTCAAAGCGCTCCACGGTCTGCGGGTCTTCCGGTTTGCTCTTTGCCAGCGGAGAAATATCGCGCGGGTAGTTGTATAGGAAGGTGGGCTGGATAAAGCTGGGTTCGAGGATGTCACCCATCATGGCGTCAATCAGCTTGCCGCGCGGCGAGCCGGGTTTGACCTTGATGCCTTTGGCCGTCATCGCTGCTTCCAGGCTTTCGGCGGTTTCGTGTTCATTGATATCAATGCCCACGGCATCAATCAGCCCCTGGCGCAGCTCTATCCGTTTCCAGGGCGGGGTCAGGTCAATCTCATTGCCGTTGAACTGGATGACCATCGTGCCCAGGGTTTTCTGGGCAACTTCGGAGACCATCTGTTCGGTCAATTCCATGATTTTGAAGTAATCCGCATAGGCCATGTAGAACTCAAGCTGGGTGAATTCCGGGTTGTGCTTGAAGGATACGCCTTCATTGCGGAAGTCACGCCCGATTTCATAGACACGGTCCAGCCCGCCGACCAGCAGACGTTTCAGATACAGCTCGAAAGAGATGCGCAGGAAGAGGTCCTGATGCAGTTGATTGTGATGGGTGACGAAAGGCCGCGCGGCGGCACCGCCGTAAATGGGCTGCAGGATGGGGGTTTCCACTTCGAGGAAGTCGCGCTGGTTGAGAAAGTCGCGCAGGGCCTGCACCACGCCGGCACGTACACGGAACAACTCGCGCACCTCGGGGTTTACGGCCAGGTCGGCATAGCGCTGGCGATAGCGCACTTCGGGGTCAGACAGGGTGGCATGTTGTACCACTTCGCCGTCCTCGCCTTCCACGTTTTTGGCAGCAGGCAGGGGCAGGATGGACTTTGCCAGCATTTTATAACTGCTGACCCGCAGCGAAATTTCGCCGGTGCGGGTACGGAACATTTCACCGCTGGCCTGGATATAGTCGCCGATATTGAAAAATTCCTTGAACTGGTGGAAGCTCTCTTCGCCGACATCATTGATACGCAGGAAGAGCTGCACGGTACCGGTGGCGTCTTCGATGTGGGTGAAGCTGATCTTGCCCATCGCCCGCAGGGAACGGATGCGTCCGGTGAGGGTGGCCTGAACCGGATCGGCACCCTCATCCCCATCCATGGCTTCAAACAGTGCCCGCGCTTCGCTGATGGTGTGGGTGCGTTCAATGCGGGCCGGATAAGGCTCAATACCTGCCGCGCGCATCTGGTGAATTTTATCTACCCGTTGTTGTTCCAGTTCTGAAAATTCCATGGCGTGTGTCCTTTGTTAAACAATAGCCCCGCCCGGGAAAGGGGCAGGGCCGTAATGATTTCTCGGTTTTTACCTAACCAACTTTCACGACTTTTACAGTGAATGAGCCTGCCGGAGCATTCACTTCTACCACATCGCCGGCCTTATGTCCATCGAGGGCGAGTCCCAGCGGTGATTCGTTGGAAATTTTGCCTTCACTGGCATTGGCTTCAGCGCTGCCGACAATCACGAATTTTTCCGGTTCCAGATCGTCTTCCTGAATGGTAACAGATGAGCCGAACTGGATCACATCAGTGGGAATATCCGAATTATCGAACACCTTGGCCTTTGCCAGCAGGATTTCAAGCTCCTTAATGCGGCCTTCAACAAAAGCCTGTTCATTTTTGGCAGCTTCGTATTCTGCGTTTTCGATCAGTTCTCCGCCTTCTTCAATGGCAGCGTGCAGCCGGTCGGCGATCTCGTTTCGTCGTTCATTGCGCAGAAAATCCAGTTCTTCTTGAAGAGTGTTATATCCTTCCCGCGTAAGAAAAGCAGTTTGCATCTTTTTATCCTTGATGTGAGGGATGCCGTTGAAAGGTTCCCCGTGATAAACCGCTTCAAGCTGACAGATACGATAAGCGGAGCCCCATGATGCGGGGTTCCGTTTGGATTGGGACTGCGGTTCTGCTATGAATGATTTCTTTTTCCCGCATATCAATAAAAAACACTCCCTGAGGAGCGGCCAGCTCGATGTTGTTTCGAGTTGCGCTATCATATCACAGTTTTTTTCAATGTGCAAGGATAAAACCGGCCTGATAAAGGCCGGTTTTAAGTGGGTAGAATAAAAACTAGAAGAATATTTTAACAAACTTAAGCGCCTGTTGTTTCCAGGGAACACGATGGGTCACTCCGTCGCCGCTGGCGAAATTGTCTTTGTTGGCTAAATACCATTGATAATTACGCAGCATGGCATCCTGGTTTGAATATTGGGGTTGAAATCCCAGAACTTTCTGCGCTTTTTCAATCGAGACAAAAGAATCTTTTGCAGCTGTTTCATAGATCCACGGATAAAGCGGCGATAATTTGAGCGCATCGAGCACTTTCAAAATCAGAATGACGGGTTTGGCGGGGAAGGGAATGATCCGTTTCCCAAATCCGGCTTCATCCAGTACGGCTTGATAATCCTGTTTCATGGTGGTAAATTCTGCTGCACCGATGTTGAAGGTATCATTTACCAGGGTTTCGTCCAGGCTCATGCAAGCATCAATTGCCGAACAAAGGTCTGCCACGTCCAGCAGTTGGTAGCGGTTATTGCCCGAGCCGATCATCGGGAAGTTTTTTCCCTGACTGGCCCATTCATAAAAAATCGCGAACACGCCTAACCTTTCCGGCCCGACGAAGGATTTTGGGCGCAGGATGGACACGCACAGCCCTTTGTCACGAAATTCATGACAGCTTTCTTCTGCTTTGATCTTTGCTTCCCCATAAGGGCCAACCCCAATCATTTCGTCTGTTTCGAAAAGAGGGTGATGGTCGGGAACCCCGTAAACGGCGGTGGATGAAATGTGAATGAAACGTTTGACGCCATACACCAGCGCCTGCTGCAGGAGGATGCGCGTGCCTTCCACATCGGTAGAATAGATTTCTTCTGGTGTGTATAACGGAAGAGCGGCGGCGGTGTGAATGACCACATCGGCGCCCTGCATGCTTTGCTTAACAGCTTCCGGGTCGCGGATATCTCCCTGGAAAAAGGTAATGTCATCTTTTTCGGGATAGGAGAAATCAAGCAGATCGATCCCGGAAATTTGCTGATAGCCTTTTTCAAAAAGATGGCGGACCAGATTAATGCTCAGGAAACCGCTGATACCGGTGATAAAAATTTTCATGTGTCTACCTTTCAAATCTTGGCAAGAATTTTGTCGGTCAAGCATGACGCTATTATTATAATGCAGCCGACGCGTTTTGGACGGGGATCGATATTCCCGCATAATTGGTTTCAACGTATTTTACCGCCCATTCTGGGCGGCATCGCTTCCAATCTGCCGAGGCTGTACATCAAATTGATGATGGGCATGCTGCTGGGTATACGCTGGTCTTTTCCCTGACGATTGCTTCCAGCATCCACAGCTTGGTAGATTTTTATTCCGGTGTCGCGGACCGCACGGCGGTGATTGGGGAATTTGTGCAGCCGGAGAAGCTGGACGATGCGGTCAGGTTGATTGTCAGAGGGGTGGAGAAGCTTTAACGACACCCCATCCTAGCCTTCCCCAAAATCTTCGATTTTAGGGAAGGAATCTGGTGGTTTTAAAGACAGGAATGATTGAAAACCACCCTGGCTTATTTGTCGACAAAAGACTCTCCCCCATTTTTCGCTCATTTCCAGCATGCAATTTAAGGGAGGAATGTGGTGAGTTTGGTTGCAGTGGTGATCTCAGGGCTTTGGAATTCTTTAAAATCAGGAGTGCGGGATGAAAGAATCAAAATATCAGGCCTTCAAGACAGAAAAAGATGGACGGTTTACTAATAGATTTTTGATCAAAAGTCTTGCATTTATTATTGTATCTGTGGTTGTTGCGTTCGCAGCATTTTATTACTACAGTTTTATTCCTAATCCTTTGACGGCAGTATTCATTGCCAGACGAATTGATGTTGAGCCATCTTGGTCAGGGGCAAGAGGTTATTTGTTTGAATCGCTTCAGCCTGGTATGACACGGGAGGAAGTTTATGAAGTTTACGATAGTATTGGAAAATGGGAAATTCGCTATGAAGGGATGACCAAACGGCGTTTTGAGAATTCTGAGGAAATAGTATCGGCATATAACGAAAAGATATGGTTTACAGAACGCAGCAGGTTTATGGCTTTATTTCGGTGGAATTTGTATTTTGATGAAGATGGGATTCTTCTTGAAGCTAGTCCGCGGTATTCTTGACAGTAACGTATCCGAATTCAACCCAGGAATTTGGAAAATCTTGAAAATCGAACACTCCCCGGTTTTGGGTCGGGGAGTTGTTTATAGTCAGGTTCTTGTAGGGGCGATTTGTAAATCGCCCCTACGAAGGCATGGTTGATTTACTCCGCTACGTAGGATGCGCCTTTCTCCAACGCCTTGACGTTGGCCTCAAGCAGGTGCATGTGGCGCTCGGGGAGGTGCTCTTTGAGACTGCGCTCAAACGATTCCATCGAGATGACGGGCAGGTTGGCGATCAAGGCGCCGAGCAGGATCATGTTCGACATGCGTTTGTTACCCAATTCTTCGGCCAGTGAACTGGCCGGCAGCACCACAGTCCGCACGTCTTCCCGTTTCACCGGACGGTCAACCATCGAGGAGTCGATGATCAGTATGCCGTCTTTTTTCACCAGATTTTCGTATTTGTCCAGCGAGGGCAGGTTCATGGCGATGCAGGCGGTGGGGCGGGTGACTACCGGTGCGCCGATCTCTTCGTCGGCGATGATGACGGTGCAGTTAGCCGTGCCGCCGCGCATTTCGGGGCCATAGGAGGGATACCAGGTGACGTCGAGGCCTTCTTCCATGGCGGTGTAGGCCAACAGCTGCCCGGCGAACAAAACGCCTTGTCCGCCAAAACCAGCGATGATGATTTCAGTTTGCATGGATGTCTCCTCCTATATTTTCACTTCGGCCAGGGCCGGATGGACTTTGAAGTCGCCAATTGGATAATAGGGCATCATATTGTCCTCGATCCAGCTCATGGCATCGTTGGGTGTTTCTCCCCAGTTGGTGGGGCAGGAGGAGAGCATCTCGACCATCGAAAAGCCGAGGCCGCGCAGCTGGGTTTCAAAGGCCATGCGGATGGCTTTCTTGGTGCGGTGGATTTCTTTGGGGGAATGCAGGCTGCGCCGCACCACGTATCCCGCGCCGTCCAGGGTGGCGAGCATTTCGGAGGTGCGGACGGGATAACCCGCAGTTTCCACGTCGCGTCCGCTCGGGCTGGAGGAGGTCTTTTGTCCGGGCAGGGTGGTGGGGGCCATTTGGCCGCCGGTCATCCCGTAGATGGCATTGTTGAGGAAGAAGACCGAGATGTTTTCACCCCGCGCTGCCGCGGCGGCAATTTCGCCCATGCCGATTGAAGCCAGGTCGCCATCGCCCTGGTAGGTGATCACGATTTTATCCGGCAGGGTGCGTTTGATGCCGGTTGCCATGGCCGGGGCGCGGCCATGCGGCGCCTGGGTGAAGTCAAAATTGAAATACCGGTAGGTGAAGACGGAACAGCCAACCGAGGCAACCCCGATCGTTTTTTCGCGGATGCCCATTTCGTCGACCACTTCGGCGATCAGCCGGTGGGCAATGCCGTGCGTGCAGCCCGGGCAGTAGTGGGTGGGTGCTGGCCGGAAGGATGCCGGACGCTGGTAGACAATGCTTTCTTTTTGGGTGATTGTGTTTTCCATCAGCAGACTCCTTTTTCCCTGCAAATTTCAGCAAACCAGCGGTCCCGGGGATCCGAACCGATGGGGGGCGGGTTTGCCACCAGGCGTTTGATCGCCTCGCGGACCTCTTCTTCCATGGGGATCACCCCGCCTGGGCGTCCGAGGAAGGAGATGGGCAGTCTGTCTTTGGTGTGCACACGCACGTCGTCCAACATCTGACCATTATTCATTTCTACGACCAGCATGCCGTCCAGTTTTTTGCTAAGGTCACCCAGCACTTGTTCGGGGAAGGGGTGCAGCGAGACCGGGCGCACCAGGCCAACCGGGATGCCTTCGGCGCGGGCGGCGCGCACGGCGCTCAGGGATACGCGCCCGGCGGTGCCGAAACCAACGACGGCATAGCGTGCATCTTCCATGAAGTAGGTTTTATAGCGTACTTCGTTGGCACGGACTTCGTTCCAGCGCTTGAGGATGCGCAGGTTGGTGATTTCCTGAATGGGGGGATCGAGGGCAATCGATGACAAAAAACGGGCCGGTCGGCCTTCACAGCCATCCGTTGCCCATTCGGGGAATTGCTTTTTGCGGGATTTCATTGGCGGCAGCTCGGCAGGTTCCATCATCTGGCCGATGCTGCCGTCGATCAGGATGACGACGATTGACCGGTATTTCTCGGCCAGCTCGAAGGCTTCGTAGGTCAGGTCAATGGTCTCCTGGATGTTGGCCGGGGCAAGGACGATGGGGTAGTAGTCGCCATGCCCGCCGCCGTGCACGATATGGTTATAGTCGCTCTGGGCGGGGGCGATGTTGCCCAGGCCGGGACCGCCGCGCATTACATCGACGAGGACCATGGGCACTTCGGTACCGGCGATATAGGAGAGGCCTTCCATCATCAGGCTGACGCCTGGACTGGAAGAGGAGGTCATCGCCCGCCGTCCGGTGCAGGCGGCGCCGTAGACCATATTGATCGCGCCGAGTTCGCTTTCGGCCTGCACAAAGGCGCGGTCCAAATTCGGCATGCGCCAGGAGAGATATTCGAGTGCTTCGGTTTGCGGGGTGATGGGGTAGCCGAAATAAGCGTCAACGCCGGCCCGCACCGCCGCTTCTGCAAATGCGATGTTTCCTTTAAGCAGTTCTTTTGCCATGTTGATCTCCTATGCGCTCGCCGGGGCGGGCTGTTTGGCAAAGCGGTAGACGGTGATGGCTGCATCCGGGCAGACCAGGGCGCAGATGCCGCAGGCAGTGCAGTCTTCCAGGTACTGCTCGGCAGGGTGATATCCTTTAGGGTTCAACCGGTCGGGTGCCAGACGGATCACTTGCTGTGGACAGTAATTCACACACAGGCCACAGCCTTTACAGTAGAAATCGCTGACTTCGATTCGTCCCTTTGGGGGCATTCATTCCTCCTTCTGAAAACATTTGAATAAAAGGTTTTTTAAGGTGCTTGAACGGTGACACATTATGCCGCGAAAGCGGCATAATACCATTTTGCTCGTACTTCATGGTTTTGTGTAGTGTCAATTATCATTTTACCAGTAAACAAACTTCCACAAAATCTTGTACGGCTCCTTTATAACATGGTGTGATGATGAAACATCCATGTCAAGGTAGGGACAGGTTTATAACCTGTCCGTTGTCCCGCGGGATGAGACGGTGTCTGTTTGGAGGATGGGATGTTGGGTGCTGCTGTAGTCGTTTTCAGTGAAGTTCAGGGAGTGTGCCTTGATAACGCCCCAAGAGATACTTTGAAAGGGGAGAAATTCCAATTGGGGCTTGTTGATGGGTGCGTTCAGAAGCGAATGCACCCTACAGGCGATACGGATTGGCGGGTTGACTGATCCCTGGTTTCCCCGGTTATAATTCAGTCAGCACGACACCCAAAAGGATGATGTACCATGCCTGGAAAACCGCCAAAAACGATTCGCGTACACCAATTTACATCAACGTGTGCCTTGGTGCTGGCTGTCTTCCTGCTGCTGGCGGCTGCTGTGCCTGCTTCGGCGCACCCGCTGGATGAGTATCTGCATACCCTGACCCTGGACATTTTCGCCGACCGGCTTCAACTGGAATGGCGCATCACCACCGGGCCGCTGCTGGCGAATGCGGTGTGGTTTGAGGCTGACCTGAATATGGATGGAGAGATCAGTAAAGCGGAGACGCGCGCTTACGTGGCGGCCCGCGTGCTCTCGCTGGAGACGGTTGCCGGGGATATCCTCATTCATTGGGAGATTGCAGAGATCCATTGGCCGGCGGAGAAGACTGCTCTGGAGCTGGGGGAGGAAGAGATCAGTTTCCTGTTGACTGCGCCTCTGCCAGAAGGGTTGAAACAGCCTTTCCCGCTGTTAATTCGCAACCGGTTTGACCAAACCACCAATAATCACTGGTTTTATTTGCACGCACATGATAATTGGCGCATACAGCACATCCAGCAGGGGCCGGATTCGCTGAGCTTTGACCTCTCGCGCTCCATGTTTTCCGATGAAGACTGGCTGGTGACGTGGGATAGCGGCAAGCCGCAAATGGGCGGGTTGGTGGTGGAGGCCCCGCAGGACCTGACCGGAAGCCTGCAAACCCGTTCGCGGTTGACGGGGATTGTGCAGCAAGCCACGCAGGGCAAGGGCTTTCTCTTCTTTTTGGGGGCGGCGGGCGTCGCCATCCTGCTGGGTATGCTGCATGCCTTTTCTCCGGGGCATGGTAAGTCGATTGTTACCGCGTATATGCTGGGCAGCAAAGGCAATTGGGTATATGCTCTCTATCTCGGCATCATCGTTGCCATCACGCATACGGTCACGGTGATCGTGATCGGTCTGCTGCTGCTGTTCACCTCGCGGCTGATCATGCCCACCAGCTTTTTCCCCTTGATGGAAGTGCTTTCGGGTGTTTTGATCCTGGTGATCGGCGGGATATTGATCTTCAAGGCCTCCCGCTTTTACCGCAAACGGGCGAAAGAACTGCGCGAAGCAGCGCAGCAGGAGCCGGAGATTGAAGTGCTGGACGAGGACGCCGGACGGGCGCGGATCAGGATTGAGCAGCCGATCACTGAAGGTGCGCCTTCGCACTGGCATGTCGGCCCAAAATATGCGCCCCGTCACAAAGCGGACACTTCCAAAATGGACTGGAAAACCCTGCTGGCGATTGGCACCAGCGGAGGGATGGTGCCCTGCCCGGATGCTGTGGCGATCATGGTCATCGCGGCCGCATCGCAGCAGCTGCCCCTGGGCATTTTTCTGATTTCCTCTTTCAGCATTGGCATTGCCGTCTCGCTCATCCTGATCGGTCTGTCGGTGATGAAGGGACGGCAGTTTCTGGCCCGCTTCACTTTCTTCGAGCGTGCCATCCCGTATGCTCCCCTGGTGAGTGCCATCGTAATTTTCGCTCTCGGTATTGGTCTCACCTACACTGCCCTGGGGCGCTATCAACCGCCGTCACAAACGGCTGCCCCCGCGCAGACGATGCCTGCGCCGGCGGATTTCGTGTTTTCTGAGGCGCAGATTGTTTTTATGAACTATGACGGGGAGCGTAAAAATCAACTGTACGTCAGCTCACCTGTCGAATCCCTGGTCCAGCCCATCACTGATGAGCCGGGCGGGGTGGTCGATTTTGCCACCGATAACCGGCGGGGCGTGGTGTATTATGCCAATTTTGACGGCGATACCCATCAGAGTGAGATTATCCAGATGCAGCCGGACGGAAAGGAACGCAAGACTATCTACCAGGCGGAGAACGCTCTTCTGCAAGGGCTGGTGCTCACCCCGGACGGGATGCAGCTGGCTTTCGAGCGGATCAGCTTCCCGGATGAGCAGTCCATGTTTGGCAGCATGCGCATCTGGCTGCTTAATCTGGCAGAGGGCAGTGCAGCCGCGTTGATTGACAACCCTCAAGTGTTCAATTTTAATGCCGGCTTTTCACATGATATGCGCTGGCTGAGTTATGTTAATTCCATTGATTCGAGTATTTACGTGTATGATTTTGAGGCCGAACAGTCCACTTCCATCCCCAATAATGTGGGGGCGAAGGTGGTGTGGGCGCCGCACGAAGACCGCTTTTTGTACACCAATCTGGTAGAGAAAGAGGGAAAGCTGATTGCGAACCTCTTCCTGCATGACCCGCTGGAGGGCAGCACGGTTAACATCACCCGCCAATTGAACGGGGAAACCAATGGCGGCGTCTGGGCGCCGGATGGGCGTGCGATCGCGATTGTCCACCGTCAGGGGGAGATCATGGACGGCACCAATATCCTGCTGTATGATCCTGAGACCGGTACAGTAGCATCTGTGACGACGGGCAAGGGATATTTCCATAAAGATTTAAGCTGGTCTCCGGACGGCGGGTATCTGCTGTATGAACAAACACCGCTTGGCGACGTTACGGAAGGCGCGGGGTTGTGGATCATTAAGCTTGAAAGCGGGGAAAAGATGTGGGTTTCGCCCGGCGGACGCTATCCTGAGTGGTGTTTTCATTAATCAAATTCTTATCAGCAATTAATCAAACTCTAAACGCAGGCTCAAGGGCTTCGTGGTTATAATGGTAGTGGAGGAATACATGGCGACTGATCAATCGATTACCCCGAAGAGGGATTCCATTTTCCATAAAGCAGCCGTTTATTTACGGCTGATCTGGTTGTTGATGCTTGATCCCCGCGTCAGTCCCTTCCTGAAAATCTTGCCGATTGGCAGCCTGCTATATTTGTTCTTGCCGGACGTTGTCCCCACTATGGTGGATGATGGCCTGGTGTTGGGTTTGGGTATCTACCTCTTCATTATCCTTTGCCCGCAGGATGTTGTGCAGGAGCATCTGGAAGCCATGAAAAACCGTGTTGAACCCACTGCAGAGACGTCTGCGGAAGGTTGACGTTGAAGCGCAACCGTCTGGTGCGCTGCGCCAGGGCGATTGCCTGCGTTCCATTCTAATACTATCGTAGACCGCATTCACAGGCAGCATTTTGTCACGCCGTTTCTTGCGAAACAGGTGGTTTGTTTTGTGTTGCAATTGAAAGGAGAAGGATTATGAAAAAGAAATCTATTTTGATCACTTTGGCAGCATTGGTGTTTTTGACCCTGGCGTGCACCCTGGGCGGCGTTGCCGACGCCATCACCGGTAACGATGCCCCAGCAGCAGAAGAGGCGGCGGCCATGCCTACATCCGAGATCAGTGGCGTGGGTGCGGTTGAGGTTGAACTCACCCCGACTCCCAAGCTTCAGCAAGTCAAGGATGACTATCTGGACGAGTTCAACGTCCTCACTGAGGACTGGAGCGCGCCGGTTTTTCTGACCTCACAGGCCCAGCCTGGCAAGGGACAGTCGAAGATCGCCTATGAAGATGGCAAACTGAAGTTTGGCCTGTATGACCTGGAAACCTATGTATACCAGTTCAACCAGCGCCCTGCTGCTGCGGATGTTTTGCTGGAGCTTAAGTATCAGGCTGGCGGTGCCCACCAAAACGGGATTGCCCTGGTCTGCCGTGCCGCTGCCGATCAGACGGCCTGGTATGAATTTCGTGTTTCCAGCACTGCGCAATATGCAATTTATCGCTATGATGCCGCGCTGCGGGATGATTACAAGAACCCGTATATTGAATTGGCGAAGGGTGTTTCAGATGCGATTTCCCCCACCCGGGATAATGTCATGCGCGCTATGTGCAAAGGCACTACCCTGATGTTAGAAGTCAATAGTAAAGAAATTGTTACTGTTCAGGATGGCACCTTGACCGAGGGCGGGATGGTTGGTGTTGGCGCCATGTCTTACGACACGATGCCGGTCAACATCATGATGGACTATTTCGGTTTGTCCAAGCCATAAAAACAAGAGTGCTGTGCTTGACACCGCCCGAAAGGGCGGTGTTTTTTATTCCTGACTAATATTATCCATTTTTATAATCTTGATTTACTTGACTTTCAAATTGAAATTCATTATAGTGGAATCTATCAGTCCATGTTGTGTGGTTGCCGGCATTGCTCTGTTCATTTTTATCAAACTGAGAGGGAAGATCATGAAACGAACGAAAGTATTGATTTTGTTGTCTTTGTCATTGTTGTTGCTGCTTGCTTGCAGTTTTGGCGCCAGCAAAGCTGAGGAACAGCCTGTTGAGATTCCTACCCTGGCGCCTCCGCCTGTTGAGGAACCGGTACAACCATCCCCTCCTGCCGAAGAGGCCCCTTCCCCGGAAGCACAGCCTGTTGAAGAGCAGCCGACTGCAGAACAGCCGGCGGAAGAAGAAATTGCCCCCGCTGGCGGGCCGCTGGTTGGCTCTGATGCTGACTGGGTGCAGTTCATTGCGGCTGGTGATAGCAGCAAGGAATTTGGCACCGCGATGGGCGGGCGTTTTGTGTTCGAGCTGCCATCCGCCGAGACCTATTCTTACGCCTTTGCAGAGGGCGCCGAATTCGGGGATGTTTACGTGGAAACGGATGTGGAAACGGTCAAGGCGGACAATAATGGTATGGCTGTGGTGTGCCGCCAGTCTGATGAAGGCTGGTATGAGCTGCGGATTGCTACGCGCGGCCCCAATACGGGTTCCTATCAGATGTTCCGTTACGATCCTTCACTGCTGGCCCGCAAGCAAAATCCTTATGTGAATTTACTCAAGGATCTGACCAAGGTTAACACTCCCGACATCATCAACGGATCGCTGAAGATCAACACGATTGGTTTATCCTGCAAGGGCGAGGAACTGCGTGTTTTCATCAACGGCGTAGAGCAGCTGCCCCCCAATAAGAGGGTTGTGACGGATGGCCGCCTGGACTCTGGCTCAGTTGGCTTTGGTGCGATGTCGTTCGGCGGCGGGCCGGTGCAGATCGAGTTCCTGCTGAACTCCTTTACGGCGGAATAGGACGAATGATAGCTGTTCACATAAATTGATTAACCGCTAAGAGCGCAGTTGAGTATTCCTGTAGTGGCAGCATGCTCTTCAACTACGGGGTTTATTAACTGATTTGAGCGAATCTCAATAGCCTTTAAGTGAGGAAAGGACAGGTTTTCAGGCCTGTCCTTTTTTGTTTTGTGCGTTACGGTTTGTCGTTTTCATGTTTGCGATGTTTGAAATGTAAGTTGAAGTACTCCTGTAGGGCAGCAATGAATTCGTCCTTGCGCAGCCAACTGCTGAGAACAATCAGGTAGATGGTGAAGGAAAGCAGGAAAAATAACTCGAAGATGCCGGTTTTGCCGAAGATGAATAGGGAAAGCACCGAGCCGCCGACGATGATCTGTCCCCACTTGAGGGACCAGGCGGATATCTTTTCGTCAATTTCACCCAGATACTGCACGAAAAAAGAGGTGGTGAGTACGAGAGAGAGGGCAAACAGGCCTGAATAAAGGAAGTGCAGGCGAGTGGAGATGGGGAAGACTTCCTTGATGGAGGGAGTAAGTACGGTGAGCACGAGAAAGACGTTGGCAAGCACCAGCCAGCGGATGGCGCGTTTGTTTTTGAAGTTGACGCGGCGGAAGAGATGACCGATGTAGATCATAAAACAGGCACCGGTGACGATGCCCCAGATGATGAAATCCAGACGGTGATCCCAGTCAAAAAAATTCCCGATCTGGCTGAGCGTGTACTGGAAAGGGGATTGCTTGAGTGCGAAGAGAAGGGTGAAGATGGGGATTGTTATAATGGCGAATCCGGCTACCCAGCGGCTGTACCATTTTACACGGTTCGAGTTCGTTGGATTGTTTTTGTCAATCATGTGTCCTCAGCTTGTGCAGTTATTTGTGCGTTGATTGTATCATTGTAAAGGAAGAAGCCTTTAATCCCGGGATTATTTGCATTTTGCAATGCTACTCATGATATACTAAACAAAACAAATGTTCCATCAATCAGGGGACTTTATGCCAGTTAATTATCAGGATATCCAGGGGCAGATTAAGAAGATGGGCGAGATGGAGCCTCAGCGTTTGCAGGCGCTGAACGCGCTGCGGGTGCAGGCTGTTGCCCTCCTTGCTGCTCATAATACCAATCTCGATGCGCTTCAGGATTGGGTCAAACAGGCTGCAACCAAAAACCAGAATCTGCGCTGTGCTGTGCCAGTGGCTGAACCACTGATGGCGCACTTCCCGCCGCCGCCCATGCCGCCACAGGTGGTGATCCTGGCTGCTGACGGATCGCAGATCAACCCCAGCCGGCATGACAGTGTGCCCTTTGGCGTGATCAATGTGGGGGCATTCCGTATGGCGCCAGGCTCCGGCCAGGCCCCGGCAGAAAGCGTGAGCAGCGAATTGATCACCGGTGATGATTTGTACGCCCCCAATGGCGGCGCAATTGGGGAGGAAGTGGTTGCCCTGCGGCGTGATTTACGCGAAAGGGAGATGCTGGCTGTACTGGCTGCCGCGGAACATGAGGACAGCCCTGGCGTGCTGGTCGCTGCGTTGACCGACGGCCCGCTGGAGCCTTTTGTGCGCGAACCGTTCAACCGGCCGGATTTGAGCGATCTCTATATGGATTATTTGAAGGCCCTGCGCGCGGTGGTCAACCCATTCACGGCCACTGCCGGTTATGTGGACAAACCGCGTTCTGACCTGCTGGTACGTTTGCTGGAACTGGTCACGCTCGCCGAGAGCGGACGGCTGGACCGCGCTGGACACGAACGCAGTCTGCCCGGTGTGACAGATGCCGGCTTGCTGGCGGACGTCCTCCGGCCGGGAGAGCGCTCGGCCATTTTTGCGCTCCAGTCGCGCACCGCTCAGACCTTCACCGATGAGATTGCGATTCACTTCTTTTACATGAACGTTGGCCGCGAAGGTTCCCCTTCCCTGGTGCGGGTAGAAGTGCCCCGTTGGGTGGCAGAGAATGCTGCCCTGGTGGGGATGCTGCATGCCGTGCTGATCGAACAGTGTCATGTGCTGGGCAATCGCCCGTATCCGTATACCCTGCACCGTTCGCATGAGGTGGCGGTGGTGCGCTTTGAAGAGAAAGACCAGCTAAAAACGATGATTGAAATGGAACTCCGCAGCCGCGGGATATCAGTGGACGGGCCTTCCAACAAACAGGCCACAAAAGACAATTCTGGTAAGAGAGCGAGGCATGAATGAGCGATCCAATTGAAGTAGGACGATTATTACGCGCCAGTACGACTGGCTGTGTGGTGGGCTGCCGCCTTTCACAGTGGGGCGTGCCTTCTTTTGGCGCCTTGCTTCGTATCCCCCTGGGCGGCAGCAGCGACTATCAAATTTACGGCCTGATCTATGATATTCACGTTGATGATGACGGGCTGGTGCGCCAGCTTGCCACCACCGTGCATGTTTCCGAAGATGTGATCGCTGACAACCGCATCAACCGCAACGTGCCACTGGAGATCAGCGTGGTGTTTGTGGGCTTCCAGGAGCATGGCCGTTCCCTGCACCTGCTTCCGCCGCGCCCGCCGCTTAGTCTGGATGCGATCTACACCTGCACCGGGGAGGAGTTGTGCCAGTTCACCGTCAGCGGCAGCTTTGGTTACTTCCGCCACGTGCTGCGCAACGCTGACCTGCCAGTGGGCGAAATGCTGGCCGCCCATCTGCGTCAGGCGGCTGCGGCCCATGCTGCGCCGGGTACGGCTTTCAGCGATCCTGCCTGGGCAGAGCGCGCCACCCAGGAGTTGATCACCCTGCTGCGCGATGATTACCCGACCCTGATGAGCGTCCTCGGCGCGTTGGGGGATGCCGGCATTGCCTTTGGGCAGATGCAGGGAGGTCTTTCATGACAGAATACAATGTGTACCAGAATGGGGAATACATCGGTTATCTGGTCGGCGGTTCACTGAAGGACAGTCTGCGTGTGCGTCTGACCGTCCCGCCCCAGCAGGTGCAGGAGGGCGGTTTTGTGGTCATCGAGAGCGGCGAATGGCAGTTCTACGGTCTGGTGACCGACCTGCAATTGGGTGCTACCGACCCGCGCTTTGCTGATGAGCAGAGCGAAGAACGCCTGCCGGCTGGTCTGGCGCGCCTGCTGCATGGGCAGACCTTATTCACCAATCTGGAAGTCCTGCCGGCCCTGATGATTGACCGCGGTCCGCAGCCGGAACTGATCGCACAGATTGGCCCGGCACGCTACCAGCAGCTGGTGGATGCCTGGAATCGCGAGCATGAAAATGCGAACCCGCATCCTATCCCGGTCAAGACGGTGCCTTCTCACCATGCGCGCGTGCGCCTGGCCCAGGCCGGAGATGTGGCCGAGATCTTCGGCGACGAGAACCAGGAAGGCTACTTCCGTATCGGTTACACCCGCGAGCAGGGGCATCCCATATGTATTGACTTGAAGAAATTTGTGCAGCGTTCCGCGGGCATTTTCGGTGCGACGGGTACAGGTAAATCCTTCCTGACGCGCATCATCCTGGCCGGGTTGATCGATTACAACAAATCCTCGATTCTCGTTTTTGACATGCACAACGAGTATGGCTTTGACGATACCGCCTCGGATACCAACCAGCGCGTGGTCGGACTGAAGACCAAATTCCAATCCCGGGTGCGCGTGGTCGGCCTGGGGCGCGGCACCAACATCCGCAGTCAGACGCCGGACTTTCATCTGGAGATTGCCGAGAAGGACATCCAGCCGGAAGATATTGAGATGTTAAGCCGCGAGCTGAACCTGAAAGAAACCACCCCGACCACCCTGGATGCGCTGCGTTATTCGCTGGGTGGGGGCAACTGGTATCATGCGTTCAAAAAAATGGAAGTCGGCACGATGGTGGAGACCGATGACGGCAAGCGTGTGCCCGCGCCGGGCAGCGTGGCTGCCTGGGCGAATGCGCATGGGGTTAACGTGACGGCTGCTGAAGCCCTGCACAGCAAGCTGGGACGGCTCTTCAACCGGCCGTATATCAATGAAGACCCTGCCTCCGATGGATTGAAGGAGATCATCAAGGCGTTGGAAGCCGGGCAGCATGTCATTCTTTCCTTTGGTAATTTTGAGTCGGATCTGGATTATTTATTGGTAACCAACCTGCTCACCCGCCGTATCCGCGCCCGCTGGGAGAAGACCACCAACGACTACCGCACCCACGGCGAGAAAGAACCGCGCCCGCTGGTGATCGTGGTCGAGGAAGCGCACAAACTGCTCAATCGTGAGATGGCTTCGCAAACGACTTTCAGCACCATCGCCCGCGAGATGCGCAAGTATTATGTCACATTGCTGATTATCGACCAGCGCCCGTCGCAGATCTATGACGAGGTCATGTCGCAGCTTGGCACGCGCATCTCCGGCTGGCTGGGCGACGATGCCGATACCCATGCGGTGCTTTCCGGTCTGGCCGGGCGCGATGCCCTGCGCGGCATGCTGGCCCGTTTGCAGCCCAAGGAAGAGGTGCTGCTGTTGGGCTGGGGCGTGCCGATGCCGATTCCGCTGAAATCCCGGCGCTATGATGACCGCTTCTGGCAGGAACTGCTCGGTAAAAAAGCAGGCGGCGGTAAACGCAGCAATGACGAGATTTTGAGCGATTTTGGATTCTGATACAATATCCTTACTTATTCGTATACGCGTTCAATAGAGGTAGAAAAAATGAAAACACGAACAAAATGGGTCTTTCCGATCCTGTTGGCAGGGATGTTGGTTCTGTCCGCTTGCCAGCCTGCCAGTCAGGCGATGGAAAGCAGCACTCCAGCAGAAAATAACCAGAAACAGGAGATTCCGGCCATCGACCAGATCCAGCCGGATGATTTTGCTACGGCAACTTTTTCGATGGGCTGATTCTGGGGCCCTGACTCCCAGTTCGGGAGCATCCCCGGCGTGATCCGCACCCGTGTTGGCTATGCAGGCGGCGATCGTCAAGACCCCACTTACAGCAGGATTGGCGACCATGCCGAAACGATCCAGATTGATTATGACACGGCGGTGATTTCCTATGAGGAGCTGCTGGCGATGTTCTGGAGTGGGCATACACCCATCAGCCCTTCGTCTTCACGCCAGTACGCTTCGATCATTCATTATGCTACGGATGAACAAAGGCTTCTGGCCGAGCAAAGCTTGCAAGCGCAGGAAAAAGTGCTGGACAGAAAAGTCTATACCGAGATCATTCCTTTGGGCACGTTTACCCTGGCGGAAGACTACCATCAGAAATATTACTTGCAGAATCAGCCTGCTTTGATGGGCGAATTCTCGGCGATGTATCCAGATATGGCTGGTTTCATTAACTCAACCGCTGCCGCGCGGGCCAATGGCTACGTGGGGCGTAATGGTTCATTGCAAAATTTGCAAGCAGAGATTGACCTGCTGGGGTTGTCGGAGGAAGGGCAGGGAGCATTGTTGCGGTATTTTAAGTAACGTTGTTCCCTTTTGGTTTTTGCATATTCATAGCATTCACAATATAATCCAACCGCACACCAGGCTTGTCGAGGTGTGCGGTTTTCTTAAAGAAGAGCCTCCCCTGTTTTTTATTGGAAAACTGGGGAGGACAGTATGGTTTTTCTGCTTCAAAAAACCTGGTAAGTATGGATATTACGAACGACGGAAAAAGTTCCACCAATTACGAAAACCCAATTGTTGCTCGTTTTCGAGTTTTAATCGCCATTCCGATGCGGCGATTGCATTGATGATCTGAATTTCAGACATGATTTACCTCCAATCTTAACTCGGTTACAACGCTTTTATTCTGCACCCTGGAGTGGGCTCCAAGTCAAGTGGCCGCATGGCCTATTTTTTTTTGCTGGATTTGACTTTTGAGGAATAAGCGCAGGCGGATCACTGCCGCAACACATTTTGCTTTGCTTGTTCCCATATTACTGAGCAGTCCAGGCTGCTCTTTCTTACTTTCTTTTATATCCGGTTTGTGAGAGGGAAGCCGTTTTTCGAGGTTCTGCTACAAATTTGGCGAGGCGTTGAGCAAAACACTGAATACCGTGCCTCGCCCCTACGGTAGGCGGAAGAGGCTAATAAACCACCTCACGACTTAGAACCTATCCGAAAATTAAATTAAGAACGATTTGAGCGCAAGCCAAATGG
>CAYURM010000046.1:0-25217 GCA_964447155.1 uncultured Anaerolineaceae bacterium
TCGCTGGCACAGTGTGGGTGAATATGGGTGGAGCATTTACGTGTGAATATTGACAAATACACGACCACACCCCTACGGCTGGCTTTCGGAAGCCAGAAAGCAGGCAGTTTAACAGATATCCGATGTCATTCTTTAATGATACAAGTCTCAGGGAATCAGGTATCACAAATCTTTCTCAAAGGTCAAACACAAAAGTGATATTCTTAAACACACCAAACTCTTCCAAATGCAGATATAAATGTTTAGCATTTACCGGAACAACTCCAAAAAACGTAGAGATACTGGTTTCCCGGTTACACCAGGAAGAGTCCGAAGCAAACTGTGTCTTTCCATAGGCATCGAAAGAAACCTGGCGGTCCATAAAAGGCAAATCCGCCTCGCATCGGCCCAAATGGAAAGGATACGTGTTTCCCAAATCATCATAAACAACGATCGCGTTGGGTTTATACCGCAACACCTGGTTGCTGCCATTCCAGTTTTGCACCGTGAACGCGAAAGACAGTTGGTCATCGTATACTTTTATGTCGGGATCAACCACAATTTCCCAGTCGGCATAGGCTACTGCCTTGCCCGCTTTTTCTGCTGACGGCAGCGCATTCAACATGGCTGGCTTTTCAATCGCTTTCATTGATACGGAGGATGTGTTGGTAGAGCTGCTCAGCAATCCACCCAGCAAGGACAATATCACGCATCCCATTAAAGCGACACCCAAACCCAGCCATACCCACAAAGCAGTTTTCTTGCGCGGCTTTGAAACCACTGGCGCAAAAGAGACTTCAGCCGGTGGTGGAAACACCGCCACCGGCTCTATAACTTCCTCTGCTACCCAGTCGTCTTGATAATTACTGTCATAGTAAATAGCACCGCAGTGCTCGCAGATATATTTGCCCTTCGTACGGGTTTTGGTTAACGGCGCGGTGCAGCCTTCACATTGCGCGCGCACAAATGGATTGTTATTTTTTGTCATATCAATAAACTACCCCTGAGGTCAAAACTTTGTGTATTTTCTAAAGATCAATCACCACGTCCACCCCGCTGTACGGCCCAAAATCTTCAAAATGGATAATCAATTGCGAGGCTTCCAGGGGAATGACGCCATCAAAAATATTAATGCCTCTTGGACCCTTACAAACTCCACCAGATCCCGCCCGGAATTCAACACTCTTACCAGCGTCTACTTCCAGGTTTTTCACCTGATGATATATATCTTCACACAACCCAAAACTGGGGTCATAGACATTGCCCAGATCATCTTTGGCCGTAACCCCCGAATTTTTGAAGCGAAAAACACGTTTAGTATCGCCCTGGTTGCGGATGAAAATTATAGGGCCCCAATCATCTTCAGATGTATCAATGTGTATCTCTTTGCTAACTGTCAGAGACCACCCATCATAGACGATCGGCATTCCGGCAGCCACAGGGCCAGTCGGCAAACTTTCTACGGCAGGCTCTGCGATTTCCACTTCCGGTGCGGCATCGCTGGATGGCGGCGGAGGAGCATCCACACCACCAGCCTCCGCAGCAGGGCTTTCCGGCGCACTTGCAACAACACCTTGTTCCTTTAGAATCGCATTCTGAGTCTCCAGTGCACTCACCTGGTCTTTCAAAGCCTGGGCCTCGTCATCACTGCCGCCAAAAGAACAGGCAAGCAGTAAAATCATACCCAGAATAAGAATAAGGCTGGTTTGCAGTCTTGATCGTTTGTTAAACATTTGTTCCCTCCCATAAAATAGTTTATGTATTTTGACCATTAATCCTGTGATTAATGGATACAACCCATATCATCCTTCCTGCAATAGTTTTGATTACCCTTTATTAATTGTTTGGGGATCAAGGGTTTGTGAAGTATATTTGCTCTATCTTACTTGAAAACGAAGCATTATTTTTGTTTCAGCGTGGTATCCATCCCTTATCAAGTAAAACCTGATTTCATGATCGAACAAATGGTAATGCTCATTCGAAATTATATCTTGAACAGCTACAGATGCATGGATTTATCTACAGTTTCCTCGTAAATTTCTCATAAAAAATCACCCGCGAACAAATGTCCACGGGTGACAGTTGGGGATCACGGACAAGCTTCATCTTTTGAAGATGCTGGTGAGGATGTAGCCCACTATTACCCCAACAAACTCGGTTGCTCCGGCCCAGACTTCTTCCCACGCGGGGCCTGCTTGAATGTGCCGTGCTGGGGCGGCATTTGGACTTCAGCCCCCCGGAGCAACTCTTCGATGGTCAATATTTGAATGCGAGGGTATTTTTTATCCCAGGTGACCGATTCATAGAAGCCGGCGGTGGCCGCTTCCTTGGTCATGGCGCTGGTTGGTTCTTCGAGGGTGATGAAAACGCCAATGATGGCTTTTTCCCGGTTGAGGGTGCCGACCAGGTCGCGGATTTGGGCTGAACAGACGTGGCCGGATTTTACCTGGACGATGATCTTTTTAGGCTTGCTGGTATTGTCATCAATGATGTTGATGATGCCATCGATGCCGCGGTCAGCGCCTTTCTTGCCTTGTTTCGATCCACTTGTGCCGCCAGAGGGGCGGGCCTGGATGAGCGAAAGCGCCCACCATTCAAACTGGTGACGGTCGTCATTGGCAAGCTGCCGGGCGGCGGAGACGGTTTCAGGTTCGCCGATGATCTGGAATTGGGCATCGGGAAAAGCGTCCAGGAGGCGATATTTGATCAGGGCAACAGCCAGGTGGGTGATATCAATGCCGATCCATTGACGATCCAAAGCCTGGGCGGCAGCCACGGCAGTACCGCATCCACAAAAGGGGTCTAAAACTACGTCACCGGGGTTGGAGGAGGCCTGAATGATGCGTTCCAGAAGTTTTTGCGGTTTTTGGGTGGGATAGCCGAGACGTTCAGCAGCAGCCGATTGGAGAGGTGCAATATCTGTCCAAACATCAGAAGCCTTTCTTCCCTTTTGTTCGTTTAAGTAATGTTTTCGAGCTATGCGCCCGTTTGCATCTCTTGGAAAAGCTAATCGGCCCTCTTTATCAAGTTGTTGCATTATAGGTAGGCTTACACGCCACCCTTTAGCAGGTGGTTTAAATCCTTTGTAATCATAGGTTAAATTAGGGCGGGGGTTAGGGCTGTCTAAAGGCGCAAGGCGATAAAGCCCTTTTCCATCATTGTCATCTAGCCTAAATCGCCCTAAATATTCCTCGCTTGCTTCCAAATAAACAGGAGAAAAAGATGTATTTGTTGTTTTCGCATAAAACAAAACAATATCGTGGACAGCCCCAAACTTTTGGGTAGCGTCCCCTTTTGCTGCGGTTCTTTGCCAAGTAATCTCATTACGGAAATTTTCAATGCCAAAAATGGTATCCAAGATGATTTTCAAATAATGACTGGCGGTTGGATCACAGTGAAGGTAGAGGGAACCGGTGGACTTGAGTACTCGGTGAAGTTCCACCAGGCGGGCGGTCATCATCACCAGGTAGGCCATCATTTGATTGGGCCCGATGAAACCACGCAGGGCGGCGATCATATCAGACACTTCGGATGCGAGGTGGGTGTAGTTCTCCCCGGTGAGTAAATCGTTGTAGATTCGCTGGGTTTCATTGTCCCAATGCCAGGTATCGTCGAAGGCGGTCATCTGGGCCTGCGAGTCAGCGCCGGTTTCTTCCTTGAAGAGAACATTATAGGAGCGGTTGGAATTGAAGGGCGGATCCAGATAAATGAGATCCACCGATTCATCCGCGATGTAATCCCGCAGGATATTTAAGTTGTCACCATAGTAAAGAGTGTTCAAGATGGATACCTTCTTCGGTTATTCCAAATCCAGATCATGCAATAATTCTAACACTCACTATACCCGCAGGAGTAGCACTTCCGGCAGCCCTCCTCATTGACGAGGGAGGCGACGCCGCATTCGGGGCACAGGTCGCCGATCTTTTGCTCGAGGCCTTCCTTGGGTTTGGGCGTTTTGGGTGCCAGAGGCTCCACAGGCAGGGCAAGCTGGCCCATGTCCAGGCTGAAGGTGGCGCCGGTGGCGGCTGCGCCGCTGCTGGTGTTGGGTTCCGGCGCTTTGCGGTGGTCGCCGCCGGATTCACGGTCCTGCCACTGCTGGAGGTAGTCCTTGAGGATCTGGGCGATGCCGTCGGGCAGGGAGCGCACGCGGTTGGGGCCGAAGCCCATCGCGCGTCCGCCGCCGATGCCGGTCAACTGGCGGGTAACGTCGTGCAGGCGTTCGATCGGTAAAATCGGGGAAGACAGGCGCAGCACGTAGGAGATCAGGCGGCCGATGGCCTCGGAGACGGCGGCGGTGTCGGAGCCGGCCTTGGCGGTGTTGATGAAGACTTCAAAGGGCTGGCTGCCGCCGTTCTCATTGATGGTGATAAAGGCTTTGCCGAGCGGGGTGGGCACCTGGTAGGTATAGCCGACGAGGGAGCGCGGGCGGGGTTTCTTGGTCTCATGCCACAGGGTGACCATCTCCTCATCGGTGTAGGCCTCGGCGTGGGCAGCAACGGCGGCCACGGCGGCGGCGGTTTCGCTTTCGCCGTTCTTCTTTTCAGCGGTGGCTTTGGTTTCGAGGACGACGGTATCACGCGAGCCGGTCACGTAGACGGTGGTGCCGCGGCAGTTCAGTTTCCAGGCCTGCATGTACACATTGGCGACATCCTCTTCCGTGGCGCTGGCGGGGAAGTTGACCGTTTTGGAGAGGCTGTTATCGACGAAGGCCTGCAAAGCGGCCTGCATGTGAATATGTTCATCGGCAGTGATGTCGGAGGAAACCACGAAGGTGCGGCGCATGTCCTCTGGCAGGGCTTCGATGTTCTGGCAGGAGCCTTCGGACATGATCTGGTGGATGATCTCTTCTTTTGTTTCGGGTTCCAGGTCAAGGGCATCCAGTTGGGCAGCGAACTGCGGGCTGGTGTAGGTGAGGGTCAGGTCCTTGCCGTTGTCATTGACGTGGCGGATGTAGGCCAGGGCAAAGACCGGTTCGCAGCCGTAGCCTTCGCAGCCGGCGACGGTGGCAATGGTGCCGGTGGGGGCGACGGTCGTTTGGGCGGCGTTGCGGATGCCGTTTTCGCGGATGCCCTGTTTGACAGTATCCCAATCCAGGGCGGGGCGGCCCCAGGATTGCTGGAAAGGCTCGACCGGCTTCGGCGGTTCCCAGGTGAGGTTGGCGGGGTCGTAGATGCTGCCGGTGATGGTCTTGAATGTCCCGCGGGTTTTGGCCAGATCAATGCTGGCGCGCATGGCGTGGTAGCGGATGAATTCCATCACCTGGGCGGCAAATTCCTGGCCTTCGGGTGAGCCGTAGCGGATGCCGCTGTGGTACATCAGGTCAGCGAGGCCCATGATGCCCAGGCCGATGCGGCGCGAGTTCTTGGCGGCCTGCTCGATCTGCGGCACGGCGGGCACGTAGCGGTTGGCGTCGACGACGTCATCGAGGAAGCGGGTGGCCAGCGTCACGTTGTCGCGCAACTTGTCCCAATCCACGGTGCCTTCAGGGTCAATGAATTGCGACAGGTTGAGCGAACCGAGGCAGCAACTCTCGTACGGCCCGAGCCACTGCTCACCGCAGGGGTTGGTGGATTCAAGCTGGTAGAGGTGAGGCAGGGGGTTGGCGCGGTTGGCCGCGTCCAGGAAGAGCACGCCGGGTTCGCCGTTGTGGTGGGCGTGTGCGACGATCTTGTTAAATAATTCGCGGGCGGGCAGGCGTTTGTAGACGCGCAGGGGGATGCCCGCTGCTTGGGCGTCTTCGATCGTGCCATTGAAATCGCGGTAGTCGGGGTGATGCACGTCGGGGAAGCGCAGTTCCCACATCTCATCATTCTCGACGGCCAGCATGAAGGCATCGGTGATGCCGACCGAGATGTTGAAATTGGTGATGTGGTTTGCGTTGGCCTTGCAGGAGATGAAGTCCTCGATATCGGGATGGTCCACGCGGACGACGGCCATGTTTGCACCGCGGCGGGAACCGCCCTGGGCGACTTCGCCGAAGGCGTGGTCATAGACGCGCAGGAAACCGACCGGGCCGGTGGCCCTGCCGGCAGATGACTTGACCAGGGCACCGACCGGGCGCAGGCGGGAGAAGGAAAAGCCATTGCCGCCGCCGGTCTGCTGGATGAGGGCGGCGTCGCGCAGGGTCTGGAAGATACCCGTAGATGAGCGGCCCATGTCGTCCGAGATGGGCAGGACAAAGCAGGCGGCCAACTGACCGAGGGGGGTGCCCGCGCCGGTGAAGGTGGGCGAGTTGGGGAAGAACTGGCGCGTGACCATTAACGTGTAAAATTCACGCGCCAGGGCGATCACGTCCACGTCCCAGGCTTCCTCGACTTTGGCGATGTGGTAGGCCACCCGCCAGAACATTTCATCAATCGTCTCGATGGGGTTGCCATTTTCACCACGGCGCAGGTAGCGTTTTTCGAGCACCTTGCGCGAGTTGCCGGTCAACTCGATGGAGGGCAGATCGGTGGGCAGGGAAGGTGTGGGCAGTAAATTGCCGCGTGCTTTTTTTGATTTTGTGGACATGAAAGTACTCCTTAATCAATAAAAATTGATAATGGCTGGACAGGATAACGTTTATGTGGATGTCAGGATTCGAGCAGTCGGTCGATTTCGGTGCGCAGGGCCTGCAGATCATCCAGTTGAAGGTAGACGATGGCGTAGCGGATGTAGGCGATGTGGTCCAGTTCCTTGAGACCGGCGATGACCATGTCCCCGACAACCCGGGAGGAGACTTCGGAGCGGCCGAGGCGCTGCAGCGATGATTCAATTTCCCCCACGAGGCGTTCCATTTTATCCACCGAGACGGGGCGCTTGGCGCACGAGATGCGGATGCCGTGCATCAGCTTGTCGCGGCTGAACTCTTCACGCGTGCCGTCCTGCTTGATCAACAGGGGCGTTGCCAGGATCGGGCGTTCATAGGTGCTGAAGCGCTCGTGGCAGTTTTCACACTCCCGCCGCCGGCGGACGCCGCCGCGGTTGTCATGGGTGGTATCAAGGACCTTTGAACGATTATGTTGACAGTAAGGACAGTGCACTCAATCACTCCATTTCCTGGTTTTCAAAATCGCAGCGGCGCGGCAATGATGTTGGTGGATGATTGCCCCTGCTCGATACAATAACCCCCATATGTGGGGGTTATTGTCTGTATGCCCCGTATATTTAGTGGTGATGATGATTTTAGCACAACTGTAAAATGGATGCAAGGCGTTTTTGGAAACTTTAATCTTAAAGTTTGAATCGAACAAATTTTCTTTAAGGTTGGGATAATCTCTCCCCGTTTCACAGGAACTGCGCCTGCCACTTCGTGGCATCTCTCTTTCACGCGGGGGACAAAGCCAGGCTGCTGCGCAGGCGATGGGTTTTGGATCAGGCCATCGGGGATCGGATAAATCGTGATCCGTGATGGCAAGCAGATATAATAAGGGTATGACGAAACGTATTCTGATATGCCTTGTCCTGTGTCTGATTATGTCGGCGTGTAATTCTCCGCTTGGGGCGGAGTCGACGGCGCTGCCGACCGAGACGCCCCTCCCATCCAGTACGCCGGAGCCGACCTCCACCGCTACGGTCACGGCTACGCTTATCCCAATGCCGACCGAGACGCCAACGCCCACACCCACCCTGACGCCGACCTTCACGCCGGTGCCGACGTATGTGGTGCTGCGCGGCAAGGTGATTATCGCCCAGGCGGTGTGCCATTATGGGCCGGGCAAGCCGTATCTGTATAAGTACGGGGTGTACGAGGGCAGCAATCTGGAGATCATCAGCCGGGTGGTGGGCAGTAATTATGTGGAGATCCAGGCCATCGGCGGGAACAATCCCTGCTGGGTGCGGGAGGATTATTTCGAAATTAAGGGGGATTTGAAGGATGTGAAGCCGGTCAATGCTGAAGACGTGGCCCTGCCATGGTCACCCTATTATGGGCCGGTAGCGGTGCTTTCGGCTGAACGCAATGGAAATGAGGTGACGGTCGCCTGGAGTCCGTTGGTCTTGCGCGCCGGGGATGATTCGGAGCAGGTTCCGTATATTCTGGAAGCGTGGGTGTGCCGCGATGGGGAATTTATCTTCGATCCGGTGGGCTCCTATTTGACGAAGGTGACGATCATTGACGAGCCGGGCTGTGAAGAGACTTCACATGCGCGGGTGGTAGCGGCCGAAAAGCACGGCTATACCAGGCCGGTGGAGGTGCCCTGGCCGGCGGCGGGGGAATGATCTGTTCCTGGCAATCGCAGCCTGCTACTTCCTGGCTGAAAAGTGCTTTTTCCCGTTACAATCAAAAGAAGAGAACGGAGGCAGTTCATCCTGGTTATCGAAAGGCCATACAAAATGCGTGATCACAACCCAACCGTTTATTCTACCGAGTGGGGCAGGATGTGCCCCAAGTGCGGCAATCCTGTGGATGAATGTACCTGCAAACAGCAAAGCAACCGCCCACGCGGGGACGGGATCGTGCGCGTGTCGCGCTCGTCAAAGGGGCGCAAGGGCAAGACGGTCACGGTGGTGACGGGTGTGCCGCTGGACGATGATGGGTTGAAGGAACTGCTGAAGGATTTGAAGCGCCAGTGCGGTTCAGGCGGTACGGTCAAGGATGGGGTGATTGAGATCCAGGGCGATCATCGGGAGAAGGTGGCTGCGGTATTGCAGAAGAAGGAATTTAAGGTGAAGATGGCCGGGGGTTGATACGACACCCGCTTCGGCTTCGACAAGCTCAGCCTTCGCTGAAATGACTGCGTTCCAAATCCAGCAGCCACTGCTTGCGCCATTTGCCGCCGCCGTAGCCGCCGAGTTGGCCGTCTTTGGTGATGACGCGGTGGCAGGGGATGAGGATGGCGATGCGGTTCCAGCCGTTGGCGGTGCCGACAGCGCGCGAGGCTTTGGGGGAATCGATCTCCCGGGCGAGGTCTTCGTAGCAGCGGGTTTCACCGTAGGGGATGCGCTGCAACTGGTCCCAGACGCGTACCTGAAACTCACTGCCGGGGTAGACCAGAGGCACGGTGAAGGTGTGCAGGCTGCCAGCGAAATAGGCGGCCAGTTCTTGCTTGAGACGCTCCAGGTGCGGGTTATTGCCGGGGAGGATGGGCAGCGCAAAGCGGCGGCGCAGGACGTTGAACTGCTTGTCCAGACGGCGGCGTTCGCTGAATTCCAGCAGACAGATGCCGACCGAGGTGGCGCCGGCGATCAGGGGTCCAATGGGGGATTCAATCATTTCGGTGAAGATGCAGTCCATGTTTTCTGCCTTTCCGGGCGGGGTGTTGAAGGTGCGGCCAAAGGCGTCGCGGAATCCACTGTGGGACTCAAAGCCATTGCCCAGGGCTACTTCGTCCAGGGAATCACCCTCTCGGATCTGGGTCAGGGCTTTGCCCATGCGCCGGGCGCGGGAGTAAGCCTGAAAGGTGATGCCATAATGCTTGAGGAAGTAGCGCCGCGCGCGGGCGGGGTCGATGTTCATCTCGCGCAGTTCGTAGTCCGGGATGCGCCGGGCCGGGTCTGCTTCAACCCTGTCAATCAAGGTCTGCACCCAATCTGGCGGGGTGCCGTCCACAGCCAGCGGACGGCAGCGTTTGCAGGGGCGGTAGCCGGAGAAGATGGCGTCACGGGCGGTGGCATAGAAGGTGATGTTTTCTTCCTTCGGTTTGCGGGCAGGACAGGTGGGGCGGCAGAAGATGCCGGTGGTATGCACCGCCACGAAGAAGATGCCGTCATAGGAGGTATCGCGGTTGTAAAAAGCCTGCTTCATTTCATCCAGCGGGGGGAGGTTTTTGATGTTTTCCATGCATTCATTGTAATGGACTGCGGCGGGGATTTCCACCGAAAAATGGACTTTAAATTCGTCAATTCGTCAATCAGGTAATCAGGGATCAGGGAATTATGTCTATTGGTTAACCAGCCAATAAGGGGGTAGAAAAGGGGTTTCGTGAAGATGCCGTATGCTGGGCTTGTCGAAGCATACGGCATCGGGATTAATGATGTGCGAAGAAAAGGTTATTCGTTTTTCTTTTCAAGCTGGTCACAGTAACAGGTGATGGCTTTGAGCATGAATTCCGCCAGGTCGGGGTGGATCTTGTCGAAGGTTTTACGGAAGGCAGGGTCGTTGACATACATATCAGCCAGGCCGCGCAGGATTTCGATGGTGGGATCGTAAAAATAGTGCATGTGTTCGTGCCAGCGTTTTACCAATTCCTGTACTGTGGGGCTGTCAAAGCCCTTGTCCATGTTCTTGGCAATGTCGACGTAGTTCTGGTGGCCTTCGTTGATGATCTGCTGTTGTTTCTCTTTTGAGTAGCTCCCCCAGCGTTTTTGTGACACTTTCAACTCCTTGTCGCCATAGCGCTGGCGGATTTCTTCTTCATATTCTTTCTGTTTCTCTTCGTTAAAGGGTTCGAAGATTTCATCGGGTTTCATTTCAATTTCTCCTTTGATGTGCGAAATGGTATGGTCAATGGTTGCCAGCAGTTTCTCGAGATGGGCAAGCTGGCCGGTGAGGTTTTCCCGGTGTGTACTCAGGGCCTGGATCATATCAAATTGCGGCTGGTCTATGATTTGTTGAATATCGGCCAGGCTGAAGTCGAGCTCGCGGAAGAAGAGGATCTGCTGCAGGCGCAGCATGCTGGCTTCGTCATAATGACGGTAGCCATTACTGCTGACATAACTGGGTTTGAGCAGACCGATCTCATCGTAGTAGTGCAGGGTGCGCGGGCTGACGCCGGCGATTTTGGCAAGTTGTTTGACGGTATAGTCGATCATGGTTCACCTCGATGAAGAGTATAAACTATAACGTAACGTTAATGTCAAGGTGAAAGAATAATTCACGCAAAGCCGCACCCCTCCCTAACCCTCCCCAAGTTGCAAAAAGACGCAACTTAGGGAGGGCATCTGGTGAATTTATATGTGGTGATGATGATTTTTCGGCAAGTAAGATGGTGAGAATGATATGGACGCGAAGAAAAGACTTTATTTGATCTGAATATTTGTTACACTGAATGGGAAGAAGAAACGATGAGGAGGAAATTATGGACAAAGCATGTCTGGCAGAAATTGAATTGGTCAAGGATGCGCATTTCAGGCAGATTGTGGTGCTGGTGCGGGCATTGGCAGCGCAATGTGATGCTAATGTGCAGCGGGGGGTTTCTTTTGTGCAACAGACGCCTGTCGCTGGAGGTTTGGAATGAGCGCATCGGGTTCCGGCGTCCGCAGATGTTGATGGAGGGGGATGCGGTATGCGATCATTTTTATTATTTGAAGGGGCAGGGGAAGGTGATAAGCGATATGGGGATGGATGCGGACAGAGATGGCGGACTGGTCAGAGACCTGTCCCTACATTTTCCTGCTCGCTTGCAAGGGCAGGATCGGAGAGGGCCTATTTAACCAGCGTCTTTGAGGAGGGCATCCAGCAGGCCGGCGGGCAGTTTTTCCACTTTGGTGAAGCGCAGGCAGCTTTTGCCGCAGTTGAGTTTGTTCAGCTCATCACGGTGCAGGTCCATGACTTTGGGGTCAATATAGAGACTGATGTGATTTGCCTGGCTGGCAAGGTGGGCGACTGGCTTGCCATTGCGCCGGAAGGAGGGCATATTGTATTCGATGACTTCGTCGATATCCGGGTATAGCTTATGGACCAGGGTGCGAATTTTCAGCAGTTCTTCTTTGCGCTGCGGGGGGATTTTCTCAAGATATTCATCTATGGTTTTGGCTTCGATTTTCATTAGCGTCCCTCATTTCCTTTTCAAGTGATCAGAATATTATGCTAGCCAGGTCCTCGGCGATAATATCAGGCCGGGGACGCCAATTTTCAGCTTCTTCGCGGGTGGCGATGCCGGTCAGCACGAGGGCGGTGGGGCATCCGGCAGCCTGGCCAGCGGCGACATCGGTGTTCAAACGATCACCGACGACGAGGGCCTGCTCGGGTTGCATGCCGAGACGTTCGAGGGCCATTTCCATCATGGCGGGGTAGGGTTTGCCGATGATCTCCGGTTTCACGCCTGAGCAGGCTTCGAGGATGGCGAGCTGGCCGCCGGTGCCGATGGCCAGGCCGTTGGGGGTGGGGAAGGTCAGATCAGGGTTGGTGCCGATGAAGGGGGCGCCTTCGATAATCAGGCGGATGGCTTTGACAAACATATCGTAGGTGAAGTTTTTATCCAGCCCGGAGACAACGGCCAGCACGTCTTCATCGGCGTGGTAAAAGCCTTTGTCTTCCATCACTTTGCGCAGACCGACTTCGCCCAGCATGTGGATAGGACCGCCTTCGGGCCAGCGCTGGCTGAGGGCGCGGGCGGTGGCCAGCGGGGCGGTGATGAACTGCCATTCTTCCGATTGAACGCCAAAGCCGGCCAACCGGTCAACATATTGGGCCGGGGTGTGGAAGGTGTTGTTGGTGGCGTACATGACTTTCAATCCCAGCTCGTCCATACGGCGGAAGATGGCGGGCAGGTCACCGATGGCTTCGCTTGTACGGTAGAGGACGCCGTCCATGTCGAGGATGAGGGCTTGAATGGGGGAGGAAAGTTGAGAAAGCATGAAGGCTCCTTGTGTACGGATTTTGCTTCATTATAAACGACACTCTTCCTTCTCTTCTTCCAAAAAGCAGGTTTTGAATGAGGTATTTGCTGTCTTTGTTTGAGAAGAGGAAGTTGAATTCGATGGAAACTGGTGCTATACAGTTTGCGGGGTGAGAAGGATTAAGCAGGTATGGATAGCACCGGAAAAAAGAAAAATTTTGTGTGAAAAAGCGGTACAATAATTATCCAAATTACTCCTCCATTTTATGATAGTGCTCATGAGAAAGGCGGCAAAATGCGGAAGAAATTGATCCTTGTGGCGGGGAATATCGGCTCGGGAAAGACATCGTTAACAGAACGGATTGGGGAACGGCTGGGCTGGCGAACGGCTTATGAATCGGTTTCGGACAATCCCTATCTGCCCCATTTCTACAAGGATATGAAGGCCTGGTCTTTCCATTTGCAGGTGTTCTTCCTCGGGCATCGTGCCGAGCAGCACCTGGAGATGTGGAATGACCCGCGCTCGGCGATTATTGACCGCAGCATTTATGAGGATGCTTACATTTTTGCGCGAGCGCTGCATCATATGGGGAATATCAATGAGACGGATTATGAATCCTACCGGCGGATTTTCAACCTTGTGACGCGCAGCCTGCCCGCGCCTTCGCTGTTGATCTATCTGAAGGCGCCAGTGCCGGTGTTGATGGAGCGTATTCAGCAGCGCGCGCGGGACATGGAGACAGGGATCACCGTAGATTATCTTGCTCTGCTGGATTCATTCTATGATGACTGGATGGGTTCTTTTGACCTGTGTCCGGTGCTTACCATTCGTACGGATGATCTTGATTTTGTGCATCAGCGCCGGCATTTGAATATTGTGATCGACCGGATTAAGGATACGTTGTCGGGCAAGGAAGAGGTGGTGTTCGATTCGCTGGAATAGGTCTGTGTTTTGTGAAGGCCCTCTCTCTAAATCTACTCTTTGGAGCAATCTTTCATCTGCTGGCAAGCGGGAGAGAGACTTTAATTTGCGATGCTGATGCGGTTTGCGTAATAATGTGCTTTTTTACAGGCGAGCCATAATTGGAATATGACTGTACAAGGAAGGCCGGGCGTTATAATGGGGGAGAGATGGCTGTTGTCTGCTTTTTATCATGGATTTGAAGAGATTCGCGCGATTTGTGCAACCATTTTGAAAAACTTCCGTATATAAAGTAGAACAACAAAGGAGCAGAATTTTCTGTGAGCGACCTCGAAGCTGTTTGGATAGAACAAGCACTCAATGGCGATGACGACGCCTTTACCCAATTGGTAGAAACGTACCAAAAACCGGTATATAACCTGTGTTACCGGATGTTGGGTGAATCTCAGGAGGCGGAAGACGCAGCCCAGGAATCTTTCTGGCGGGCATATCAGGCACTTAACCGATATGACACCAAGCGGAAATTTTCGACGTGGCTGTTGTCCATTGCGGCACATTATTGTATCGACCAGCAGCGTAAACGGCACATTATCAACGTGCCGATGGACATTATTTTTGAGGAGACGTATTCGGATAATGCTCCAACCCCGGAGCGTGTCGTGGCGAATTCTGAAGAAGACCAGATGCTGCATAAACTGATGAATTCCCTGAATTCTCAAGACCGGGCTGCGTTGGTTCTACGTTATTGGTACGGATTTTCCGATGCCGAGATCAGTGAGGCACTTTCGCTCACTGTGAGTGCTGTAAAAAGCAGGCTTTACCGTGCCCGCCAGAGTCTGGCAGAAGATATACAGGCAGCCCGCCAGGAATCCTTAGCTGCAGAAAGGGAACAGTATGGTTCACCAGCCTATTGAAAAATGGATCATTGAAGAAACACCGTTGACAGCCGAGCAGAAGACCCAGCTTGAAGAACATCTGCGGATGTGCAAGCACTGCCGCGACCTGCAAAACAGTTTGCTGGAAGTGGATGACCTGCTGATGAAGGCGGAAATCGCTGCTCCGAATGCCGGATTTACCCAGCGTTTCCAGTCTACTTTGGCTCAACGCAAGGCTTTGAAAGAACGGCGTCAGGTAAGAAAATTCTTTTTGAGCTTGCTCGGTGCAGCCATGGTTACCCTGGGTGCAATGGGTTTGTATATCGCCATGACCAGTTCACCAGTTGAAATGGTCATCCGGCTTATGGAGAATTCAACACGAATTTTGATCAATCTTGATCGGTTTGAACGCTTTGTTACCATGATTTTTAATACCCTGCCTCCCTATTTTTCTGTGGGAATCTGGGCTATGGCTGCCAGTGGATTGTGTCTTTTCACATTGATCTGGGTCGGCGCGCTCTGGCGGACATCACTTCAAGGAGTATTTCACAAATGAAACCCATCTCTCGAATCTCTCTGGTTTTGATCACTCTGGTGATCCTTCTGGCAGCTTTCCCGGGCGCTGCGTATGCGCAGACAACGGGGGGCGATGAAGGGAAATTTGTCTTTGGCGGCAGTTATTCGCTGGACAGCGGCGATACCTTGTATGGCGGTTTGGTAGTGGTTGGCGGCAGTGCCGAGCTGGAAGAAGGTTCGCTGGTTGTCGGTGATGTCGTTGTCGTTGGCGGGCAGGTGGAAATTTACGGCGAAGTCGATGGCAATGTGATCGTAGTGGGCGGTCAGGCATATCTTGGCGAGGAATCCATTGTCAATGACGATCTGGTGACGATCGGCGGGGCTGTGCAGCGTGAAGAAGGTGCACTGGTGCGCGGCGCCATTACCGCTGAAATGCCGGAAGGTTTTAATCTGAATGGTTTCAGCCCTGAAACGCTGCAGGTAAACCGGAGTTGGCGTTCCTATATATGGGAGGGTTTTCGGCCGCTTGGTGACATGATCATGAATGTGATGCAGGCCCTGGCGATGGCTGCCCTGGCAGCAGTGCTGGCACTGTTCCTGCTCAAGCCGATGGAACGAGTCTCACAGGCTGTGGTTATCCAGCCGCTGCCAGCTGGCGGATTGGGCATTCTGACGATGATCGTGCTGCCTGCCTTACTGGTGGTGCTGGCGATCACGATCATCCTGATCCCGCTGAGTTTGATCGGCTTCCTGATGCTGGGTGCCGGCTTTGTCTTTGGGTGGATTGCCCTGGGGCTGGAAGTGGGCAAACGCATGGAGAAGATGTTCAAGGTTGAGGAATCCTGGGCGCCTGCTGTGCGGGCTGGCGTCGGCACGCTGACCTTGAGTCTACTGTCCTTTGCGGTCGGGCTGGTGCCATGCGTAGGTTGGATATTACCCTTCCTGGTTTCCATGTTGAGCCTGGGCGGCGTGGTGTTGACTCTGTTCGGCACACGGGATTATCCGCCGGTTGAGGTCGCGAAAACGGCTGCGCATGCGCCAAAACCAGAAGTGGTTGTGGGCACTTCATCTGAAAGAGCAGCGCCGGGGTTGGATGCTTTACTGGCTGACGCGGCTGAAGATGCGGAAAGCGTCAATGATGTGGATGACATCCCCGGCGTTGATGGAGAAGTCACGGAATAACGGTTGCAGTACAATGGGCGTGCCGGCAGCAAAAGGTACGCCCATTTGAAAATCTTATTATCCGTATGGGAGGAAGAGAATGAGACATCCGCTGCGAAATTTGCTTGTGTTGGGGGGGATTTTCCTGCTGGCAACGGTTGCCTGCCGGGTGGGGATCCCGGATACCCAAAGTGTGGTGTTGAGTGAGAAACGCACCCTGGTGCTGAACGAGAACTTGCCGGGTGATATCAGCCAACCGGTGGAGCTTGATATTGTCATGGGGGCGGGAAAATTGGAGATCAATGGCGGTTCGCAACAGTTGCTTGAGGGCACGGTGGAATACAACGTGGCGGACTGGGAACCGGAAGTGAACCGCCAGGATGACCGTCTCGAGATCCGCCAGGGGGTGGAACGGTCCGTAAGCCTGACAGCCCTGGATCGGGTGATCAATGACTGGAATCTGGTGTTGGGCAGTGTGCCGATGGAACTGCGGCTGACTGCCGGAGCGTATGACGGGAAGATTGATTTGAGCGGGGTGCCGGTTACGTATCTGAATATATCCGATGGGGCCAGCAACGCAGAAGTTGTCTTTAAATCGCCTAATCCGGCCGAGATGGACCGTTTTAGTTATCGCACGGGCGCTTCTGATGTGAACCTGAGCGGCCTGGGATATGCTAATTTCCGGCGCATGGATTTTGACGGCGGCGCTGGTTCGTATACGCTGGATTTTTCGGGTGCATTACAGCAGGACTGCCGGGTGAAAATCGACGGCGGGTTGGGGGATTTTACGATTATTGTGCCCGGGGAAACCTATGCCGAGATAGCGTTCAATGGCAATTTAATGGATATCAATACCAAGGGGACATGGGTGGTCAATGACAACATCTATGCCACTCAGGGCAGCGGACCCTTGCTGGAGATTGAGATCACCGTTGGCCTGGGGTCGGTGACGGTGGTGAGTGAGTAGGGAAGAAAACCTCGTTTTAAATTCATTGAATTTGTAGCATTTTTAGCGGATCATGGTATAATAACCGCCGCTTGAGGTAGCAAAAAAGCGCATGGAGAGGTAGCATAGTCCGGCCTAATGCGCCCGCTTGGAGAGCGGGTGTACCGCAAGGTACCGTGGGTTCGAATCCCACCCTCTCCGCTGGAAAGCACAGCGGACAAGTGTCTGCTGGACAGCACAGTGGACACTTGTCCGTTGGATTTCAATCCAGTGGATTATATCCGCCAGACAGACCGCCCGAATTTCGGGCGGTTTTTGGTTTAACGAGCCCTGAGCTTGCCGAAGGGTGGTGCAGGTATCACGAGACAGGCTGCGGTTTACTACCCATTCGGGTATGATATCGTCCCTTGCGAGGATAGTAACAGGCTCAGCCCGCGCTCATTACGCTTGAGCCTGTTCTTACACATACGGGGGGCGAAAGACACAATTGTTCCAGGATTTAGGGAATTTGACTGGATCGGAAAAACTGTGTACAAAAAGTGGCAAATTGCGATTAAGCATTGTTTGCAGTGTACGTGACACTTGGGCGCATGGCATGCACCTCTACATTTTGGGAGTATTCTTTTCATTCACCGGCTGACAAAAATGATACAGGTTACAGGATAGTTTGACTTCCCCCTTACTTCGGGATAGACTCATTTTTGAACAGATCATTCATTACCGAGAAGGAGATCAATACATGGCCGGCGTTCCTGAATTTATGCTGCGGAAATTGTTTGTGAAGGATAGTGTCAAAACGGATGAGAACGGGTTCTCTTTTGCACTGAATAATACCTTCGCCCCGGCGACTGTGACCCGATTTGCTTTGACGGTTGACGGGGAAGAAGTGCCGCAGGAAGACTTGAGTATCCAGGCTGGAGATGGTGAGGTGATGCGGATTGCTGACCTCAGCGAGGATAAACCGTTCTCTCTGCCGGTGAAGGTGTTGATCACGTTGACCGTGTCAGGACATGCCCTGGGGGAGGGGGATTTGGGCATATCTCTGGACACGGTGGAGGCGGGTGTGCTGGCTTTTGGTTTGCAGGTGAAGGAATTAAAGACTGCCTCAACAGCAGCCGCTGCTCCTCGTAAATGGAAGCTGCCCAAATTCCTGCGCCGGCCGTTCAAGGCCACGGTGCATGTGGATGCGGACAAGGTGATCGGGCAGGTGCAGCCGGAGGTATACGGGCATTTCATTGAACATCTGGAGCGCTGCATCTACGGCGGCATCTGGACGGAGGATGGTTCTGCCTTGCGCCCGGATACACTGCGCCTGGTGCAGGCGCTCAAGCCAACCGTGATCCGCTATCCGGGCGGGAATTTCGCCAGCGGATATCACTGGGAAGACGGCATTGGCCCCAAAGACCTGCGCCCGGTGCGCATGGATAAGGCATGGCAATCCGAGGAGAGTAACCAGGTGGGCACGGATGAGTTCCTGGCGTATTGTAAAGAGGTGGGTGCACAGCCTTTCTTGGTGGTGAATGATGGCTCCGGCACGCCGGAAGAAGCCGCGCGCTGGGTGGCCTATTGTAATGAAGACGCCAGCACTGAACAGGGTGCGCGGCGGGCAGCCAATGGTCACCCCGAACCGTACGGCGTGCATTGGTGGGGCGTGGGCAACGAAGTGTGGGGGCAATGGCAGATCGGCACAACCGACGCGGCCTCGTATGCCAAGCGCCTGCGCGCGTTTGTAGAAGCGATGCGTGCAGTAGACCCGAGCATCCGGATTGTGGCGGTGGGAGATAAGGTGATGAGCGGGGCGGTCGCTGACCCAGGCGCGCAATGGAACGAAACCGTGCTGCGCGAGGCCGGCGATTGCTTTGATGATCTTTCCTTCCATTTGTACCAACCGGACAGGGAAGGCTGGCAGGACACGTATGACCCGGATGAATTGCACAAGACGGTGACCGCCGCGCCGCTGGATGTGGAACGCATTATCCAGCGCATCGGGCGGCAGATTGAAACCTTTGCGCCAGGAAAGGAAATCGGGGTGGCGTTTGATGAGTGGAATTTGTGGCTGGCCCCGGACGAGGATGCTGAATCCATGCACGATATTGCGTATAGTCGAAGAGACGCGCTGTATGCGGCCGGGATGCTGCATGTGTTTCACCGCCAGTGCAAGCTGGTGACGATGGCGAATCTGGCGCAGATGGTGAATGTGCTGCCGTTGATCAAGACCAACGAGAAGACCGCCTTCGCCACGGCGATGTATTTCCCGATGCAGATGTACCGTCAGATGGAAGAAATGGTGATTGAGACCAAAGTGAAGGGGCCAGTGTTCACCAGCCAGCGCCTGGGTAATATTGACGAGGTGGTCGATGCGCCCTATGTCGATGTGACGGCCACACGGGACACCGCCCGCAAGCGGGTGGTGATCGGGGTGATCAACCGGCATCCTGAAAAGCGGGTGGACCTGGCGGTGCGCCTGAACGGCACGGGTGATCTCAAGCCGCGGCGCGGCTGGCTGCTTTCGAGCAAGGAATTGGATGCGGTCAACAGTTTTGCGGAGCCGGATATGTTGAAGGTCAAGGAAGTGGAACTGCCGAAGATTCGCACGAAAGACCATTTCCGGTTGGATCTGCCGCCGTGTTCGGTGTCGATTTTGGAGTTGAAATAGTTTTCTAAATATTGTCATTGCGAGGGAGCGATAGCGACCGTGGCAATCTCCCTCACGGTCCAGGAGATTGCCGCGTCGGCACATGCCTCCTCGCAATGACAGAATGGATAAAAATGCCTGAGACGATATTGGAAGTAAAACTTGACAAACTGGTGTACGGGGGCGACGCGATGGGGCGGCTGGAGGACGGGCGGGCGGTGTTTGTGCCGTATGCCCTGCCGGGCGAGACTGCCCGCGTGCGTGTGGTGACGGAAAAACGCGGCCATGTGCGCGCGGAGCTGGTGGAAGTGTTGGAAGCTTCCCCGGAGCGGATTGCTGCACGCTGCAAGCATTTCACTGTATGCGGTGGCTGCCATTACCAGCACATGAGCTATGCCAAGCAGCTTGAAGTGAAACAGCAGGTGGTGGTGGAGCAGTTCCAGCGCATGGCCGGAATTGACGATCCGCAGGTGGAGGCGGTTGTGCCTTCCCCGGCAGAATGGTTTTACCGCAACACGGTGCAGTTCTCGCAGACAGAGGACGGCAAGCTTGGTTTTCAGGCGGCGGGGACGCGCAGGGTGATCCCCATAACGGAATGCTTTCTGCCAGAGGAAGACATTAACCAGATCTGGCCGCAGCTCAATCTGGAGCCTGTGCCGGGTTTGCAGCGGATTGAACTTCGCCAGGCGGATAACGGCGAGATGCTGGTGCTGTCCGGTCAGGATGAACTGCCACCGGAGATGGAGCTGGAATTACCCATCTCGGCGGTGTACCTCAGCCCGGTGAAGGGGCCGATGATCATGGCAGGGGATGAGTTCGGCATCATCCACATTAACGAGCGGCCTTTCAGTTTTCACGCCGGGTCGTTCTTCCAGGTGAATACAGCTCAGGCGGAGGCTCTGGTGAATCACGTGATGGGGCTGCTGCCTTTGACGCCGGAGACCGTGGCGTTGGATGTGTACTGCGGGGTGGGGTTGTTCAGCGCGTTCATTGCGCCGCAGGTGAAGCAGTTGATTGGCATTGAGTATTCCGGGCTGGCCTGTGAGGATTTTGCAGTCAACCTGGATGAATTTGAGAACGTGGCGATTTATCAGGGACCGGCGGAGCGGATTCTGCCTTCACTGGAGGTACAGCCTGATGTGGTCGTGATGGATCCGCCGCGGGCGGGGCTCAAACCGGAGGCGCTGGATGCCCTGGTGAAGATGGAAGCCGGGACGCTGGTGTATGTGTCCTGCGATCCGGCCACCCTGGCGCGGGATGTGAAGCGCCTGATAAACGCCGGATACAGGTTGGAACGGATCACGCCATTTGATCTTTTCCCGCAGACATATCATATTGAGACGGTGGTGGTGATGAGGAAGTAGGGGGCAGTCAATCAGGGAGTAGGTAATCAGGCAATCAGGGATTGGAGAATGTCCCCTGGTTAATGCTGGATAGAAAATCGTAAAAGTGTGATGGCAGGCGCGGCGTGCCTCGCCACTACGAGGGGTGAAGTTACGGAAACAGGCGGCGGGTTTTGACCTCGGCGACGGCGTCGGGGCGGTAGCGGTAGAGGCGGGCGGGGCGGCCCTCGCCGCTGCGGTAGTCTTCGGTGGCTTCGATAATGCCGCCTTGCAGGATGCGCCGGCGGAAGTTGCGTTTGTCGAGGGTTTCGCCGAGGATCATTTCATAGGTTTTTTGCAATTCGGACAGGCTGAAGGTCTCCGGGAGGAGTTCAAAGCCCACGGCGGTATATTCCAGCTTGTAGCGCAGGCGGCGCAGGGCATAGGTGAGGATTTCGGCGTGGTCCATCGCCAGGGTAGGCGGATTTTCAGCGGACTGCCAGGTATAATGCCCCGCCTGATTTTCAATGAGGTGGGCGTCCAGGGAGATGAGGGCGAAATACACAACGGAGATCAATGATTGGGAAGGGTGACGCTGCGGTCCACCATAGGTGAAGAGCTGCTCCAGGTAGAGTTCGGGGACGTCCAGCAGGTCTTTCAGGCAGGATTCGGCGGTTTGTTCGAGGGCAAGACCAGGGAGAACGGGAAAACCGGGAAATTCAAGGCTGCCGGGAAAGGTGGCAGGGTTAGAAGGACAGAGCAAGGTTTGCAACTGGTCTTCATGCAGGGTGAAAACGACCACACGCAGTTCGATATGCGGCTGGATTCCGGTTTTATTCTCATCATGACAGGGAAATTTGGCATTTTCGCTCATCAATTTGAATTATATACCAAAAGACGTATAATCAGGGGTAGGATGATCGATAAACGGGGGCTGTATATGAATTTGTATATTGGGAGGGTGAAAATGAAAAAATCCAGGATTTATAGAGGCATATTGCTGGTTTTGATGGCAGGACTGTTACTGGCCTGTTCCTTGCCGATTCCAACGATTTCCAAAATCTTTCCGGGGGACAGTGACCAGGAATTGAAGCCAAACTTGACGATGACGGCGCTGTATGCCCTGGAATATGCGTCTGCGACACCGCCTGCCCCGGCAGCTGTGCCTGACGAACCAACCGAAACGCCTGTTGAAGCTGCCACGGATATGCCAACGGCAACGCCGGAAGTGCCGACAAGTACCCCAACGGTGACAATGACCAGCGGCGTGCCGACCGTGCAGCCTGTTTTTATCACCCCGCTCAGCCCTCCGGTCAGTGGTGGGCAGTCCCGCCCGGCTGGCTATTTTGTGGCGGAATATTTGCCGAATGGGATCAAACTGGATGGCGTTTGGGATGAATGGGATGGTGCTCAATACCCGGCGAATACCATTACGTATGGGTACGACAACTGGACTGGTGAAGGTGACCTGTCTGCGTCTTTCCGCGTGGGCTGGAATGAGAAATTCCTGTTCATTGCCGCCAAAGTGCGGGATGATGTGTATGTGCAGAATGCACAATACCATGATATTTACAAAGGGGACAGCCTGGAAATTCTGCTGGACGCGGACCTGTACGGCGATTTCAATTATGATGAACTCAATGGGGATGACTACCAGTTGGGCATTTCCCCCGGACGGCCGGATGTGAACGGCATGCGTGAAGCGTATATGTGGTATCCGTATGTGATTGCCGGGTCGCGGCCAGAGGTGGGGATTGGCGCAACCAGGGTGGATGATGTCTACCGTGTGGAGGCTGCCATTCCGTGGACGCTGTTTAACAGTGTGCCCTCGATGGGACGCCATTTCGGGTTTGCTTTCTCGGTTTCGGATAATGATGCCGTCAATACGATCGTTCAGCAGAGCATGGCTTCTTGCGTGAGCGGACGGAAGTTGACCCATCCCATGACGTGGGGAGAGCTGGTGCTGGGGCAATAACCCGGCACGAAATATCCGTTATAATGCAATGAACTGCCGGGGTGAGCGAACTCACCCTGGCTTTTTTATCAATCAGGAGTGCGATGGCATGATCTATTTACTGGTTGTTTCGCTGGTGTGGGCATTTTCGTTTGGGCTGATCAAGGGCAATCTGGCGGGGCTGGATGCGGTTTTTGTGGCCGGGATGCGGCTGCTGATCTCGCTGCTGGTGTTCCTGCCCATGCTGCGGCTGAAAGGACTGAAGTGCAAGCTGGTCTGGCAGCTGCTGGGGATCGGTGCCTTGCAGTATGGGGTGATGTACATCACCTATATCGCGTCGTACCCGTACCTGAAGGCGTACGAGATCGCCCTGTTCACCATTTTTACCCCGATCTACGTAACGCTGATCCATGATGCGATGCGGCGCAAATTCCAGCCAATGCATTTGCTGCTGGCGGCGCTGGCCGTGCTGGGTACCGGGGTGGTGGTGTGGGGCGGGATGCGCCAGGAGGTGCTGACCGGCTTCCTGCTGGTGCAGATCTCGAACCTGTGTTTTGCCTTCGGACAGGTGGCATACAAGGCGGTGCTGCCGCCCGAGGTGGAGGTAAAGGAGCACCGGCTGTTTGGACTGCTGTATCTGGGCGGGGTGCTGACCACTGCTGTGGCACCGGTCTTCTTTACCGATTGGGGGGCGGTGGCGGTGACGGAGGTGCAGGTGTGGACGCTGCTGTATCTGGGCGTGGTGGCGTCAGGGATTTCGTTCTTCCTGTGGAACATGGGCGCGCGGCGAGTGGAGGTGGGCACACTGGCGATCTTCAATGATCTCAAGGTGCCGCTGTCGATCCTGGTGTCGCTGGTGGTGTTTGGGGAGGAAGCGAATGTTGTGCGGTTGTTGATTGGCGGGGGAATTGTGGTGGCGGCGCTGGTGATCAGTGAAAGGTTTGAGAAGCGCAAGGCGGGGGAAAGCACCCCATCCTAACCTTCTTGCGGGGGTGGGTTTTAAGTACGGGGAAAGTCATGCCGCACTCTGAGCTTGTCGAAGAGTGCAGGTAGCGCTGAGACCGCTTCGGCTTCGACAAGCTCAGCCTACGCTGATACCGCAGACTGAGCTTGTCGAAGTCGAAGGGGCGTGTAGAAATTTGGTAATCCTGATGGAGATGAAAGTATTTGACCTTGTAAGGTAGAATCATAGGGTGGAGGGATGATATGGCACGGAAAATTCTGCATCTGGATTTGGACGCTTTCTTTTGCGCGGTGGAGGAGCTGCGCAACCCGGCGCTGGCGGGGAAGCCGTTTGCTGTAGGCGGCTCACCGCAGGGGCGCGGGGTGGTGGCTTCGTGTTCGTATGCGGCGCGCATGCACGGCGTGCATTCGGCGATGCCGATGGTGCAGGCGATCCGCGCCTGCCCGGAGTTGATCGTGGTGCATGGACATCACAGCGAGTACTCGGCGGTGTCACATGAGGTGCGGGCAGTATTCGACGATCTGACCCCGCTGGTCGAGCCGATTTCGATTGATGAGGCGTTTCTGGATGTGAGCGACCTGCCGGAACCGGCTGAGGAGATTGCGCGTAGTTTGCAGGCGCGGATTGACGAGGAACTGCATCTGCCGTCATCCCTGGGGGTGGCGAGCAACAAGCTGGTGGCGAAGATTGCCAACAACATCGGCAAGGCGCGCCATAAGGGGCCGACACCGCCGCGGGCGATCCTGGTGGTGCCGCCGGGGCAGGAGGCGGCCTTCCTGGCGCCGTTGCCGCTGAAAGAGCTGTGGGGGGTGGGACCGAAGACGGAAGAACGGCTGCACCGCATGGGCTTTCGCTGCATCGGCGACATTGCCCGCGTGGAGGAGAAGATGCTGGCCGTGCAGTTTGGCAAGCACGGGCGCGACCTGTGGATGCGCGCGCAGGGACGTGATGAGCGCCCGGTGACATCGTCATCGCAGGGGGCGAAGTCGATCAGCCAGGAGACGACCTTCAGCAAGGATATTGCCGATGGCGATGTTTTGCGAAAGACGCTGGCGCAGTTGGCAGAGCATGTGGCCTACCGCCTGCGGCAGCAGGGATTGTGCGCCGGCACGGTGCGGATCAAGCTGCGCTGGTCGGATTTCAGCACGCCGACGCGGCAGGTGAGTTTGCCGCAGCCGACCGACGCGGATGGAGTGATCACCCAGGCGGCGTGCGCCTTGTTTGACGCGCTGTGGGATGGCCGTCCGGTGCGCCTGCTGGGGGTGGGGACGAGCAATCTGACCCCGTGCTCGCATCAGTTGTCCTTATGGGAGACGCCGGACGAGAAGGAACGCCGTCTGCTGACGGCTATGGATGCGCTGCGGGACCGCTATGGGGAGAAGGTAGTGCGGCGGGGGAGGAGTTTGGAGGTGTCAATATTCACACGTAAATGCTCCACCCATATTCACCCACACTGTGCCAGCG
>CAYURM010000047.1:0-23123 GCA_964447155.1 uncultured Anaerolineaceae bacterium
TTCGATACAACTTTTCAATCTCATCCCTGCGGGAGGTTCCACAACCGCCAGCTTATATCACCAGCCCCAAACCTCCCGCAGGGATGTTCGCTGTGCAAAGGTAACAAAGCCAATCTCTTCACAAGCATGCCAAAGTCAGGTCAAGTCCAACCTGCGGGAGGATACACAACCTGATAAACATAAAACCCCGCTCCGCGTGTGGGAATGGGGTTAATATGCTGCACAGCCAAAAATGGGGGGATGGATTAACGTTTATTCCTCGTCGTCCACATCTGCAACCTCATCCCCCTCCGGCGCAATCAGCACGTCACGTTCCTTGCCGCCGCCCCGCGAAGGCCCAACCACCCCCATGTCTTCCAGATCGTCGATCAAGCGCGCCGCGCGCGGGTAACCCACCCGCAGCTTGCGCTGCAGCATCGAAGCACTGGCATGCTGTTCGCGGCGCACCAATTCAACCGCCCTGTCCAGCAGGGCATCCATATCATCCACAGGGCCTTCCACCAGTTCTTCCCACGGAGCTTCTGTCTCCTGCCCCTGCCAGGTCTGCTGCCAGAAAGAAACCACCAACTCCACTTCCTGGTCGGTAACCATCACGCCCTGGGCACGGATGGGGCTGCCCGCTTCGGGATCCTGATAAAGCATATCCCCGCGTCCGAGCAGGGTCTCTGCGCCGCCCGTATCGAGGATCACCCGCGAGTCCACCGAAGAAGCGACCGTGAAAGACAACCGCGCCGGGAAATTGGCCTTGATCAGCCCTGTCACCACATCCGTACTGGGACGCTGGGTCGCCACCACCAGATGAATGCCCGTGGCACGCGCCAACTGCGCCAGACGCACCAGGCTGTGCTCGGTCTGGTCAGGCGCTGACATCATCAGATCAGCCAGCTCGTCAATCATGATCACGATGCGCGGCAGCTCTTCCTTGCCCCGCCGCCGCATCTGACGGTTATAGCGCTGCAGGTCTTTCACCCGCGCCGCCTCCAGCAAACGATAGCGGCGGTCCATTTCTGCCAAAGCCCAGCGCAGCACCGCCAGCATGCGCTCGGTATCCGTCTCGACCTTACCCATCAAATGCGGCAGACCGTTAAATCGCACCAACTCCACCATCTTGGGGTCCAGCAGGGCCAGGCGCAGTTCATCCGGCGTGTTGTTCATCATCAGGCACACCGCCAGGGCGGCGATACATACCGACTTGCCCGAACCTGTCGTACCGGCAATGAGCAAATGGGGCATCCTTCCCAGGTCTGCCACCACCGGCTGGCCGGAAACATCCCGTCCCAAAGCAATCGCCAGCGGGTTGCCGCTCATCCGCTGGAAGGCGGGTGACTCCTGCAAGGAACGCAGCCGTACCAGTGCACTGGTATCGTTGGGCACCTCAATCCCCACAAAAGACTGACCGGGGACAGGCGCTTCAATCCGCAGCCGTTCCGCCGAAAGGGCCAGGGCCAGATCGCGCGAAAGGGCTGAAATCTGTGAAACGCGCACCTTATGACGGGATACCTCCCCGTCCGGGCCGGTGCGCTCGACGAAGCCTGGCTCCACTGCAAACTGGGTCACCGTCGGGCCAACGCGATAGCCTACCACCCGCGAGGGGATGCCAAAGTCAAACAGGGTTCTCTCAATCAGGCCGGCCGTGGCGTGGATCGCGCCTTCATCCTTGCCAACCGTTTGATCCTTGAACAGCAAACTCAACTTCGGCAGGCGGCCGTCACGGCGTTTGTCCTCAACACTCTCCCCTGCTTCCCCCATCGGCGCCTCCGGCAGCGGCACAAAATCATCCTGCAGCGGCACAGCGTCAGGATATCCCGCATCCATTGGCCCATTCTGGTCAGTTTCTGGCGGCGCAAACAACCAACGCTCAATGCGCCGTTCCACCCGGCGGTTCAGCCCAAAACCGAAATAAACCAGCAGGGCAAGCAATCCCCCGATAATGACCAGATCCCATGGGGCAGGGAAAATCTGCCGGATGGGTTTATTCAGCACCCAACCAATCACCCCGCCATTTTTACCTGCTGACGCAGCCGTAAGGGAATGATCACCAAACGCATCCAGAAAAGCGAGCAAAAGCAGAGCGATTCCTTCAGCCAGCAGTACCCGCCCTGCCCGCAGCCTGGAATACGCGATGAAACGAGACAGGATCAAAAAGCTCCCGACGCCGATAATAAAAATTACCCCCAGGAAAGACCCCCAGCCCAAAAACCGCTGCATACGTTCTACCCATGGGGAAATCACGCCGCCAGTGGTCAGCCCCAGCAGCCCCAGAGCAGTGATCAACCCCAGCACCACAACCAGCGCGCCGAGGATGTCCAGCAGCAGGCGGCGATGCCGTACAGTAAAACGCACCTTCAGTTCTGGTGGTTTTTGTGGCAGAGGAGTGTTTTTGTCTGTCATTGGAGTATCGAAGAAAGGAATAAGCTGAGTCGCAGCTTATTCCATCTCGACCAGGCCCAGTCCCAAACGTCGACGTCCTGAATCAATATGGAAAATACGCACGCGCAGCGTCTGACCAGCATGGAACATTTTATTCAGATCACGGTAATCGCCTTCCAGATTGAGAGAAGAAATATGGATCAACCCTTCCACCCCCTCCTCCAGACGGGCAAACACACCAAAGCGTTTGATAACGGTAACCGTGGCCGGGATTTCATCACCAATCTTGTATTTCTCAGGCAGTTTTTCCCATGGATTAGGACACAACCGCTTCAGGCTTAATGCCACGCGCACATTTTCCTCGGAAACCTGCAAGACCATGGCGCTGACTGGCTCGCCAATTTGCAGGATATCTTCCGGGTGGCGCACGCGGCCCCACGATATTTCGGAAACGTGTACCAGTCCCTCCACACCGCCCAGGTCGATAAATGCGCCAAAATCGGTAATATTGGTTACCATCCCGCTGACCACATCGCCTGCTTTCAGCGACTCGAACAAATATTTACGCCGGCCTTCGCCAGCCAATGCAGCCCGCTCGGAAAGCACAACGCGCTCCATATCCGGTTCGCATTCTATGATCTTTAGCTGCAAGGTACAGCCAATATAATCGGCCAATTTTTGGTGACGGGTCTTTTCATTGGCGCAGTTTGCCATTTCCACCAGGTGAGAAATCGGCACAAATCCCTGGATATGCTCGCCATGCACCAGCAGCCCGCCGCGATTACAGGCGTGCACTTTCAGCGTGATGATCTCATCACGTTCGAAAATTGCCTGGATGGTTTCCCAGTCTTTGTAACCATTTTTCTCTTCATCTTTTGTTTGGGATACTGCTGGCGGATCTTCCGGGATGAAAACTTCCTCATCCGCTGGCAGACAGGCATCTTCATCTGCCAGAACGGAAGCCCACCAGCCATCATCAAGCTCGGGAGCTTCCGCTTTAACCTTCAAAAACTCGTATTCAGCTGCCACTAATGCACCTCCCCACCCTTAAGAAAACAGTAAAGACTGCTTTATCACACTCACGTTATCTATTATATATCAATCAATTTGGACATACAACCAGTTTATGGGGTGAAATCTTCCCCATTCTGGACTTGTGTTTCCATATCAAGGATTGCTTTGGACACCTCCTCGATTGCCACACGCTGCTTACGATACAGATCCGCCTCAGAGACAGACAATCGGCTGGCAACATCCCGGGCTTTCTTGCCTTCCAAAAATTTCATTTGCAGAATATTGTAAAGAATCCATTCAGAGGTAAAATGCCGCTCCCCTTCAGGACGCACCCGCTCAATCGCTTTCAATAAAATGGAGCGCAGGGCATTGGTCTCATTACCATCGTGTTCCTCCATCGTCCGCTGCACGATTTCCAGCCGCATCAGCGGATTTTCGGTTAACTTGGGGCCGCCCCAGTAATGGGTCAGCGCGTCCTTGACCCACTGCGACATACTCGCATCAGGCAGAGCATCCTCGCTGAGCAAAATCTGGCTGTCATACCGTCCGGCTGCGCGCATACGCTGGATCAAATCCACCTCCGGGGTCAGCAATTGCAGGGTATCGAAAACCTTTTCCTGCGCCCGCCGGTCGCGCAGGGCAAGCGCCGTCCGCTCTACCAAAACGCCCAGCGTATGAGATTGTTCGGCAGTCAATTCTTCGTCCCCTGCACCGGAAACTCCCAGCAGTCCTAAGAGATCACGGCTGCCATTGCCGGCATCTCCATTGAACAAAGGCACCAGCAAATCACCGCCCCATTGGAACGTGCCAACCAGAGCCCCTTGTGTTGAAACGATTTCCAGCAGGTCGCGAGACACGCCGCTTTCTTCAATCTGTACTTCGCCCACCGTCAGCGCCAGCGACATCCGTTTCCCGTCCAGGGCTGCCACATACGCACCGGGCGCCTGCAGCTGGTCACATACCGCCCCCAGGATCATCTCAAGGAACTGGTTCAGATCGCTCTCTGTCAGTAACCGTTCTTCCATGCGATGCAGCAAATCCAGTGCGCGCCTGTCTTTGCCATAGAACAACCATTTTTCCCAGATCGGACTGAACAAGGTGATAAAATGCTCCATTAACAAGATGGTCATCACCATCGAAATCGGTACCAAAGCAGAATAGGTAGCGCCAAAAACAGATTCACCCACCCGCCGCACCAGCGTGGTCACAGCCAGAGAAAGGATCGCCGTCACCGGCCCGCGCATGATCCATTTAAACAAGCGTGATTTCACCACCCGGTCGGGCCAGGAAACGCCGAAGAAGGCCACCGCATACGCCATCACAATCAACAATGCCGCTGCCAGTAAAGTGCTGAACACTGACACCGTCCAGAACAGGCCCACGTTGCTGGCCGCAAACCGGGAGCTGTACAACAAATAAGGAAAAGATTCCAGCGCCGGTGAAAGCGCGCCAACAATCAAATACCCCATCCGCCGCCGGCTGGCATTGGTCGTGGCGCGGTTGTACGCCCGTGCAAAAAAATATAACGCCAGCGCTACCGCCAGCGAATAATAAATCGTAAAAATAAGTGTAAAAAGGGTGGGCGCAAAATACGGCGCCGGCGGCTGGTTGAAAATCACCTCGCCCATCCCGTGCCCAAATAACAGCCAAATCATAAAAGCAAAACTCAGCCCATATCCAATGCGTACCGTCCACAAACGCAGCCCGCTGACCGGAGAACCCGTGGTTGCCAATATCTCCGCCGAGAAATGCAGATAGGCTGCCGGTAACAGGATGATCCCAAGCCAGTGGACATGCAGCCATAAGGCAATCCAGTCAGGGGTTTCAGATGTACCGCCAATCGCATCCGCCGAGAAAATGACTACTACCGAAAACAGGATCAGGGCAAAGGTACGCGCCACGCGGTTGCGCAGATTGAAAGTCATCGCATAGATCAACAGCGAAAACGCCGTGATCGACATGCCAGCTGTCAAAATCTGGCTGAAAGTGCGTAATAAGGCTAAGGTTTCATTCTGGAAAAAATTCAACATGAGATAAATTGAGAATCCTTTTTTTCAATGCCGAATGCGTTGAACAACTTACTCAGCGCAAGAATTGTGCAAAGAAAATCGCGATATTCTGACTGGGATAAAAATGATCGTTATAGCCCGAAAACTCATACCCCAGCCGCCCCGCCAGTTCAATGGCCGGGTGATTTTTGGAAGACATCTCCAGCACCATACGCCGCAGGCGGTGCTGCATGGCCCAATGCTGTCCTGCCAGCACCAGGGCGGTACCAATTCCCTTGCGACGCGCGAGCGGGTGCACCACCAGATCACTGACCCAGACCGCCCCGGGAATGACGTCATCCTTGAGGCGCACATATCCCACCGAATGGCCATCCATCACGGCCACCAGCAGCGTCAGGCGGTTAAACTTCTCCTGCAGCAGCAGTTCCGGCAGGCGGGGATACGCCAGGGCAACCGCACGCGGCAGGCGCACCTGCCGGAAGCTGACGCTGATTTGTCCTTCATCAAACTGACGCTCCATTTGCCACACATACGCCGTCTGGCAGCCATGATCCAGAGCAGCCAGCACAGGCAGGTCACCCGCTATCGCCGGGCGGATCTCAATCTCAGGCACTCCACCCTCCCATTATTCCTCTGCCACTACCTTCACCGGGATGATGCAGGGCGGCAAAGCCGTGCCCTCATTATTGGTCACCACCAGACGCAGCAGATAATCTCCAGGCAAACGCTGACCGGTATCCCAGTTGCCAAAGAACTCTTCTACCTTTTTCATGTTGCCGCCGGCAATCGTTTCCCAATTATCCTGCCCAGGAGAGCTGAACTCATATTTATAGAAACCGAGATTGAGTACATCCACCGTCCCGGCCAGCTCAACCACACCAATCAGTTCCTCGCCTGGAGTAGGGGATGTCCAGTCAATTGAACCGGGGATGCAGCCCGAAGAGATATCCGCAGAGATGGTCGGCACCACCAACGGAATGGTCACGCCCGGTGCCAGTGTGGCGGTGGGCGTGGTCATCAAGTCCAGTGTCGGGGTGGGAAGCAGATCTGTCATCGGATAAGCAGGCGCCACAAAAGAAACCACGAACAACTCGGCGGCAGCCGTCACCAGCAGCAGCACCACCACCGTGGCAGACATCACCAGGCGGCGCTGTGCACCTTCACGTTCCAGACCAAAAATCGCAGAACTTCTTTCCCGCCAATCCGAAATCAGTCTGCCTACATAGATGACGCCAATCAGCCCCAGCAAAGCATATACCCAAACTTCGGCATCTACCAGAAATCGAACCACATCACCCATGACCAGCAACCACCACCAGGCTATCACAAATAGCCTTTTTATTTCCTCTTGTTACCGCTTGCAATGGTTAAATCCTGCGCAAAATCTCGAGGAAAATTGTCTTCAGTTTGGGCACAATCTCCTGCCCGGCCTGCAAGACTTCTTCGTGCGTAGTGACCGTGCTCCCGTCCAGGTTGGCCTTGTTGGAAATGCCAGAAACGCCCAGCACCCGTGTACCGCCATGATGCGCAACGATCACTTCCGGCACCGTCGACATGCCCACCGCATCGCAGCCGATGGTATGCAGGAAACGCAGGTCAGCCGGCGTTTCAAACGAAGGCCCTGCCAGACAGATATACACGCCCTCGCGGTACGCCGTATTCTTTTCCTTGGCAATATCACGGAAAAGCTGAGCCAGATCCCGGTCATAAGATCGGCTCATATCCGGGAAGCGTTGTCCAAATTCATCCAGATTGGGGCCACGCAATGGATTCGGGCCAGCCATGGGCAGCAGGGTAATATTATCGGTAATCAGCATAATATCCCCCGGTTCAAATTCAGGGTTGATCGCGCCGGCAGCATTGGTCACAAACAGCATCTCAACGCCCATGCGCTGCATCACGCGCACCGGGAAAGTGGTCTGCCCCATGGTATAGCCTTCATAATAATGCGCCCGTCCCTGGAGAACCATCACCGTCTGGCCTTCCAGCTCACCAATCACCAGCTGCCCGACATGCCCTTCCACAGTGGAAACCGGCCAGTTTGGAATATCTTTATAGGGAATAATATCCGGGTTTTCTACCAGATTCGCCAGGTCGCCCAAACCAGATCCTAAAATCATCCCCACCCGGGGTTTCCGCTCGGTGCGGGTGCGAATCGCCTCAACAGCCTGATCAATTTGCGCCAAGGTCACAAATTCTTCCATGAATAGCCTCCATTTGGTCTAATGGTTTTCCCATGCAGCCACCCCCTGCTGCGTTTCAGGAATTTTTAACATTATATCAGGATTTCATTTTTGGCTGATTATGTTATGATTCGTTCAGCAAATTCAACCCCAACCCGGAGACCCTCTGCATGGATACTCTGCAAGACCTGAAAAAGATGCGCCTGCTGACCCACCTGCCAGAGCATGTTTTATGCCAGATGGCCCAGGCCGCCATTCCCCTGCATTGCGAGGACGGACAGATGATCGATCTTGACGATGAACAGGGCGCTGTCTTCTTCGTGGTTAAGGGCATGGTACGCTCCTATCGCAGCAATCGCAGCGGACGCGAGCAAAACTTGATCCACCTGACAAGCGGGGATGCATTCAATATTCCCCAGGCTTTCTCAGGACAGGATATTATCCCCATCAGCGCAGTTGCCATCGGGGACGTCTATCTGCTCAAAATCCCCTTTGACCCATTTCAGCACATCGTCAGCTGCAATCCCGAAGCGGCCCTTGCCGTGCTGCAAGACCTTTCCAAAAAACTGGCCCATCTGACCCAACTGACCCATGACCTCAGCCTGCGCACGGTACGCGCCCGCCTGGCGCGCTTCCTGCTCGACCAATCCAGAGCATCTGTTCCCAGCGGCGTTCAGTGGACCCAACACGAAATCGCCGCCCAGATCGGCAGCGTGCGGGAAGTCGTTTCACGCACCATGCGCGCCTTCGTGCGCGATGGCTTAATCCGCCTGAATCGTCAGCGCATCGAAATCCTGGATGAGAAAGCGCTGGAGGCTGAAGCGGAAAAAGAATAAGTATGTTGACATTGTAGTAACCCTGCAGTCAGCCGTTAGCCCTTGTAACTTTTATCACAGACAGATGCCACCCCTCTTGATAAGCTTGAAACAGGAAATCAGGAGGTCGACATTTTGGACAATTGGAGTATCCCCAGCATTGATCTGGAACGCTGCACCGGCTGCGGCCAGTGTGCACAGTATTGCCCCACCCAGGCAGTGGTGATGATCGAAGCGCGTCCCGTGATCGAAAACCCGCGGCTGTGTGCCTACTGCGGTCTGTGTGAAGAGTCCTGTCCCGAAGATGCGATCTCATTATCTTTTGAGATCGTCCCCGTACCACCTACAACCAAGCCTAAGGAGATTTATAAATGAGCAGTATGTTTTGTTATCAATGTCAGGAAACCGCGAAAAATGAGGGTTGCACGGTCAAAGGCGTGTGCGGTAAAACCGCCGATGTCGCCAGCTTGCAAGACTTGTTGATCTACTTATTGAAAGGCATCTCGTTTTGGGGCACCCGCGGACGCAGTATGGGTGTTTCGGATCCCGAAACCGATCTGTTTGTCGCCCAGGCTCTGTTTGCCACCATCACCAACGCCAACTTCGACCCTGAACGCTTTGTCCCCATGATTCACAAAGCCGTTGAGCTGCGCGAAGCCCTGCGGGAACGCGCCCAGGCCGCCTGCTTCAAACTGCACGGCAACCCCTGCGCCGGCGGCGGCCCTAATTGGGCTTCCTGGAAACCGGAAGGCGACGACCTGGACGAACTGATCGCCAAGGGGATGACAGTCGGCATTATGATGGACCCCAACCTTGACCCCGATGTGCGCTCGCTGCGTGAACTGCTCATCATCGGCCTGAAAGGCATAGCCGCCTACACCGACCACGCTTATGTGCTCGACACCTATAATGACGAAATCCTGATCTTCATGCAGGAAGCCCTCGAAGCCACCACCAATCCCAAGCTGAGTGCTGATGATTTGGTGGGGCTGGTGCTGAAGTGCGGCGAGATGGGCGTGCAGGCCATGGCCCTGCTCGACAAAGCCAACACCACCGCTTATGGCAACCCCGAACCCACCCAGGTCAATCTGGGCGTGCGTCCCGGCCCTGCTATCCTCGTCAGCGGTCATGACCTGCGTGACCTGGACGAACTCCTCCAGCAGACTGTTGGCACAGGCGTCAACATCTATACGCATGGCGAAATGCTCCCGGCCAATGCCTACCCCGCTTTCAAGAAATATGACCACTTCGTCGGCAACTACGGTGGTTCCTGGTGGCGTCAGGCCCAGGAATTTGAATCCTTCGGCGGCGCGATCCTGATGACCACCAACTGCATCATCAAGCCCCGCCCCACTTATCAGGAACGCCTGTTCACCACCGGACTGGCCGGCTGGCCGGGCTGCCCGCATATCCCCGACCGCCAGCCCGGCGCGCAAAAGGATTTCAGCGCCGTGATCGCAGCGGCCCTCGCCTCCCCCGAGCCGCAGGAGCTGGAACACGGCACCATCCCGATTGGCTTTGCCCATGCTGCCGTCAGCAGCGTCGCAGACAAGGTAGTCGAAGCCGTCAAGAGCGGCGCCATTCAGCGCTTCGTAGTCATGGCCGGCTGTGACGGCCGCCAGTCTTCCCGTAACTATTACACCGAAATGGCCGAAGCCCTGCCGCAAAGCACCGTCATCCTGACCGCCGGCTGTGCCAAATACCGCTACAACAAGCTTAACCTGGGCGATATCGGCGGCATTCCACGCGTCCTGGATGCCGGACAGTGCAACGACTCCTATTCTCTGGTGGTGATCGCCAACAAGCTGGTCGAAGCCTTCGGCGTGGATCATATCAATGACCTGCCCATCTCCTACGACATCGCCTGGTACGAACAAAAGGCCGTCATCGTCCTGCTGGCGCTGCTCTCCCTGGGCGTCAAGAAGATCCGTCTTGGCCCAACCCTGCCCGCCTTCCTGTCCCCGAATGTGCTCAACGTGCTGGTGGAAAAATTCGAGATCATGCCCAACACCACCGTGGAAGTCGACCTCGAAGCCATGATGGTTGGCAATTAAGCCGCTCTACCGGTCCCTTCGATCGACACCTCGCCAATCTCCATGTGCGGTGATACGTGAATCCAGCGAGCAGCCCTTCGGGCTGCTCGCTGTGATTCTCATCGCAGGCTTCAACATAAAACAACCAGGTATTTATTCCATCTCAAAATGCTTCTGGCCGCGGGGCTGCCCCATCCGCACCCGCACCTGATGCTCCTGCCCGTCTTCCAGCCAGGGCACACAATTTCTTTCCAGTACCTCACCATCCAAACGAACTTCTTCTACCCCGCTTTCCACATGCCGGGGATTTTCTACCGTAATGGCATAGGTGGTCTTGCCATAGCGATAGGTTACTTGATAAGAATCCCATTCCGGGGGAATGGCAGGTTGAAAACACAAACCTTCCGCCGTATGCCGCAGGCCAATGATCATTTCAATCCCCAGGCGATACATCCAGCTGGCGGAACCGGTATACCAGGTCCAGCCGCCTTGCCCGGTAAAAGGCGGCGCGCCATACACATCTGCCGCCACGACATACGGTTCCACCCCGTATAATTGCGCTTTTTCCCTGCTGTCAGCATGCAAGACCGGGTTGAGCAGCCGGAACAACTCGCCCGCCCGCCGGCCTTTGCCTGCCTCGGCCGTGGCCCACACCGTCCACAAAGCCGCATGCGTATATTGGCCGCCATTCTCGCGCACCCCCGGCGGGTAGCCCTTGATGTACCCCGGATCCAGATGAGAAAGATCAAAGGGCGGTGTAAATAGCAGGATCAAACCTTCCTGTTCCTTGATCAGCCTCTCTTCCACAGACTGCATCGCCAGCCGGGCTTTGTCAGAATCTGCCGCACCAGAGATCACCCCCCACGACTGGGCGATCGAGTCGATCTGGCATTCTGCGTTTTGGGCCGAACCCAGCGGGGTGCCATCATCAAAATAGGCCCGCCGGTACCATTCACCATCCCAGGCTTCCTGGTCAACGGCCGCTTTCAGCTCGGTGGCTCGCTTCCGGCAGAACTGGGCCAGATCGTCTTCTCCCCGCCGTTCACACAGCGGTGCAAACTTCAGCAACACGTCATACAAAAACCATGCCAGCCAGACACTCTCGCCTTCACCTTTTTCGCCCACCCGGTTCATTCCATCATTCCAGTCATGGCTGCCAATCAACGGCAGGCCATGCCTGCCGCGCGTGTCGCCCTTCATCAGCGCCCGCCGGCAATGCTCAAACAGGGTCGCCTGTTCTTCTCCCGGTCGATATTGGTCATATCGTTCCATCTCATCCGGCTGCAAGGGAGCGCCTTGCAGGAATGGCCGTTTCTCATCCAGAATGGACATATCTCCCGTAGCAGCCACATATTCCGCCGTTACATAAGGCAGCCATAACAAATCATCCGAACAACGCGTGCGTACGCCCCGGCTCGCCGGTGGATGCCACCAGTGCAGCACGTCTCCCTCGCTAAACTGGTGGGCGCTGGCCCGCAAGAGATGCTCCCGGGTTACCTCTGGCAAACGATGCAAATACGCCAACGAGTCTTGTAATTGATCGCGAAAACCAAACGCCCCGCTGGATTGGTAAAGGGCTGTGCGCCCCCACATGCGGCAGGACAATGACTGATACAACAGCCAGCGATTGAGTACCACGTCCATCGCCGGGTCGGGGGTGGAAATCTGAATTCCGTTCAAAATATGATCCCAGTGTTCCTGCGTGCGCTGCCAGGCCTGCTGAATGGCGGCATAGTCTTGATAGGTACGGATCAGGGTCAACGCTTCTTCGCGATCACTGCCCTGCCCCAACAGGAAGGTGACTTCTTTCGTCTCTCCCGGACTGACCCACAACAAAATCTGCATCGCAGCACACGGGTCATACCCCGGCCGCACCTCACCAGACAAACCATAGCGATGCAATGCTTCCGGGTCCGCCAGGCTGCCAAAAGGCCCTAAAAATTCATGGCGATTGGTGGTGATCCCGGCGGGATCACGGGTAGCCGTCAGGAAGGCCGTTCGACCGGGGAATTGATCGTTATACGGGTTTTGTGCCAAAATGGCGTTATGCGCTGTGTCAAAAGTGGGTTGAATATAGGCCTGTGTTTTCTCCCGGTCCGTGCCCAACACCCATTCAGCATAATAGACGGCAGAGAAGCGGCTGATGCGTTTGCGCCGCGATTCCAGCCGCAGCTGGATGAATTTAATCGGCGCTTCCGGATCGGTGAACAGGGTCACCGTAGTTTTCAGGCCGTGATTTTCCGCTTCGAAACGGGAATAGCCAGCCCCATGCCGCACCAGGTACTCGCTTTCCGCCGGGCGGGGCAGCAAGGTGGGTGACCAGAATTGCCCGGTCTCCTCATCCCGCACATACAGCGCTTCGCCAGATTTATCCAGCAAAGCATCATTCGTCCAGGTCGTCAGCCGGTTTTCACCGCTATTCTCTGCCCAAGTGCAGCCGCTGCCCGCCTCACTCACCACAAACCCAAACCCGGGGTTAGCGATGACATTGATCCACGGCGCGGGGGTGGGGTCACCTGCCCGCAAACGCAGGACATATTCGCTGCCATCCTCACTAAACCCGCCCCAGCCATTCGCAAACTGCAAATCGGCGGTCGAAGAAGTGTCCCGAACGCTTTCTGGCAGGGCTGCATAAGGCGGCAAGGTAGGCGAAAATTCCGGCTGCGGCAGGCGGCGGGCATTCAGAACCGCCAACTGCTCTTCCAGCGTACGAGAATCATCCTGCAGCAGCGCCAATGCTGCGGTTTGTAACAAGTTTTGGTCTTCTACCGGGATCAGATCTGTGCGCAGGACAAAAATACCGCCCTTCTGATTAAGCCATGAAGACGCCCCCAGATGGTCAATCACCCGCAGTAACCGCTGTTGCAGCTGCATATCATAAGACGTATCACAACAATTCAACACCACCAAATCTACCGGAATTTGTTTACTGCGCCAATAGGCCTGAGCACGCACCAGATCGCTTAATAAGCCCGACTGGTTCTTGTCGAAAATTTTGTATAACAGGATCGGCAAATCTCCCGATATGCCGTAGGCCCACAAACCGGACTGCCCCTTGGTGTTGGCAGCAAGGATGTCCGCTTCGGCACGCAAAGCAGGCTGCGGGTAAATAAGCGTGGATAACAAGCGGTCAAATAAAGCCACTTCTGCCGGCTCAACCGACAATTCAAACAACTCGCGTTCGCTAAATCCCTTGGCACGTTCCAGAGCGGTATCCAGATTGGCCCACATTCGGAAGCGATTTAAGGTGCGCCACAAATGCGCGCTGCTGTCCGCCACCACCGTCAAAAAAGCAAACTCGACCGAACTGTGCGCCTCTACGGTCACTTCCACCTGCATGGCGCTAATCGGGTCCAGGCTGGCCGGTGCCGGACGGGAAACCACCGGTGCATCAAAATAGGCCGGGCGGCGGATGCTGCCATTGCGCCCCAGAAAAACTTCCCGGTCCGTTTGATAGCCAATCGAACCGACATCAGAGCGGCGCAGCACCACGGTATGACTCATCAGGATCGGTTCATCACTGCTCGAACGCCGCCGCCGGCTGAATACCAACACCGGCGGGTCAGCCCGAAACTGCTCAACACTGTCCTGCTCGGGAAAAACATTCGCCTGCACAAACAGCTTGCTAAAAGCCGGGTGCTGATGGTCTGCGGCCTGCACCGCCAGGGTTACTTCAGTGTAACTGCTCACGATCAGCCGCCGCGGACGGCTGCCGTTATTGATCAACCGAATGCGGCGAATCTCCACATTCTCTTCCGGCGGCACCACCACGGTCATCCGCGAAACCAAATCCCCATCCCGGCGGCTGTATTTAACCTGGTGAGGGAAAAAAGCCACATCCTGATGGCTGGCTGGTTTCTGAACCGGCTGATCGGTGATTGACCACAAATCATCCTCGTCCTGATCATATAAATACACCCAGGTGCCGAAATGATCTTTAGTGGCATCAGCCTGCCAGCGGTTCAAATCTTTGCCCTGCCAGCGGCTGAAGCCCGCACCAGCCTGATCCAGGAACACGGTAAACTGATTGTTCGACAAACAATGCACCTGCGGAAAATCATTCTTTACAAACGGCGTCCAGGCTTGCAGCTCAATATTCGGCGGCACAGTACGCTGGGCGGCTTGCAATTCGGCTGCATGCGGGTAATCCAGGGGCAATTGTTCCGGCATTTGTTCATACAACAACATTTCAAAAATCTTGACCCGGCTGTCCGCATGGAACAGATGCACAAAGAAATCATCCTGTAAAGTATTGGTCAAGGCAGCCAGGATCATCCCCTGATGATGCGCCATGTAGGATTGAACAATGCGCCCTTTTTGACTGCTGGTGCGCGCAAAGGTCATATCCAGCGCTTCATAATAACCATACGGCCCTTGCAGCCCGGCGGCACTCATCTGCTGCATGTTTTTCAACACCGCCTGGGGCATAAACGGCAAAGCCAACAGAGAAGCATAGGGAGTGATCACCAGATCTTCCCCCAGCCCGCGTTTCAGACCCAGGCCTGGCACACCAAACGCCTTATATTGGTAATTCTGCTGCGAATCAAAGCTGTAATACCCCGATTCCGAAATGCCCCACGGCACATTCTGCCGCTGCCCATATTTTTTCTGCCAATAAATCGTGGTCATTACACTTTGAGAGAGTAACGTTTCGGGCGGCGTAAGCATAAACAGGGTCGGCATGAGATATTCAAACATGGTGGCGCTCCAGGAGATCAGCGAGCGCCGCCCGTCTACGTTGGTCACCGGTCTTCCCAGGTGCAGCCAGTGTTTCATCGGCACATCGCCCTTGGCAATCGCCACAAAGCTGGTAATGCGCGCTTCTGAAGCCATCAAATCATAATAACTATCATCCAGACGGGCATTGTCATAGTTGTAACCAATATGGAAGGTTTTACGCATCGGATCAAACAGGAAACCAAACCGCATCTTCCTGAACATTTTTTCCATTGCGGCTTGCAGGGTTTCAACTTCTTCCTGCATCTCCTCGCTCGACGCCTCGCTTAAAGCCAGTTTTTCCTTTAAGTCCCTGCACCAGGTTTGCGCCTCCTGCAAACCTGGCTGTTCCGGATCTGGCAAACTGTTCAGCACGTCCACCAGTCTGATCAGCTCTTCCTGAAAGGCACGCTGCATCGCTGGTAAATGGCGCAGGCGGGGTATTTCGGCCACCGTGGACTGCAAAGTCTGCCAGGCCGTGCTGACCTTTTCAGGCAGGTTCCCGGCGGTCAGAAACGCGGGTGGACTGACCAAAAAACGCGCCCACGGCAGCAACTGATCCACTTCTTTCTGCGTCTGATCGATCTGATAATTTGCCCGCTCAATCCACAGGCGAACATCGTGCAAATCATCAGCCTCAAAATCATCCAGGTTATTTTCAATCACGTCCATCAAGGCGTCCGCAATGGCAAACCACTGCTGCGGAATGGTCATCCATAAAGCAGTTGTCCATTGGGCAGGATTCGTTTGCAGGCTGGGAAGAACCGAAATCAGGGCTCCTAAAGGATCAAGGACGGGGCGCGCCTTCTTTTTATCCAAAGATTGGGTTAACAGGGTATGCAAGACCGAGAAGGTATCGCCCAAAGCCTGAAACTGTGCCCAACGCAAGGCATCCTCATTGCGCAGGGTCGCCAAAAATTGTTCGACCACCAGCAAACTGGCCGCCAGATTGCCACTGTCCACAGTGGAAACGTAACGCGGGTTCAACGGTTGTAAGGATTGGGTGTCATACCAGTTATACAGGTGTCCATTGAAAGTTTTCATGCGCCGCATACTGTCATACGCATAGGTGAGACGGGTAATCAACCGAATCGGCCCGACATACCCTAACTGGTATACACCGGCATACACCATTAACAACATACCAATATTGGTCGGGGAGGTACGGTGTGCAATCACCCCGCGCGGCTCTTCCTGAAAATGATCGGGCGGCAGCCAATTATCTTCTGGTCCTACAAATCGCTCAAAAAAGAACCAGGTGCGGGCGGCTTGCTCCCGCAGGATCTGGCGGTCCTCCTCGGAAAGCTCTTCGGACTCTACCACCACGGGGGCACTCAAATATGCTGCTACCCGATCCGCCAGCAGCCACAAGACCAAAATAGGCAGCGCCGCCGCCAGGTGGGCGATGCCTTTCCAGAGCGCCAATACAAACACAACCCCGGAAAACAGGGTAGCGATACGCATATACTGCGCCACAAAACTGCGCTTCTTGCCCGCCGACTCTTCGCGCATGGAATCGCGCGCCGTGGTCCATTCCAGCAGCTTCTCATGGGAAAACCACAGGCGGTACAAAACACTGACAATCGCATCGAGCATCACCAGCGCTTCATGAGGCAGGAAAATCAACTGCAGCAAACCGCGATATTCACTTAAAAGCAGTAAGGCCGCCTCCTGCTGAGAGGTGCGCTGATTGATCCGCCGCCACACATACAGATTAAGGGCGGAAAATAACGGCTGCATCGTCCATAACAACGCCAACAAAGTCCAGATCCAGGCCGGGGCGGGGAACCATACCCATCCCGCCAGCAGCAGCAGAAGTAAAGCAATCGGTTGGACGCTGCGGCGCACATTATCGATAATTTGCCAGCGATTGAGCAAAGAAAGCGGGGCATTTTGTTTTTTTCCGCGAAACAACCAGGGCAGCAACTGCCAATCGCCGCGCACCCAGCGATGAGCACGCTGCATATATCCCGTATAGGTATGCGGAAAATCTTCCATCAGGAGAATGTCTGTTACCAGGGCTGCCCGGGCAAAGAAGCTTTCAAACAGGTCGTGGCTGAGCAAACGATTTTCTGGCACCCGCCCTTCCAGGCTGGCAGAAAACGCAGCCACATCATAAATTCCCTTGCCCACAAAGATTCCTCGATAGAACAAGTCCTGATATACATCAGAAACAGCACGAGTATACAGATCGAGGGTGGTGTCTTCTGTATAGATGCGGGAAAACCAGCTGCGGCTGGCGCTCACCGGGCGCACCTGCACCCGCGGCTGCAAGATACCGTAGCCACGCACCACCTTGCGGGTTTTCTCGTCCAGCACTGCCTGGTTAAGCGGGTGGGCCAGCGTGCCCACCAGCCGGCGGGCCGTATCGGGGGGCAGGGTCGTATCGGCGTCCAGGGTAATCACATAGCGGATCATGGGCACAATATCCGTATTGCCCACCTCAATCAAATACGAGGTTTCTCCCTGGCCGGTGATCAGGCGGTTAAATTCCATCAACTTGCCGCGTTTTCTCTCCCAACCCATCCAGCGTTTTTCTGCCGGGTTCCACAAACGCTGCCGATGAAACAAAAAGAAAGGTGCCGCTTTCGGGTTATCAGGCGCATAACGCTGATTCAGACTCTCGATCCTCTTGACCGTATAAGCCAGCAACGCCTCATCTTCCGCCGTCTGCTGCTGCATAGAATCGCCGAAATCACTCAGCAAGGCAAACGAGAGATGCGCATCCCGGTTTCCCATATAATGAAGCTCTAGCTGACGCAGCAAGAAATTCACTTCGTCTTGATCGGTCAATAAACACGGCAGCACGACCATCGTGCGCGCCTCTTCAGGAATTCCTTTTTCAAATGCCAGCTTGGGCAAAATATGCGGCGGCACAATTTGCGTGGTCAGGTTATTAATCAAGGTCACTGCCACCGAACTGGAAAGAATGATACTTAAAACCCATAGCACAACTGCCTGGGCTGCGGAAAAGGCATACACTTCCGTGATCACCAACGTCAATAGCGAAAAAGCCATCGTCAGCAGGAGGATTCCCCCCACATAAAACAAGAAAGGGTGCGAGCGGCTTAACCGGGGAAACCACCCCGAACGCCTGGGCACAAAGCCAATCGCTTCCTCCAACGCCTTGCGTCCCTGATCCACCAGAAAATAACCCACATGCCGTTGATAAGTTTCTCCATCCGAGCTGCTTTCCGCCAGGGAAAGCGCAGCAAGGGTAATCTCTTCCTCTGTCATGGGACTGCCGAAGCCCAGGGTTTCAATCACCCCGCGGTAATGATCGCGCGTCTCAAAATCCATTGCTGGGTAGACGCCCGCAGGATCGTTATTCAACAGGCCGTGGGTCACACTGACCTTTTCAAAAAAGACTTTCCAGTCTGTGGTACTGATCAAGCGCAAGGCAGGAATGATACGGGCCACAATCAATTCAGGAGTTTCAGATGAAGGCAGGCGCACAGCCATTTCTTCTTCCGAAAACCCCTTCAGCGGCTGTTCACTGATCGCGGAAATGGCTAACGCTAACATCTCCAATAAACTGACCCGCAGCATCGTGGGCAAAGCCCATAACTCCCCCATGCTCAACACAGAGATGGTTTGAAACCGCCCCACTGCCTGGTAGATATGTTCCATATCCAGTACAACCGCTGCATCTTTTAAGATTTCTGCGGCCAGCACATAGATCCGGGATTGACCCTCATACGGATCTTCCAGCAGACGCGGTAATTGGCGCTCATACGAGCCGGGCAAGTTCTCTTCTACCTGTTTCAACGCCTGCTGAACATATACATAATTATCCAGCATCCACTCTGCCGCGGTGGTAAATTGCGCCGGGGTTTGAGAAGCGGCGCTAAAATAGTCGTACCCTTGTTGTAAAGCCGTCTCGAGGATGGTTAAGCGTTCCAAAAAATGACTGCGGGTTTTCCAATCCAGGCGAGCCGTAGAACGGGCAGCCAGACCATAAAAAACTCTTCCTACCGTTTCCTGGGTATTGATTAAACTTTTCGCAAGTGCCGCGCCGTTTCTGTCCTGAGGGGGTAAAGAAGCTGTCATAGAATCAATGTCCTGTATGTTGTTGCAAACCCGGCCGTTCGTCAGCAGCTAAGTCCTGCACAATTAATAAGGGGGTTTCTCCAAAGGCGATTAAATTGATCGCAATACTGCCAAAAGGCCATTTGTTCTCACTGGAATATCCATGAGCACACAGCACCACCAGATCGATCTTTTCCCGGCGCACCACATCATGCAACGCCGAAGCCGTGCTGGTGCACACCTCTATCAAGGGTTCAATTTTAAATTCATCGCAGCTTAGTCGATTACGTATTTCTGCAAGATAATGCCCGGCCTCCTTCTTGTTACGGCTGACCAACTCCTCAGCCAGAGCCTGTTCCTCCGCGTTCAAAGGGATTCGCCGCGGAATCTCGGGGCGGGTTACCAGGTGCAGCGGCTGCAACAGGGAATGATGATGACGGGCAATCCATGTCGCAGCGGACAAAGCGCATTCCGCCCGGCTGGAAAGATCCAAAGGAATTAATATTTTTTGATAATCAATTTCCTGCCATTCAGGCTCAGGAGACTGAAATGCCCGCACGATCAGTACTGGCAGATAAGCCTGCCAAATGATTTGTTGCACCACGCTGCTGACGTTCCAGCCGCTGTAACCGCTCAAACCGTGGCTGCTGAGAATCAGCAAATCCACCTGTTCACTGAGAGCGTATGCCAGGATGCGGTTCGATACCACCCCTTCCAGTACCACCCCCTTCGCCTGCACGCCTTCCTTCCGCAGCCGTTTGACCAGTTTATCCAGATACAGCTGGGCTTCGGCCTTCCCCAACCGCCACTGAAACAGATCGACCAGCTTTTCAGTTTCCCCAGTCGCGGCTCCTGCCACCCGCACCAGGGTAACTTCCGCCTGAAAAGCTTTTGCAAACGCGACCGTATGCGGCAATGCGCTTTCTGCCAGTTCAGAGCCATCCAAAGCAACTAAAATTTTATTAAACATGACTTGGCCTCTTTAAAGAATATACAATCCGTACTCCTTGCCATCAACCCCTAGATCAATCCCGTATCTGTGCTTTTTCCTCTCTTCGGACCAGCTTATCCCTCCCCAAGCATTCAACTCTACAACAAAGCTTAAACCTATTATAGCAGGTGGCGCCTTATGGCATGTACGTAGAAACCCGTACATTCAGTATGCAGCTTCCCTGCCCGGAGGCAAGCAAGCTGATCCGTCACTGGCACCAGCAAAACAGCCAATTTCTTCAACAAACTTCGATATCCCCGCAAGCTCCGCCCCCGCTGCTGCCATTTTGTGATACAGTAAACGAAATCAAAGTATCTTGTAACGAGTTTCCTTTTCATTCAGCGAGGGCAAAAAAATGAAACGGATTGCCGACTGGATTTCAATATTTTTATTGCTGCTCGTGATGGGGGCGTTCTTATTGGTTGGATGCCAATCCATCTCGCCTATCCTCCCTCCCGCCCAGGATGCAGCCTGGGGCGAGATTGAATTAACGCCCCAAGAAAAACGCTGGCTGCAAAACCACCCAACTGTCATCATTCATTATGAAGATTGGCCGCCCTTCATGCTTTATGAGAATGGCGAACCAGCGGGCATCGCCATTGATATGCTTAACCAACTCCTCGCCCAAGTCAATTTGCAGCCGAAGTATGTGAAAGGATTGTGGGCTGATACCTTGCAGGACTTTCAGGGGCACACCGGACCGGACATCCTTCCCGTTGTTGGACGTACACCAGAGCGAGAAGAAATGATGTTGCTAACCAGCGACTATATTTCCTTTCCAATGGTTATCTTTACCCAAAAGAATGCGCCATTTATTGGCAGCGCAGATGACCTCACGAATCATATTGTGGCAGTTGAAAGAAGCTATTCCGCCTATGGCACGCTAATGCAAGCTTACCCTCAAATCCAGCTGCTCGTCACAGATACCACCCTGGAAGCACTGGAAGCGGTTTCCACCAGCAAAGCAGATGCTTATATCGGGAATCTGGCTGTCGCCAGTTATCTGATTGAGGAACATGGCCTGGTTAACCTGAAAGTAGCTGCCCCTTCATCCTTTGAAAACCACAAACTGGCGATCGGCATTCACCACGGCCAGCCTGAATTGGCCGGCATCCTTGAGAAAGCTCTCAAAGCGATGCCAGAGGAAAACCGGAGTAAAATTCAACAAAAATGGTTGTCTGTACGCTATGAATATGGCATCTCGCAAAAAGATGTAACCATCCGCATCCTCACCACAGTTCTGGTTGCAACCTTGATCCTCGGTCTCACGATGTATTCAAATTGGCGGCTGGCGGCCGAGATGGAGGAAAAAGAAAAAACCCGGCTCGCTCTCCAAAATAGTGAAAGCCTGCTGCGAACGGTGATCGACGCCACACCAAATTTAATCTTCGTCAAAGATCGCCAGGGAACATTCTTGCTGGTCAACCGGTTTGCCGCGGCAATATATGATCTTAGCCCCGAAGAAATGCAAGGGCTCAACGAAAAAGACTTTATCGATCTGAAAGGACTTCCCCCGGAGGATATCAACGCCTATCTCGCATCAGACAAGCAGGTCTTTGACACCGGCACTGTTTTCATCCAGCCAGAATCTCCCATCATCCGCCCAGGAAAACCTGTTCTCTGGTTCGAAACCATCAAAATTCCCCTGGAAACAAACGGCATCGTGGACAAAGTCCTCGTGGTCAGAGCCGATGTTACCGATCGCAAAAATACCCTCGAAGCCCTGAAAGCGGAACGCGCCAACCTGACACAGCGCGTTGAAGAACGTACTGCCGAACTGGTCAGATTAAATATCGAATTGCAGGAATCATCACGTGCCAAGGATGAATTTCTGGCAAACATGAGCCATGAACTGCGCACCCCGCTGAATGCCATCCTGGGCATGTCAGAAATCCTCCAGGAACAACTATTTGGCGATCTCAATGAAAAACAATTGAAACAGGTGAATGTGATCGAAGAAAGTGGGCGTCATTTACTGACCCTGATCAACGATATCCTCGATCTGGCAAAAATCGTATCCGGCCAGAGAGAACTCGCCTATCAACCCGTTAATATCACCGACCTGTGCAAATCCAGCCTGAATTTCATTAACTCCCAGGCTATCAAAAAAAATATCACCGTCTCCTTTGAACCCCTCAATGAACTGACCGAAATCGAGGCTGACCCCCGCTCGGTGAAACAAATTCTGATCAATCTGCTTTCCAATGCTGTAAAATTCACCCCCGAAAATGGTCACATCGGCTTGAGGGTGGAACAGGACTCGCAAAACGAGCTGGTTTGTTTCACCGTCTGGGACACCGGCATCGGCATCACCCTGGAACAAAGCCTGAAATTATTCATGCCTTTCGTGCAGGTAGACAGCAGTCTGGCACGCAAGTACGCAGGCACCGGACTGGGTCTTTCTCTGATTTCCCGCCTGGTGGATATGCACGGAGGGAGTGTGCAACTGAAAAGCGGCGGCGTCCATGGCAAAGGATCGCAATTCACCATCCATCTGCCGCTTCACCCCACCCGCATCCAGACCAGTCTCCAGCCGGAATTTGAGGACGAGCCCATCCTGCTGATAGATGATGAACCCAACAGCAGGATACGCATGCAAACTATCCTCGCCAAACTGGGCTGTCGTGTGCGCACTGCCAAAATCGACGATGAAACGATTCGCATCGCGCATGAAATCAAACCCAAATTAATCTTTATCGATCTACAAACCCCGCAGGAAACCAGCCTGCAAACCATTCACCAGATGCGCCAGGAATTGGGAGAGCAGTCCATTCCGGTCCTCTGCATGACATCCCTGCTGAACCAGAAAAACCCCGATCTGGTCGAATCCTTCGGCACATACGAGTACCTGTTAAAACCAGTCAGTCCAAAACTGGTCAGGCTCCTGCTAAATAAATACCTGCGGGAATACTAGTGGGTCAGTTGGCATGAAACTTGCCATGAAGTCAGGAAGAAAAACCACT
>CAYURM010000048.1:0-22493 GCA_964447155.1 uncultured Anaerolineaceae bacterium
CCCTTGGGCAGTTTCCCGCAAGGGCGCTGCCCTATTTTTGTCTAATTGCGAGTTAACATTGAAGTACCCAATATTAATGAAGCATTTACTGTGGAAGCGGAGCGTGAATTGCGCGCTTTGGCAGATGAGCATTCTGATCTGGTTGGTGCGGCGGTTTCCCTCGAAACGCTCGTAGAGGCAGAGACGTCCTATTTGTATCAGGTGCGGATCGTGGTGTATAAGCGGCCGGAAAATATGGCCGTGGTGCAAAAGAAGGCCGAACCAATGGATGCATTGCGGGATGCCCTGTCCGCGCTGCAAGAAAAAGTGCGTACTTCCCGTGAGAAACTGGCTCAGTTTGACACTCATCGCGAGGACGAGAAACACATGGTAGCGGATGATTTGAGCGCCGATGAAGTGTATGCCACCTATGTGAAAGATCAGGACCCCGCGCAGATTTTTGAACAGGGGCGCATGGAAATTGCTACCAGATTAATGGTAGAAGAAGGTTTGAGCCAGAAAGCTGCTTATTTTGCAGCCGATCAGATCCTGCAGGCTGCGCAGCAGCGCATGACGACAAAGAAATAACGATCGCTGTTTTATTCTGTTTTCTATGCAGTTCAGTCGAGAGACAGCAGATCCCATACACGTTTATGAAAGGAGAGATATTCTGATGAAAAAAATTCTATTAATAATATTGGCGGCGAGTTTGTTGTTTGTATTCCCGGCCGCGCAGGCGACCGCCCAAACTGGCACGCCCGACCCCGCTTGCCAGGATTCCTACATTGTCCGCAGTGGAGATACCCTGCGCGAGATTGCTGCAAAATGTAATGTCACCGTCAATGAGATCCTGGCTTTGAATGATTTTATTGATGACCCTGATTTGATTTACGCCGGTTGGGTGTTAGATATGCCTGGCAGTGAGGATAATCCTGTTATTATCCCGGACACTGGAGCGGCAACGATCAGTAATGCGTTTTATGTGGTCAAAGCAGGAGATAGCCTGGCTTATATTGCCCGGCGGCTGGATTTGACGGAAGAAGATATTCTTGCGGTTAATCCCCAGGTGGATGCCAATGCCGTTTTGTATACCGGCCAGATCTTGTTGCTGCCCGGTGCCAACGATGATCCGGCGGCGGCTGTTTCTCCGCGCGTGATCGAACCGGGTCAACTGGTGACGATTGCTGCCCAGGGTTTTAAACCTGCCAGCAGCGTGTGGATTGCCGGCGGCCCGCTGGGTGAAGTCGAACAAACCCTGCAAGCAGTAAAAACCAACCGCTATGGCGGCTTGCGCACAACGGTTGTTGTGCCGATGGATGCGGAACGTGGAAAACGCTGGACGTTTGTCGTGCGCGCATCCACGGATGTTGAGGTACAGACTCGCACCAATCTGGTGTATGTGGTCGATACAACCGGGCCGAATGAATCAATTGTTTACAATGTGCGCCTGAACGATACCCTTTCCGGGATCGCGGTAAAATTCGGGGTCACCCTGGAAGATATTCTGGATGAAAATCCGCAAATCACCGATCGGTCGATTATCAATGTCGGTCAGGATATTTTGATCCCTGGCCCGGCATTACGCAATGAATAACACAGCAAAAACAGGGTGGGGCAGTCCTGCCCCACCCTTCCATAAAACCACGCCAGCATATCAATGCAACACATCCGAAGCGGGTACTTTCTTTTCCCCATGACTGTAAACCAGTTCTGACTGGCGAGGGAGCAGGATACCTTTTACGCCTCGCCGGAAAGGCGTTTAAACAGGATGGATTCTGGTTAAGCTTTCATCACGATAGAAGCGCAGGGGGTATAAAGCCGATCGGGTGGGAGAAAGCAAAAATCTTTTGACAATTTGAGCTATGCTGGGTACTATGTAGTGGGGCGGCAACCCACCCTGCTGCTGTAAACAACCGATTGCTCATGGTTATGTGAATACCGAATGAATGTATATGTATTGATTGGCGCTTCTGTTTTGGTGCTCATCAGCGTTGTGGTGAGCAAAATCTCCGACCGCTTCGGCGTGCCGGCCCTTTTGCTTTTCCTGATTTTGGGAATGTTGGCCGGCTCTGATGGATTCGGGGGAATTTATTTTGACGACCCCGCCCTCGCCCAGTCAATCAGCATGATCGCCTTGATCCTGATTCTGTTTTCTGGCGGACTTGGCACAGAATGGGATCAAGTTCGTCCGGTGATCAAAGAAAGTGTGCTTCTGGCTACTTTAGGGGTTTTGATCACAGCGCTCGCCGTGGGTCTTGCGGCCAGTTGGCTTCTGGGTCTCTCGCTTCTTGAAGGTTTTCTGCTGGGTGCGATCGTTTCGTCCACAGACGCAGCAGCGGTATTTTCCGTGTTACGTTCCAAAGGGATCAGCCTCAAAGGGAACCTCAAGCCGCTGCTGGAGCTGGAGTCGGGCAGCAACGATCCCATGGCTATCTTCCTTACTGTTGGCATGATTGCGTTGATCACCCAGCCAAACCTGTCTGCATTCAGCATGATCGGGCTGTTCTTTCAACAAATGTTGATTGGAGCAGGAATTGGATTGGGTATGGGAAAGGTGATGCTGTTTTTAATCAATCGCATCAAGTTAGGGTATGAAGGTCTGTATCCCGTCCTGACTTTATCAATCGTGTTTCTGACCTTTGGATTGGCAGATTTAATGGGTGGCAGCGGCTTTCTGGCTGTCTATCTGGCAGGGATAGTGCTACGACAGCGAGATTTTTTGCACCAGAAAAGTCTTACCCAGTTTCATGACGGCCTGGCCTGGATCATGCAAATTACCATGTTCTTAACCCTGGGGCTGCTGGTTTTTCCTTCACGCCTGGTTCCTGTGATGGGTGTGAGCCTGTTGATTGCCGGGTTTTTGATGTTTGTCGCCCGCCCGCTTAGCGTTTTTATCAGTTTGTCGCCTAGCGCATTGGATTGGCGAGAGAAGACTTTTATTTCCTGGGTGGGCTTACGTGGCGCAGCCCCGGTTATCCTGGCAACATTTCCTTTGCTTGCTAAACTTCTCCAGGCAGACTTGATTTTTAACGTCGTCTTTTTTGTAGTGCTGACATCTGTTTTATTACAAGGCACTTCATTGCCTCGAGTCGCGAAATGGTTGAAAGTTGACGCACCGATCATCCCCAGACGGATATATCCGATTGAGTATGTGCCGATGGGCGGGTGGAAAAATGAACTCAAGGAATTGCCCATCCCGATTGGCGCTGGCGTGAGCGGAAAAGCCATTTTTGAGTTGGGCCTGCCGGATGATTTTCTGGTCATTCTGATCGCCAGAGAGAACGACTTTATGGTGCCCAGCGGGGGAACTGTTCTGCAGGACAATGATACCTTGCTGGTTCTTTCCGACAAGCAATCCTTTGAGGAGGTTGCTGCAAAGTTCGACCCGGAAAAAAATAAAACCACGGCCTAAATTGACAATCCACAGGGCGGGTCTGTGGAACTTTTTAAGCCTGGATAACGTTATCAGAGTGCCGGTTTGAAAATTAATCTAAACCGAAGTGTTGAAAATTAGAAGGAAAAATAGAATGAAACGTAAAGATATGCAAATCTGGCGAATAGTCATCACCTTGATTGTCCTGACCCTCACTGCTGCCTGCACACCAGGCGCAGGGACAGATGTTAACCCCGATACAGAAAATAAAGCGATCACCATTTCCGGGCAGATTGTAACGGCAGATAATACGGGTGAAACGCTGCTGCCCGAAGGGAACGAGATCATCGTGCAGGTGCAGGATACCAGCCGGGCTGATGCCCCTGCCATTGTTCTGGGAGAGCAGATCATTACCGGTGCTGCCTCTCTGCCCGCGTCGTATCAAATCAGGGTAAACCAGGCTGATTTGGAAAACGCCGTCCAGGCCAGCCTTGCGGTACGCATTGAAGATACGGAGGGTCAACTTCTGTACATTAACGACACCATGCACCTGGTTTCAGTAAATGAGAAGGCCATGGATATCGCCGTAATCGCCGTGGGGAACGGGGGCGTCAGTTCATCCCTGCCTCCCGCCTTTGACGGTCAAGTGTGGCAATGGGTCGCCTTCCAGGACTCTGCCGATGGGGAGGAAAGCAACGACATCCTCGTTGACGATCCGTCACAATATACCCTCGAGCTGCTTGCCGATGGCACCTATGCCATTCAGGCGGATTGTAACTTCGCTAACGGGCAATTTACCCTCGATGAGGGCGGCTTGACCCTGTCTCCCGGAGCGATGACGCTGGCGGCCTGCGGCCCCGAGTCCCTTTCGCAGCGTTTTGTAGAGTTGCTGGGCGATGTGGTTACCTTCGTTTTTAATGCGGAAGGAAATCTGGTGCTCAATTTGAAAATAGATGCGGGAGATATGATCTTCGTCCGGGCACAACCAGAGGGAACATCCCCCCAGCAGACGGGGTCTACCCTGCTGGAGAGCCAGGACCAGTGGCGTGGAATTGGCAGGATCAATCTCAGCAGCACCTGTACTGCCGTTCTTGTGGATACGGGGGCCGGTGAAACGGCGCCTGCCTACATTTTGACCAACGGCCACTGTGTGGAGTGGCTCGCGAATGGGGCCATCACCAACCAAAAAGTAGAAGGTGAGGTCTTATTCAATTATTTTGTGGACACAGCAGATGCCCCTATTGCCATTCCCCTGGCCGAGATTGTGTACAGTACCATGCAAGGTATGGATATCGCGATCATCAGGCTGGATGCAACCCTGGGGGAACTGGCTGCAAAGAAAATATTTCCCTATCCCATCGCTGAGGTCCCGCTTGACAGGGAAAGCCGGGTGCGTGTTGTCGGCGCCCCCAGCAGCGGGGTGATGCCCGAAGAAGCCTATTTACGCGAGGAGATTTGTCAGACAAAGGGTCAGGTTGACTTGCTTGAGTTCAACTGGCATTTTTACGACCACTACGCCACATCCTGCCAGGATATATTTGGCGGCAGCTCCGGCTCTCCGCTATTTGCAGCAGAAACCAACACCGTCTTTGGCCTTGTTAATACCACCGTTGACGGCAGCAGTGCCTGCTACCTGGGCGTGCCGTGTGAAATAGGTGACGGACAAGTGACGGTAAACCAGAATACCAGCTATGCTGCCCCCCTTCACGGTTTGAGCGCGTGTTTTGGGGAAGACGGGATTTTTGCGCTGTCCCCCGACTGCCCCCTGCCGCCCACCGCTCAGCTCACATTTGCCGAAACCCCGCCGCTATCCAGCCAGCCGCCCCTCACCTGGAGCACCACCCTGGCTGGTGATCTGCCTTACTATCGCTACAAAACAGGCGCGGCGGGTGTGGTCGACTGTCGTTCAACGGAAGGGTACAGTTCGATCCTCTCTTTGGCCGGCCATCCCACTATCGATGATGCCATTCCTGATGAGGAAGGGTTTTATTTGCTCTGCGTTCTGGCCGGGGAATCCGCAGCACTTGACGACACCTGGCAACACCCGGCTTATCCGACTGTTGCCAGTACACAAATCGACACCACACCGCCGCAGATGGAGCCGCAGCTCAGTATTCGTGAGATGCCGGAATTTTTTGATGTGACGCTGGTCTTCGATCCCCCCGAGCTGTCCGATTACCTTTTCAAATTTGGGCCGAAAGAAGATATAGATTGTGCGGTTCAAGCGGACTATGCCCGCTACCGCCGCATCCCGCTGACCCTGGAACGCGGCGGCGGAGCCATCCGCTTATGTGTCATCGGTTTCGATAACGCCAACAATGCAACCGAGCCGCTGGACAGGGTATTTGATGAGTAAGATGGGTTGAACGGGCTGCTTCAGGTGCAAAACGTATAAAATCAGCAGGGCAGGCCACGGGCCCACCCTGCTGATTTTCATTCACCGCACATCTTTGCATCGGGCACGGAGGCTTATCCCTGCACAACGGGTTTTGTTTTTTCAGATTTAACCTCCAGAGAGAGCGTTTCGGTATCGTCATCATAATTTAGCAGTTCACCATACCGCCCCCAGTTGATCAAGGTTTCAATCTGGTTCTCAGTTTCCTCTGGTGAAAACTCCAGATTGAGGGCCATCTGGATGACGTCGCGTTTCAAAGGCTGTTTATCAGACGCTTGCAGCAAGGACAATAGCCAGCGCATCACCGGAATGCGGCGCGCGCGCGAGGCGAAGATCTCCTTGCGCGCCAGAATGCTGGCTTCTGAAAATGTCTGACCAATCGGGGTGATTTCAATATCTCCTTTTGCAACCGAGGCGAACCCCAGCAGTTCTGCAGCTTCTGTCAGGCGCAAAAGATCAACCGAACTGATCCCCAGTTCACCTTCGAGGCGATAGATATCATAGGCTGCCTTGTCTGCTTCGGTGAGGTTCTCCAGCAAACCAGCCAGATCACTGATTTCAATCTCGGGGAGTTGGCGTGTGCGTCCCACTTCCCCTGGGGCTGCCCCCAACTCCTCGTTCTCTGGCAAGGTTTGTCCGGCCAAAATCGCATATACCAGATCCACCTGGTGCTGAAATTCCGCCGATTTTCGCTGACGGGGGTGGGGCAGATTTATTGGGTGTTCTGCAATGATGCGGCCAGGCTGCTTATCCATCACCACAATCCGGTCCGCCAGGAAAACGGCCTCTTCGATACTATGGCTGATCATCAGGATGGCCCTGGTAGGAATTTTGCCTTCCGTCCACAGCTCCAGCAGCTCCCCCCGCAGTGCTTCTGCCGAAAGCACATCCAGGGCGGAGAAGGGTTCGTCCATGCACAGCAATTCCGGTTCAACCGCCATGGCGCGGGCAAAACCGACTTTCTGCCGCATCCCGCCGGATAATTCCCGCGGATAGGCTGACTCAAAGCCATCCAACCCGACCCGATCGAGAAGTTCTTCTGCCTTGCGGGAGCGTTCCGGCTCGTCAAGACCTTTCACCTGGAGTGCCAGGGTCACATTCTCGATGACACTCAACCAGGGAAATAAAGCAAAGGTTTGAAAAATGATGGAAGCATGGGGATTGACCCCGCGCAGCACCTCGCCCCTGTACAGCACCTTTCCCTGCGTGGGCTTCTGTAATCCGGCGATGATCCGCAGCAGGGTGCTCTTCCCGCAGCCCGATGGCCCCAACAAGGCAACAAACTCACCGTCAGACAGGGTCATGTTCACGTCTTCGACTGCGGTAAAGCGGCGCTCTCCGGAGCCATAAACCTGATAGATATGTTCAAGTTCTAATAAGGGTTTGTTATTCATCATTACTCCATGCGGTATTTTTCTTCAGCCAGAGTGTAGAGCCGCCGCCAGACAAGGCGGTTCACCAGAATGACAGTTACGATCATCACGCAGGTGGCCGCCAGCAACAAAGGATAATCGCCCATCGCTGTCGCCTGGGCGATTAAAGAACCGATCCCGGTCAGTGAAAGCGTTTGCCCGCCAAAAGTTTGATATTCCGCCACAATGCTGGCGTTCCAGGCGCCGCCGCTGGCCGTGATGGCCCCGGTGATCAGATAGGGGAAGATGGCAGGCAGCACCAAAGTGCGCCAGTATCGCCAGCCTTTCAATTGCATCAATTGGGATGTGTATTTTAAGTCTTGCGGGATCGCGCTGGCGCCAGCAATGATGTTAAATAGCAAATACCATTGCGTGCCCATCAGCATTAACAATACGGCAGCGATATTCAACCCGCCGGGCAGATCCACAAACAGAAGCAGGACAATCGGAAAAAGCGCGGTGGCCGGAATCGAGGCGGTTACCTGAACCACCGGTTGCAGAATTTTCGCCCAACGGGGATTGGTGCCGATCATCACCCCCAGTGGAATCGTCCAGGCCAGCGCAATCATTAGCGCGATGGTCACCCGCAGAAGGGTAGCCAGAACCCCCCAGCCCATTTGTACCCATTGGTTGGGGGGGATCGTAATCAACAGTTGGCCCGCCTGGGCAAGACCGTAAAGAAGGGCAAATGTGAATACGATCATCAGAATCAGGCTGGGCCATCGCCTGCTGGCTGCTTTATCCTGCCCTTCCGAACGCATGGGGAAGCGCCGCAGCTGGAAGTGGTCAAACGCTTCTGTAAAAGGATGGAAAAAATTTCCAGCCCTTCTCAAAAGTTGGGAATCGCTCATCAGATCGAAAAACCACGAGGTAGGCGGGGTATCACTTTCGGTCATTTCCAGTTTGAAACGATCCGACCAGGCAATTAATGGACGCCAAACCAATTGATCCAAAATTACAATCGTCAAAACCAGGGCTGCCAGTCCCCAACCAATCGCTGCCAAATCATTTTGATTGGCGGCTTCATGCAAATACGTTCCCAGACCTGGCAGGCGAAAATCACGCGAGCCTACGGTAAAGGCTTCTGCCGCCATGAGGAAAAACCAGCCGCCGGCCCAGGACATCATGCTGTTCCACACCAGGCTGATCATGCCAAAGGGCAGCTCCAGGTGTTTAAATTTCATCCAGGTGTTGAGACGGAAAATGGCGCTGGCCTCGCGCAGTTCCTTGGGAATGGTCGTCAAGGATTGGTACCAGGCAAAAGTCAAATTCCAGGACTGGCTGGTAAAGATCAGCACCACCGAGGCCAGCTCGGCAGCTATTTTCTCCGGCATAATCGCACTTAGACCCAGCAGGACGACGGGCAAAAAAGACAAAATGGGGACGCTCTGCAGAACATCCAGCAGCGGCATGAGCAGTTTTTCTGCGCGCCGGTTATACGCCGCTGCACGCCCATAGAAGAGCGTGAAAACCATCGAGAGAATATAGGCGGCCACCATGCGTCCCACCGAAAGCAGGGTGTACCAGGGCAGCGCAGAGGGGGAAAGGATGATATCTGGCCCCTGGATAACGGGAGGAACATTGAATGCCAGGCGGACACCAAAATATAACAACACAATCACAAATGCAATGGCAAGCAAGTCGCCCCAGGCGAAAGCCCGTCTATTGCGTTGTGATGTGTGAAAAATTTGCGGGGTTTGCTTCATGTTCCCTGTACCTCCGGCGTGGTGTGCCCCTCATGGGTATTCTACTACACATCCCTGAAAAGCAAACAAAGGTGGGAGGCGCTAAAATAAAGATGTAAAAAAACGCTTTCCAGTCATTGGGCAGGAATGTCATTTCGCGCCAGGCTGTATAATGAAAGGGGTAGATAATATCCATACGGGGCAGTTCATTCGGTAAAAATAACCGCATCATCTATAAGGAGATCAAAATGGAATACGTAAAAGTTGCTGACACAAGCGAAGTGCCTGTCAATACAAAGAAAATCGTTACCGCCGGTGATAAGGAAATCCTGCTATCAAATGTGGATGGTTCCTATTACGCTATTAATAACAAGTGTACCCATATGGGCGGTTCCCTGGGAAAAGGCGAGCTGGAAGGCCACGTTGTCACCTGTCCCAGGCATGGCGCTCAATTCGATGTGAGAACGGGCAGTGCCGTCGGGCAGGCAAAGATCGCATTTGTGAAAATGAATGTTAAGGACGAAGAGAGCTATCAGGTCAACGTTGAAGGAACCGATATTCTGGTGGAAATTTCCTGAGTAAAGATGAAGATCACCATCTTTGCGGCTGGTTCCCGAGGGGATATCCAACCCTGTCTGGCCCTGGGTAAGGGCTTGCAAGCAGCTGGGTATGCGGTGCGGCTGGCTGCCCCGGAGGACTTTGCCGATTTTGTGCAGCAGCATGGGGTAGATTTTTCCTCTTTGCGCGGGGATGTGCAAAAGATCATGGCCAGCGATACCGGGCGAGAGTTCATGGAGACGGGCGGCGGCAATCCGCTCAAGTCGATTGGTGCTATCCAAACAATGATCGCTCCGGTGATCCGGGAGATGACGGAAGATGCCTACGCCGCCTGTCTGGATGCGGACTTGCTGGTCTGTCTGGGGGTTTTCAGTGCTTTCGGACAAGCTATTGCCGAAAAATTGCGCATGCCAATGATCCATGTTGAGCCAACACCCCTGCTCCCGACGAGAGCTTTTCCCGCGCCGTCATGGCCCATTCAGAAGAATTTCGGCGCGCTGCATAACCACGTTTCGGGGCTGGCCATGCTGTGGGTGGTCTGGCAGTGGTATTTGCCGTTTGTGAAGGATTTCAGGCAGCATCTGGGACTGCCTCGTACCCGCTTCGGCGCGTATTATCGCAAGTTTCGATCCATCCCCATGCTCAGTGCATACAGCTCCGGCATCATCCCGCATCCAGCAGATTGGCCTGACAGCGTGCATGTCACCGGTTACTTCTTTCTCGACGATCAAGCGAACTGGCAGCCTTCCCCCGAACTGCAAGCGTTTCTGGATTCAGGGGATCCGCCAGTCTATATCGGCTTTGGCAGCATGTCTGGGCAAAATCCGGAAAAGCTGGCAGAGCTTGTGCTGGACGCGCTTGACAAAAGCGGGCAGCGTGGGGTGCTGGTTACTGGTTGGGGCGGCATTCGCCCTGAGAACCTGCCCGAGAACGTATTCTTGCTGAAGTCCGCCCCGCACAGTTGGCTGTTCCCGCGCATGGCGGCGGTGGTGCATCATGGCGGAGCAGGTACTACAGCTGAAGGTCTGCGCGCCGGCGTGCCATCAATCATCGTACCTTTCATCCTTGACCAGCCCTTCTGGGGTGCACGGGTGAAAGCCATGGGGCTGGGACCTGCCCCGATCCCCCACAAGCGTTTGACCGCGGAGCGCCTGGCACATGCCATTCGCATAGCCGTAAAAGATTGTGAAATAAAGGAACGCGTTGCAGGTGTCGGCGCGGCCATTCGCGCAGAAGATGGTGTTGCCAATGCGGTGAAAATCATCCAGCGCTATGTTGGAACCCCCGGGGAAAAAAGCGATGAAAACCAAACCTGAACAAACCGTCCTGCCCTATCCCAGGACTCGCCAGTTGATGGTGGATGGCGGCCAGATGGGATTAAAAAAGCACACCATCCACGGCCTGGTGGAGTTTGACATCACTGATGCGCGCGAAAAGATCCGCAAGTACCGCGCGCGCACCGGCCAGGCGCTGTCTTTTTCAGTGTTCTTTCTGACCTGTCTGGGGAAAGCGATCGATGCGGACAAGCAGATGCATGCCTATCGAAGCTGGCGCAACCAGTTGATCCTCTTCGATGAGGTGGATGTGAACATGCTGTTCGAGGTTGACTTGGACGGCCAAAAGACGATCCGCCCGCACATTATCCGCGCCGTGAACCGCAAGAGCCTGGGCGAGCTTCAGGAGGAGATCACGGCCTTCCAGAACGGGCACCAGAGCAGCCAGGAATCAAAATTCATTGACTGGTTTGTGCGCCTGCCCGCCTTTCTCCGGCGCATGTTCCTGTGGGTGCTGTTCAAGAATCCGCAGCTTGTCAAGGACTATTACGGCACCGTGTTGTTAAGTTCCGTGGGCATGTTTGGCCGGGGCAGCGGGTGGGCGCTGCCGGTGCCTAATCACACTTTGCAGTTGACCCTGGGTGGTATCGCCGAAAAACCGGGCGTTATTCGTCACAAGATCGAAGTGCGAGAATACCAGAGCGTGACCATCACTTTCGACCATGACGTCATTGATGGTGCGCCCGCGGCGCGCTTTATGCAGCGGCTAAAGAAGCTGGTCGAGAGCGGCGACGGGCTGGACGAGGAATAAGACAAAACGAAAGAATGGATCATGCAAATTATTGAAAACCTGACACAATGGCAAAGCGAATATGAAACCGGGTTTCTGGCGGATTTCACAAAATCCGGAGAAGTGAACTGGAAGCAGTACCCGAAGGTCAAGAATCTTTCATCCCCGGCCGGGCCGGGAATTAATCTATCCCAAAGCCGGCTGCTGTTTGTGACCACGGCGGGCGGGTATTTGAAAGATTCGCAAACGCCTTTTGACGCGTCTAATGTACTGGGGGATTACACGCTCCGCTTGTTCCCGGTCACGACGGTTTTTGCGGATATCGCCTATGCGCATGAGCATTATGACCACGCTGCGGTAGATGAAGACCCGCAGGTGCTGCTGCCCTTGCGGCACCTGGCGGATCTGGCCGCCGAGGGCTTGATCGGCGCGCTGGCGCCAACGGTGGTCAGTTTTTGTGGCTATCATCCTGATGTGACCAGCGTGGTCAAACTAACCATCCCGCCCATCCTTGAGATCGCCAGAGCGGAACGAGCGGATGCGGTGCTGCTGGTGCCTTCCTGACCGCTGTGCTCTCAGTCCGTTGGACTGATCGCCCGCGCTTTGGAGATGGAAGGGTTTGCGACCACCATCACCAGTTGGAGCGCCAGCACCACGCATGCGACTTTGCCGCCGCGGGCAACCGTAACCCGGCTGAACCGCGGTGCGACTCTGGGAGAGCCGCACGATGACGCCCAGCAGCGGCGCGTGCTCGAGGCTACCCTGGCCCTGCTGGCACAGGGCGCACCGGTGGAGATCCTCCGCATCAATGAAAGGGCCGAGGAGTAGGTGAAAGCATGAATACCTTTGTTGCGTTGTTCAGAGGGATCAATGTGGGCGGACATAATATGCTGCCCATGCGCGAATTGAAGGACATCCTGGCAGGAATCGGTTTGCAGGACATCGCTACATACATCCAGAGCGGGAATGTGGTGTTTACCGCAGAGCAGACGGACACGGCCGTACTTTCGCAGACCATTCGTGAGGCGGTTGCGCACAGCCACGGGTTTGCTCCGCAGGTACTGCTGCTCACCGCGGAGGAACTCGCCCAGGCCGCTGCGGCTAACCCGTATCCTGAAGCCGGGGATGAACCGAAAACGGTACACTTGTATTTTCTGGAAGAGGCGCCATCGAATCCCGATCTGAAAAAACTGGCAGCGTTGAAGCTCGACAATGAGCATTTTATGCTGATCAATAAAGTGTTTTACCTGTATGCACCGGACGGCATCGGACGCTCGAAGCTGGCTGCCGGGGTGGAGAAAGCGCTGGGCGTGGCTGTGACCGCGCGAAACTGGCGCTCGGTGGGCAAGATACTGGAGATGGTGCAGTAGTAGGGTGGGTTGCCAACCCACCCTACTACAAAGGAAGGGAATATGTCAGAGTACCGGCGGAATAAACAGGAAGGTGGGGTTTTCTTTTTCACTGTGGTTACTTTTCATCGCAAGCCGATTCTGACCGGTGAGAGAGAACGGTGTCTTTTGCGCGCAGCCTGGAAGGATGTGGAGAAGCGATTCCCGTTCAAAACCGTTCAGTCTGTCCGTGATTGGCCCTGGTCTAGTTTTCACCGCTATGTTAGAGAGGGATTGTATGAAGCGGATTGGGGAACGGGGGTGGAGGAAACACTGTTTGTTTCGGATTACGGTGAATGATATTTGACGATTGTAATAGGGTGGCTTATAAACCCACTCGACGGTAAAGATATGGAGCAAATATGCAAAAAGGAATCACGGAATTGCGGAATGACCTGATCGCAAAGCTCCTCGCCAAACAGGATGAGGCCTTTCGTTGGGGGTATGACGAGGAGGAGTGCCAGGTCAATCCAGAGTATCTTTACTACACGCCCAAGTACAAGTCCACGCTATGGACGCTGCTCCTGCTGGCGGATTTGAAAACGCCGCAAGGCCTGCCCCAGGTGGAGAAGGCCATGCAGTTGGTTACCGAGCAGTTTTATGCACCTGAGCACGGTGTCTTCCGCATCCCGAGCATGACCCATTTTCCCATCCCCTGCCTCAACGGCAATATGATCTATCTGCATCACTATTTCGGCACGTCCCAAATGGCCCCTATCAACGATATGATTGCCTTTTTTGACCAGTACCAGCGCTTTGACGACGGCGATTACAAGACGCCCGGCACCTGGCCCTATCTGGGCAACAAGTCCTGCTATGGCAGTCACACCTGCTATTGGGGGGTGGTCAAGCTGCTCAAAGGGATCTCGTTCATCCCCAAAGGCGAGCGGACCGAGGCAGCGCAGCGTCTGATTGGGAACTGCATTGAGTTCGTGCTGCACCATGAGGTGTGCTTCAGTTCCCACCGCAGGGATGAATTGCTGCACCGCGATATGGACAAGCTGGCTTTCCCCAATTCATGGAAGAGCGATTTCCTGGAAGTCCTGTGGCTGCTGGCCCGGGAGGGAGTGCGCGATGAAAGGACATCCCGCGCCCTGGACATGCTGCGCGCGAAGGAAAAAGATGGCACCTGGGCGCTGGAGAAGACCTTCAAGGTGATCGTTCCTACGGGTACAAAGAAACGTCCCAATGCCTTCATCACCGAGCGGGCACAGGAAGTGCTTGATTTCTATGCTTGCTGAAAAGGCAACAAGTTAGAGGAGTAAGCAGTATGAGTCCCGTCCGCATGTCAGAAGTGGAATCCGCAATGCGTGCTGTGCTGGCGTTCAATCAGTCGTTTAACCAGCATGACCTGGCCGGGATGATGCAGTTGGTCAGCGCGGGTTGCGTTTTTGAGGGATTTGCGCCTGTCCCTGACGGTGCAGTGTACACAGGTAAGGATGCCATTGCCAGGTATTATGCTGACTTGTTTGCCAGGCTGCCCGACGTGCAGATCAAGACCGAGGATATCTTTGGTTTTGGCAAGCGCTGCGTCATCCGCTGGAAACTTGCATGGGGAAAGGAATACCTTCGCGGCGTGGATATCGTCCGCGTGGAGGATGATCTTATCTGTGAGCGATTATCTTATGCGAAAAGTATTCCTCCGCTGTTATCATAAAATATATCCGCATAGAAGGGGAGTAGTTTGCAGGGTGGATCGCTAACTCACCCTGCTTTCCTGCCTGTGGAGTGGAATGGATGACGCGATAATACCAAACCTGGTTTTTTATCGGTCGGCTTGTTTGTTTTCCGTATTCAACTTCCCTATATACCTTTTGTTTGCAATCATGACCACCACACCATACAGTACAAAACAAATCCCTAAGATAATGCTAAGGCCTGAGGCATAGGCTGAAGTCAGACCATATCCTACAAAAACCATTCCAGTGATGATCAAAAATATGGGTCCAAAAAGACTGCGGCTTTTTAAGGTGGAATATGCCTTGGTATTACGGTCAACAATGGAGTTGATCATTTGAACATCTGCTTCACAAATCCCTTTACAAGCAATGCCTCTGCCTACATCGACAGCACATTCGTGACAAAGAGCCTTACCACATGATTTGCAGATGGCAACGGCGTCGGTTTCGGGATGATTGTAACATTTCATGGTCTACTCCTTTTCATTTTGCGCTATGAAAATGGTTTAAAAACGGCAACGAAGAAATTTCCCTGTTCGAAGATTTGGTGTTTCCATGAAGAAACTTTACTCGCCAAAGAACTGTATTAGCTACTGCCAGGTGGCGTGGAGTCCACCTGGACGACAAGAAAAACACAAATCCTGAAAGTGGCTCACTTGCGAAGCACAGTCCCACACGTCAGGTGCATGCTTTGTTAGACTCCGCGCTATTTTTCAGATAACCAATCGGATAGTTTTTTCTTGACGCGATACAAGCGCTGACTTGAAATTTCACCAATTGCGCCAAGTAGAATATCGCCTGTCACAACCGCTAAACGCCCAACTCGAATTACACTCGTCACTTTTAACCCGCTTTGTTTGAAATCTTCAGACATATCTTCGATAATTTCATCAAAACCAGAAATATATTGACGTGTTTGAGAGGAAATCATGCAAATTAGCCAATCATCATAATCGCCAGGTACCTTGCCTAATAAAAGAGCAGGGCGCAATTTACCTTCATTCAGATCGGTTTGAGGAAATCGAAAGACAACAACTTGCCCCGCTTTTTTCATGCAAAATCCACCCGAATATCTGAGGTGCTATATAAAGCAGGTTCATCGTCGATTTCCCGCATTGCTGATGATAATGATAAAGAAGCCCAATCCTGCTTCTCTTGTTGTTCTGCCTTCACAAGTAAATACTGGACAAAATCGAACAATTCTTCCTGAAATGCGTACGGAAGTTTCTGCACGTATCGGTGGATTTTCTCGTCAAGCGTCATGGCTTTTTTGCTCCGTTATTACTACATGCGAATTACCTGAATCTATTTTACACCAATAGCAGGCGGGTATAAAGACTTTATTTTGCAAGGCATGGGTATAACTGCTTGTGGGCAGGCGTGGACAATACCTGTTTTCACTCCTATATGGCAGACAAGATCTCTGCTTTCTTCGTGTCGAAATCATCCTGAGTTATCAGACCTGCTTCAAGTAGTTGATTTAATTTCTTAAGTCTCTCCACGGGGTCATCCTGTGTGGGGATAGGAGAAACAGAAGACTTACCGCTATCCTGCCGTTTCACTGCTTTTCCAAGTGCATCCTTGAGTTTATTGGCAGCTTTTCCCGCCGTGCCAATTGCAGTTACCGCCGCACTACCCATCGCCCCTGCCGTTTTTTCAAGCATGTTCTTTTCAATAATAACCTGATACTCATTCACCCGTTTCTCCACCTGCTCGATGTCCAAGGTAATCTCCAATCTTTCAGCCGCGCTCGTCAGGAATTCGCGTTCTTCGGTGGTCAAAACGCCGTCATAGATAGCCATCAGCGTTAACAATTCAATCAAAGCTTTTCGCAATTCGACATCTTCTAGTTGTGAAATGGCATCGAGAATGCTTTGCTCATTGCTAATAAGTTTGTTGAAATCACCGGGCGTATGCTCTTCAAAGGACATTCGCGAAAGCATGGCCCGATAGAGTTCCTTTTCTTTGGACGATACATTGCCGTCAACCTGCGCCATAAACATTGCGGCGGCAGGTATAGCTAAATCGTAGCTGTTCTGCTTTGAAATGACTGTCCGTAATTCGTCCGTCACCTTACCCCTGTTCTTGAATTGGATTTTGGCAATTTTCCCAACGGACTTCGTGGCAATATAGTTGTAGCCACTACCCACGGCGGCAGAAGCAACGGGAACCGCATATTTGATGATTGTCCTTTGCAGAATTTTAAAGCCAAGCCGTTGTGCGAATTTTTGCAGGGACTGCAAGGTGCTTTTGCTCACCACTCTCTTGATTGCGCTTGTTGTGCCGCCACGCGCCGCAACTTGTAAACCTTTGCCAAGTAGTTCGGTGGGCGCGACGCCTAGTGCGTATCCGAAAATCAGGAGGATATCTTCAGGATCTTCCGTGTCTAACTGCAAGTCATACAGGACCGACATATCCAGCACAAGCCGCATTTGAATATTGGAAAGGTACAGCATTTCTGCACCAATGCTCCCAACAAATAATGCGGCTGTTAGTCCTGCCGAACTTATGGTGGCGATTTCGTTCGCAGTTGCGGCGACTCCTGTAATTGCTCCAGCGATAGTGGCGTACTTTACTGTTACCGAAGTAAGAATATCTGCAATTTCATCCGGCGGCAGGCCGGGGTACTTTTTTTGGAAATAGGCAGCCCTTGTATTACGGTCATAAGACCTTACGACTTGCTGTAGTAACTTAATGAACCACTCGCCATTCTTAACTTCTTCAAAGTTGAAAGTTTTCGCTAAGGTTTTAGCATCTTCCAGCTCTTTTGAGACTTGTGATTTTACACGCTCATCATCTGGTGTTGGTATTGTCATTGACGGACTCCTTTACTCACTGAAGCGTTGATTATGCTGCCCAACTATTAATTATCCAGTCTCATACTCGACTGCAAGTCAACAGGATCACAAGATAATTTTGACACAATCCAAGCTGCATAAAGATTACATTGTCACATGATGATTGACCCTCTATATGACTCAATTCAAATAGTATACATCACTATGCTCGTGAAAGGGGATTTTTCCGACGGCCCACTCGGGGGGGTGGCCAAACCTTGCAGATTTTTTTGTTGATATGCAGCCTGACACGTTGCAGGTACCCTTCGATCAGTCATTACCCTTTCGCAAAGATAACCCCTGAAGTGGTTACTACAATGGGAACATTCCATCCAATCCTGATCCCTGATTGACTGGTTGACTGATTCCCTTCCCGAATCCCTAATTGCCTAATCCCCGATTCGCGAGTGTTATAATCTGAAATTGTCAGGTATAACTATGAACAAAATACGCAAAACCCTCACCCTCTACGGTTACACTGCCCTGCTGGCCCTGCTCTTTGGCGGCATCTTTGCCGGGCAGGTGCTGGGCTTTCTCAAGCTGTACACCCCCGCCGCGGCCATCATCCTCACCCTGGCTGCCTACGTCGCCGCCTGCTGGTTCTATATCCGCAGCGGCGGATTGACCTTCCTGCAGGCCATCACCGCCACCGATGACGAACAGGGGCGCCCCTCCTCGCTCGAAACCGCTCTCTATGCCGCCGGTCTGATCCTGCTGGTGCTGCTGGTGCTCCTGCCCGTCATCCGTTGGCCGGCCTCGCCCATCGCCACCAGCCTGGAATGGGACGCCGGGGCCTATCATTTCCCCAAAGCCATCGAACTGTATGCCACCGGCTCGGCCTGGGACTTCACCATCTCTTACGGCGAATACCCCTTTGGCTATGAGTCCCTGCTGGCGCTGGGACTTTCGCTGACTGGCAGCGAAGCCCTGTTTGGCCTCGTACACGGCCTGATCAACCTCACCCTGGTGCTCTCCCTGTGGCTGCTGGCGCGGCGCTATACTAAGCTGCCCGGCGGCGTTCTCTTCTTCCTTACAAATCTACTTGTTCTCAGCGGGATGATCCCCGTGGAAAGCAACCTGTGGTGGGTCTTCCATCCGCTGCTGTACACTATCGGCAAGAATGACCTCTTCCTCGGCGCGGCCCTGCTGGCCGCTCTGCTGCATGCCCCGGTAGGGCGCCGGGCGAACCAGACCCAGCTTCACCCGGCCGGCCTGGCGATCACCTCGATGATCGCCTTGAGCATCAAACCCAACGCCCTGTATGTTGTCACTTTCCTGTGGCTGCTGGTCCTCATCCGCTGGCGACAGGAGGCAGGCAACCTTAAGTCGGCTATGCGCAACAATTGGCAATCCTTCTTGTTCAGCGGGCTGACCATGCTCACCGGTTTGCTGTGGCTTCCGCGCAACCTGATCGGCCAGGGCAGCCTGTTCTCGCCCGGCGTGATGGAAGTGCAGTCGTGGAGCATCGCCGCCAATTTCAACAATCCTTTCTTCTACAACTACATCCCGCGCAACCTGCTGGTATTAACCGCCGTGCTGGTCTTGTTCATCGCATTGACCCTCATCAAACGCCTGCGCCGCTTGAACGGGTCACTGGCGGTGGCCTTTGTTGTGCTCTTCGTCAGCTTCCTGTTTACCCCGGCCACAGCCTTCTTCGTTCACCGGGACGTACCCACCCAGATCGCCTGGCGGTTTGCTGTAGCCCTGCTGGGCTTTGCCTGGCTGGCCCTGCTGACCATTGTCAGCCCGCTGATCGAGAAAGTGTACGCCTGGGTGGCTGCCAGACACCTGTCCCGGCTGGCGGCCCTGCTGATCATCGCCGCCCTGACTTTCTCGGTGGTCTGGTTCCAGCGAGATCTGCTGCCCGCAGAACCCCGGAACGCCCGTCTGCTGCGCGACCCCTACGAAGAAACCGTCGGCGTGGACGGCTACCACAGTGCCTACGACTATGCCCAGCAGAACATTCACAATTCCGTGGTGTGGGTGGAAAACGGCCTGCCGTATTACGTCTATGACAAGGCGTTCAGCAACACCACCACCCGCAGCGAGAAAGCGCAGTACGTGATCGTGTTAAAATCAGAAGGTCAGGAGCTTTTCCCCGAACAGGTCTACACTGGTGAATGGGAAGACAACTGGCAAATGATCTATGAAGACCCGCACGGGCGGGTGTATGTGAGGAAGTGAAATCAAGCGCACGCTGAGCCTGTTATAACCCTGGAACGGGGCCGAAGCGTGCATGCATGGAAGACTACCTCCAACCGCCGTCCCCTTCGACAAGCTCAGGGCACGGCTACCTTATTCCGAGAAGACAAACCGGATTTTGTCATTGCGAGGAGCCGGAGGCGACGTGGCAATCTCACAGACAATCCTGAGATCAACTCTGAAGCCAGGTATCTATGTAAGGATTAGCTAAACCAACCCTATGACACCAACCCAGAAAAAAACCTTCCGTATTCTGCTGATCATCGGCGCTGTGTACTTCGCCGCCTTCATCGCCCCCAACCTGACCGGCGCGCGCGAGCCTGAGATGCTCTCCGTTTTCGAGATTGACGAATTCGCCCAGTATGAGCACGCCATCCGCATGCTCACCCCCGGCGATACCCTTTACCAGACCGCGCGCAATTTCCTCATCTACCTGCACTACTTCTACGGTTACCCGTTTTACTTCTTCTCGGCCCTGGCCCTGCTGCCGTTGAAGTTGATCCTCGGTGCTGACTGGGCGGCGTACACCCCGCTGATTGTGATGACCCTGCGCCAGATGATCAACGTCCTGCCGCTGATTGCCAGTGCCATGCTGCTGGTGCACATGCAGACCCAATTCAAATCCCTGTGGAAATCGGTGGCCCTGTTTGTCCTGCTGCTGATCCTGCCGGGGACAGTGGTTAATGATCTGTGGTGGCATCCCGACGGGCTGGCCACCCTCGCGGTCGCGCTGACCCTGTTCTTCCTCGACCGTGATGGGCTGCGCTTCGGGCGTAATTTCTGGCTGGCGGCGGTCTCCTGCGGGGTGGGGGCGGGGATCAAGTACATGGGCGCCTTCTTCGTGCTGGCGATTCCCGTTTACCTCGTGTGGGGCATCCTCACCAAAAAACTGGCCTGGCCGAAAGCCATCGCCAAAGCGGCTCTCTTTGTGGCGATCATGCTCGCCGCCCTGGTCATCTCCAACCCCCTGCTGCTTCTGCCCCAGGAAAGGGCCGAGATTATCGCCTACCAGACCCTGCAATGGGAACAAAGTTCCCAGGGCATTATCCTCTCCAACACGGAAAGCTTCTTTGCGGAAGGCTATCCCTTGGATATCCGCATCCACTACGGGCAGCCTTTCTTCCTGCTGATGGCATTCGCCGCCCTGGGGTTGGGCATTGCTCGCAAGGAAACCCGACTGAAAAGCAGCATCATTCTGGCCTGGATCATCCCGCTCAGCATTTCCATTTTCAACCTGGCAACCCGCCGCACGCATTACTGGCTGCCGATCATGATGCCGCTTTTCTCGACACTGGTCAACCTCTTTCCTGAAGAAAAATTGAGGTTCAGCAGTAAACGCCAGGACTGGGCAAAGAGGTCAATGATTGTGCTGGTTCTCCTGCAGGCTGCCCTCTTTATCCGCACCGACGTGGGCATCTACACCACCCAGTTACAGCGCGAACACAACGCCCCCAGCATTCTGTTTTACGAGAAGCTGGAAACGCAGGTTTTTGACCCGATCGTCCTTGACCGGCAGCTGGTTGTCTACCGAGACTGGCACGTATACGCCCCCGCCACCGTCTCACGGCGGGTGGAAATGAACTGGGATCTGGCAAGCTATAGCTATATTGAGGAACTTGATCCGGACGTGATCCTCCTCGACCGCGAGAACGTGCTCCTTTTTTCGCAAGAAGATATCGTCGGCCAGGCCGTCGACCAGGGCGACATGGCCCGGATGCACGCCTTCTACGGCGACGCAGGACGGGATGAACTGCCGGGCTACACGCTGGTGCTGCAAGATAACTTCGGCTATGCGCTGGTACGGAATGAATTGGCAGAAGCCTTTCTGGAGTAAGTGCAGCTCATCTTGCAGGCTTGGTGACTTAGGATAAAACTGTAAAAAATTATGCATGTTAGTTTTTTACCCCAGTAGTATTGTGAAAAAGCGTTGGATAAATTCCAACGCTTTTTCAAAACTTTGTCAATCTTTAGGAAAGCTGCTATTTTTCAGGCGACCAGGTGCCGATGAAACTGATCAGGTCGCCCAGGACTGCCGGCTGAGAAATACGCACGGTCAGCATGCCGGTCGGAATTTGCGAGTACATTTCTGCCTGGTAGAAGTGGAAAGGGTCATCCGGGTTGAAATTGCTGCCGCCGCCCATGTTGGTTGTGTATTCAACCAGGCCAGCCTGGCATTGGACGACCTTACCCTCGGCCCCATCGAAGAGAAAGGAGTATCCGCCAAACTGGTTTTTCTCGATGGCTTCCAATTCGAATTTGACTGAACCGATCTGGATTTCACGGTTGATTTTAACGGATTCATCCGAAGCTTGTACCTTGTTGCCATCAAATTCAACATCAACATACGCCTCTTTTTCGGGGAAGGAACGCTCATACACATTTTGTTTGGCATAAATAGGGAAGGCAACACCAGACTTGGGCACAACAATCGTGTACATCGTATGAGGATAGTATTTCAGTTGGTCTTGATCTGAAAGCTGCTTGAATAGGCTTTCTTCATAATCCCAAAGTTTAAGTTGGGTCTCATGATCTGGCGCCGGCAGTGGTTTGCCATTCGCATCGTAAAGGAAACGGTTGAAAGGATCAACATAGAGTTGTCCATTGCGCTGGATTCCTTCTTCGAATTGATAGGGATAAGCCCAGGTAACCCAGTACACCTCCGGTTGTTCAGCAACAGCAAGGACTACCATCTCGTCCTGGCGGTCTCCGTCAACGATCATGGCGGGCATCACAGAGGCATTCGTTTCAGTCTCAGGTTGTGCGGCAGGTTCAGCCGCAGCAGGAACAACGTTGTCGATCTCGGACTGAGGCGGCAGGAGGGTGGCCGGGTAAACAACCAGGTCCTCAGGTACGGGCTTGAAGGCAAGAGCGAACTGCCAGTCTTCAGGTCCCTTGCCCTTCGCCGTACCTTCCAGACAGGG
>CAYURM010000049.1:0-20653 GCA_964447155.1 uncultured Anaerolineaceae bacterium
CTGTTTCTTCAGCCTGATCTTTGTTCAGGCTTCTAGTGTTTGTCTAAATTCGAGTCATACAGCGCTCCGTGTAAATATTTTTTATATTCCTTTCCTGTATTGTAGAGGCATCGCCACCCACCAGTGGCTTTGGTACCCAGCCAGCCTGCGCCACTCCTCGCCATCCAAAGCCAGCACCTCCCCACTCAACAAATCCTGCCATTCTCCACTGAATCCCAGGGCGGCAGCGTCCAGTGCGGCGGTTTGCGGTTCTACGCTCAGGTTGGTGAGGCACAGGGCCATGGCCCCATCCGGGGCGATGCGCATCAGACCCAGGCAATCATCTCCGCAAGGGAGGCCCACCTGCGCGCCCCACGGGCTGAAGGCGGGCGAAGCGGCGCGGGCGCGCAGCATGGCCGCAAGGCCAGGGAGGTCATCCGGGTCTGAATCCAGGGCGGGCAAACCGGTGAGGGAGAGCAGCGCGGCATGGGTTGCGAGGGCGCGGCGCCGGGCAAGTTGTGGAGAGAGGGCTTCTCCGGTGGCTGTCAGGGCAGTCAGGAAAGAAGGGGCTTGTTCATCGCTGAGATTTAACACCGTTTGCAGGGGTGTGATCTGCTCCGCGCTGAGGACTTCCGCTGCCAGGGAGGCAGAGGCAGCATTCGGCCAGGTCAGGCGGTGCAGGTAGCTGATCGCGGTGATCGGCAGGCGCAGGGCATTCACCCAGGCTTGCAGGCTGCCGCTTTTTCCGCGGGCAAAGGCATCCAGCAGCAGCCAGGGCAGTTCGCCGGTCTCGATCAGGTGGGCGGCGTTTTCCCCGTTGCCGAAGTAGGGCGCGCGCACGGCCAGCGGAGCTTCAAGTTCGGCAACGGCGAGCGCGTTGGGATTCGCCAGCAGCAGGGCAGCACGCAGGAAGCCGAGGATGAGCACATTCTGCGGCTGGTGCGGCGGGTCTCCCCAGGCGCGGCTGATATTTTTCAGCCGGATCAGCCGCGCACCGCGCTGGACATCCTCCAGCAGGGATTTTGTCACGGCAAGGAGGTGCTCGGACGAGTGGTAGTCTGGCGCGGGCTGGCCTGGCGGGCTGGAGAGCAGATCCACATCATGGATCAGCAGCTCATTTTCTTTCAGGCCGGACTGCGGCGGGGCAGACAGGGCCAAACTGGCTTCGGTCAGACCGCCAGCGGCAGGGGCAGATGAGGCGGGCAGCATGCGGCGCAGGGTTTCTCCTGCGGTCCGGCCTTCATCTGCACCGTAGAGCAGTGTCAGCAGGGCATACGGATCAGAACATTTGCACGGGCTCATGGCTTTGTCTCCAGGCAGGGTGCTGTCGCAACATCCCAGGTAATTTTCTCAACCTGCGTGTTTTTGGGAATATAGTCGAAGATCTCATGCAGGCTGACCCCGCGCGCGCAACAGATCAAGGCCGCCAGTGAAAGACCGTGTGAGGCGATCAGCACTTTCTCCTGCGGGTGGCGCTGGGCGATGCGCGCGGCGGCGGCGGTCATGCGCACGGCCACTTCGGCCACGGTTTCGCCATCCCCAGGTGGGCGGGTATTTACGGGGTCAAGGCTGCGCTGCGCCATCAGTTCAGGGTATTGGTCTTTGATGTCCGACCATAACATGCCTTCCCAGTCGCCGTGGCAGGCTTCGACCAGGTCTTCATCAACCTGGATGGAGAGCTGCAGCCGTTCTGCCAGGGCCTCGGCGGTCTGGAAAGCGCGCCGCAGGGGGCTGGCATACAGGGCGGCAAAGGATTGCCCGTCCAGCGCGGCGGCCAGGGTTTGCGCCTGGGCGATGCCGGTGTCGTTGAGGCAGGTATCTGAATTGCCTTGAAATCGTCTGACCACATTCCAGTCGGTTTGTCCGTGGCGGACGAGCCATAATTCTGTCATCGAATGCTCCATAGTGCAGGGTTGAACCGCAGTTTTTCCAGGGGATAAGTATAACACCAGGTGTATTAGGGAAGCCGTATTGATTAATATGGAATTCCTTATTAATTGTGTATCTGTTGACTAATCAAGTCAGACTTTGTAAGATAACTATAAATTGTAAAACGGTTTGTGCCGTTATAAGTGTATCTTTGCAAGAAACCTTACAGGAAGAGAAGGAGACAGGAAAATGGCGTACTTTGTTAATGATGATTGTATTATGTGCGAAGCCTGCATCGCAGAATGCCCGGAAGAAGCGATCACCATGGGTGACGATTCGGCAGTTATCGATCCGAAATTATGTAAGGATCATGCTGCCTGTGTGGAAGTCTGCCCGGTGGATGCAATTCACAAGGTGGAAGAATAATCCGGTTTTGGCTGTGTTGTAATCAACAGTCCCTTTCGTAAATGAAGGGGACTGTTTGCACTTATTTTCCATAATCGATTAATCTTGCCTATCTTTTGTTTTCGGTTTTCCTAATTAAAAAATACCTGATTGACTAACAATAAAAAGCTACGTATGATAGCCTCGGTTCGGCGCTTTGGCCGTTTCGGAATAACCTTATTGATAAGGGAGAAGAACAGTGGCTTATTTTATTGACCCCGATGAGTGCATCGCCTGCGGTGCCTGCGAACCCGAATGCCCCACGGAAGCAATTACCGAAGGGGACGGTGTCTACGTGATCGACCCTGAATTGTGTGAAGATTGCGGCGCTTGCGCAGATGTCTGTCCGGTGGATGCCCCTCATCCTGCATAAACGCAACCTCGTGTTACGTTCTGATTCCCCTTTTCATCACGAAGAGGGGAATTTTGTTTATCAGCTCTGCTCCTGTACCCAGTTTATTCGCAACCGGCCTGGCAATGGTTTATAATTTCTGTAAGCAAAAAATCATCTCGTATACTGCAGGGGTTATTATGAAAAAATTTATTGCTGTGGCAGGGAATATCGGTGTTGGGAAATCTACCCTGGTGGAAATGCTGGGGCGGCATCTGGACTGGGAGCCTTTTTATGAACCGGTCACAGAAAACCCCTACCTGTCCGATTTTTATCAGGATATGAAAGCCTGGGGGTTTCACTCACAGGTGTTTTTTCTCAGCCACCGGCTGCAAATTCATCACCAACTGGTGCAGTATACCGGCTCGGTGATCCAGGACCGCAGCGTGTATGAGGATGCCGAGGTGTTTGCCCGCAACCTGTATTTGCAGGGCAACCTCACCAGCCGGGATTTTCAGACCTATCAGACGCTGTATCACACCCTGGCCGAGTTTGTGCCGCCGCCTGATCTGGTCATTTATCTGCGCGCTTCGGTGCCCACCCTGTTAAAGCGCATCACCCAGCGCGATCGGGACTATGAGCGCACGATCAGCCCGGATTATCTGCGCCAGTTGAACAGCCTGTATGAGGACTGGATCAATAATTTCACCCTGTGTCCGGTGTTGACTGTGCCGGCGGACGATCTGGATTATGTAGCGCATCCCAGGCATTTTTCCCTGATTTTGGACAAGGTGAAAGAGAAGTTGACGGGCAAGGAAGTGGTGGTTTTCAATGCCAATGAGGTAGCCCAGGCAAATGATTGAAGATGCAGCAAGGTTGTGAAAAAACATAAAAACAGCGTGAACAATTGTTCGCGCTGTTTTGGTTTGGCGTGTTAAACTATTCCCTGAATTTCCCGCAGGCTGGTGTTGGCGTAAGAATGAAAGATCAGCGGGGTTCGATGACCAATTTGACGGCGGTGCGCACTTTGCCGTCAATATCCACATCGACAAACTCCGGGATACATACCACCGCGATGCCGTCTTCTGCCAGGTAGCCAGTGGCAAGCACCAGCGCCTTGACAGACTGGTTGACTGCGCCCGCGCCAATGGCCTGAACCTCGGCGTATTTGTGTTCCCGAATCACGCCAGCGATTGCCCCGGCTACGGCAGCAGTGCGAGAGCTTGCTTTCACTTTGATGATGTCCATTGTCCCTCTCCCTGTAGATTGCGTAAAGAAATTTTTCTAGGGGGCTGAATGATAAAGCAACATGCATTTAACTTAAAGCCATTGTACAGGATTTATCAGGCCTACGCAAGCGGATTAACGCGTTCTTAAAGCAGCCCTTTCCCAAAAGATATTTATTCGAAAATGTGAAATTTGTTAAAGTTTTTTCCTGATGGTGTTACTGTTGGGTCATGGTTGGCAGTACAATGGAAGTGTTGCTACCTACATTTCATTTACAGGAAAAAACGCATGAGACCTTTGAGCCTCCCCGGAAAAGAAAAACCGTATTTGATGGCCCATCGCGGCAACCGCGTCCGGTGCCCCGAGAACACCATGGCCGCCTTTCGTCAAGCTTTGCTGGATGGCGCCGACCTGCTGGAAACGGATTTGCATCTGACTGCTGACAATGTGTTTGTCTGCATTCACGACGCAACCCTGGACCGCACCACAGACGCCGAAGGCCCGATCAAAGATAGAACCCTGGTGGAGCTGAAAGCGATTTCCGCTTCATATGGCCGCCCGGAATTTGCGGATGAACGCATTCCCACGCTTGCTGAGCTGGCCGCCATCCTCCCGCCGGATGTGGGGCTGGCCCTGGAATTGAAGATTGATGATTTTCTTCAGCCTGAGACAGGGCGCAAACTTTCGCAAGAGTTGAAAGACCTCGGCATTGACAACCGCTCGGTGATCATCTCCTTCTCGCTGGAACGCTTGCAAGCTGTGCAGGCGGTTGACCCGCATCTCCCCGCTGGCTGGATCACGATGACGGGGCTGCGGCCAATTGAAGGGGTGCAGCTGTTGGGGCCGTTCTGGCCGCTGCTGCTGCTCAACCCCGGCTATATTCGCAAAGCGCGCGAGCGCGGGCAGATTGCTTGCCCGCTGGACTCTCATGGCGAGAAGCGCGTCCGCTGGTACCGCCGCCTGGGGTGTGATGTGATCATGTCGGATGACCCCGCTGCACTGGCAAAATCCCTGGGAAGATGAGGATTCGCAGTCAACATTGTTCTGGTACAATCAGGCACGCTTTACCTTAAAGAAAGGCTTCGCCAGATCAATGCCCATCCCCAAGATTGAACAACCAGCAGCCACCCCCATCCATCAGGACGAAGCTTCAACGTTTCAGACAGGGCGTGTTTTGGCTGTGACCAGTGGTCACTTGACCCATGATTTATTCCCTGCTTTCCTTTCTCCCCTGCTTCCCTTACTCATTGAGAAATTGAGCATGACCGGTGCCGCAGCCGGCGCATTAATGCTGTTTATGCAGGGGCCTTCCCTGATCCAGCCTTTTGTGGGCCGCCTGGCAGACCGGGTTAATTTGAAATTCGTTGTTATCCTTGCCCCGGCGATCACCGCCACAGCGATGAGCCTGGTTGGTGTTGCGCCAACCTACACCTGGCTGGCGCTTTTCCTGACCATTGTCGGGGTAAGTTCAGCCATTTTCCATTCCGTTGGGCCGGCCCTGGCCGGCAGTTTTTCCGGTAATCGCCTGGGAACCGGCATGAGTATCTGGATGGTGGGCGGTGAGATTGGCCGGATGATGGGGCCGCTGGTGATCGTTGGGGTGGTCTCATCCCTCACGCTGGAAGGCTCGGTGTGGACGATGCTGGCGGGATGGCTGGCCTCGCTGGTGTTGTACGTCTTGCTGCGCAACCTCCCGATTACCCTGCCGGCGGCGGATGGGGTTGAGGACTGGCAGACGGCGCTGCGGGATATGAGCAGCATCATGCTTCCGGTGATCCTGCTGGTTGTCGCGCGTGCCCTGTTAATGAACGCCTTGCAGGTTTTTCTGCCGACGTATATGACTGAGGTCGGTGCGGGACTGTGGATGGCCGGGGCAGCAGCCACGATTTTCGCTGGTGCTACCGTGCTGGGTACGCTGCTGGGCGGGTCACTCAGCGACCGATTGGGGCGCCGCCAGATGCTGCTGATTTCTGTGATCACCACGCCGCTGCTGGTTTTGGCATTTATGCGCAGCGAGGGCCTTGTGCTGCGCATGCTGCTGCTTTTTGGCGCAGGCTTGATGATCGGGCCTGCCACCCCTGTTATTTTGGCTATCGTACAGGAAAGGTTCCCGGAGAAACGGGCTTTTGCCAGTGGCATCTATATCGCTGCCAGTTTTGTGATCCGCTCGCTGGCTTCTGTGCTGCTCGGTGCTCTGGGAGACTGGTTTGGACTGGGGGCAGCTTTTTCCATCAGCGCGTTTGTGCTGTTTTTGGGTATTCCTGTTGTGCTGATGCTGCCCGGAAAACAGGATCTGGAGCAGGATGGCAGCCCGGCCTGACATCCGCCGGGCGTGTGCGGCTGACCTCCCGGCTGTGATTCAGATCAACCAGCTCACCTGGCCGGAGGAGGAAATCCGCTTGAGTCAGGTAGAAAAAGTGCTGCATGACCCGGCGCATGATGTTTTCATGGTTGAAATGCAGGGACAGGCAGCCGGATTTATTGACGGCTTTATCACCCGCTCTGCACAGGGCGAACTGCGCTGGGAAGTGGACCTGCTGGCTGTGCATCCTGGTTGGCGCGGCAGGCAGTTTGGACAGCACTTAATCCGGGCCTGCCTGCAAGCCGGGCAGGAGCGTGGGGCGGGCTTTGCCCGGGCCTTGATCCAGCTGGAGAACCGGGCCAGCCAGACCAGTTTTGCGCGCAGCGGCTTCGACTGTCAGCCGGAAATATTGAGTTTGTATATTGCTTCCGCAGAGGAGGGGATTTCCCCGTCCGTAGAATCCGCCGGGCATGTGCTGGTGGTGAACACGCTCCATTATTTCGGGCTGTGGCTGGAAGAAGATCATCGCTCAGCCAGCTTGTCAGCTGCCCGTGCCGCCTGCTGGCAGGCAAATTGCGAACTTGTGGGCACGCTTGTAATTCAGTCAGATTTATCAGATAATAAAAAGATGAGTGAATTGGGATTCACCAAAGTTAATGACTATCACTGGTGGGTACGGTCTTTCAAGACCGATGCGTAAAACGCATCATTGGATAGGCGGGAAAGGAACGGTACAAAATTTGAGCGATGACCTGTTGGGTGAGCCCTGACTGTTCGTCAGTGGATCACCACAAACCTAGGAATTTTCAATTTTATTTTTATTATTGATTAGGAGAAAATCATGCCCGAAATGAAAAAAAATGCATGGAAGCCAAAGGCTTCGGCTCGAGAGCGGCGTTCCTGGTATTTTTATGATTTTGGCAATTCTGCATATGCAGCAGTGGTTTTGCTGGCAATTTATTCAGCTTATTTTAAAGGGGAAGTGGTTGGCGGAGCGGAGGGAACTCGTCTGTGGGGCATCGCGGTGGGGATTGCCATGCTGCTTGTGGCGCTGACTGCCCCGGTGTTGGGTGCGATTGCCGATTATGCAGGTACCAAGAAGAAAATTCTGCTTTTCTATACTGGCATGGCCTGTTTCTTTACTGCCTTGCTGTTTTTTGTGCAAAAAGGCGATGTAGTCATGGGGCTGCTTTTCTTTATTTTTGCAGAATTTGCCTATCGCAGCGCCCAGGTGTTTTACAATTCCCTGCTGCCGGATATTGCTCACCTGGATGAAATGGGACATATCTCTGGCAATGGCTGGGCGATTGGCTCATTGGGCGGGATTGTCTGCCTGGTGGTTGTGTTGGCCGCTATCATGCTGATTGGCGGTAACCTTGTCATCCGGCTTTCGTTTGTTTTCACCGCAATCTTCTTTGCCGTATCTGCGGCGCCCTTGTTCATCTTTCTGAAAGAACGTACCGAACCGCGCAAGCTGCCAAAAGGCGAAAATTACCTTAGCCTGGCATTCAAGCGGATTGGCGAGACCTTCCACACGGTGAAAGATCATAAACAATTCATCCGCTTTATCATCGCTTTCCTCATTTATAATGATGGCATCATGATGACGATGAATTTTGCGGCCATCATTGGTGCAGTCTTGTTTGGCATGGAACAGCAGCAATTGATCATCTTCATGATTGTGGTACAAGTATTTAGCGTGGCCGGTGCCTGGGTATTTGGCAAGATGGCTGGCAAAACGGGCGGAAAGCGCGCCCTGCTGCTATCACTGGCCTTGATGATCCTGACGGTTTTGATCCTGATGGTGGTACAGAGTGTTCCCATGTTCTATGTTGTTGGCGCAATGGCCGGCTTTGCCCTGACCGGCGTGCAATCGGTCAGCCGCACCATGGTCGGGCAGCTTGCCCCTCCAGGAAAAGCGGCTGAGTTTTACGGGTTTTATTCGATGGCCGGGCGTACATCGTCTTTTATTGGCCCAACGGTCTATGGCTGGTTGGCGGCATTCCTCACCTTCCGCCTGCAGGATCGCGGTATGGATCATTTCGTGGCGGAACAAATCGGCACGCGCAATGCGGTCCTCTCGATTGCGGCATTCCTGCTGGTCGGCACCCTGATTTTGCTGTTTGCGGTGAACGACCCCACCCGGGTCGACCGGAAAACGGAAGAAGTGGCTGCGGTGGAGTAGTCCGCAGTCAGATCCACATCCTGTGATGCTATTGGTTGAATGAGAGGTGTTATATGCTGCAAGCAGAAGTTTTAAAATACCCCTGGCCTCGCCGGCGGTTTATCCGTGGGTTGATAAAACCTGTTCTGGCAGTGGCTTTTGGCGCACTCGCTGATGTGCATATCGAAGGTGCTGAAAACTTGCCCAAAACGGGGCCTTTACTGGTAGCGGCCAATCACTTCAGTTTTGTAGATCCGCCGCTTGTGATCCGCGCCCTGCCCTGGCCGCTGGATTTCGTTGGCGGATTTCAGATGCCCAACGCCCCGGCCACGGTAACCGCTTTGCCCAAGTTGTGGGGATATTACCCCGTGTTCCGCGGGCGCTCTTCGCGCACGGCCATGGTGGCGGCGCAGGCGGTGATGGCTCAAAACGGCGTGCTGGGTATTTTTCCCGAAGGGGGAAGCTGGGCCACCGTGCTGCGCCCAGCTCGCCCCGGTGTGGCCTTTCTGGCAGCGCGCACCAGAGCGCGTATTTTACCGATTGGGTTGGATGGCTGCGATGAGCTCTTTCCCCGGATTCGCAAGGGCAAACGCGGCAAGATCACCGTGCGCATTGGCAAGCCTTTTGGCCCGGTGGACGTGGGCAGCCATACGCGCGCTGACCGCGGCAAGATCGACGAATTGGGGCATGAATTAATGCGCAGAATTGCTGAGTTGATCCCCCCCGAACGACGCGGGTTTTATTCTAATGACCCAGCCATCCGCGAAGCCGCGAAAGGCACCGAGATCTATCCCTGGGACGATACCCAGGAAGGGTAACCCATTCACCCTGCAGACCAGCATGAATTTTCGTGCTGGTCTGTTTTTATTTGCTTGTGCTTGCTTTGATCCCATGGAATTGAAAGTTGCCGAAGTGTAAAACCATGCTACAATTTAACCACTGAATCTTTTCAATACAATATCAGGAGGGGTTATGGCAAAATTGAGTTATGTTGAAGGAATTGGCGATGTGTATGCCGCCAAGTTGAAGGCCATTGGCGTGGGTTCTACCGACAGCTTGCTGAAAGCTGGCAGTACCCCCACAGGCCGCCAGAAATTGGCCCAAGCCGCTGGCGTGAGCGAAAAGCTCATCCTGGAGTGGGTCAATCATATTGACCTGTTTCGGATCAAAGGTATTGGGCAGGAATATGCCGACCTGTTGGAAGAAGCCGGTGTAGATACGGTTCCTGAGCTTGCCCAGCGCAACCCGGAGAATCTGTATGAAAAGCTGGTGGAGGTCAACCAACAGAAGAAACTGGTACGCGTGCTGCCCAGCACGGTTAAGGTGCGTTCCTGGGTGACCCAGGCGAAGAGTCTGCCGCGCGTCATTCAATATTAGTACATCCCCAAATCCATCGTTGTGTAAAAACACTAGAATCAGAATCATTCATCCCGCAGGATTTAATCCTGCGGGATGTTGCTGTGCAGGGGGAAATTTCCGCATGGACGATAGACAGGCAGTTTGTAGTGTAGGGACAGGTTTAAAACCTGTCCGAAGTTTGCTTGCTGCGGTGAGACGGGGTAATAGAACGATGCGAAGTAAGAACGCAGCCCTTCACAGGGTCTATAAGGTAGACAAACCCCACATCAGGAGGTGGATCATGAAAGTAAGCTGGGAAGGTGTTGTATTGGCAGAAAGTGACGAGACCGTCGTGGTGGAAGGCAATCATTACTTCCCGCCGGATTCTGTGAAGCGGGAATATTTCAGAAAGAGCGACTTGCACACGACCTGCCCCTGGAAAGGACTTGCCAGTTATTACACCATTGAAGTAAATGGCAAGCAGTTGAAAGATGCGGCCTGGTATTATCCCGAGCCGAAATCGGCTGCCCGCCAGATCAAGGATCACGTTGCTTTTTACCGCAACAAGGTGCAGATCGAATCATAGGATCGGTATTGGACTGAAACGCAACATTTTGCTACAATCATGAAGCGCCGGACACGGCACGTGCCTGGCGCTTCGCTATGCTTCATACACTGAACTGTGAATATCCCCGCTGGGGGACTTGACAGGCGCAAAACACAGAAATAGCAGAACGCAAAAGGAGTTTAGCATGCAGCCTGAAACCATTTTTCACATCACCAGCCGCTCCGATTGGGAAGCTGCCCGCCCGGCAGGGGAATACCGTGCCGACAGTCTCGCCGGGCAGGGGTTCATCCATGCTTCCACCCGCGGGCAGGTGCTGCGCACGGCAAATCGCTTCTATCATGGGCAGAGCGATCTGGTGCTGCTGGAGATTGATGCCGCGAAAGTGAAAGCCGAAATCCGTTTTGAAGACCTCTCCGGGGAGGGGATGCTCTTTCCGCATATCTATGGGCCATTGCCTGTGGATGCTGTCAGCGGATGGGCGGATTTTGCACCGCAGGCAGATGGCTCTTTTTGTTTCCCTTTGCGTTTTCAGGCAGTGATATAATCTTTTCTGGAATTGTTAATATTTTGTGTAATGGAAAGGAAAAAACATGAAACAGTGGAAGACCCCCCCGGCAATGCAGATTGACCCCTCGAAGGAATATACCGTATTGATGGAAACCAATAAAGGTACAATTGAGCTGGTGCTGTATCCCGCTCACGCACCCAAGACGGTTAATAATTTTGTGTTCCTCGTGCGCGAGGGCTATTATGATGGCATCAAATTCCATCGCGTCATCCCCGACTTTGTGATTCAGGGCGGCGACCCGACCGGCACCGGCATGGGCGGCCCAGGCTATAAATTTGAAGATGAATGCAAGGGCAACCCCCTCAAGCATGGCACCGGCTGGATGTCGATGGCGAATGCCGGCCCGAATACCAACGGCAGCCAGTTCTTCATCACCCATTCTCCCCAGCCGCATCTGGATGGCCGCCATACCGTGTTTGGCAAAGTGGTCAACGGGATGGATGTCGTCAATGCCATCGAGCAGGGCGACGAAATGGTCAAGGTCACTGTCAGCGGGGACTAGTTTTGCCGAACCGGATATTTGAGAGGCTGTCCTGTTTATTTAATGGGGCAGCCTTTTTAAATGCTTTGCAGTTGTAGGGTGTGATCAATGTTTCTCTTGACCGCACCATTTTCATCAATGGAAAGGTGGTGCGGTCGACAAACACGACCACACCCTGCAAATTTTTGTCTGCCGCTGGGTTACGTGCTTTTGGCACAGTTATTGGATGAGTAAAGATGTGTTTATGGACAGAGTAATTTTAGGAAGTTGGATAAAATTCGTTTGCTAAAATTGGCGATATATTTTCATCGGTCATAAGCAAAAGGATAGGCGGGCGCACGCCGTGCGCCCCTGCACTGTTGAATTGGCACGAATATTCGAATTTTTGTAGAGGCAACATGATGACGGAGAGCACCAATATTTTAATTCTTGTCCCGGCCTATAACGAGTCGGAACGCTTGCAGCCGGTCGTAGAGGCTGCCTTGCAGTACGGGCCTGTTTTGGTGATCGATGACGGCTCTACGGATGACACGGTCCAGGTTGCGCGAGCGGCCGGCGCAGAGGTCCTCTTGCAGTCTCCCAACCAGGGCAAGGGAGCGGCTTTGCGGGCCGGCTTCCGCCGGGCGTTGGAACAGGAGGTGGATGCCGTCATTACCCTGGACGCCGACGGTCAGCACGCTACGGATGAGATTCCGCTGTTTTTGGACGCTTTTGCCGAGCGACAGGGCGACCTGATCATCGGCGCGCGCGATTTCAGCCAGATGCCGTTTGCCCGCCGGCTGGCGAACACCTCCGGGACGTGGTTGTTCTCCTGGGCTTTGGGGCAGCGCGTGCAGGATAACCAGTCCGGTTACCGCCTGGTCAGCCGCCGCCTGATGGAATATGTGCTGTTGAGCAAAGAAGAGGGTTTTGAATTTGAAGTGGAGATGATTGTCGACTGCGTGCGCGGCGGTTTCAAGATGGACTGGGTAGGCATTCGCACCATCTATGCCGGTGAAACCAGCCACATCCAGCCCTGGAAGCATACGATCAAATTTTTGAAATTGGTGATACGCACGCGGCGGAGCAGATCGGCCAATCTTTCCAGAGAAGTTTTGTCTTAACGGGTGTCACTGGGGTGACTGAACCGGTCACCTTGTGACGATTTTACGCTATAATTACACCCGGCTTATCGAACATATTTTCCATTATCAGGAGCGCGACCATGGCAAAAACCCATACCCATTTTGTGTGTCAGGAATGTGGACGAACCTATCCCCAGCAGATTGGGCGCTGCCCCTCCTGCGGGGCGTGGGACAGCATGGTTGAGGAGCTGATGGCGCCTGAACCGGGCAAGCCGAGCAAGAAACACAGCCGCGGATTGAGCGGCCGCTCGCAGCCGCGGCGCATTGCGGATGTGGAAGGCAATGCAGAAGAACGCCTCCCCCTGTCGATCAGCGAATTTTCGCGCGTGCTGGGCGGCGGGATCGTGCCGGGTTCGATCGTCCTGATTGGCGGGGACCCGGGGATTGGAAAGTCGACCCTCATGCTGCAAATGACGATGGAAATGGCGAACCAGGGGCGAGTGCTGTACGTTTCCGGTGAGGAGTCTGAACAGCAGATCAAGATGCGCGCCGCCCGCCTGACCCGCACTGCGGATGGCAAACCAGGCCCGCTGCCGGATCAGCTCTACCTGGTGACCGAGACCAATCTGGATATTATTTTTGATCACGTGCGCGAGACTACGCCGCGCCTGCTGGTGATTGACTCGATCCAGACTGTCTACCGTCCGGAGATGGAATCCTCGGCCGGGTCAGTCAGCCAGGTGCGCGAGAGCGCCGCCCGCCTGCGCGAGCTGGCAAAGTCCAGCGGGATTGCGGTGTTCGTCATCGGGCATGTCACCAAAGAAGGCAATATCGCCGGGCCGCGGGTGCTGGAGCATATTGTTGATACGGTGCTGTATCTGGAAGGCGAGCGTTACCAGTTCTTCCGTTTGCTGCGCTCGGTCAAGAACCGCTTCGGGGCCACCTCCGAGGTGGGGGTGTTTGAAATGCAGGAGAAGGGCATGGTCGAAGTGCCCAACCCGTCCGAGGCGTTTCTGGCAGAGCGGATGGTCAGCGCGCCGGGTTCCGCGATTGCCGTGACGATGGAGGGCACCCGCCCGCTGCTGGTGGAAATTCAGGGGCTCACCAGCGCCACCAGCTATGGCAATCCGCGGCGTACGCCCAACGGGGTGGAGTTCAACCGCCTGCTGTTGATCACGGCGGTACTCACGCGGCGGCTCAAGCTGCGTCTGGGAGAACAGGATATCTTTGTCAATGTGGTTGGCGGGCTGCGTGTATCCGAGCCGGCTTCTGATCTGGCCGTGGCCGTGGCGATCACCTCTTCGATGAAGGACGTGCCCGTGCGGGCTGACACCGCCCTGATCGGCGAGGTGGGCCTGTCTGGTGAGCTGCGCTGGGTGGGGCAGATGGACGCCCGTCTGCGCGAGGCAGCCAAGCTGGGCTTCAAACGGGCGGTCGTCCCGCGCCGCGTGCGCCGCAGCGAGGCCTGGCCGAAGGGGATTGAAGTGGTCGAAGCGCGTTCCCTGCATGAAGCGATCAGTCAGGCGCTGGTGGAGTAAAAAAAGAAAATTTCACGCAAAGACGTAGAGGCGCAAAAAAACTTTTGTTGAATTACAGACATTCGTCTTTGCCGCTTTTTAGATTCAATTGCTTATCGAACAGAAAACACCAATAAATCACTATGACTCAAATTTGGCGACTTTGCGGCTTTGCGTGAAATTTAAAAGATATCCTCCAATCTATTGAAAAACGCGCAAATTTCGTACAAATTCCCGATTCACGGATCAACTGATTTACAAATCCCTTTCAGTTCTGAACTCCCGTCTGTTTCTGAACAGATGTACACATTTTGGGATTATAATTACTCCGTTGTTTTTGTTTTGAGACAGGATTCTATTACAGGTATGTTAAAGGTGGAGGGCAGTGAGTACGCCAATCTGGTTTGTAAATATCATCAAGCATTTTTTCCCGGATCGCTTCTGGCTTTCCGACCTCACAAAAAAAATTCCGCTGGTCAGAACGATTGTTGATAAAGTTCTGTTTGATAAGGATGACATCATTTATCTCCCCAAAGATCATCTCATTGTAGTTAATGAGATGATCGCTGAGGAGGAAGGCCTGGTGCTGCCTTCCCAGGTGATTGATCATTTCATCGACCAGGCGGGTGCCTTGTTTCTGATGGATACCTGCCTGTGCCGCACGGCGGACAATTGCCAGGATTACCCGCATGACTTGGGTTGCCTGTTCATGGGCGAAGCGGTCAACAGGATCAACCCCAAACTGGGGCACAGGGCCACCAAAGAAGAGGCCAAAGCTCACCTCAAGAAATGCCGCGAGGCGGGTTTGGTGCATCTTATCGGGCGCAACAAGATCGACACAATGTGGATGGGGATTGGCCCGGGTTACAAACTGATGACGGTTTGCAACTGCTGTCCGTGCTGCTGCCTGTACAAGACCCTGCCTAATCTGGATGTGACTATCAGTAAAAAAATCACTGCCATGCCGGGGGTAAGGGTACACGTTGAGACAGAGGAATGTGTGGGCTGTGAAAGCTGCACAGACCACGTATGTTTTGTGGATGCGATTAAGATGCAGGATGGGCATGCCTTCATCAGCGATGCCTGCCGCACCTGCGGCAACTGTGTGGATGTCTGCCCGACCGGGGCGATCAAGTTGACTGTTGAGGATGATACCTTCATCACCCAATCCATTGAACGACTGGCGAAAATTGTCGATGTAAGCTGATTCAATACAGAGTTTACAATGCAGGGAAGTCTGGACAGGGAAGAGAGTTTGCTCTTCCTTGTTGTATTTTGCAGAGAAATCAAAACAATCCGTAGAATTGAAGGAGAGTCATGGAATTTTATCGTGCAGGCAGAAAAATGATTTTGTTGTTGGTGGTGGTTCTGGTTTTGGCCGGATGCGCTGTTGGTGACACCCTATATTTGGATGAAGAAGGGTGGGAAGAAGGCGGGTATCCCGACACTGAACTGGTTGAAGACGATAGCGACTGCCCGATAGACATGGTCTATGATGCTGAGTGGGATGAATGTGTTGATGGGGATGCATTCGATGACGAGGGCGGTTTCCTGACTTTGCTGGATGATATGTGGAAGGATGCGCCCGAAGATTGTTATGAGGATGAGACTTACGACGCTGAGCTGGAGCAGTGCATTTACAATGGCGCGGATGTTGAATCGTTCTCTCTGTTGGACATCTTGGGCGGAGTGATTGATTCGTTCTCTTTGCAGGACGAAGGACTCGGTGACGGGGTTGTGCTGGTCACATACAAAATCAGCGGCGAAACCTTGTTGGATCCGGTGTATGTTGAGGTCGGCGATGATTTCATTGCTGCGCAGAAAGACCTCGACAGTCAGCAATCGGCCTGGGCCTATTTCGCCAGCCTGGTTCCGGTGGAAGAGCGCGCTCAGATTGTGGAGTTTCAGGTATTCACCGATGGCGAGGAAGAAACCCTGGCCTATGTGGAACCGCTGGCAGATGATCTGAGAACCTGGCGGCTGTCAATTGACATTGCCGATACCAAAAATGTGCAGGAGCTGACCCTGACCATGATTCACGAATATGGGCATGTGCTCACGCTGAATGCCGGACAGATTGCTGTGGGACAGTCCGGCTGCAGCACTTACCAGAACCAGGAAGGCTGCGCCCTGCCGCAGTCCTATCTGGCGGTTTTTGTTGATCAATTTTGGGGAGAGTTATACGATGAATGGCAGGAAATTGACTACATCCAGAACGACGATGCTTACTATGCTGCCCTGGACGATTTTTATGCCAAATATGCGGATCAATTTGTCAGTGATTATGCCGCTACTAACCCGGAAGAGGATATTGCTGAAGCCTGGAGCCATTTTGTGCTCTATCCGCGCCCGGATGGCAAAACCATCGCGGAACAAAAAATCCTGTTCTTTTATGATTACCCTGAATTGGTTACCTTGCGCGAGGAAATCGTGGCGCGCACCGTATCCCGGGTGAGACGCAGCGGAAAATAAATGGTTAAACAGGGATATTAACAACAGGGAGCAGATGATCGATCATCTGCTCCCTGTTTCTTTTTGCAAGGTTAAACCAACCGGGGTGTGAAGCAATTGTCATTTTATTGCAAGGCATTGTCGGTTTCAAAAGTCCATTCCTTGATTACCTGTTTCGCGATTACACGATAGGTGCCGGCTTCAAGACCTTCCACATCCAGCGGAACGCTTTCCTCAAATGGCACCAGAGCCTGGGTGCATATCTCGCCTTCCCGATGGGTTTCGAAATGCAGGATAAAATCATTGCCCTCTCTTGTGACAGTGATTTTGTCCAGCACACTGCATCCGTCCGGCAGGCTGCCGCGTACAATTGCTCTCATTTGTACAGGAAAGGATTCCAGGGTGAGCAGTTCAATTTCTTCAACCTGAACATTGGGCGGCTTCTCCGCAGTTGGCTGGGGTGAGGGTTCCGGCATAACGGGGGCAGCGCAGGCTGAGATGAGAATCAGGGAGGCAGCTGCCAGTACAAGTGATTTCATTATTTTGATTTTCATTGTGTCTCTCCAATCTCCAGAAATTTTTTGTTCCTACCTTTATAACGTCATAACTTGGAAAAAAGTTCCACATTTTATAAAAAATCTTCCTGCAAACCGCTATATTTATCCCGAATTGTAACTACTCAGGTACCCCGAATTCAATAAGAAAGACGAACAAGGAGAAAAAACAAGCCAAATGCTTGACCTCGGAATTGCTTTTTGGTAAACTGTAACAGTATGGTATATAAATTTTGTAAGAAAGGAGACGCGGATATGAGCAATATGTATCGTAACATCTTTAGCGGCACCGTAGCTGCTCTGTTTGTTTGCGCGCCTCCAGGCGGAATCTGTTAAGTTTTTTTGTTAGACGGATATCCCGGCCACAGGCGCTCAAGACAAGCCCTGTGGTTTTTTGATACCAATGGCACCCATCTGAATATCTCTGTTCAGAAAGCCACAGGACTTTTCAAAGCCTGTGGCTTTTTGTATTGTCTGTAATTGTACTATTTGGATTAATCAGAAATTAAAAGGAAAAATGACAATGTCTACATCGGATTTGATGAATTATTTTGACGAAATGGATGATCTGGACCCGTTGGAAAATGGAAAGTGGGGAACAATGATCAGGAATGTGAGCCGTGACCACAAGAAGAAAAAAACGCAAAGTGCAGTGCCGGCCAAAGGGGCGCAGCGGGAGGCTGGTCAGGATTTTTCGTTCAGCTATCACGCTTCGCACCATGAGCGGGAATGGATCGTCGACTCGCTGGGGAATTTTTACCAGATGCACTGGTTTGATGACGTGCTGCAACTGATCAAGGGCGGCAAAGAGGCTTCGGTTTACCTGTGTTTGGGTAACGAGACTACCCAGGTCAGTCATCTGGCGGCCAAGGTCTACCGTCCGCGGCGTTTTCGCAACCTGCGCAAGGATCATCTCTATCGCGAGGGACGCGAGCAGCTGGACGAGAACGGGAATGCGATCACCGATGACGGCATGCAGCATGCCATGAAGAAACGCACCCAGTACGGCAAACAGCTTCTGCATACGTCGTGGATCGAGCATGAGGTCAAGACGATGCAGGTGTTAAAACAGGCCGGCGCAGATGTGCCCGCCATTTTTGCCAGCGGGAACAATGCCATCCTGATGAGCTATATCGGTGAGGCAGAGATGCCCGCCCCGGCGTTGAACGAGGTTGACCTGGATCCGGGGGAGGCCCGCCAGTTGTTTGAGCGGGTGCTGGCAAACGTTGAGATCATGCTGGCCCACGACCGCGTACACGGCGACCTGTCGGCGTACAACATCCTGTATTGGGATGGAGAGATTACCCTGATTGACTTTCCCCAGGCCATTTCGCCGGTGGAAAACCGCAATGCCTGGTTCATCTTCCAGCGGGACGTGACCCGGGTATGTGAGTATTTTGCCCGGCAGGGAGTGGCTTCTGATCCTCCGGCCATCGCCGAAAGTCTGTGGCGCAAGTACCGCCACAATCCCATGCCTGATATGGATCCGCATTTTCTGGATGCGGAAAGTGAAGACGATATCGCGCTATGGAAGCGTATGAAAGTAACTTGAGAAGTGCCGCGTTCTGCAGGATGGAAGAAGCTGGATGGAGCAGCAGAGCGCGAGAGAAAAAGGAAGGGCATTATGTTTCGCATTCGCCCATTTGAACGGACGGAAATAGAAAATCAAGCCGTAGCAGACATCCAGTCTGTTGCGTGGTCCAATTGTTTGAACAGTGTCGCATTGTGGAATCGCACGGATTCGCTGCGCGACCCGCGCTCGCTGGTGCAGCGTTTTGTGGCTGTTGACCAGGGGACTATTGTTGGGTTGGCAGTGTTGATGGAACCTGAGCAGTCTATCGCTCAAGGGAAATATCGTTTTTCGATTGCAGTACGCCCTGACCAGCAGGGCAAAGGCATTGGCAGCGCCATTTACCGCCGCATGATGTCAGCTCTGGAAGGGCGCCCGGTGCTCAGTCTGGTTACTGGCACCAGCGAAAACAATCTGAATGCGATCCGTTTCCTGCAGCGCTATGGATTCCACCAGTCCACGCGCGACCCGATCGCCAGCCTGGATGTGACGGGTTTTGATGCCGCACCGTTTGCCGGGATTTGGGAACGGATGGCCCGTCAGGGGATCCAGGTGCTGCCATTGACCCGGGCTGCCCTGCGTTTTCCAGATTGGCAGCGCCGCATCTGGGAGCTGGATTGGGAACTGAAACAGGATCTGCGTTCCATTGCACATTTGGTGTACTCGCCTTTTGAGCAATACCAGCGTTCTGTGCTGGGCCGCAGTTATTTCAATCCGGCGTCCTGGTTTGTGGCGCTGGACGGGGATCAGTGGGTGGGCATCTGCCGCCTGATGGACCTGAAAGGCCAGCCGGACACCCTTTATCACGGTTTGACCGGTGTGGCCCGCAGTCACCGCCGCCGCGGGATTGCGACGGCATTGAAGATCAGCGCGATTGAGTATGCCTGGCAGACTGGCGCTCGATTCATTGAGACGGAGACAGAAGAGGACAGCCCGATTCACGCGTTGAATCTGAAGCTGGGGTTTGAATCGCAGCCGGCCTGGCTGAGATTTGAGAAAGAAATCCCGATGGCAAATTAGACGAAATCTGCTGCCGGCCAATAAGAGAAAATTCGTTCACTGAGCTTGTCGAAGTGAACGAATTTTCGATGTTTAAGCCAGATCTGTGCGTTCGCACGCCTACGGCGAACGCACCAGAATTCAACCTCGAGCGAGGTCGAATTGGGGCTTGACGATGGGTGCGTTGCGAAAAACACGCTAACGCACCCTACAAGCGGAAGGGATTTGTTTTTACCTATAAAACCCATCTCGGTGCGTTCGCTTTTACGCACCAGAATTCAGCCTGGGGGAAAGATCGAACTGGAACATATTGAATGGTGCGTTGCCGCGCTTGCGGCAAACGTACCCTGCTTGAGTTACTCCCGCAGGCTGTTTTCCAGTTCCTGCAAGTCCACCCGCGCGGTCAGGTCCAGGGAGAGCGGGGTGACGGATACTTCGTGCTTGTGATACAGGGTGTAGGCGTCCGAGTCGTGGGGCAGGGTCGTAAAATCAATTCCGGTGAATTTTCCGCCGATCTCACCCTTCTCCTCCCAGCTGCCTGTGCGGTTCAATACCGGTTGATAGACACGGTGCAGGGACAGTCTGGTGATGTGCCAGGTGGTGTCCAATGTGGCGTTTGAGGGCACATTGATGTTCAACACCTGGGCCGCTTTGGGGAAACGGTTTTCCAGCAGCATGCGTGCAAAGCGCACCGTGATCTGCGCGGCCACGCTGAAATCAATCTCGGGAGAATTGCTCAGATACATATCGGGATCGATCAGCTGCTGCGAAACGGCGATGGCAGGGATGTCTGCCGAGGCGGCTTCCAGCGCCGCGCCGACCGTGCCAGAGAAATGCACGATCTCGCCAATATTCTCGCCGTAATTGATCCCCGAGACGACCAGGTCTGGCTTTTGGGGGAGGATCTCCAGCAACGAGTGCTGCACGGTCTGGGCAGGGGTGCCGCCGACAGCATACACGGTCCATTCCTGGCCGCGGACTTTCAGGGTTTGCGCGCGGATCGTGCCTTTGGAGGTGATCGGGAAGCTGCGCCCGGTGCCGGATTGCTGCTCCTGCGGGGCAGCGACAGTCACATACCCCAGTTCCGAAAGCGCTTCGGCTGCCGTCCACAGGGCCGGTGAATCAATACCGTCATCATTGGTCAATAATATCTGATATTTCTGCTTATTCATATTTAGAACCTATCCGAAAAATAGTAAAAAGGGTTGAAAAAGGAGACGAAACCTG
>CAYURM010000050.1:0-19773 GCA_964447155.1 uncultured Anaerolineaceae bacterium
TCAACCCGTGTCTGGTGCGATTCTGCTCGGCGGCGCGGAAAATCACGGCGATTCCTAATGAGCCGTTTTGAAAAAGACAGCTCGATGAATCGACGAGTTGTTTGTTCTTCAGGACGCCCGCAGCGCATCTTCCATCAAGGCGTGTATTTCCAACGGCTCGCCTTTGGTGAGGTCACGCAACAGAGAGAGTGCGTCCTGCGGGCAGTGGCTGACGCATACCCCGCAGCCCATGCAGGCGGCACGGTCCACGGTGATAGCGTCATCACCCAGGGCAAGGGCATCAAACTGGCAGACATCTGCACAGACGCCGCAGGCCACACATTCGTCCTCATCCACCTGGGCGACATAACCGGAGGAGGCCAGCATGGGGGTGCCGTTATGGTGGGCATTGATTGCCGCGCAGCAGCAGGAGCAGCAGTTACAGATGGCGTAGAAGCGCCCCAGCATGGCGTCCTTGAAAAAAGCGTGATGTACGTGACCGCGGTCTTCCTCGGCCTGGATAATATCCACGGCTTCGTCGGGGGTGATCCAGCGGGAACGCTCGGGGTGGTGTTCGGTGACGAAGCTGGCAAAGGGTTCGCCAATCACCAGACACACGTCAATGGGTGCACAGGGATTCTCCTGCGCCACGCGGCAGGGGCAGTCCATCACGACGATGTGGTCGGGGTTTTGCAGGACGATCTCGCGCGCGCTGTTGTAGGGGATCACTTTTTCCAGATCGGGCATGTTGATGTCTTCCTTGACCATGACCATCTCTTTGGCGGATTCCAGGGGCAGCACTTTGCCGTGATAGGTGTCGGCAAAGGTGATGCGTGCTTTCTTGCTGGCGGCTTCTTCCGGCGTATTTTGCTTCTTGCCGAAGAGCAGGATCAGTTTTGTGCCGAATTTTGCGATAGGCGGGCCAAGTTTTTTGGTCAGCGGGTGGCGTCCGCTGGCAAGGCCGATATAGAGATAGATCCAGCGGGCATAGATATAGCCGTGCAGTCGGTCAAAGAAGGAGAAGCCTTCTTTGTCTTTGGCTTGCTGCCAGTATGCTTTGGTGGAGGGTTGGATAAGCGGGGTGCGGTCTGGGGGCATGGGGATCTACCTTTATAATAGGAAAGCAATGAGGGTATTATAGCTGAAACGGGAGTTCTTATATAAAAGGAAGGAATCATCGGAGATTTTTCAATCTCGAGGTCAGGTGTATTCAAATTTGTGTCTCCCTTGTCTGCTTATGCAGATGGTAATAAGGATGCTTGTTTGCTATACTAATAGAAGGGGGGATTCTGAGTTAATCAAACAAACGATCATGAAAGTGCTGGAGGCGAGATTATTAATCACAGTCGTCCAGAGATTCATCCGCCAGTGCGGTTCGCTGTGCAGAAGATGGTTTGATAAGCAGAACGGTGAGGGTTCTCACCGAAGAAAGGAGTTTAACGAATGGATATCCTCAGACAGTCAGATTTGGAACAATTAATTGAAGAATCAGCAAAATGGTGTGTTTCCCTGTATATGCCCACCCACCGGTTTGGGCGTGAACAAAAGCAGGATCCGATCCGGTTCAAAAATCTCATTGTGCAGGCCAGGGAAAAGCTTAAAAGTGCAGGTTTGAATACCCCGGAGTTCCAGGAATTGCTGCGTCCGGCAGAGCGTTTGCTGCAGGACGACGGCTTTTGGATGCATCAGAGCGATGGGCTGGCTTTTTTCCTTTCGCCCGATTTGGTAAAAACATATCGCCTGCCTGAAAATTTTGCAGAATTGCTGGTGGTGCAGGACAGATTTCACACCACGCCATTGTTGCCGGTGATTTGCCGGAATGCTCAATTCTATATTTTGGCGCTCAGCATGAATGAAATTCGCCTGTTCCTCGGCACACGGAACAGTATTGACGAAATTGAGCTTCAAGATATCCCCACCAATATTCAGGAAGCTCTGGGGATGGATGATGATGTTGAAAAACATTTGGGTAATCGCACCACCTTCCGCAGTCATGGCAGAGTAAGGATGCAGCGCTCTTTATTTCATGGGCACGGAGGGGAGGCACCTTCCCAGAAAAAAAACATTCTCCGGTATTTTCACAGGGTAGATGAAGGGCTGAACAAACTGCTCGAAGATCAATCCATCCCCATGATGCTGGCTGGTGTCGAGTATCTGCTTCCCATTTTCCAGGAAGCCAGCAGTTATGACAGGATTTTGGACGAAGGGCTGCTGGGCAATCCTGAAGAAGTTGAAACAAAAGAATTGCATGCCCTCGCCTGGGAAATAGTGGAGCCGTTGTTCAAGGAACAACAGGAACAGTCTACTGAAAAGTTTCTGAAATTTTTCGGACAGGGAAGCGAATTGGCATCCACAGATTTAGCCACGATTGTCAAAGCTGCGGTTCAGGGGCGTGTGGAGACCTTGTTTGTGCCGCTGGATGTTCAGCGGTGGGGCCGGTACGATCGTCAAAAGAACGAGGTGATCCTGGAAGCCGAGTCTGGTGTCGACAATGAGGATTTGCTGGATTTTGCCGCCATGCGGACCGTTATGCATTCGGGAACAGTCTATGCGCTTCCGATGGCTGATTTACCGGGAGGTGCTGAACAGGCTGCTATTCTCCGATACGCTGTTTAGAAATCGGACTCCCGTGCCGAAACATTTGTGGGATGACTCCATACGATGGTTCGTTGATCCCAATGCCTTATCCATGCGACAGCCCCGAGATTCTCGGGGCTGTCTTAAGGAGAGAAAGACAAGAAGCTGAGCTGGACGATTAGTCCCTTTCAGCCAAATATTGAAGTTGTTTCCACTGCTCGTCAACCCGTTTCTGGCTGCTTTCCATCAGGCGCTGCGCACGTTCTTCGTCGCGGTTGAGCAGCATGCGGAAGCGGGCTTCGTTGTAAGCATACTCGGAGACGGGGATCGACGGGGATTTGGAGTCGAGCTGCAGGGGGTTTTTGCCTGCTGCGGCCAGCTGCGGATTGTAGCGGTATAACGGCCACACGCCGGCCTGCACGGCCAGTTTCTGCTGGTTGAGCCCTGTTTTCATATCAATGCCGTGGGCGATGCAGTGGCTGTAGGCGATGATCAGGGAAGGTCCTGGATAGGCTTCCGCTTCGCGGAAGACCTTCAGGGTGTGGGCATCGTTGGCGCCCAGGGCCACGCGGGCGACGTACACATAGCCGTACGACATGACGATCATCCCCAGGTCTTTTTTGGAGATGGGCTTGCCGTTGGCAGCGAACTTCGCCACGGCGGCGGTGGGGGTGGCTTTTGAGGCCTGACCGCCGGTGTTGGAATACACTTCGGTGTCCAGCACGAGGACGTTCACATTGCGGCCGGAAGCGAGCACGTGGTCGAGACCGCCGTAGCCGATGTCATACGCCCAGCCGTCGCCGCCGACGATCCATACCGATTTCTTTACCAGGAAGTCAGCCAGCGAGTTCAGTTGGGCAAACTGGCTGGAAGATTCTTTTGCGCAGATGGCTTTGAGCTGCTCAACGCGTTCGCGCTGGGCCTGGATGCCGGCGTCATCAGACTGATCGGCGTTGAGGATGGCATCTGCCAGCCCGGCGCCGATCGTGTCTTTCAAGGCTGCGACCAGTTCGTTAGCCTGCCCGGTCTGCTTTTCCACGGTCAGGTAAAAACCGAATCCAAATTCAGCGTTGTCTTCAAACAGGGAGTTGGACCATGCCGGGCCGCGTCCTTCTGCGTTGACCGCCCAGGGGGCTGTCGGCAGGGAACCGCCGTATACGGAGGAGCAGCCGGTAGCGTTGGCGATGATAGCGCGGTCACCATACAGTTGCGAGAGCAGCTTGACGTAAGGGGTTTCGCCGCAGCCGGCGCAGGCGCCGGAGAACTCGAACAGCGGGCGCAGGAACTGTGAGTCGCGCACCTTTTTCAGATCGAGCATGCTGCGGTCGATATCGGGGATGGACAGGAAGAAGTCCCAATTGGCGGCTTCCTGTTCGCGCACCTCGGGCTGTGAAATCATGGTCAGCGCGCGGCGTTTGGGGTTCGTTTTGTCTTTGGCAGGGCAGGCTTCCACACAGATGCCGCAGCCGGTGCAATCTTCGGGTGCGATCTGAACGGTGAAGCGGCCGTCTTCAATCCCTTTGAAGCGGGCCGTGGCGCTCCTGAAGCTCTCAGGGGCATTTTCCAGTTCGGATGAGGCATAAACTTTCTGGCGGATGGAGGCATGCGGGCAGACCATGACGCATTTGCCGCACTGGATACATAATTCGCTGTCCCATTCGGGAATGGTCAGGGCGATATTGCGTTTTTCATACTGGCTGGTGCCGGAAGGATAGGTGCCGTCGACGCTCATCTTTGAGACGGGCAGCTCATCCCCGCGGCGGACGGCAATCATGCCGAGCACGTCGCGCACGTATTCGGGCGCTTTGCTGCTCATCGCCGGGAGGCGCTGTACGCAGCTTTCCGCTTTGTCTGGCACGGTCACCTGGTTCAGGTTCTCCAGGGCGCGGTCAACCGCCTGGAAGTTCTTCTCCACAATCGTTTGCCCGCGTTTGCCATAGGTCTTGTCGATGCTGGCCTTGATGCGGGCAATGGCCTCGTCTTTGGGCAGCACACCGCTGATCCCGAAGAAGCAGGTCTGCATGATGGTATTGATGCGCTGTCCCATGCCGGTTTCTTCGGCTACCTTGTAGCCGTCAATCACATAGAACTGGAGTTTCTTGTCGATGATCGTCTGCTGCACTTCGCAGGGCAGGTTTTCCCAGACTTCTTCGGGGCCGTAGTAACTGTTCAGCAGGAAGACAGCGCCATCTGCGGCATATTTGAGTACGTCGTACTTCTCCAGGAAGGAGAACATGTGGCAGGCGACAAAGCTGGCCGTATTGGGTTCAATCAGGTAGGGGGCGCGGATGGGGTTGGGGCCAAAGCGCAGATGCGAGACGGTGATCGAGCCGGATTTTTTTGAATCGTATTCAAAGTAACCCTGGGCATAGTTATCGGTGCCTTCGCCAATGATCTTGATTGAGTTCTTGTTGGCGCCGACGGTGCCGTCTGCACCCAGACCAAAGAAGATACAGCGTGAAACCCCTTTGTCTTCAAGCGTGAAGCGGGGGTCATACGACAGGCTGGTGAAGGTGACGTCATCATCGATACCGATGGTGAAGGAGTTCTTCGGTTTGTCGCTTTTCAATTCGTCGAGGATGCCTTTGACCATGGCGGGCGTGAATTCCTTGCCGGACAGGCCGTAACGGCCGCCGATGATGCGCGGCATAGCGGCGATATCGCCTGCAGAATGGGCCTGGTTGAGGCTGGTGACGATGTCCTGATAGAGCGGTTCGCCCATCGAGCCGGATTCTTTGGTACGGTCCAGCACGGCGATGCGCTTTACGGTTTCGGGCAGTGCCTTGAGCAAGTGTTCAGTGGAGAAGGGCCGGAAAAGGGTCACCTGGATGGCGCCGACTTTTTCGCCGCGCGCGGCCAGATAGGCCACGGTTTCGGCGGCAGTTTCTGCGCCGCTGCCCATCAGGATGACGACGCGTTCCGCATCCGGGGCGCCAGTGTATTTGAATAACGCATATTTGCGGCCGGTCAGTTTGGCGAAGGATTCCATGGCTTCTTCGACGATGGCCGGGCAGTTGTTGTAGTAGGGGTTAACCGTTTCGCGCCCCTGGAAGTAAACATCATAGTTCTGCAGGGTACCGCGGATGAAGGGGTTTTCGGGCTTCAGGCCGCGTTCGCGGTGGGCAATCACGTCTTCTTCATCGATCATCGCCTTCAGGGTTTCATCTTCCAGGTATTCAACCTTGTTCACCTCGTGAGAGGTGCGGAAGCCGTCGAAGAAATGCACAAAAGGGATGCGGCTGCGCAGGCTGGCTGCAGTGGCGATCAGGGCCATGTCGTGGGCTTCCTGCACCGAGCTGGAAGCGATCAGACCAAAGCCGGTGGCGCGGGTTGCCATCACGTCCGAGTGGTCACCATAAATGGAAATGGCCTGGTAGGACAGCGCGCGTGAGGATACATGGATCACCATTGGCGAAAGTTCGGCGGCGATCTTGTACATGTTGGGGATCATCAGCAGCAAGCCCTGGGAGGCGGTGAAGGTGGTGGTCAGCGCGCCGGTCTGTACCGCGCCGTGGATGGCGCCGGCTGCGCCGCCTTCGGCCTGCATTTCGGCCACCAGCGGCACGGTGCCGTAGATATTCTTGCGGCCTTCAGCTGACCAGGCGTCGGACATCTCGCCCATGCCGGAGGATGGCGTGATCGGGTAGATGGCGATGACTTCGTTGATGCGGTAAGCCGTATGGGCGGTGGCTTCATTGGCATCAAATACTTTTATCGTCTTGGACATTGAGTTTTTTCTCCTAACACTAAAGTATTGCGTATAGCTATAAAGCGTTTGGTTTCTTGCCGAATTATTTCTCTTCACCGCTTAATTCAAAAAACCTGGTCAGGCGCTCCTTGTTGGGGATGACGCAAATGAAACCGAACGGCACATCGCCGGTGTTGACCAGGCCATGCACGTCATTCGGAGCGATGTAGACCATGTCGCGTTCCTTGACCGGGATGACTTCGCCGTTCAGGGTGACTTCGCCTTCGCCATGCAGGATGTAAATGCCGTGGTCGTGAACGTGCTGGTCGGGCATGGTGGAATTGCCGCCCGGCTGGACGACAAAATAACGGAAGACGAAGTTGGGGGCGCCGTCCTGGGGACCGATCACCACACGGCCGTCGGCAAGTTTGGCGGTATCTGTGGGGGGAATTTGCTTGGAAATGGAATCTTCCCAATCGTAGTTATAATCTTCACCGGTGAAATGATGTACAGCGGATTTCATAAGAGCCTCCTGAGCCTAAATTATTGCAACAAATTGTTTGCAGTTTTAACATCTGTGATCAAAACGTTGACATATTCACCTTCCAGCGCGGCACGGATGGCAGCTTCTTTTTCTTTGCCACCCGAAACCAGTACGCTGAAAGGGATATTTTTTAAATCATCAAGCTGCAGGGCCATCACGCGGCCGTCCAGCGGGGTGGAAATATGCTGACCTTTGGCATCAAAAAATTGGCCCAGCAGGTCACCGACTGCACCTTCCCGTTTCAATTGATCGAGGACATCATCGGTCAGATAGCCAATCTTGTGCATGAGGGCATCCTTGTCTACTGTGCCGACGCTGGTGACCAGTATTTGGCAGTTGCGGGCCATTTCAAATCGTTTGGCAATCAGTTCTTCTTCCAGGATCAAATCCCGAATGGGCGGGCTGGAAACGAAAGTGGGCACATCCAGCAAGCGTGCCTGTCCGCCGCAGATCTCGGCCATGCGGCCAATCACGGTGTAGGAACTGAAGCCGCTGTTGAGTGAGTCGGAAGCGCCCATGACTTCGATGAAGGTGGCGCCGGTCGGTTCCATCGGCTGGGTCACTTCGGGCAGCAGGGCCAGGGTGCGCCCCATCGAGAAGCCAACTACTGTGTCGTTGTCCAGGCGGGGGGTCAGCCACTCGGCTGCGGCCCGTGCCAGCACACGGCGCAGGGCACTGGCTGAGGACACGTCCAGGGTGATGACTGCATCCTTGAGCTGATAGCGTTTGATCAGTTCCTGTTCCAGTCCGACGAAGAATCCCGGCGGCTGGATGACGCGAATCTCCACCATGCCCAACGCTTTGGCACGCGAGACAAGCCGGGTAACTTTCACCCGGGAAAGTTTGAGTTCATCCGCAATCTCGCTTTGGGTCAGTCCCTGCATATAGTAAAGCCAGGCTGCTCTGGTGATCATGCGCAGCTCTTCCGGGGGGATTGCGTTCATGTTTGCGTTTTTACTGTTCATTTCAAATCCATTTTTTAAACGGATTAATAATTGATTTCCTGGTCTATGCCATGCGGGTAGATGATCGGTTTCAGTGAGGCATCAGCTTCCAGCATCATTTTGAAGGCTGGCAGGGTGTCTTTGAGTTCGAAACGGTGGGTGATGGCAGCCTTGCCGTCGATCCGGCCGGAGGCAATCCACTGCATGATCTGGCTGGTATCGGTGTGGTCGGCCGAATATTTGGCCGAAATTTTCATCTCGGTGAAATACTGGTGGGCGGGGTTGATCTGCCACAGGGGTTCCGGCATGGTGGGGGCGCCGATGTGCAGGAAGCCGCCTTTTTCCACGAGGGCATGTCCCTGGGCATACACGCTGACCAGCGGTACGGTGACGATGACCACATCGGCCAGGCGGCCGTCATTCAGGTCGCGCAGTTTTTCTTCCACGTTTTCTGTTTTAGGGTTGATGGTGTGGGTGGCGCCCATTTCCAGCGCTTTGTTTAATCGCCATTCCGAGAAATCCATTGCGATGACTTTGCCAGCACCGAAGAGGGGGGCCATGTGAATGAAACCCATCCCCATGAAGCCCGCGCCAATCACGGCCACGGTGTCACCAGGCAGGATTTCGGTCACTTTCAGGCCGCCGATCACGCAGCCCCAGGGTTCACACAGGGTGGCTTCAGCGTAGCTGACGTTTTCGGGGATGAGGATGGCGTCGCGGTTCAGGTTACGGCCGGGCACGCGGAAATATTCGCACATGGTGCCGGGGAAGAGCTTGCTATCCTTAAAGGATTCGCACAGGGTGTAGCGTCCGCGGCGGCAGTAATGACACGTGCCGCAGGAGACATAATGATTGACAAAGATTTTGTCACCAATATTGAAGTTGTTTACATTGGCTCCTTTTTCGACGATGATGCCGGCAGGTTCATGGCCCATCACCTTGGGAGCGCGGGGTTTGTGGTACCACTCCATCGTCTCGCCGCCGCACAGGCCGCTGGCAATGGTTTTTACCAGCACATCGTCCGGGCCGATTTCGGGGATGGGCATTTCTTCGATGCGGATGTCGCTGTTGTCATAATACACTGCTGCTTTCATCATATTTGTCATAAGGGTTTATCCTGAATGAAGTATTTTGTTCAATTGTTCACTGCTGTGAACAATCGTTCTTAAGGTTAAGAAGATTATATATCCATAAAATGATTGTGTCAATTGTACAACCTTAAAGATTCGAATGGAATTGGCAGATCTTCTGAATTTGACAGCATGGTTTTACGCAGTGGGCAGGGGGGCTTGTGCTTTGCTGGAGGCTGACGCGCCCCTATATGGGCAGCAGGACGATAATGATTTGCGCGGCGTGGTTTGCTGTGTTTTCACACCCATCGCCATGGCAGGTGTGAAAAATGGGGATAAAAATGGGTAAAAATCCAGCAAAGCGGCGGAATTGGCGCCGAATTGGCAAGGGATACTATTGACTGTGCTGAAATTCCTTGCTATAATCTTAATCGTGTTCACCTCTGAACATTTGTTCACTCCCTCAACAAGGATAATCTGTGGATGCCAATCTTCTAGTCAAAGTTGCAAAACTGTATTACGAAGAAGGACTGACCCAAATCGGGATCGCGCAGAAAATGCGTCTTTCCCGCCCCAAAGTTTCCCGTTTGTTGACCGAAGCCCGTAATGAAGGCGTGGTACAGATCACGGTCAATTCGATGCCAGAGAGTTTTGATGATCTGGAACGCGAACTGGAAAACTGCTTTGGGTTAAAAGACAGCCTGGTTGTCCGGGTGAATCATGTTGATGACCCCGAAGAAGTGAGCCAGCAGCTGGGAGAAATTGCTGCCCAATATTTTGACCGCGTTGTCCAGGAAGGCGACCTGGTTGGTTTTTCGTGGGGGAGAACGTTGTCTGCCATGGCTGACAGTATTCAGCCGGTCAAGCTGCGCAAGATGCATGTGGTGCAGATGGTGGGCGGTCTCGGAGATCCCCAGTCCGATGCGCATGCTGCCGATATTGTCCGGCGGGTGGCGCAGAAGGTCAATGCCAGCCTGCTATCTGTTATGCCTGCTCCGGGGATTGTCGATACGATGGAAATGTGCACGGCATTACGCAACAACCGGCAAATCAATTATTCGCTTGAATTGAGTGCGAAAGTAGATATTGCCTTTGTGGGGATTGGCTCCTTCCGTAAGGACGCCTTGTTGATGAATAGTGAAGAGATCATCACCTGGAGTGAAGTAGAACCTTTGATTGAGCGGGGCGCTGTAGGCGATTTGGGACTGCATTTCTTCGATATTACGGGCAAGCCGATCAATTCGGAGATTGACCAGCGGGTGATTGGGATTGACCTTGCGGCTTATCGCAGCCTGGACCGTGTGGTTGCGGTGGCTGGCGGCAGTCAAAAGTATGATGCGATCCTGGGTGCGATTCGTGGAAACTATGCCAATGTTTTGATCACAGATGAAATGACCGCGCGCCGCCTTTTGCAAGATAGTTAGAAAGATTATTGGTTTCCATATCATATTGGTGTATTTCGGGAAAGGAGGATGCTTAAGGAACAAAAACTGAATGAGTGGTTCAACCGTTTGACCAAAACACATTATATTAATTTGATTGAGGAGAAAAAATGCGTAAATCTAAATTGGTTTCTTTGATGCTTGTGATCATCATCCTGGCGATGAGCCTCACTGCTTGCGGCAAGAAGGCTTCTGATGATGTGATTAAGATTGGTTATGTCGGCGCTCTTTCCGGCGAAACCGCTGTTTGGGGCCAGGCTGGCCTGAACGGGATGCTCTTGACTGCCAAGGAAATTAACGAAGCTGGCGGTATCCTGGGCAAGCAGGTTGAGGTCGTCGGTCTTGATGGCCGCGGCGACCCGACTGACTCGGTGAATGCTTTCCGCCGTCTGGCAACGGAAGAGAATGTGATCGCCGTGATCGGCACCAACTTCTCGAGCTGTAACATTGCCATGGCGCCGATTGCTGACCAGTTGGAAGTTCCCCTGATTGCAACCGCTGCCTCCAACCCCAAAGTTACCGTTGATGAAGACGGCAACCTGCACCCCTACAGTTTCCGCATTGGCTTCATTGATCCTTTCCAGGGTCAGGTTCTGGCCAATCTGGCTTCCGCAGAACTGGATGCCAAAACTGCCGGGATCATTTATGACATCGGCTCCGACTACTCGACCGGTTTGTCCCAGTACTTTGAAGAACAGTTTGTTGCCAATGGCGGCGAAGTGGTTGCCAAGGTCGAAGGTCACTCCGGCGACAATGACTTCCGCTCACAATTATCCGTGATTGCAGAAGCCAACCCAGACGTGATTCTGGTTCCGTGGATTTACAAAGACGTTGCATTGATTGCTAACCAGGCTCGCGAGCTCGGTATCACCGCTCCGCTGCTGGGCGGCGACGGCTGGGATTCTCCTGAACTGCTTTCCATGGCTGGAGAAGCGATTGAAGGCTCTTTCTACACCTCCCAGCCCTCCTTCGCCAATCCTGTTACCAAGCCCTATGCGGATGCTTACATGGCGGAATACAACAATCTCGTTCCCGAGACAGAAGCCCTCTTCGGCCATGATGGTCTGTACTGGATCAAGGATGCTCTGGAACGTGCCGGCGAAGCAACCAAGCCTGCTCTGCGTGAAGCACTGGAAAACACGACCCAGTTTGATGGTCTGATGGGCTCCATGTCTGTCGATCCCAAAACCCACAATCCTGCCAAACCCGCCAGTGTTTACACCTTCGTTGATGGCGAACGCCTCTGGTTCGGCGATTACAAGTAAATCTTTTGTTCAATCTCTGTCGGGGGGACAATCCTGTCCCTCCGACAAATTTTTATCACGGAGTACCTGGTTATGATATGGCAACAACTGGTTAATGGCATTTCTGTAGGCAGTATTTATGCGCTCATGGCGACCGGTTATGCGCTCATCTACTCGCTGCTGGGATTTTCGAACTGGGCACATGGCGATATCGGGATGATTGGGGCATACATTGGCTTTTTCAGTCTGGCAACTTTCAATTTGCCGGTGTGGTTGGCATTGATTGTGGCTGTTGCCGGTGCCGGGCTGGTTTCAGTGATCAGCGAACGCCTGGCATACCGCCGCATCCGCAATAACAATTCTCCCACCATGTTTTTGATGATCGCGGCAATGGGCGTTTCGATCACGTTACAGAATTTTGTTCTGGTAACGGTTGGCTCAAAATTCAAGACCTACCCGCAAATCTTGCCGGTGAAAGCAATTTCGGTCGGCGGCATTTATATTGGGATGTTGGACCTGATTTCCTTTTCGGTTTCATTGCTTGTTATTTTATTCCTCTATTTTTTGATCGAGCGTACCAAATTCGGTCTGGCGGTGAAGGCGGCTGCCTCAGATATGCAGGTGGCTTCATTGCTTGGGATTAATGTGGATAAATACATCGGCCTGGTTTTTCTGTTGGCCGGTTCATTGGCGGGTGTTTCAGGTGTTTTGCTGGGTATGAAATATACTGTCTATCCCCAACTGGGCAATTTTGCCTTGAAGGCATTTATTGCCTCGGTGTTCGGCGGTTTGGGCAGTGTGCCCGGCGCAATTGTGGGGGCATTATTTATCGGTATTATGGAAGTGTTCGTGGCTGGGTATGTCAGCGCTGGATTGCGTGATCTTTTCACCTTTACCCTGCTGATCGCTGTGCTTGTCATCCGGCCGACTGGTCTGTTTGGCAAAGACATTCAAGACAAGGCCTGACAGGCCTGAGACTCTAAGGAAGAATGGAGTTCTGAGATGGCTGGATATTACGAAGGTTTATTTATCCTGGTAGGGATCAATATTATCGCCGTGCTTGGCGTGTCGATCCTGACCGGATTCACCCGTTTGTTCTCTTTTGGCAACGCCGGGTTTATGGCAATTGGTGCCTATACCGGCGCGATCCTTTCCAAAGAGCTGAATACCCCGCTGGTCATTTCCATTATTGGGGGGATGATTATGGCCGGGTTCATCGCTTTTCTGTTGGGGAAAATTACCCTCGGTTTGAAAGGTGATTATTTCCTGATCGCTACCCTCGGTTTTGGTGAGAGCATCCGCGTGATCATTGAAAACATGCAAAGCGTTACCGGCGGCGCAAGAGGATACTCCGGGATCCCGATGAAGACCAATATTTGGGTGGTGATCATCTCCGTGGTGATTGCGGTGTGGATTGCATGGAATTTGCTGCATTCAAAGATTGGTCGCAATTTTCAGGCGATCCGTGAACAGGAAATGGCCGCGGATGCGATTGGGATTGACTCGGCCAAATACAAAAATTATGCGTTTGTGATCAGCGCCATGTTCGCGGCGTGGGCGGGGGTGTTGTTCGCTCACTACTTCTCGTTCATTGTGCCGATCATGTTCAATCTGGTCAAGTCCAGCGAAATGACCATCACGGTTGTGATTGGCGGTCTTGGTTCTTTGACCGGTTCGATCATTGCTACCACAATCCTGACCCTGCTGCCCGAGCTGGCCCGTGCTGCGGCCGAGTATCGCATGCTGGCCTACGGTGTGGCGGTGGTGCTCATCGTCACCCTGCGGCCGTCCGGTTTGATGGGTTACAGGGAATTTTCTTTCAAAAAGACAGTTGCCTGGATTAAGAACGTATTCAATAGAAAAAAGACATCCTCACCTGAAGAAGAGGAGAACGCCTGATGACTGAACCTATTCTCAGTATCCAGGAATTGAACAAGAATTTCGGTGGGGTGGTTGCCACCAAGGATTTCTCCCTGGATATTTATAAAAACCAGATTGTTGGTTTGATTGGCCCAAACGGGGCTGGCAAAACCACCATTTTTAACATTCTGACGGGGATTTACCAGCCAACCTCTGGCTCGGTGAAATTCATGGGCGAGGATATGATCGGCTTGAAGCCTTTCCAAATCGCTCAAAGCGGGATTGCCCGCACCTTTCAGACTATTCGTCTGTTCAAGCAGCTGAGCGCGCTGGAAAATGTGATTATCGCCTGTCACCAGGATTGCACTTACAATGTGTTCAGCGCTGTTACCCGTTTGGGAAAATTCAAAAGCATTGAGAAAGCGGTCAGGGATCGCGCCCATGAATTACTGGAAATCGTTGGATTGCATGATGATGCGTACCGCATTGCCGGCGATTTGCCTTATGGCTATCAGCGTCGTCTGGAAATTGCCCGCGCGCTGGCTATTCATCCCAGGCTGCTTTTGCTGGATGAACCCGCTGCGGGGATGAACTCGGAAGAGTCCAATGATCTGTGTAAATTTGTTTTTGACTTGCACGAGAAGTTTGACCTGACCATTTTCATGATCGAACATCATATGGATGTGGTCATCAAGTTGTGTGATGTTGTGACGGTGTTGAATTTTGGTCAGACGATTTGCAGGGGAACATCCGATCAGGTTACCTGTGACCCCAGAGTCATTGAAGCGTATCTGGGTGAGGAGATGAAATGAGTATGTTGCAAATTAAAGACTTGCAGTCCAGTTATGGCGGGATCAAAGCACTGCGCGGGGTCAGTTTATATGTTGATGAAGGCGAGATTGTGGCCGTGCTGGGTTCCAATGGCGCCGGCAAATCCACCTTGTTGAAGACAATTTCCGCCCTGGTTAAGCCGGATTCTGGAGAAATTCTCTTTGAAGGGCAGCCGACGCCGTCCATTCCGTATAAGGTGGTGGAGCAGGGCATTGCGCATGTGCCCGAAGGCCGGCGCATTATTTCCAACCTGACCGTTTATGACAACTTGATGATCGGCTGTTTTTTGCGCAAAGACCGTGATGAAATTCAGAAAGACCTGGAGATGGTCTATCATTACTTCCCGCGGTTGAAAGAGCGCAAGAAGCAATATGGCGGCCTGCTCTCCGGCGGCGAGCAGCAGATGCTGGCTTTGGGCCGCGGCCTGATGGCGCGCCCCAAGATTATGATGCTGGATGAGCCTTCGCTGGGCCTGGCCCCGATCATTGTGACCCAGATCTTTGAAATTCTGACGGCGATCAATCAGGAACTGAATACCACCATTCTGGTTGTTGAGCAGAATGCGTACAAGGCTTTGTCGATTGCGCACCGCGGGTATATGATGACGACCGGTTCCATTGAGATGGCAGGCTCGGCCAAAGAATTGCTGGAAAACGAAAATTTGAAAGAAATGTATCTTGGACAAACAAACTGCGATGTATAACAGTTGGATTGAAGGAGTAATCAAATGAAAGGTTTAGGAATTGGCGCCTGGGCGTTTGGCATGGGCAGTGAACGGTATGTGAGCGATGGCTACAAACCGTTCATCCCGCTGGAAGAACGCATGCGACGGATTGCCGCGATTGAAGGACTGGATGCAGTTGAAATCTGTTACCCGAATGATGTTACCCTGGACAATATTGATGAAATCCGGCAAATGCTGGATGAGCACGGATTAAAAGTTTCTGGTTTGGGTGTTGAGCTGGTTTGTGACAGGGAATGGATGAGCGGTTCTTTCACTTCCCCTGACCCTGCGCGGCGTGCCAAGTCGGTGCAATTGACCTGCGAAGCGATGGACGTGGCAGCAGAACTGGATGTGAAGACGGTTAGTATTTGGTTAGGCCAGGACGGTTTTGATTATGCCTTCCAGGCAGATTATGTGCAAGCCTGGAAGCATCTGGTGGAAGGGCTGCGCGAGGCTGCCTCGTATCGTGATGACATTAATCTGGGAATTGAGTACAAGACCAGTGAACCGCAAATGGCTTGTTATGTCAATTCGGGCGGCAAAGCCCTGGCATTGGCCCTGGAGACGGGGAAAGACAATGTTGGCGTTACGCTGGATATTGGTCATGCATTCAATGCACGCGAAAATCCGGCCGAGATTGCGGCCATCCTGCTTTCCTCGAAACGCCTCTTCCATCTACATTTAAATGATAATTACTCCTGGGCGGATGATGATATGCCCATCGGCACCGTGCACTTTATGCAGTTCCTGGAGTTGTTTTACTGGATGGAGAAGCTGGGCTATGATGGCTGGATGTCGCTGGATTTGTACCCTTATCGTGAGGATCCCGCAGAAGCCTGCCAGACTTCGGTGCATTTTGTCAAAAAATTAATGGAGAAGGCCCGCGATGCGGACTTCCAGAAACTGGTTGAAGAGAACCGTGCCGCTGGCAGCCGCGCCATCCGCAAAATTTACCAGTTGATCCTCGGCGAATAGGGAGAAGCGATGAAAGCAGCGCGATATTACGGATATAAAGATATTCGTGTAGAAGATATCCCCATCCCGGAAGTCCCTGAAGGGTTTGTGCGGGTGCGGATTGCCTGGGCAGGCATTTGCGGTACGGACCGCCATGAATACACTGGCCCCGTGTGGGTGCCGGTAGATAAACCGCATCCTATCACCGGCCAGCAGGCGCCCATCACCCTCGGGCATGAGCTTTCCGGGGTGGTTGTGGCAGTTGGCGAAGGCGTTGAGGAATGGCAGATTGGCGATCGCGTTACCGCCAGCGGCAATATCGTTTGCGGCGAATGTGATTTCTGCCGCGATGGCCGGGTCAATCTTTGCGAGAACCTGGCTTTTAATGGGATTGGCAGCGACGGCGCCTTTGCTGAGTATATGGTTTTGCCCGCTTACCAGCTTTATAAAGTCCCGCAGCAGGTGACGCTTAAGCAGGCTGTGCTGGCTGAACCGCTGGCCTGCGGCTGGCACGCCACCGGTAAGGTAGGCGACCTGCACGGTAAAAATGTGGCTGTGGTTGGCCCCGGCATTATTGGTTTGAGTTGTGTATATGCTGCCCAGGCAGCGGGTGCTGAGGAGATCATGGTAGTTGGTTTGGGCCGCCAGAACGAAGAACTGGCCCAGATGGTGGGGGCTACCCTGTATGTGGACAGCAAGGAGCAGGACCCCATTCAGGCCGGCCGTGAGCTGACCGGAAAAACCGGTTTTGATGTGGTCTATGAATGTGTTGGCATACAGCCTTCCCTGGATACAGCCTGCGAATTATTGCGCAAGGCTGGCACGTTGGTGCAGATGGGCGTGTATGAGAAGATGCCCCGGTTCAACATGAATATCTTCCAGGAAGGCGAACGTACCCTGCTGACCTCTCAAGCCTATGCCGATGAAATGCGCGAGGTACTGGCATTGATGGCAAAGCAGACCATTCCGGTTGAAAAATTGATCACCGCCGTTATTCCGCTGGAGCGCATCGTAGAAGATGGCTTTGAGGAATTGCTGCGTAACCCGTCCAAACATGTCAAAATCGCCGTGGAAATCATGGCGGTCGACTAAATTCTATCAGGAAGAAGGAATCAAATGGATATCAAGAACAAGAAATTTGCAACACGTGCAGTGCACGCCGGGCAGCACCCGGATCATGAAACCGGTGCCCTGGTTGCACCGATGTATTTGACCAGCACGTATGTTTTCACCCCTGAGAACATGGATCGCTATCTGGCGGGGGACAAAGAAGGTATTTACACCTACGGCCGTTCCCGCAACCCAACCCAAAACATGTTCCAGGAGAAACTGGCTTCGCTGGAAGGCGCCGACATGGCCCTGGCTACGGGTTCCGGTATGGCTGCTATTTCGATGGCCCTGCTTGGCACCGTGCATGCTGGGGACCACATCATCGCCTGCAAGACGGTGTATGGCGGTACGTTTGCTCTCTTTACCAAGATTTTCCCTGAGTTGAACATTGAGACGACCTTTGTGTCTGAGATGACCCCTGCAAACCTGGATGCGGCCAAAAAGCCCAACACCAAGGCTGTCTACGTGGAAACCATTCTCAACCCGACCCTGGAAGTGCTTGATCTCGATCCGGTCTATGCCTGGGCCAAGGCCAATGGCATCCGTTCCTTCGTGGACAATACCTTCACCACTCCTTATCACTACCGCCCGCTTGAACATGGTGCGGATGTGGTGTTGCATTCTACGACCAAGTATGTCAATGGTCACGGCGATCATCTCGGCGGTATTATTGCCTGTGATGCGGCTTATCATGAGAAGCTGCGCAGCGGCGTGTATCAGGAATTTGGTCCGGTGCCCAGCCCCTTCGCCTGCTGGCTTGGTCTGCGTGGGTTGAAGACCCTGCATCTGCGCATGCGCGCTCATGCTGAGAATGCGATGAAGCTGGCTCAGTGGATGGAAAAGCATCCCAAGATCACCTCGGTGACTTACCCCGGTCTGGCAAGTCATCCTCAGCATGACATCGCTGTCCGCCAGTTTGAGAATGGCTTCAGCGGGATGCTCGGTTTCTGTGTCAAGGGCGGCCTGAAGGAAGCCCGCAAGGTGATCGATGGCATGGACATGGCTTATTACGCCGTCTCCCTGGGTGACCTGGACACATTGGTGGAACACCCTGGTACGATGACACACGGCAAGATGACCCCCGAAGAACGCGAAAAAGCGGAAATCTTTGATAATTATATTCGCATTTCGGTGGGGATCGAAGACATCGACGATATCATTGCCGATATCGACCGTGCGCTTGAAGCGATCTAAAAGAATAAATTATGACCGCCGATACGATTCTGGCAATTGATGCAGGAACGTCCAGAACCAAAGCTGCGATCTTTGACCTGGCTGGTGATTCCCTGGGAATTGCCAGCCAGGAGATGACCGTCTTGCATCCCTTCCAGGGCGCATGTGAGATGAGCATGCCGGCGGTTTGGGATGCAGTGTGTGCGGTTTGTCAGGAACTTGCTCAACGTTTCCCCGATGAGTGGAAGAATCTGCGTGGCGTGGCGGTGACCGGGCAAGGGGATGGGCTTTGGCCGGTGGATGTGGATGGTGAGCCGCTGGGTAATGCGATCCTGTGGAATGATACCCGCGTCAAGCGTCTTAAGCTGGAGAATGAGGAAACGATCACCCGCTTTGGGATTGAGAATGCGCTGTGCCCCTTGTTTGCCGGGGCGGTGCCGATGCTGATGCGCTGGATGCAGGACAATGAACCAGCCCGCTTTGAGAAGCTGGCGCATGCCCTGCACTGCAAGGACTGGCTGGTTTATCGTTTGACCGGGGTGATCATCACCGACCGCACGGATGCTTCCACGGCCATGTTAAATATCCTTACGGGAGATTATGCTTTTGACCTGCTGCCATTGATGGGCATGCCGCGGGAAAAATCTGCGGTGTTTCCTCAAGTGGTGGATTCGACCGCTGTGGTCGGTCATACCGGATCGTCAGCTTCTCTGGCCTGCGGGCTGCCCGCCGGTCTGCCGGTGATCGCCGGTGCGCTGGATGTAGCAGCGGCCACGTATGGATCAGGCGCGCGCCAGGCGGGCGATGCGGTCAGCATCCTCGGCACTACTTTTTCCAACCAGGTCATCATGAATGCCAGCCAGGTTTCGCATAAAGATGTGGCCGGCAGTACTTTGGGCTTTATTCCCCCAAACACTTTCATGCGCGTTCTGGCGACCAATAACGGCGCCGGCACCCTTGATTGGGCGCTTGAGACGCTTGCTCCAGGGCAGAGTTATAACGATCTGGATGTGGTTCTGGAAAAAAACATTCCAGCCGGCAGCGAGGGATTATTTTTCCTGCCTTATCTGAACGGGGAACGTGCGCCATTCCGTGAACCACGAGCGGCGGCATCTTTTGCCGGACTGGGGCTGCAGCACAACAGCTTGCATATGCTGCGAGCGGTCTATGAAGGATTGACCTACGGGATGCGCGACTGCCATACCCGCCTGCCCCAGGGCGAATCTCCGATTAACCTTTGCGGCGGCGCTTCCCAGAGCGGTTTTCTCAGCCAGCTTTGTGCTGATGTGCTGGGGCGGCCTACCCGCAGTATCCCCAGGCGGGAATTTGGTCTGCTGGGGATGGCGATGGCCTGGATGGCCGGCATGGGATTGCCCCTGCCGGAAGCTGTGAACACTGCCGAGAGCAAACTGTATACCCCGCGGGTAGATCTTACCGCTATATATAATGAAGGCTATGCCGTCTTCAAAGAATTGCGCCAGGCTTCGCAGCCGTTCTGGCAGCAGCGCGATGCGTTTATGGTTCGCCGTAATCAGGATTGAGCATTCAGGTTTACTGGTTGCACCCTGAGCCAAGCCGTACCCTGAGCTTGCCGAAGGGTACGGGGTCGCGGAACCACACTGGTGTGTGGCGC
>CAYURM010000051.1:0-18448 GCA_964447155.1 uncultured Anaerolineaceae bacterium
CAGGTTTCGTCTCCTTTTTCAACCCTTTTTACTATTTTTCGGATAGGTTCTTAATGGGGATTTACTTAAAATTTTTACCTAATACACCCCAAACTTCGGCAAATCTTCCACCTTCACTTTCCGCCTGCGCCCGCTGGCCGGGCTGACCAGGTAGTAGCCCCCGTTGCGGTGCAGCAGGGGGATGCGCCGGCGCTGCTCGATGAAGCGCGCCCGCATCTGGTCTGAGAGGATAGCGTAGCTGTCAAAGTCCCGCGGGTACTGCTCAAACAGGACATCATACGTCGCCACGAACTCCTGCCGGTAGGCATCCGTCACCCGGTCCAGGTTGCTGATCACCCAGCAGGTATCCTCAAATTCCCATTCGTAGGCCAGGCCGATGAAGCGGTAATCAACCGAGATGTAGGGGAAGAAGGGGAACTGGCGGCAACTGACGGCGCGGTAGTCGCGCTGACAGTGTGCCGGACCTTTGCAGGCCAACAGCAGCATGTGTTCAGGGGTTTCAGCCAGCAGGGCTGCCGGATCAGCCGGGTTTGCCGTACATTCATCCCCGCGGTAGGTATGCCACAGGTCCGTGCGCGGCTGGAGGTAGTTCCATTCCTCGCGGTAGGCGGCGGGCACCGCGTGGCAGATGTCACAGCAGAAGGGTTTGCCGCTGGGGTTGTGGGGGGCGCACATCAGTCCGCAGTCGACGTCGGTGATGGGGGCGTCAAAGCCGTCGTACAGCTTGCGAAATTGCAATGCATGCTCTGCTTTCATGCTGTCCTGCCTATTTCCTGAACTTCTTCCTCACAGCCAGGCCCATAATCACCAGCAGCAGTACGAAGCTGCCCATGACCAGCGCCCATTTGATCACCGATGCGGGCGGGGCAAGGGCAGCCGCCAGCGGGGAGAGCTGCGGGTAGCGCAGCATGACCACCGAAGCACACCCGTTTTCGAGGAAGTCAAAGACCATCGCCAGCACCGGCACCAGGTTGAGCATCTGCCAGCGGCTGTGCGGCGCAAACGCACGGGCTGACAACCAACTGACCCCTGTCACCAGAAAGAAAGTGTACACCAGCGGCCAGACTACATCAAACGTAACCCTTGCGCGCACGTAGGCTGCCCGCCCTTCTGCGCCATATTCCTCGGCAAAGCGGTACAGGTCACTGGTGGAATAGAAGAAGGTCGTATCGGGGGAACCGACGTCGCCCGTTTCCCGATCGGCCTTGGCCGATTGTTGGGGCAGCACCAGGGCGGTGAATAGCAGGAAGACCACTAACGCGGTTAACGTCACCCAGCCTTTTGAGATCGTCTGGAGCGTGTCGGAAATCTTTTTGAGCATCATGCGATCCTTTCTCTGATAGATAGATTATACAGTCACAGGGCTGCCTGTGGGGGTAACCACTAAAGTGGTTACTACAAATTATATGCGCTCCCAATTCCTGATCCCTAGTCCCTGATTTCCTGTTTTTGTAGTATATTTCCAACCGCAAAGGAAGAATAACTTATGGCATTGATCAGCATGCAGGAGGTGAGCCTGGGTTTTGGCGGGCCGCTGCTCCTGGAAGACATTAACCTGCAAATCGAAAGCGGCGAGTCGCTGGGCCTGTTGGGGCGCAACGGCATGGGCAAGACCACCCTGCTGAAACTGCTCAGCGGGGCGATCAACCCGGACAGCGGCAGCATTGCCCGCCAGCAAGGGCTGCGTCTGGCCTATCTGCCCCAGGAAGTGCCGCAGGGCATGGGCGGGCTGGTAAAGGATATCGTCGCTGGCGGGCTGGAAGGCATCCCCCTTACCCACGAAGAAGAGGAAGCACCCTGGCAGCGCGAGTTGCAGGTCGAGAATATGATCTCGCGCATGCTTCTTGACCCTGGCGCTACGTTTGATACCCTCTCGGCGGGGATGAAGCGCCGCGTACTGTTGGCCCGCGGGCTGGTGATCCACCCTGAACTGCTCCTGCTGGACGAACCCACCAACCACCTGGATATTGAATCAATCCAGTGGCTGGAAGAATTCCTCTCCCGCTGGAGCGGCAGCCTGGTATTTGTGACCCATGACCGCGTTTTCCTGCAAAAGCTGGCGAAGCGCATTATCGAGTTAGACCGCGGACGGTTATTCGACTGGAATTGCGATTACCCTACTTTCCTCAAACGCAAAGACGCCATGCTGGAATCCGAGCAGCTTCAGAACGAGCTGTTTGACAAGAAACTGGCCCAGGAAGAAACCTGGATCCGGCGGGGAATTGAAGCCCGCCGCACGCGCAACGAAGGCCGCGTACGCGCCCTGCAGCAGCTGCGCAACATCCGCCGGGAACGCCGCGAGCAGCCCGGCAAAGTGAATATGCAGATCCAGGCTGACCGGCGCTCCGGCCGGCTGGTGGTGGAAGCGGAACACGTCAGCTACACCTATGAGGATGCGCCCGTCCTGCACGACTTCTCTACCATCATTCAACGCGGCGACCGGGTCGGCATCCTCGGCCCGAATGGCACCGGCAAGACGACCATGCTGCGCCTGCTGGTGGGCGAACTGACCCCCGACAAAGGCAGCCTGCGTCTGGGCGTCAATCTGGAAATTGCCTACTTCGACCAGCTTCGCTCGCAGTTGGATGAGAACAAATCCGTGCTGGAAAATGTCGGCCAGGGACGGGATGTGATCACGATCAATGGCAAAGAGCGCAACATCATCAGCTACCTGCAAAGTTTTCTGTTTGAACCGGAGCACGTCAATGCCCCGATCAGCGCGCTGTCTGGCGGGGAGCGCAACCGCCTGTTGCTGGCGCGTCTGTTTGCCCAACCGGCCAACCTGCTCATCCTCGATGAGCCGACCAACGATCTGGATATTGAAACCCTGGAAGTGCTTGAGAACCTGCTGCTGGATTTCAGCGGCACGTTGATCCTGGTCAGCCATGACCGCGCTTTCCTCAACAATCTGGTCACCAAGCTGCTGGTACTGGATAACAGTGGGGAAGTTGAAGAATTTGCCGGAGATTATGATGACTGGCTGCGCTACTGCCAGGCACAGGCCGAGGAAGCCGTCCCTGAGGAAAAACGCACACCTGTTGCGCGGGCAGAAGAAAAAAACGCCGTTGGAAAGGGTCCTCGCAAGCTCAGCTATAATGAAAAACGCGCCCTTGAGGCCCGGCAGCGCGAGCTGGCGGCCTTGCCGGAACGCATTGAAGCCCTGGAGAAAGAACAGCACCAGCTTGTTGCGGCAATGGCCTCGCCGGAATTTTACCAGCGCGACGAAGCCGCGATCACCGCGGACGCCAACCGGTTGAAGCAAATGGAAGCAGAACTTGCCGCGGCCTATCAACGGTGGGAAGAGTTAGAAAATTAATCAGGGTATAGATGCTTATAACCCTGATTAACAAAGGAACAAAAAAATTCAGATCCCTGCATCGCAGGAAATCAGGGCAGGGCAAACACTAACTCATCCACTTGCCGATCGCGGCCCAGGCGTATTCCAGGTGAGCGGCCAGCGAAGCACCCATTTTTTTCTTTACCCGCCGGTAGACATATTCCATCAAATCGAACCCGCCGATTTCATCCAGGCGCTTGCCAATCTCGCGAGCGCGCACATGGCGGCAGTGGCCGTTGAAAGGCGGCCCGGGGCGCTCGGAGAGATAATCGTCCTGCTGTCCAATCTTGATCAACTCCGCCAGCAATTTCTCCACCTCGGCCTTATTCTCCGAAGGAAATGGTTTAAAAAATAAATTCTTGAACATGCGCTGTCCTCCTGGTCAGTTTCTGAAAGTTCTTCTTTCAGTTTAACATAAAATGGGCGGGATTTCGCCGGAGTATTGATTAGAATGTATAATGAGGCAGTCAGGTAATCAGGGACCAGGCAGCTTGGGATCAGGGTGGGGCAGCCTGAATCAATGCCGATTTCAAATCGGCAAACTGTACAATACACACTGAAAAACCGAAAATCAGGAAGCAATTCCCTGATCAACGGGTTGCCTGATGGACTGATCACCACGCACCTAATCCCTGATTTATAAATTGTACAGGATACGTTTGTACGTCAGCCAATGACGTAAACTGACAAGGAAAGGCAGAGACAAGATGAAACCATACCACCCCAAACAAGGAATGAGCACACTCATGACCCACGTCGGCGAGGGCGATCACGCCGATCACGCTCATGTGATCCCCATTTACCAGACCTCCACCTTCGGCCTGGGGGACGTGGACCGCGGGGCGGCCATGTTCGCCGGGGAAGTACCGGGCTACTCCTACACCCGCCTGAACAACCCCAACCAGGAACAGACCGCCGGGAAGATCGCCGTGCTGGAAGGTCTCGACCTGCTGCGCGCCAATCCTGATACCCCCGCGGACGAGATCGTGCGCGCCCTGATGTTCTCCTCCGGCATGGCGGCCGTGTCCTCGGCCATCATCGGACGCGTGAAGAAGGGCGAGGCGGTCATCGTGCAGACCTCGCTGTATGCGGGCACCTTCGCCTTCCTGGCGGATTACGCCCCGCGCTTCGGCATCGAAGTGGTGTGGCTGAATGACATTTCCCTGGCTGGTTGGGAGGCGGCCTTTGCCGCGCACCCCAATACCAGCCTGGCCTACGCCGAGTCGCCCTCCAACCCGACCATGGACATGGTTGACCTGGCCGGCGTGGCCGAGATCGCCCACCGGCACGGCGCCTGGCTGATGGTCGACAACACCTTCGCTTCGCCCTACTGCCAGCGCCCGCTCAGCCTGGGTGCGGACGTGGTGGTGCACTCGACCACCAAGTACCTGGCCGGTCACGGCCTGGTGGTGGGCGGCGCGGTGATCAGCTCGCACCCCGACTACGTGATGGGCGGCCTGTTCGGCGCCCTGAAGATCATGGGCGGCTGCGCCAGTCCCTTTGACGCCTGGCTGACGGCCGTGGGCCTGAAGACCTTTGAGCTGCGCATGCAGCGCCACTGCGAGAACGCCCTCGCTCTTTCGAAGTTCCTGGATGCCGACCCGCGCGTGCGGGCTGTCTTCTACCCCGGCCTGGAAAGCTACGCCGACCACGAGATGGCCCGGCGCCAGATGCTGGGCACATACGGCGGGATGGTGTCCTTTGACCTGAAAGGCGGCATGCAGGCCGGGCGCACGATGATGGACCGCGTCAAGGTATGCACCCTGGCGGTCAGCCTGGGCAACGTGGATACCCTCGTCACCCACCCCGCCAGCACCACGCATGCCCCCGTGCCCCCCGAAGAGCGCCGCAAGATGGGCGTCAGCGACGGCATGATCCGCCTCTCGGTGGGCACGGAGAATATTGAGGATTTGGTAGCGGATCTGGATCAGGCGATGATTTAGGGGGAGTAGAAAAAAGGGGTTAGGCAACTACTTGGCAACCAGGTAACCAGGAATCAGGACCCCCGTGTGCTAGAATTTGTCGGCGCGGGGGTCCTGATTCCTGGTTGCTGGATCAACCGTCTTAATCTCTAATTGACCACATTTCACCCATTTCGGTAAAGTTCCTAATGTCAAGGCAAAGTTCCTACTTGACAGAATGGATAAAATCGTATAAAATGTTCCTGAAAACGTTTTCAGAAAACGTTTTCAGGAACATACATTCCTAAATAAACTGAGGTTAAATGTGGCACGAATTCATGAAGTCGCAGCGCGAGCAGGGGTCTCTGTTGCTACTGTTTCACGAGTATTCAATAAACAAGAGATTGTTAAAAAAGAGACTCTCGAAAAAGTGATAGCTGCAGCCGAGGAATTAAACTACCAACCTAATTCGGTTGCTCGAAGCTTAGTGAGCGGCAAGAGTGGGGTGGTGGGCCTAATTGTCCCGGATATTACAAATCCGTATTTTGCTTACATCTCCAGGGGGTGTTCGGACGAGTTGAACAAACAGCAAATTACCCTTGCACTATATAACTCTGATGAACAATCTTCGCGGGAAGACTACATGTTACGCTTAATTAATCAAAGGCAGGCTGATGGATTGATTGTTACTAGCGAGACGGCTTCTGTATCCACAGCCATTCAGAATCTAAGTTTTAATAAGTTGCCAACTGTATACATCGAACGCAGACCAGATGAACCAAATATCGATGCTGTTTATCTGGACAATAGACTCGCTGCCCATCTTGCCGTACAGCATTTGCTTAAACTCAATCACAAAAAAATTGCCATCATAACAGGCTTAATGAATACTGTTACGGGGCTGGAACGTTTTCAAGGCTTTGCAGAGACACTTGTTCGAGCAGACATTCCATTGCCAGACGAATACATTATCCAGAGCAACTTCAAGTTGGAAGGAGGTGTGTCCGCAGCGCATAAAATTTTGGCTTTGTCTGACCCACCCACCGCAGTATTCATTAGTAGTGACCTGATGGCCTATGGAGCTATTGGGGAGTTTGTTTTAAATAATCGGAAAGTTCCAGAAGATATTTCAGTTGTTGGCTGTGAAGACTTACCTTTTAGTTCTTACTTTTCTCCTAGTCTTACAACCATTCATGTGCCGATTTATGAATTGGGGAAACGAGGAGCGCAGTTATTGATAAAACGTCTGGAAAAGCCTTCTCGGAAATCTAATACAGAGGTTTTGAATGTTCAACTCGTCATCCGCCACTCAACCTGCCAAGCAGTCAAATAAAGTCTTTTCCGCCAATAAACTCGGTAACGTGCTGTTGTTCCTTGGGTTTAATTACACTCTGATGGGCACGATTATCTATCCTGCTCTGCCGGCTATCCAAGAGCAGTATGGCCTAACTTCCACTCAGTTAAGCTTAATATCATCGCTGCCTGCACTGGTGAGCTTGATTTTTCAACCAGCGATCGGTTGGATTTCAGATCGGGTCAATCGCAAATGGATTGTTTTGCTGGGTTTATGCATATACATAATTGGTGGAAGTTTTGTTGGAATTGTGTTGCTAAGTGCTCTGTCGAGCTATCTATTGGTTTTGCTAGGGCGGGTTTTCTCAGGTTTGGGGGAGCTGGGTGCATTTGCACAATACCTCGCAATCATTCATGAAAAACTGCCTTCGGTTAATAGACAGCATATGTTGGGAAAAATGGAGATGTTAACTAGTCTTGGATCAGTACTAGCCCCCCTTATTGGTGGCGCTTTAACCTCCGTAGCGCTGGAATTGCCATTTTTTGCCAGCGCGGGGTTTGGCCTGATCGCATTGTTTATTGCGGCTATCTACATTCCTAATTTTTCCCCGCCAAAGCTGGAAAAACGAAATAAACAAAAGTCTCTGGCTGAAAAGAAACATTTTAAATTTCACTTTAGCTATCTGGGTGGTAGTCTTATTATGGGTACTCTGGTTTCGACGAGCACATTCCTTGGATCTTATTGCTTGAAGAACTTTGGTTTTGATGCCACAAAAACCGGATTAATGCTAGCGTTAACCCCGCTCGCTATGGCAACAGGATCAGCTCTGGCAGGAAGACATCCTGGGAATGTTATTGTAAAGACACGTTGGATGGCATTGGCTGGGGCGATTGGGATGATTGGCCTTATACTGATTGGAACAGCTATCTCACCCTGGATAACTGCTCTCGGTCTGGTGTTCAGTGGTGTAAACCTGGGATATTGGTTAGTAGTTTTTGACCATGATGCCATGAATGCTGGGCCAGCTGAATCACGAGGGTTGCGTCTTTCCCTCTTTCAACAAGCAAAATCCTCAGGCGCTTTATTCTTCCCATTCCTTCTCGGAAATGTAATAGACAAAACTGGATCCATCCAATTGATTTATTTATTATTGGCTGGAACAATTTTCGTGCTTGGTGCTGTTCTATTAAAAATGCGAGCGCGAGAAGTAAATGGTCAAGCGTCCTATTCTTCCAAAGGAGGTGGTCTCGATTAAGTTATGTTAGCTAAAGCATTCGAATTTATATTGAGAAAAAAACGGATCCAATTTCATTATGAAGGAGATAAAGCATGAAAAAAACTTTCAAGGAACAACTCAAAGAAGACTTCAATACAACCGCCCTGGTGATGATGCCCTTATGCGTAGGCATCAACATAGTTGGACAATTCTTCACGCAATCCTTGCGGCTGCCGCTCTGGTTAAACATAATTGGCACCATACTGGCCGGTGTTGTAGCTGGTCCTTGGGTAGGATTTGCTACCGGTGTTCTGACTAATGTGGTTGCCTCCTTCACGATTGAGGGCCCGACAGCCTTGGCTTTTGCGGTCGTTAACGGTGTTCATGGTCTGGTGGCGGGATTTTTGGCTGGGAAAGGTTTCTATCGCACACTACCCAAGGCTATGCTTGCAGGTTTTATTGGCAAGCTGTGCGACATCCCGGTTGGCGCTCCTATTGTCGTATACATGTTTGGAGGCATTACCACCGGGGCCGCAAGCGCATTTACCGCGTTCATGATGGCAACAGGTAACACTATCTGGAGTTCTGTTATTTCTACCAGCTTGCTGATTGACGGCGCAGACAAAGTTCTTTCCGCAGCTATTGCCTTTTTAATTATTAAGGCTCTTCCAAAAAGAACGCTTTATCGTTTCAGCCGCGCGCCATTCACGGTATTGGGTGAGAAACCAGAAGAAAACGTGGAAGAACCTGTTCCAGCGTAAACTTAATCTTTCATCTGTTATGGAGGAGAATGCCTTTCTGTCCTCCTCCATCTCATCTTTTCAGGTTGTATTAACTCGACGGGAGAGAGGTATGGCAACAAGTGCTTTGGCTTACGTGCAAGGGAATTCGTTTATACATAAACTGAATCCCATTACCGTTCTAACATATACACTATGTATTACCCTGCTAGGAATTGGAGTTGGACAAATCTGGGTATTATTACTGGTGTTTGTTCTCAATATCCTTCTTATCCTTAAAGCGGGCGTAATAAAAAATTTCATGGGAATGTTTCTGAGGGTGACATTGCCAATTGTTATTCCTATGTTTATCATCAACACACTCTTCTATCCCGGGTCAAAAACAATTCTATACACCCTCGGACCATTGATGATCAGATATGAAGGACTTATGTTTGCCTCAACGGTGATTTCCAGATTGCTAGCAATTTTGAGTGCTTACTTCTTGATGGTGCTGGTAATTGATCCGAGAGATTTAATGATTGCTCTCGGTAATCGTGGAATTTCACCGAAAGTGGGCTATCTGATCTTGTCCACCCTCCAATTGATCCCTTACATACAACAAACTGCCGCGCGTATTCTGGAAGCACAGCAGTCAAGAGGGTTGAGCCTGAAAGGAGGTTTATTACAACGGTTTAAATCTTATCTACCGTTAATGGCACCCGTAGTCATGGGTAGTTTCGCATCACTTGAGATCAGAGCAATGGCGCTGGAAGTGCGTGGATTTAATTTAAAAACTAAACGAGTTTATATTCGCGAGGTTTTTGACACTCAAAGAGATCAATTCCTTCGAAGAGGGTTTATCGTCGTTACAATTATGATTTTAATCGTTTCAGTCTACTTTAAATATTTCGCATAACAAGGCAGGTAAATTCGTGGGCATACAAATTAAAGATGTCTCATACCGATATCCAACCGCAGAAGTCAGAGAAGGATCAACGCGAGGGTTGTGGGCCTTGTCGCATATAGATCTCGACATTGAAGATGGCGAGTTGGTGGTTATACTGGGCAGGAATGGTTCTGGAAAATCTACTTTATGTATGTTAATGAACGGGCTGATCCCTCATTTCTTTAAAGGCCAGCTAAAAGGAGCGGTAATCGTAAATAATAAAAATACCGCGGAAGTAGAAGTGGCAGATATGGTGAAAGACATAGGGGTGGTTTTTCAAAATCCTTTTGATCAATTAACTGGAGCGGCGAACACGGTCTTTGATGAGGTGGCGATTGGCCCCGAAAATCTTGGCTTATCCCGCGAAGAATCGTTAGAAAGAATTAAGCGGGCATTGGATGAGGCTGGCATTACCGAACTAGCAGACCGTGCTCCATACCAGCTTTCTGGAGGGCAGCAGCAGCGTGTGGCAGTAGCATCCATCTTGGCTATGCGCCCATCGATTATGGTAATGGATGAACCTACTTCACAACTTGACCCGGTTGGTACGGATGAGGTCTTTGAAGTCATTGACCGCTTACATCGCGAAGGTATGACCATAATTCTAGCAGAACATAAAGTAGATGCTATTGCGGGTTTGGCTGATCGTGTGGTGGTTTTGAAAGACGGGCGCATTGAACTGATGGGAAAGCCAAAAGATGTTCTTACTAACCCCGCATTGGCGTCATTAGGGGTGCTCCCGCCTCGTTGTACTGAGTTGGCGATTCGGCTCGCAAAAGAAAACATATGGGTAGGAGATTACCCTCTCTCGATTAAAGAAGCCAAACTAGGTTTGATGGAGATTCTCAATGGCAATCATACAGGCTGACAACATCCACTTTTTTTACCCCGGTGGAGTCAAAGCGCTTAACGGAGTAAATCTATCGATTGAAAAAGGTCAAAGCGTTGCAATTATTGGACGTAATGGATCTGGAAAAACAACTTTAGTGAAGCATATGAATGGTTTGTTAAAGCCTGCACAAGGACGAATGCTAGTGAACGGTGAATCAACAGGTGAAAAGGAGCCGTCTGAACTGGCTACGCAGGTGGGGTTAGTATTTCAAAACCCAGACGACCAAATATTTTCAACCAGCGTATGGGATGAAGTTGCATTCGGGCCAAAAAACTTGGGTTGTAGTGAGGCAGAAATTAAAAACCGTGTCGAATTAGCTTTGCAGACAGTGAATTTGCTTTCCTGTAAAGATTTGCATCCTTATGACTTAACGATCACTGAACGCAAATTATTGTGCCTGGCTTCGATTTTAGCTATTAGACCCGAGGTTATCGCGCTAGACGAGCCTACAACCGCTCAAGATCAATTGGGTGTACAACAACTAGGAAGCATTGTTCAACAAGTACAGAAAAGTGGGATTACAGTAGTTACCATTACACACGATATGGATTTTGTTGCAGAATTTTTTGAACGAACAATTGTAATGCGTAAGGGTGAAGTTATCCTGGACGGTCCTACAGCAGAGGTGTTTTCTCAGCCGGAAATCCTAATGACCACTTATGTAAAACCATCGCCAATGGCACAATTGGCTAAAGAGATTGGAGCTGACAGAAATGCCATTACTGTGCAAAAAATGGTGCAATGGATAGTTGATCGCGGTCAGCACATAGCCAAGACCGCGTAAGACAAATATATTTTATAAGGAGCCAATGATGTCACTAACACAAGAGAACGAGGATTTGATTAAGCAGCAACGGCGTCAGCGCAAAGAGGCAGCAGAATACCTCAACGATAAACTACCTTCAATACCAACTGTCATGGTTGAACTTGGAACTGGTCAAAACGGATTTACTCAGGCGGTGGAGGAGGTTTGCACAATACCTTATAAAGATATTCCTTACTACAAACTCTCTACGGCACCATACCATGTCGGAAAGCTCGTGTATGGTCTCATTGATGGAAAAGCCGTGCTGATTATGCAAGGACGCCTGCATCTTTATGAAGGATATAGTTTCCAAGATGTCACCTTTCCTATTCGAGTCTCATATGAACTCGGCGTCAAAACTTTTGTTTGTTGTAATGGTGGCGGTTCGGTTAATCCCCTTTATCGCACTGGCGACCTAATGCTCATTTCTGATCACATAAATTTACTGTGGGGCAACCCTCTCGCAGTTCCAAATGACCCGGAACTTGGTCCACGCTTCCCGGATATGACTGACGCTTACAGCCCGCGTCTGCGTGCTATCGCCAGACGAATTGCCGCTATTGAAGGTATTCGGTTACATGAAGGTGTATATGTAGCGAACATTGGACCAACCTATGAAACCCCGGCAGAAACCATGATGGCTTACCGGATGGGAGGAGACCTTGTTGGTATGTCCTCAGTACCGGAAGTCATTGTTGCCCGCCATATGGGCATGGAAGTATTAGGGATTTCTCAGGTTGGTAACCGAGCCGCAGGGCTACACCAGGGCATGCTAGAAGAATCAAAGCATGACCCACAAACCTTTGTGCTAGAAGCATTCCGAACTCTGCTCTGGAAAACTCTAGTAGAGATTTTAAAATCGGAGTAGATAGAATGCAGCAGTAATAAAGAATGGGAAAATCAAAAAAAAGAGAGTAGTCAATAGATGGGAAAAATATAACTTTGGCATGAGCAAATCGCTTTTTCCACCACACCGTTTCGCCAGCTAAACTAAACATCAACAAATCCTGGATTTGTTTCCGATTTTAGTATCAAACCCCTGGGAAGCTTTGCCGGCTCTCCAGGGGTGCTTTTGCTCCTTAGCAGCTTGTCGGCAATAGCGATTCTGCTGCCAAAATATTTCGTTTTGACTTGGTAAGTGGGCCGAATTTGATGGAAGAGCCAGATTAAAGGCATAAATATAAGACAAAGAGAGCAAAAGCTGGTTGAAAGATTTTATCCGACAAGCTGTTAGCGTGAATATTCGTAAATTGAGATTCCTCGCTCTCCATTCTGTCTGATCCTGCATGATAACCACAATGGTCATACGTTACGCTCACCATCTTGGCACAGCAATAGCCTTGCAGGCAGCCGTGCTATTGCGTATTTCCATGCCGAGATCATCTCGTATATACTTGCTTTTTCATCTTTTCATAAGGCGTAGAAGAAAAAAATAACTACAAGGTTGGGCCTGAGTGAAGTTCTATGGACGAGCGAGTGCATGATTAAACATAGAAAATTTATCGAATCGTACTGGCGATGTGTTTGAGATTGGCATTAAACCTCCCGCAGGTTTGCGTTTGAAGGCGATGCCCGGAAGCCGCCATCTTGATGAAGCCGCCTGGTTTTCACTCCGAAACCTGCAGGAGGTTCCGATATCGTTTGTATAGCCTCCCAGGGCCTGGATTTTCTGAATAGACAAGCAGTCTTTTTACGCAGGTGGCGGACAGGTTAGAAACCTGTCCCTACCCCCTGACGGGTGGTTTTTCCTGATCCCTGGTTGCCTGATTGACTGGTTGACTTTTCCCTAACTGCCCCCTTTCTTGACATCTCCCCCCACCGAGGCTATACTACACCCACAATCAAATATTCCTTCGGGGCAGGGTGAGGGAGCAGGTCTCCCAATTCCCGATCGGTGGTGATAACCCACGAGCGCCAAATGGCGCGTGATCTGGTGCAATTCCAGGGTCGACGGTACAGTCCGGATAGAAGAAGGAAAATGGCAGTCATTGCCATCCGCCCCGAAAACCTTTGCGTTTTCGGGATTTGTTTTTTTGAAAGACCGCTTGCCCCGAAGAGAGACTGCTTCGGGGTTTTTGTGTAGATAGCGCAGGCTGAGCCTGTCGAAGCCGGAGCGGTGAGCGCGAAGGGATGGAGTGTTTAGCCGTTCCCCGTACCCTGCGCCCCCCTTCGGGGACTATATTGCAGGCCAGGGCACGGCTTGAGTAAGTCGAAGCGGTAATAGCCAACCAGGCGAGGAGATTGCTTCGTCGCTACGCTTCTCGCAATGACACCACCCCCTCTGCTGCCTTTGGCAGCATCTCCCCCAGAATTACAGATTTTAGGGGAGAAACCCCTACCGGCTCCCCCCTTTTCTGCGAAAATGAGGGAGAGAAAAGAACAAGGAACATGGACCAACGACTGACACCACGAGAACCAATACAGGCCCCCAAACACCCCATCCGGCATTACCGGCGCTGGCTGCTGGCAGGTTCTGCCGCGGGTGCGCTGGGGCTGTGGACGCTGGTCATCCGCATCGGGGATCTGCCCGCTTTCATTTTGCCCTCGCCGGGTCGGGTGGCGATGCGCGGCTGGCAGGCGCTGACGGACGGCACCTTGCTCTACCACGCGGGGATCACCCTGCTGGAAGTTGTGCTTGGCCTGCTGGCGGGCAGCCTGGTGGCGACGGTGCTGGGCTATGCCCTGGCGCGCTCGCGGCTGGTGGAGCAATTGGTCTCTCCCTATCTGGTGGCCAGTCAGGCGATCCCCGTGGTGGCCGTGGCCCCGCTGCTGGTGATCTGGTTTGGGCCGGGTATGTTTTCGAAGGTGCTGGTGTGTGCCCTGATCGTCTTCTTCCCGATCCTGATCAATACTCTGGTCGGCCTGCAGGCCGTGCCGGAGAAGCTGCACGACCTGATGCGCGCCATGCGCGCCACCCCCTGGCAGACCCTGCGTTATCTCGAACTGCCGGCCGCCCTGCCGGTGATCCTCGGCGGGCTGCGCGTCGGGGCGACTCTCTCGGTCACCGGCGCGGTGGTGGGCGAGTTCCTCGGTGCGGACCGCGGGTTGGGCTTTTTGATTAGCGTTGGCCGCGGGCAATATGACACGGCCCTGGTATTTGTGACCATTTTCACCCTGGTGGTAATGGCACTGAGTTTATACGGACTGGTGATCCTGGCGGAGCGGCGCTTGCTGCGCTGGCGGCAAAATGGGCATTGAGGGAGCATAGCAATACCGGAAAAACGCGAATTGATGTCATCGCGAGGGAGCCGCAGACGACCGTGGCGATGACAAATCGTAAGTGTTTTTGTACATTTGTAATAAGGAGTATGAGATGAAAAAAATAGCAATTCTTGGATTGTTAGCCGTGATGCTGCTGGCAGGCTGCGCTCCGGCTGCAGCGCCGCAAGATGGGCCGACGGCCATCCGTCTGCCGGTGGGGTATATTCCCAATGTGCAATTCGCCCCCTTGTATGTGGCGATGGACAAGGGCTATTACACTGATGCCGGTTTGGACGTGACGATCGATTACAGCTTTGAGGTGGACGGGGTGGCCCTGGTGGGAGCCAACCAGTTGCAGTTCGCGGTTGCCTCCGGCGAGCAGGTACTCCTCGGCCGCGAACAGGGCCTGCCGATCGTGTATGTGATGACCTGGTATGAGGAGTATCCCGTAGGCGTGGCCGCCCTCGCCGACAGCGGCATTGAGTCTCTGGATGACCTGCGCGGGCGTTCCATAGGCACACCAGTGCTGTCCGGTGCCAGTTATATCGGCCTGCGCGCCCTGCTGGAAGCAGGAAACCTGAGCGAGAAAGACATCACCCTCGATACGATCGGTTTCAGCCAGGTGGAGATGCTCACCACCGGCCGGGAAGATGCCATCGTGGTATATGTGGCCAATGAGCCGGTGCAGTTGGCTGCCCAGGGCTATGACGTGAACGTGATCCCCGTGTCTGAGCATGTACATCTGGTGGGTAACGGCCTGATCACCAATGAGGAGACGATCCGCGAGCATCCAGAGCTGGTGCGGGCGATGGTGGCGGCCACCCTGCACGGCCTGCGCGATGCCCAGGCGGACCCGCAAGAGGCCTTTGAAATCAGCACGAAATATGTGGAAAATCTGGATCAAGTAGCTGACGTGCAGCGTCAGGTGCTGGCCGAATCGATCAAATTATGGACGCCGGACGGCAGCGGTGTTTCTGATCTGGCAGCATGGGAAAATATGCAGGAACTGCTGTTGAAAATGGGACTGATGAGCAAGCCATTAGACCTGACACAGATCTTCAGCAATGATTTTCTGCCGGAGTAAGCGATGACCGCGGGCACGGAATATTTCCTGGAAGCCGATGATCTGGCGGTGACTTTCCGCGATGAGAACGGTGAGCTGGATGCCCTGGAAGGGGTCAGCTTTGGCTTGCGCCCGCATGAATTTGTGTGCCTGCTGGGGTCATCCGGCAGTGGGAAGACCACCCTGCTGAACGCCATCGCCGGCTTGCAGCCGCTGACAGGCGGAGAAATTCGCTTTGCCTCGGGCAGTCAGCCGCGGACAGGGCTGGTCTTCCAGGATGCCAACCTGATGCCGTGGCGCACCGTGCTGGAGAACATCACCCTGCCGCTGGAATTGGAAGGGGTTGCCCCCGCTGAGGCGGCCCAAAAAGCCCGCGCATTGATCAGTCTGGTCGGGCTGAACGGCTTTGAGGAAAACTGGCCGAGCGGGCTTTCAGGGGGCATGGCCCAGCGGGTGGCCATCGCGCGGGCGTTGATCCAGCAGCCGGATTTGCTCCTGCTGGACGAGCCTTTTGGGGCGTTGGATGCCCTCACCCGCGAGCAGATGTGGCAGGAATTGCTGCGCATCTGGGGCACGCAGCGCCAGACGGTGCTAATGGTCACTCACTCCATCTCGGAAGCCTTGCTGCTTTCGGACCGCGTGCTGGTGCTCACCCCACGTCCGGGCCGGGTATGCCTGGATCTGCCGGTGGCGCTGCCCCGTCCGCGGTGCAATGAGATGCGCTACACAGCCAAGTTTGGGGAGATGGCGAAGAAGCTCAAAGCTACGCTTTGAAATGTATAATTTAGAATTTATAAATCATAATGGGGGTTTGGTTTTACGACAGCGTCACCCGCGGCCAGCCCAGCAATAATACTTCGGTGAGGAGTTGACGATTGGCATTGCGCTCCAGCAGACCGAGGGTGTTTTCGAGGGTGGCGGTGTGTTCACTGGCAGTCTGCCAGCCGAGGGCGGATGCGATCTCCAATATCCGGTCGGCGTGTTCCAGATTGACCAGGGGCAGGTCGGCGCCGGAGGCGGTCAGCATAATATCTCGCCACAGGGTCAGCCAGGTGTGGAAGATGTCGCGCTGTTCCGGTTTTTCGATGGTCTTTTTGGCTTTGCTGGCAAATTGGGCAGCATAAGTGAAACGCTGGCGGCGATTGGAAGTGAGCAACTGGAGCATTTCCTCGCTCCACTGGCGGCGTTGATCCAGCAGGGCAGGCTCCTGGTGCAGGCGCAGGGCATAGCCCGTCCGCCCGCCAGAGAGGTGGGCCAGATGGCGAGCTTCGTCTGCTGGCAATGACCAGCCGCTTTGCAGGGTCTCTTCCAATTGCTGCATTGCCATCGGACGCAGACGCATCACTTCGCAGCGCGAGACGATAGTCGGCAGCAGGTTTTCGACGGCATCGGCGGTAACGAACAAGATCACCCGCGAGGGGGCTTCTTCGAGGGTTTTCAGCAGGGCGTTCTGTGCGCTCTCGGTGGCGTCCTGAAAATTGAGCAGGAAGGCGATGCGGTAGCTGGCTTCGTAGGGGGTCAGGGAGAGGCTGTGCTGCAGGTCACGCACCTGATCAACCTTGATCGTGCTGCCAGCTTCCTCAGCCTGGACGATGGACATATCTGTCTGCTGCATACGTGCGATGTGAGTACACATGCGGCAGGTGCCGCAGGGCACGCCAGGGGCGGGCGGCTGGGTGCAGTTGATCGCCTGGGCAAAGCGCAGGGCCAGAGTACGGCGTCCCACGCCGGGCGGGCCAGCGAAGAGGTACGCGTGGCGCACCTGTCCACTGACGATGTGCTGCTGCAAAAGTTGGACGGCCCATTCGTGGCCTTTGATGTTCCATTCCATAGGGCAATTGTAGCACGAGCGGGGCTTAGGCAAGGTGTTTTGTGTTGATTTTTGGCGATGGAAAACCAATATTCACGCCAGGACGCCAAGCCGCAAAGATTGGATTATAAAAAATATTTGGGATTTTTGAATAGACTGTCCATTAAACCCCCATCACTGCAATCAGGGTTGTTTTTAAACCAACCAATGTATTTCTTTGCGCCCTGGCGCCTTTGCATGATTTGTTTTTTTGTTCAATGCAACCGGGGTTACAATAGTGAAAAGAGATTTATTCTGTGAGGAGAAATGGTATGAAACGGATCGACCTGCAATTACCTTATCAACGAAAGATCGATTCAGAGAACCCTCACAAAGAGGTGCTTGCATTGCAGGGAATCTCCTGGCCGCAACAATGCGCCTGCTGTCAGGAAAGCATAGCGGGGGAAACACACACGCTGGAACATAAGGTTTCCATGGCAGACAATAAAGAAGCTGTCATCCGCTGGCAGGTGCCGTATTGTGCTTCGTGTCAGGAGCATGCCCGCAATGCGGTGCGCCTGTCAACGCCGGCGCTGGTGCTCGGATTTGTGCTATTCATTGTGTTGGGTTATATCCTGTTCATCAATGGTTATGTGGAAGAGAATCCGCTGGGCTACGGGATCGCTTTTGGTCTTGTCATTGCCGTGACCTTGATCAGCTATGGGGTCTACCGCCTGACGCGCAAGCAGACGGCAGAAAACAAGATGAAGGAAACATGCAGCCATCATGCCTGGACGGTGACCGTGCCCCAGCACACCCTGATGGAAGGGGAGCAAATTGAGCTGGTATTTATCTTTGACAGTGATGCCTACGGAGAGGAATTCGCGGCGCTGAATACGGGGTTTTGGCCAAAGGCAGATAACTTTCCGCAGATTTGAACTTGAACAGGATATGTAAGAACTCAAAACTTGATTTTCAAAGCAGGAGAACGGACAACACCTTACGAACCGCGTAAAATCTTCTCCATCTTTTTGCCCTTCGCCAGCTCATCCACCAACTTGTCCAGATATCTGACCTGCTGCGTCAAAGGTTCCTCGATTTCCTCCACACGTACCCCACAGATGACTCCGGTGATCAGGTGCGCATTCGGATTTAGCGAAGCATGTTGAAAAAATGTTTCAAAAGTTGCATTTTCCTGGATAAGAACCTATCCGAAAAATAGTGAAGAGGGTTGAAAAAGGAGACGAAACCTGATAGAACTTGGTTTGCGAAAATCTAGTTC
>CAYURM010000052.1:0-16161 GCA_964447155.1 uncultured Anaerolineaceae bacterium
TACTTGGGGGGTAGCCCCCTGGGAGAGTAGTTCATTGCCAAGAGACTTTTTCTATTTTTAAAGAATGGTTAGGCCGCAGCAGCTGGCCTGGCATGGCAGGTTTTTACCGTTTGCCTTGCCCGACGGTTTGCTGGGGACACGCTTGTTTGACAATAAGGTGTGTCTCGTGTATAATGATTTGGCTGAGATGCCTGTTTTTTGAGGTTTATTTTCTGTCGATCATCATTTTTGGAGGCTATGGCCTGGTTGCAACGAGACCAAGGATCTACACTATCTTTACTCGTAAACTCGACTGCAAATCAGCCAGCCGAGTTTTTTCTTATCTGCACCTGGGCCAGGTGAGATAACTCTGAAAAAGAAGAGGAGGTGAGACCTCATATGCCAACTGTTACATTGCGCCCTAACGAATCACAGGATTCCCTGTTGAAGCGTTTTCGCAAGAAGGTTGTAAAAGCAGGAAACTTAAGTACGATTCGCCGCAAGCGATGGTTTGTTTCACGGACTGAAAACCGCCGTGTTGAACGAAAGAAAGCGCTTCGTCGGATGAAACGCCGCCAGATGAGTCCCCGAACCCGGGGGTAAATTGTCTGGGTTTTTAGATGATGAAGTTTTGGTACAGGGTTCAGGATAAGTTTTTGCAGGTATGTAGTTTCTGAGGAGGAATGTATGGCCAAAGAAGATGGAAAAATTGTTGTGGAAGGTGTTGTGACCGAGGCACTGCCCGGCACACAGTTCCGCGTGAAGCTGGAGAATGGCCACGAAGTGCTGGCTTATTTATCTGGCAGAATGCGCAAGTATTATATCCGAATTTTGTTGGGTGACCACGTTCGGGTTGAGATGTCGCCCTACGATCTGTCGTTGGGACGTATCGTTTACCGCCAGAAGAAACAATTTTCCGCTCCTCCACAGACAAAGTAATCCGCCGGTCTGTATATTTGTAAGAACAGAAACTTAGACAGTCCTTGTATATTATATTGTGTGCTTAAGAAGCTGCCCGTTTGGGCAGCTTCTTGTTTTTAAAGTTGTGGCGCCGGGCCACATTTCAGCCTTGATCGGTATCCATACTGTTGAGAATCCGCAAGTAATTGGCTCTTTCAAAGGCCGCGGGGTCTTCTACTTTTTGTTGGCTCATTGCGCCGTGCATTTGTTTAATCGAAGGATATTGGAACATATCCATCCAATTTTCCAGGCCTTTCAGTAAGGTGGTCACATGGGGAATGCCCTTCTCCAATAAAACAGAGGCCATCATGGTGACATTTGCACCCGCCATGACGGCTTTTACGACATCCTCGCGGGTATGAACGCCGCTGGTGAGGGCAAAATCTGTCTGGATCTTGCTGGAGAGAATGGCGATCCAGCGCAGGGGCAGGCGCATATCTTCGGATCGACTGAGTTCCAGATTGGTGATGACCTTGAGGTCGACGATGTCCAGATCGGGTTGATAGAAACGGTTGAACAGCACCAGGCCGTCTGCGCCTGCTTCGGTGATCCGCCGGGCAAAGCTGGCAAAGGCGGTGTAATAGGGGCTAAGCTTGACCGCCAGCGGGATGGTCAGTTTTTCCTTGATCTGGCGCACCAGGTCAAGCTGGGTTTGTTCCAGGGTATCACTGGTCAACAGCAAATCTGTTGCCATATAATAGAGATTCAATTCGAGGGCATCTGCACCCGCTTCCTGTATTTTCTGGGCGTATTCCAGCCAGCCGCCTTGTGAGCTGCCATTCAAACTGGCGATGATGGGGATATCTACGGCGGCTTTTATTTTTTGCAGGTGGTTCAGATATCTTTCCGGCCCGATGTTGTAATCCTCAACTTCGGGGAAATAGGTCAGCGCTTCAGGAAACGAATTTGCACCGCGGTTAAGTACTTTATTTAATATCAAGCTTTCCTGACGGATTTGCTCTTCAAAGAGGGAGTAGAGTACAACGGCCGCTGCACCTGCATCTTCTAACTGGCGCACACTGTCTACATTTTTTGAGAGGGGCGAAGATGAGGCAACCAGGGGATTTTTGAGCGGTAATCCAAGATAGGTTGTTTTCAGGTCATTCATTGTTGGCCTCCTGTGAGGGGTAATTGATTTCAATACAAGATAATCATAGCCTACTTATCAAATATTTTCAATAAAAAGCACGCCCCTGGCAGCTGCCAGGGGCGTGGGCTTCGTTATCATCGGGTTTTATTACGATTTCTTAAGCGATTCGTAATATTCCCAACTGCGTTTGGCGTCAGCTTCAGCGTTCTTCATCAGCATTTCAGCGCGGTCCTCATCGGTTTGAACGACCTGGGTGTACCGGGATTCGTTGTAGGCATAGTCCTGAACCGAGATGGTCGGCTCTTTGCTGTCGAGGGTGAAGGGCTGTTCGAGTTCCGGGTTGTAACGGAACAATATCCATGCCCCGGATTTGACAGCCTGTTCCTGCTGTAGCAGACCGTACTTCATATCATTGATCCCATGGGCGATGCAATGGGTGTAGGCGATGATCAGGGAAGGCCCGTCGTAGGCTGCCGCTTCGCGGAAGGCTTTCAGGGTCTGGTTGTCGTTGTAGCCCATGGCAACGCGGGCAACGTAGATGTTGCCATAGGTCATGGCGATGCGGGCCAGGTCTTTCTTGGGCAGGTTCTTGCCATTGGCTGCAAATTTGGCAGCAGCAGCACGCGGGGTCGCCTTGGAGGCCTGACCGCCGGTGTTGGAGTAGACTTCGGTGTCGAGCACCAGCACATTGACGTTTTTGCCGGAGGCGAGGACGTGGTCCAGACCGCCGTAACCGATGTCATAAGCCCAACCGTCGCCGCCGACAATCCACACGTCCTTGTGGACGAGGGTGTCCGCTACACTGGCCAGGTTAGCGGCTTGCGGGTCATTTTGCATGCCAGCCAGTTTTTCCTTTAATATGGCAACACGCTTGCGTTGTTCGTCGATCTGGGCGTCGGTTTTCTGCTCGGCGTTCAAAATATCATTGACGAGCGGATCACCGATTTTGGGGGACAGGGCGCTGATCAGTTCACGGGCGTATTCGCTCTGCTTGTCAAGCGTCAGACGCATGCCCATGCCGAACTCGGCGTTATCTTCAAACAGGGAGTTGGACCAGGCCGGGCCGCGTCCTTCTTCATTGACGGTCCACGGGGTGGTGGGCAGGTTGCCGCCGTAAATGGAGGAGCAGCCGGTGGCATTGGCGATGACTGAGCGGTCGCCAAACAGTTGGGACAGCAGGCGCACATATGGGGTTTCACCGCAGCCAGCACAGGCGCCGGAGAACTCAAACAGCGGCTGCAAAAGCTGAGATTTTTTGACCGTGGAAGGTTCGAAAACATTGCGGTCGGGGTTGGGCAGGTTGAAGAAGAAGGCGAAGTTTTCGCGTTCCTGGTCGCGCAGCGGAAGCTGGGGCGCCATGTTGATGGCTTTGCGATCGGGATTGGTCTTGTCTTTGGCGGGGCAGGCTTCTACGCACATGCCGCAGCCGGTGCAGTCTTCGGGAGCAACCTGAACGGTCCACATGTAACCGGGGAATTCCTTGAAACCCTTGGCGTCAATCGATTTAAAGGTTGCGGGGGCTTCTTCGAGGTATTTGGGATCATAGACCTTGGTGCGAATGGCGGCATGCGGGCAAACAAAGGCGCACTTGCCGCACTGGATACACAGGTCTTCTTCCCACACGGGGATGCTGATGGCGACGTTGCGTTTTTCCCACATGGTGGTGCCGGTGGGATAGGTGCCGTCGATCGGCATGGCGCTGACCGGCAGGTCGTCGCCGCGGGCTTCCATAATGGTGCCGAGTACGTCTTTGACAAAAGCCGGCGCTTCTGTGGAGACGATATGGCGGCGGTGCATGTCGCTGCTGGCTTGGGCGGGGACTTTCACTTCGTGGAGATTCTCCAGCGAGTTGTCAACCGCTTTGTAGTTGGCCTGCACAACCGCGTCACCGCGTTTGGCGTAGGTCTTCTCAATGCTCTTCTTGATTTGCGCAATGGCTTCATCGCGCGGGAGAATGCCGCTGATGGCGAAGAAGCAGGTCTGCATGATGGTGTTAATGCGGCCGCCCATGCCAGTGGCTTCGGCGACTTCGTAAGCGTCGATCACGTAGAATTTGAGATTCTTTTCAATGATCGCGTTTTGCACTTCGTAGGGAAGTTCGTCCCACACCTTGTCGGCAGGGAAAATGCTGTTGAGCAGGAAGATGCCGCCGGGTTTGGCGTACTTGAGGATGTCCAGCCGTTCGAGGAAAGAGAACTGGTGACAGGCGACGAAGTTGGCATCGTTTTCAACGATCAAATAAGGAGAAGGGATCGGCTTGGGGCCAAAGCGCAGATGCGAAATAGTGACGGAGCCGGATTTCTTCGAGTCGTAAACAAAGTAGCCCTGGGCATTGAAATCGGTCTCTTCACCAATGATCTTGATCGAGTTCTTGTTAGCGCCAACGGTGCCATCCGCACCCAGACCGAAGAACACACAGCGCACGGTCTCTTCGGGTTCGATGGTGAAGCTGGGGTCGTAATCAAGGCTGGTGAAGGTGACGTCATCCTTAATCCCGATGGTGAAATGGTTTTTTGGCCTGGCTTTGGACATTTCATCAAAGACGCCCTTGACCATGGCCGGGGTGAATTCTTTGGAGGAGAGGCCGTAGCGGCCGCCGATGATGCGCGGGGTTTTGCTGAAGGGAGCGGCCTCATCGGCCATGCCTTCGTTGATGGCGGTAACCACATCCTGGTAGAGGGGTTCGCCAGCGCCACCAGGCTCCTTGGTACGATCGAGGGCAGCAATGACCTTGACCGTCTTGGGCAGCGCGGCAAGCAGGTGCTTGACGGAGAAGGGGCGGAAGAGGTGGACGGTGATCACACCCACTTTCTCGCCCTGTTCGGCAAGGTATTGCGCGGTGGCTTCGGCCGTATCGGCGCCGGAGCCCATCAGGATGATGACGCGTTCGGCGTCAGGAGCACCGGCATAATCAAACAGGTGGTACTGGCGGCCAACGAGCCTGGCGAACTTATCCATGGCTTCCTGGACAATGGCAGGGGTTTTGTCATAGAAAGGATTGACGGTTTCGCGCGCCTGGAAGAAGACATCCGGGTTCTGGGCGGTACCGCGAATCACGGGACGGTCAGAGGACAGGCCGCGCTGGCGGTGATCGATGACCAGTTGGTCGTCGATCATGGCGCGCATGTCTTCGTCGTCGAGCAGTTCAATTTTGGTGACTTCGTGCGAGGTGCGGAAGCCGTCGAAGAAATGCAGGAAAGGCACGCGGCTTTTCAAGGTGGCTGCCTGGGCGATAAGGGCTATATCATGGGCTTCCTGCACGGAGCGGGAGGCGAGCATGGCAAAGCCAGTGGCGCGGGCGGCGGTGATGTCGGAATGGTCGCCGAAGATGGAAAGGGCCTGCGCCGCAATCGAGCGGGCGGAGACGTGGAAAACCGCAGCAGTCAATTCGCCGGCGATCTTGTACATATTGGGGATCATCAAGAGAAGACCCTGTGAGGCGGTGAAGGTGGTGGTCAGGGCGCCAGTAGTCAATGCCCCATGCACTGCGCCGGCCGCGCCGCCTTCAGATTGCATTTCGGTAACGCTGGGGACGGTTCCCCAGATGTTTTTGATTCCTTTGGCTGCCCAGGCATCGGCATGTTCTCCCATATTGGAAGAAGGGGTGATTGGGTAGATGGCAATTACTTCATTCAGCCGATAAGCAGTATATGCTACGGCCTCGTTTCCGTCAATTGTTACTTTTTGTCGCTTCATTTATACACTCCATAGATAAGGATAGTTTGAAAGCAGTGATTGTATATCAGCGCTGCTGTCCACACATTTAACCATCTTATATTCTATCGCTTAAAGCAGTATCTATAAAGGTTATATTGTTCCTTGATTCAACCTGTGCCTTGTCATATTTGGGTGGTGACATAATTGCGAGGGTTTCCTAATGGATGTAACAGGATTACCTAACGGCAGGATATCAATCAGGGATCAGGGCGTGTTCATTTATGGATGTGTTCTCTGATTGACGAAATTCGGGCTTTCTTCTATACTGGTACAGTTATTCGTGGTTGATTTCTGCATAATAAAGGTTGCAATGGATATTTATGTGCATGTCGCCGCAGGCGCAGCGATTGGGGTTTTGACAAAAAATGCGGCAAAAATGGTTTTTCCAGCACTTGAGGAGGAACGCGATTCGTCCGTTTCGTGCAAGCTGGCTCATGCCCTTGAGTGGTCTACGGTGTACGGGGCGGGATTTACCGGTGCCTTGATCTCCCACATTTTTCTGGATATGCTGCCGCATGGCGACTATCTGGCTTATTATGGGGATTTTTTGATCCCTGATTCGTTGTGGCTGCTGCGCGAGGGCCTGGCTGCCTTGTTGGTCCTCTTGGTCGTTGTGGTGCTGCTTCGCGGGCGGAGCAGGTTGATCGCACTGGCTGCCGGGATTGGCGGGGCGCTGCTGGATGTGGATAACCTGGCGATTGGGCTGGGGTGGATTGAACGGAGGCAGGCTTTGTCGCCTTCGCACAGCGGCCTCTGGCCGCATGGGCAGAATCTGGGCTGGATTAGTGTTGGCTTCGAGACAGGGGGGTTTTTGCTGGCGCTGGGGGTGGTGTTGGTGTACAGCCGGAGGGAGCGGTACAGGGTGGTGAGGCGGATCCCATGATATATTCTCCTCGGTAGACTCTCCGCGTTCCTAAGGAAGGACGGCTGGGCCGTCCTTTTTGGCGAGGCATGCCTCGCCACTACGATTCGTGGGGGGGGGGGATCGTTAGTCTTTCACAAATATTTCTCCGCCATCAAGAGGGCGGCGACGGTCTTGGCATCCTTGAACTGGCCTTCTCGCGCCATTTGCAGGGCTTTTTTGGCGGGGATGGCCTCCAGCTCCAAAAATTCGTCGTCATCGGCGTCCAGAGGGGCGTGGGAGAGGTTTGTAGCAAGGAAGACATACATGTGCTCATTGGCGTAGCCTGGGGCCAGGTAGAAGTCTCCCAGCAGCGTGAGCTGCCCGGCAGCCTGACCGATCTCTTCGCGGATTTCACGGCGGGCACCTTCTTCGGGCGGTTCTTTATTGTCCAGCACACCGGCCGGCAGTTCGAGCAGCATCTGCTGCGCGCCCAGGCGGTATTGGCGCACGAACCAAAGATTGCCGTCCTGGTCAAAGGGCACGACGGTGACGGAGTCATTATGATCGACCAGATCATAGGTGGTGGTGCGATCGTCAGGCAGGTGCAGAGCTACTTTTTGGATGTTGAAAGCGCGGCTTTTGTAGACGGTTTCCCGGTTGAGAATTTTGAAATTCATCTTTGCATTCCTTGGGTTGGCAGAATAAATGGCGGGGAGTTGGTTCCCCGCCACAATTATTTTGGGTATTCTGCGGTGTTGCGCTTACGGAATTTGCAGGGTCTGGCCGACAGTCAGGGCATATGGCGCCTGCATGGCGTTGGCCTGAGCGATGCTTTCCGGGAAGACATCGCCAAAGGCACAGGCGATGCTGTAGATGGTATCACCGCTTTTGACGGTGTAGGTGGTGGGATGGGGCATACGCTCACGCGGGGCGCCGCTCCAGGTGCTGCCGGTAGGGATGGAGAGGGTCGTGCCCGGGCTGACCCAGGAGTTTTGGCCGAGGCCGTTGGTGCTCAGCAGGGTGTTGGGGTCTACATTAAAGCGGCGTGCCAGGCAGTAGGGAAATTCTCCCTGCTGGAGGACGTAGGAAACGGGAACCACCGGCGTGTCGATGATGACGGGAACCGGGGTGGGGAGGGGGGTGGTTGTGGGGATGAGGATATCCACTGTGGGCAAGGTGGTTGGCGCTATTCCTGTGGGGGCAAGCGGATCGGTTGCGGGGTCTTTGGGTGCAGCAGTGGGTTCTTCGATGGGAAAGGGGTCTTCGCTGGCGGGTTCAGCCGTGGGGGGCACTTCTGCCGGCGGCGTAGACAGAGAGCGATTGCAGGCCGTCAGTGTGAGGCTTAGTATCATGATTAGGATGATGATGGCGAAATTTTTTTTCATGTTTGTTCTCCTCCTGGAGCTGTTTCCGTTTCGTATATACAGCATATGCATAATTATACAGCTTTTTTGATGCTTGAGGGAATAGATTCAATGTAGAATATATAGGGGAAATGATTTTGCAAGCGCTGATTCGGCCTTTAAAATCGTGTTGGAAAAAGAAGGGTACAAAAGAAGCAGACGATGGGTAATCTGGAGATGTATGGCAAATGGCTGGTGATTGCAGGGGTGGTGCTGGCGCTGCTGGGTGCGGTGGTGTGGCTGCTGGGCAAATTTACTGGCTGGGAATCGCTGCCAGGCACACTGCGCATTCAGGGGTCGGGTTTTACGTGTGTGGTGCCAGTATTGGCTTCCATCGTGGGCAGTGTTTTGCTGACGGTGGTGCTGAATTTGATCGTAAGGCTGATGAAAAAATAACAAAATTTGAAATTGAGGATCCATTCTTAAAACGCCCCGGATGGGGCGTTAACTGATTAATCACAATATGCAAAGAGGATGGGCTATGAAGCCTTTTTCACCAGCGTCAGCAGGTCTTTGAGGATGACTTCACGCTCACGGCTGTCGGTTGTGCTGCCAAGCTGCTCAAAGCAGGCAGCAGCAGAGGACTCAATCAGCAGCAGGCTGACGCTGCGCATGGCGGACTGAATGGCGGTGAACTGCTGAAAGATTTCATGGCAGCTGCGTTCGTCGCTGATCATCGCCTGCACACCGCGCACCTGGCCTTCAATGCGGCGCAAGCGTTTGAGCAGGTCTTGCTGCGTGTGAGGTTGTTCCAGTTTCATTTGGTTTCCTTCTATGCGTGGGCTGCACCGCAGCCCGGATTAGCATCCACTTCAGGAAAAAGGCGAGCGTGAGGGGCGGGAAGAATTACCCCCGGCAGTAACGCTGCGGCTGGCGGCGGCAGTGATCTGTTTGCGGGTCTCCTGGCTGTGGCAGTGCGGGCAGTCTTGCGGTTGGTCAACCTGCGAGAAGCTGACCAGTTTTTCAAAGGTGGTGCTGCATTGTTCGCAGCGGTATTCATAGATCGGCATAGGAAAGTCAATCTCCTTAATAGGGGTATATACTGTACTGGAGTATACCATATTGTGCGATGGCGGAGACCAGAGATTCTTTAAAAAGAAGAGCGAAAAGCAGGATCATTTTTCTCTCACCGGTTATTGTCCGCGAGGAGTATGGGTGAGCTTGACATGCAGGTTTCCTAAAGTATTGCCTTGAGAGTGCAGCGCTACGCCTTCCACCGTCTGGTCAACCGCATTGACATTTTGGTTGTTGAGCTGCAGGGGGAAGGTGTAACCGCCTTCACCGGCATACTGCTCAAAAAGTGCTTGCCACATGGTCTGAGTGAGCGGCATGGTTGCAATCTCCGGGTCTTCATCCGTGGGATCGATATATTTTTCCGCAGGCGGATGGAATTGATCCAGGGAAAGCTGGATGGTACCTTCGCAAGGTTTAAAATCATGCAGGGTGGCTTCGACATTAAAGGAAGACGCCTCACAAATCAGCTCCGGCCACATGGAATTAGAATAAGAAACCAGGCTGCCGGTGCCAGAGCCTTGCAGGGTTTGCAAGCTCAGTGCGGATACAGGTTTTACAGGAAATGCAGCTTTCAGCTCCCAGTCCTGTGTGCCAGTCAACTGGGCGGTGTAGGTCAGCTGCAGGTCAAAGACCAGTGCATTTTCGATTTGGCTGAGCAACTTACCGGTGTCTACATCTTGCCCCAGCAATGCTGCAGCGCGATGGGCATTTAAGAGGGCGTCGATATTGCGATATTCATGCTGGTTCACCAGTTCATCGAGCAGCTTTTGGGTGGCACGCTCATACATTTGGGCCAGTTCTGTCATTAACGCACTCGCACGGCCTGCTGATTCTCCGCCCAGGAGTTGGTAGCCACGGATCACGGTCAGGGTTACCTGGCTGATCGCCGGCAGATGTTCGATGTTCCCGCCGTATTCGCGGATCAATAGTTCCGTCTTTTGGAGAAGCCGTTCAAGCAGGCGCACTTCCAGAGTCAGGTCTCCTGCTTCTCCCAACAATTGCAGATTTCGTTGAGCGGCAAGCAGTCGGGTAACCAGGGCATATTCCGGGTCTAAAAATTGTGTGGCAAAATCCTGCAAGCTGGCCTGGTTTTGTTGGGTTTCCTCATTTTCGGTGCAGCGCATAGGCACGGCTGGCGGGCGGGGCACGGGAATATTTTTTTCTTTCAACAACTGGCGGGCCTGAAGGGAGAGTTCTTTATACTGTTGGCGGGCTGCTTGCAGAAGGGAATTTATTTCCGCGTCATTTAAATCGGCCGCAGTATAGGAGCTGAAATGCAAAATGGAAGCGCTTGTGCCAGTTGAGGGCTCGGCCGGCAGGGTGAAATCAAGTTTGGAGCCATCTTGCGTACCACCCAGGATCAGGGTTTGGCCTTGCAAGGCTGCCCCGCTGACCGTGAGCGTGGCCGGCAGATCCAGTTGCAAGCCGTCAGGTTCCAGCAGAACTCCCCCCGCCAGGCTGCCAGGGATGTTGGGGCTGGAAAGATTGGTCAGGGCAGTCATCTGGATTGTGTGAGGCGCACCCAGCGCCAGGGCGGGAATGTGCAGATGCCAGGTGAGCCCGGCTGCATCGGTGAGCTGAAGTTCGAGGTCCTCTCCATTGGCGGAAAATTCGCCACTGGTCTGGTGTGCCAAGTCCACCGTAAAAGAGGCACTCCCCAGCGCGGGCAAACTGGCCGCAGGCAGCGCCGGCAGATCGTCCACAAAGTGAGCCTCGCCTTCGGTCTCAACGGGCAGGCTGGCTTCGGCGGACGATAATTCATCATCAGGGGCAGGCGCAGCAGAGGGGGAAGCACCAAGCTGTGGCAGTCCACAGGCCATGCTGAGAAAACAGACAATCAGGATCAGGGAAAGAAGTTTGGAAAAGCGGATTGTACCCATTTTTATGCTCCTGGAAATAGCAGGGAACTGATAAACACTGGTTTGGATGGTAGAAGACAGCTGAACATGTTTACAAACCGGCCATGTCCACATAGATATTGAGTTTTATATTGTGTAAAGGGGAAAGGTATTTTTGAAATCTCACCATAGAATGCAGATCGAAAGAATCCCATACCCAAGGGGATCGTCCCGGAGAAAATTAAGACGCTGCGTAAAACAGAAAATTGAATGAAAGGATTGCAATAAAAATATAGCACGGAAAAGCGATATTTTCAAGCAAAATATCTGGCAGTGATGCCGATACAGGCTTGATTAAGACAACCCATATTCAGAAAATCCGTGCTTGACACAGAACGAATGTTCTGCTATATTTATAAATAGTACAAATGGTCGATCAATATAAAGATGAGGCTTTTGCTGTGACGATCAATAAAACGTCCGACATGGACGACGAACAAAGGAGTCGATGATGGCAAGAAAAAGTGCTGGAATGGGAGAACGGCATCGAAAAATTATGCGTTTCCTTTCCAAATTCCAGGATGAAAGCGGCTATTCTCCCTCAATCCGTCAGATCGGCGAGGCCATAGGGGTAAAATCGACTTCGTTGGTGGATTATTACTTAAAGCAACTGGAGGAGATGGGCAAGATTGAGCGGGATGCCCATGTCTCACGCAGTATCCGTATGGTAGAAGAGGATTCCGTTGGGGCTGCATTGGCGAATTCTGTCAAGGAGACGATTCAAAAGGCAAGCGAGATGTTTTCCATTCCGATTGCCGGGCGAATCGTTGCCAGTGCGCCGATCCCGGTGCCTTCTTCCGATGTCGGCTTTTATGATCCTGAAAGCCGCGTGGACATTGCACGCAGTTTGCTGCCTGCCAAAGAGAAACTGGATGATTTGTTTGCCCTGGAAGTGGAAGGGGATTCGATGATTGACGCAATGATCAACAGCGGCGATCTGGTGATCATGCGCCAGGCCAAAGAGGCCAGAAATGGTGAGATGGTAGCGGTGTGGCTGGATGATAACGACGAGACCACGTTGAAGTATTTCTATCAGGAAGGCAAACGGGTTCGTTTACAGCCTGCCAATCCCACGATGGAGCCGATTTATGTTGACCATCCGGAAAGTTTACGCATCATGGGCAAAGTGGTGATGGTGATCCGCCAGATTCAGGGTGTGGCGGCATAAGGGATGGTATCTCAGAGATAGTCAGTACCGCCTGCTGCGTCGATCGCGGCGGGCGGTTTTTTTTGTTGGCGGGCAGGATCACTCTCAAAGGATGCTTCGCAATGACCTGCTCCTGCAAAAAAAACATCCCTCCGAAAGGGAGGGATGTAATATTGCACGGGCTGCAATTATGCAAGTTCGATAACGGCGCCAGCGCCTTCGAGTTTGCCTTTTGCATCCTCAGCTGCTTCTTTGGTGACGTCGGAGAGGATTTTGGTGCCGGGGGTCTCTGCCATACCCTTGGCCTCAACGAGGCCCAGGCTGGTAAGCTGGCGGATAACCTTGATGACTTCGATTTTCTTCGGGCCGGTCTCTTTGAGAACGACGTCAAATTCGGTCTTTTCTTCTGCTTCTTCAGCGGGGCCAGCGGCGGCAGCGGCCACCGCAGCAACGGGAGCGGCAGCGGAGACGCCCCATTTTTCTTCCAATGCCTTGACCAGTTCGGCAGCTTCCAAAACGGTAAGCTCGCTCAACTGCTCGATCAATTTTTCCATATCAGCCATTTCAAAATCTCCTTATGAGTGATTCATTTATTATCGTATTTTTTGTAATCCCTGTGGTCAGCAGTTTTATTGACGGACCAGGAGGGTGAATTTGCAATGATTAAGCAGCGGCGCCTTTTTCTGAATAGGCTTTGGTAACTGCTGCCAAAGAACGGGCCGGTTCTGCGAGGGTACGCACGAATTTCGTGGCCGGGGCCAGAATGGTGCTGAGCAGCATGGCACGCATCACAGGCATCGGGGGCAAATCTGCCAGGGCTTTGATCTGTTGTGCGTTGACAATTTGACCGTCGAGATAGCCATACTTTATTGAAAAAATGTCTGTCTTGGTGGCCTCAGTAAATGTTTTTGCCAATGCGGGAGCATCTTCAAAAGCAAAACCAGCCAGGGTTGTCCCCACGACGTTGTCCTCGTGGAGTTCCATCTCCAAACTTTTCAATGCTTTTCGCAAGAGTGTATTTTTTACAATCCGTGCCGTACCGCCAGCTTCGCGTACCTGGGCACGCAATGTGTCGATTTCCGACATGCTCATGTGATCGAAGGACATCAAATAGACTGCCTGACTGTCGCGCAGCCATTCTTCGTATTGAGCCAACATATCTTTCTTCTGCTTCTTATTGAACGCCAATGAATATCACCTCCTTTGTGTTCAGGGTAATAAAAAAGTCTTTGCCGGTTGCGGGCAAAGACTTTGGTTTCTCACGTGGATTACGCGGGAAAAGCGGTATTTCGCTCTTTTGTCTTCACCTGGGCAGGATATTAAGCCTTGCGGCACCGGCTTTCTTTGGTGAACTAATTTTTTAATTCAACTTGGCAATTATACTTGCTTTTGTTGGTTTTGTGAAGCTATTTTTCCGCATTCATGTTTTGGGCGCCGAAGGAATCAATCTTGATGCCAGGCCCCATGGTGGATGTCATGGTGATACGGCGGATGTAGGTGCCTTTGGCAGCAGCCGGGCGGGACTTCTTGATCGCTTCCATCAAGGCTGCGAAGTTCTCGAACAGTTTCTCTGATTCGAAGGATGCTTTGCCGATGGAAACGTGCAGGTTGGCGGTCTTGTCCAGACGGTATTCCACACGGCCTGCTTTGGTTTCTTCGATCACGCGCGGCAATTCTTCCGGCTTGACAACGGTTCCAGCCTTGGGGTTCGGCATAAGACCGCGCGGCCCAAGTACACGGCCAAGGCGGCCGGCTTTGCCCATCATATCCGGGGTGGCGATGGCAACGTCAAAATCGGTGAAGCCATCCTGAATTTTCTTGATCCATTCATCCGTATCGGCCACATAGTCCGCACCGGCTTCTTCGGCCAGGCGGGCGCCTTCGCCCTGGGCAAAGACCAGGATGCGGACGGTTTTGCCCAGCCCGTGGGGGAGGACAACGACATCGCGCACCTGCTGATCTGCCTGGCGGGGGTCAAGCCCCATGCGCAGGTGAACTTCAACGGTCGCATCAAATTTGGTGATGCTGGTTTCTTTGACCAGCTCAATCGCTTCTTTGGGGGAATAATTCTGTCCAGCGACAACTTTTTCCCGTGCTGCGAGGTACTTCTTTCCATGCTTTGCCATCTTTACTCCTTGGTGGTCGTAGCGGGCAATTGCTGCAAGCCCTCCCACTATGTCAAATGATTAATCTCGATTATTTGGTGATATTGATACCCATATTTCGGGCGGTGCCTTCGATCTGACGCATAGCGCCTTCAATGTCAATGGCGTTCATGTCTTTCATTTTGATTTCGGCAATTTCTCGCAGCTGGGCGCGGCTGATCTTCCCCGCATTTACGCGGTTCGGTTCGCCGGAGCCTTTTTCGATACCGGCTGCCTGGCGGAGCAGGAATCCGGTCGGGGGCGATTTCAAAATAAAGGTGAAGGACCCGTCCTGGAAGATGGTGATTTCGGCGGGGATGATCTGGCCCATTTTACTTTGTGTTCTGGCATTGTATTCTTTACAGAAGGCCATGATGTTGATGCCATGGGTTGCCAGCGCGGGGCCGATCGGCGGGGCCGGATTTGCTTTCCCGGCGGGGATTTGTAACTTGACGACTGCTTTGATTTTCTTTGCCACGATATGCTCCTTTGTGGTGTTAGCGGGTTGGTGAACCCTCCCACAGATTTAAGTAAACCTGCGCACGCAGGCTTAAAATTACGATTTTTCTACCTGTAAAAAGTCGAGTTCGACGGGGGTTTCACGGCCAAAGAAGTTGACCATAACGCGAACTTTCGAGCGATCCATATCAATTTCTGCGACTGTGCCGCGGAAATCGTTGAATGGGCCATCAATAATGCGCACCCGTTCGCCCACTTTGAAGGATACCTTGATATGGGGGGCAACTTCTTCCATGCGCTGGAGAATTTGTTTCACTTCTTCGGGGCGCAGGGGGGTGGGGTCATTCCCCATGCCCACAAAGCCGGTGACACCGGGTGTGTTGCGCACCACATACCATGATTCTTCCGAGAGGATTAATTCCACCAGCACATAACCGGGGAACACATGACGCTCTACGGTGCGGCGTTTGCCGTCCTTGACATCGATTTCTTCCTGGGTAGGGATGACGACATCAAAGATCATGTCTTTCATCCCCATGGTTTCGATGCGCTGTTCAAGATTGTGACGCACTTTGTTTTCGTAGCCTGAGTAGCAGTGAATAACATACCAGGCACGCTGGTTGTCGGGATCTTCTTCAGCTGCTTCTGTTTCCAGCTCAGGGAAGGATGAGTCCAGGTCGGTGTCTGGTGCGGCGGGGGCGGCAGGGGTATTCAGTTGTTCGTCCAGAACACCGTCTTCCGGTTGGGAAGCGGTGGTTTGTTCTGGTTCTACGGAGGGGTTTTCTTCCTCCGGATTGATTTCGTTCTGCAAGTCCATGTACGCACCTACTTGTATTGAGATGAAAGGGAACTAGATGATGATCAACTCAATGAGATTGGAGAAGAGGAAGTCCAAAAGTCCCAGGAATGCGCCCACGACGACGATAACGACAATGACGATCTTGGTTAAGCGCCAGGCTTCTGGGGGTGTCGGCCAAACTACTTTACGGAGTTCGCCGATGGTTTCGCGCCACCAGCGCTGGATGGCGTTACTTTTTCGGGAGGTTTTCTTTTTATCTGCCATACTTTGTACTCCTTGTGTTTACGTCTAAAACGCCGCCTTTGTTGGACGGCGTTCGCTTCAAGGCAGGCCAGGTAGGAATCGAACCCACAACCTTCTGTTTTGGAGACAGACACTCTGCCAATTGAGCTACTGGCCTGGGTTATGACCGGGGCAGACATATGCCCCGGTACATTTCACAGATTATTTGGTCTCGCGGTGCATGGTGTGGGCTTTGCAGCGAGAGCAGTATTTTTTCATTTCCATACGAGCCGGGGTATTACGTCGGTTCTTCTCAGAGGTGTAATTGCGTTCCTTGCACTCTGTGCAGGCCAACGTGATAACCGGGCGGACGCCTTTTTTCTTTGCCATGGACTACCTTGCAACAGGCTTTTGGCCTGTTGACACTCCTTTATTCCAAAATCTGGGTGATCACGCCCGCGCCAACGGTCAGGCCGCCTTCGCGG
>CAYURM010000053.1:0-14538 GCA_964447155.1 uncultured Anaerolineaceae bacterium
ACGCAGAAGCATTGCCACGCGCTGGTGCAAAAAGCCTCAAAATTGGCTGGCTTTTATTCATATGGCTTGCGCTCAAATCGTTCTTAATTTAATTTTCGGATAGGTTCTAAGTTCCTCAAGTTTCTTTTCATCGAAGTTTGTTAACCATTCTATGACCTGATCTAATTCTTCCTTGGTTCTGCCTTTCTTCTCTATCTTTGTGAGATACAGCGGATAGACGGAAGCAAAGCTCATTTTTGTGATTCGCTGGTTTTGTGTATTGGAATTTTTCATATCTACCTCATATTTTAACGTTTATCTTTTCGTTCACCAAAAAAATTCAAGCGATATGTAGAGTGGGTTGCCAACCCACCCTGCGAAACTTTATTTTCGATAATGAAGGGTTTCGGGATGGGGTAAGGAACGCTTTATGTGTTAATAGTGTTCTTAAGAAATTGGTCAAATAGAACCTTGCCACCAGTAGGTCTTATATCTTGGAAGAGATTGTTATGTCTTGATGATAATTCAAGACTATAACAATCTTTTTCTTTTCTGCAAGCTAATCTCTGGTCATTTTTTCTGAAATAAGCTTTTGGAACTTCAAGATGATACAGTGTTTTCGAACTATCATCGAAAAGGAGTAAGTTAATACTTGAAGGGGTGTCTTTGAATATCTTTGAGCGAGGAATATCAAGCCACCATACTTCTTTTGAAGAATTAATATTTGCAAAATGAATTGTTTCTTTGTAGATTAAGGAAGAGCTTCGGTTTTGGGCAAGAGAGATTGCTTCTGATTTTTTCATTTTTTCCTCCTGGTTCCTGGTATCTTCTTCTTGGAAAAAGGGTGTTTCAATAACAGTTTTTGGATAGGCATTATTTTCACCGATTTTTATTATTCTAACTTCAAATTCAGTGTGGCAATTCTCACATTTCATTTTTCCAGCAAGATGGTTTTGTTCAACTCGACAGCATGGACAGAGTACCTGTATAGGGATTCTTCTTTCTTGTACGCTAAGGGTGTGAAAGATTAGTATCAAAATTGATATAGCAGGTAATAGCAGTGCCAAAATTAACAATATCCACTCAAATGGGGAGGGGAGCATTAGTATAAATAATGCTGCAAACCCGTAATTAACTATGTATGCTGCCCATAATGCCCAGCGGAATTTTTTGGATAAATTTGCTAAAGAGAGCAAACAAAGGTGAATCGTTACAAGAGTGAAAATAGTAAAACCACCGCTGATGATGGAAAACGCATAATTGTAATTATCTGTCCAAGTGCTATAAGAAATAAGTATTGAGCTGATGATGGAAAGAGTCATTCCCAAAAAGGGTAAGAATTTGACCTTTTTTTGTTCCCAAACAGTAATACAGATCAAGATGCATAGACTCGCAACGAAAATTGCCATGGCCGTTTCTAGCATTTTGACACCTAATGGGTATTCCTTTTCCACCACATATGAAAGAATGACACAAAGGATTAGCAATGAGGTTAGAATACCAAAGATTCTCAAAGCTTTTTTTGTCATTTTTCCCTCCTAAAAAGAAAGCCGTTACACCACTTGTGGCATCAGGATTTCCATTCGTTCTCATGTCATTCAGTAGGTGTGGATCCATCCAGCAATTGGTCATCTCCCTTTATCACCATGTCAGCATATTTTGCATCCCAGCCTTGACGAAAACATGCATTGATAGCTGGAAATGCGGGAGTGTTTTGTCTGATCGGTTGCCTGTGGGGCTCTGTCAGACCAGATTCATGGGAGGGGTCGATGGACATGGTCAAAATATTGGGCTGCTCATCACCCCGCCATCCACAACCAGATGGGCGCCGGTGACCCAGCGCGCAGCATCACTGGCAAGGTAGAGACAGGCATCGGCGATGTCCTGCGGCTCGCCAACCCGGCCGAGAGGGGCTTGCTCCACAAATCTGTGATAGCCCTCCGGCCAGGCGGCTGCCAGTCCAGGTCGGTTGATCAAGCCGGGAGAGATGGTGTTGACGCGGATGTGATGCTCGCCCAGCTCGAGGGCAGCAACACGGCTGAACATGACTACGCCGGCTTTAGCTGCGGCGTAGTGGCTGTGCCCGCGTGCCGGGGCGAGGGCTTCAATCGAGCCGATGTTGATCACTGCGCCGCCTTTCTTGGCAGCGATCATGCTCCGCGCAGCGGCCTGGGTGCACAGGAAGACGGCTGTCAGATTGATGTCCAGTGTCGCCGCCCATTCCCCTGGAGTGGTATCCAGCAAACTGGAAACGGGATAGATGCCGGCGTTGTTGATCAGGATATCAATCGTGCCCCAGGTGGCGGTGATCTCATCGAAGAGATCTGTCACCTGCACGGGATCCGTCAGGTCTGCAATCAGGTTGAGGCATTCCTTGCCAGCGCCCTGGATGGCCTGGCAGGTTTCATCTGCGGGACGGCGGGAACAAACCACCACGGCTGCCCCTGCCTGGGCAAAGCGCAGAGCGATGCCTGCGCCGAGGCCGGAACTGCCGCCGGTGACGAGGACGATTTTTCCGTCAAAATCCAGAAGCTGTGAGGGGGATTTGTTTTTCATGGGCGAACTCCAATCGGGTCATAAGGAGGAGATTCTCTTTCCTATATTATAGTAGAAGAGCGCAGTTTGGTTTTATCCTGGGTGCCTGAAAAATTTCCAACTTATGTGATAATAGAATTGCTGGCAATACTGCCAGCCTTCTATAACCCAAGAGGATTGAATCATGCCGGTACGATTTAGAAATTTCACAATGGAACCGGGATTTTCGGATGATTTTCATCAGGTGCGAAATTTCCTGGTGCGGATCAACGCGAAAAATCCAATTCCTCAATACCATTTTGAATGGGGACGCTGGGAATGGGCCTTTTCGCTGCCTTTTCTTGATATTGCCAATCAGCACCGCATTGGCATTTGGGAAAGCGGCGGCGAGATCGTTGCGCTTGCCAGTTATGAGGACAAACCCGGTTTTGCGTATTTTTGTGTTGACGAGGCGCATTCTGCCCTGAAAACCGAGATGCTGGCTTATGCCAGGGAGCACCTGTCTGATGAGCATGGCAAGTTGAAGGTCTTGATCAACAATGCCGACAGGGAATTCCAGCAGGCCGCCGCCCGGTATGGGTTCAAACCGACACAAGACAGGGAAGCGGTATCGGTGATGGATATTGATCTGGCTGCCATTGATTATTCGCTGCCACCTGGATTTGCGGTTGCCTGTCTGGCTGAGGGTGTGGACATCCTAAAATTCAACAAGCTGTTATGGAGAGGGTTCAACCATGAGGGAGAACCGCCGACAACGCCAGAAGATTTGGCGGATCGCAGAAAAAGTTTATCCGGTCCCCATCTGGATTTGCGACTGTGCATTGTGGTGGTGTCGCCGGATGGCGAGTATGCGTCTTACTGCGGCATGTGGTATGACCCGGACACCGAATATGCCCTGGTTGAGCCGGTGGCGACGGACCCGGTATACCGTAAAATGGGACTGGGGAAGGCAGCAGTGCTGGAAGGCATCCGGTGCTGCGGACAGGCGGGCGCCAGACAGGCTTATGTTGGATCGTCCCAGCAGTTTTATTATCAGATCGGGTTTCGTCCTTTGCCTGCCGGCACGTTTTGGCAAAATCAATAGATAAAGTTCATATCAATAAGGAGTATTCGATGAAAGCAGCTTTAATAGTAATTGATGTGCAGAAAGCTTTTTTTGAGGAAGATGAAAGTACAACCCGTTCGCTGAATACTGCGATCTTGTATATCAATACAGCGATTGAAGTATTCCGCAAAAAAGGCCTGCCCGTGATCAGCGTGCAGCATGTCAATGAAAACGAAAACCTGGTGCCGGGAGAAGAAGGCTTTGATCTGCCGGATGCGCTGCAAATCCTGCCTTCGGATGTGCATATTCACAAAACATATGGCAATGCGTTTAACAAAACGCCTCTCCTGGAAGAATTGCGCAAACAGGGGATTGATACGGTTTTTCTGACAGGGTTTTGCGCCGAAAATTGTGTCCTGTCCACCTGCCGCGGCGCTAAAGATTTGGATTTAACACCGATCCTGATACGCGGTGCTTTGGCGGGCGGTCATCCAGAGCGCATCAAATTTGTCGAAGAGGTTAACGACCTGATTTCGTTGGGCGCTTTGTACAAAGCGTTGGAGTAGATTTACTTTGCCAGCGTTTCCAGCTCAGTGACGACCCTGTCCAGTTCCTCAACCAGGGGAGATTGAAAACACTGCTGGTAGGTGGTGACCAGGTTGCGGTAGTACCACAGGGTACCATCTTTGCCGCCGCGGAAGCGGGACCACAGGTTTTCGCCAATGGAACGATAATCGCGCAGAACGCTGGTGGCGTTGTGCAGTTTATCGCACGCCGAAACGAGCAGCACGGAAGGGGATGCGCTGCCCAAATGGGCGATATAGTCTTCCTTGCGATCCCGCCAGGGCGGCTTGGGCTGCACGTCGCTGTCACTGAGGCCATTGACAATCTCAGTAACCGTATCGCCAAAGCGGCGGCGGATCTCCTGACGGGTGACGTCACCGCCCTGATCTTCAATGGCATCATGCAGCAGAGCCGCGATCGCTTCGTCTTCATTGGCACCGTATTCCAGAGCCAGGGCCGATACGCTCATTAAATGAGCGATGTATGGCACCTCGCTGCCCTTGCGGACCTGGGTGCGGTGTAATTCGGCAGCGTATGTCATCGCTTCGGTAAACCGTTCTGTCATGGGCATGGTGTTGATTTCCTTACTGTGAAATGGACGAATGTCCGGTTTCATTTTCTGGACAATTGTCAGACGTGTGTGTTATACTTGCTCCGCTTTATCAACCCTATTATCCCACACGTCTCTCGACTGGGACCGGCGTGCTGCTGAGAAAGGCAGTTCGGCCCCGGAATGACAGAGGCGGAGGAAAAACGCAAAGGAGAGGTTTAAAAATGGCTTCTATCGTATCCATGAAGGCCCTGTTGGAAAGTGGTGTTCACTTTGGTCACCGTACCAATAAGTGGAACCCCGCAATGAAACCCTTTATTTTCACCGAACGCAATGGTATCCATATCATTGACTTGCAGCAAACGGTGAAATCCCTGAACGAAGTATACGGCATCGTGCGCGATGTCGCCGCCAAGGGCGGCACGATCCTGTTCGTGGGCACCAAGCGCCAGGCGCAGGAAACCATCCGTGATGAGGCGGAACGCTGCGGCATGCCCAGTGTGACAGAACGCTGGCTGGGCGGCACCCTGACCAACTGGGTGACCATTCAACAGCGTATTCGCGAACTGGAACGGCTGGAACGGCTGAAGGAAACCGGCGAGATCAATCTGCTGACCAAGAAGGAAGGCCTGATGATCGACCGCGAGATCGGCCGTTTGATGATCCGTCTGAGCGGTATCCGTCACATGGTTGAACTGCCTGACCTGATCTTCGTGGTGGACGTTACCCGCGAATTCACCGCTATCCACGAAGCAAACCTGAAGAATATTCCTGTGATCGCATTGGTTGATACCAACTGCAATCCTGTCAATGTGGACTATCCCATCCCTTCCAATGATGACGCCATCCGGGCGATCAAGCTGCTGGTAGGCAAGATCGCCGATGCCGTTCTGGAGGGCAAGGCCATGCGCAAGGACGACATGCAGGAAGAGGAAGACAAGACCCCGGCAGCCCAGGCCTCCCAAACCACACCTCGCTTCACCAAAGAAGAAGAACTTTCCGATGAAGAACTGTTGGGCGCATCCACACTGGCAAAGTTACAGCCCGAAGAGACAGAGGAAACTGCTGAAGAAGCCCCCGCAGTGGAAGAAGCTGTTGAAGCACCTGCAGCCGAAGAAGCACCTGCGGTGGACGCAGCAGATGAAGAAGTGCCTGAAGTTGAAGAAGCAGACGAAGCTTCTGCTGATGAGACCGAAGAAGAGCCTGAAGAAGAGGACGATGAGGAGTAAATCTCCCCTCGTTTACCGAATTCACAGATTTTCACTTGAAGGAATGAAGAATGGCAACAATCACAACTGAAATGATCAAAGAGTTACGAAATACCACCCATGCCGGGATTCTAGACTGCCGCAAAGCGCTTGAAGCTGCTGACGGTGATTTCCAGAAGGCGCTGGATTTCCTGCGGGAAAAAGGCCTGGCAACAGCTGCCAAACGCGCCAGCCGGGTTGCTTCTGAAGGCGTTATTGAACTATACTCCCACGGTAACGGCCGTGTCGGCGTTATGGTCGAGGTAAATTGCGAAACTGATTTCGTAGCCCGCTCCGACGATTTCCGCACCTTTGCCCACGAAATTGCCCTGCAGATTGCCGCAGCTTCCCCGCTGTATATCACTGCTGATGAAATTCCTGAGGAAGAGATTCAGCACGAAGCCGAAGTCGCCGCTGCCAAAGCCCGCGAAGAAGGCAAACCGGAAAATATCCTCCCCCGCATTGTAGAAGGATATTTGAAGAAATACAAGGACGATAACGTCCTCCTGCAGCAGACCTACATTCGTGATGACAACCTCACCATCCAGGAACTGCTCAACCAGACAATCGCTTCCACAGGTGAAAACCTGGTGATTCGACGTTTCGAGCGTTGGGCACTTGGAGATGATTCTGAGAGCGAAGAAGAATAAACAGAGAAAGGCCAGCCAATGGGTTGGCCTTTTTTTTTTGAAATACCTTCAATCATTTTATCGATTGTGTATCGATGCGTACCGTTAGATCAGCAGAAAGATGAAAGGACAGATAAATGTCAAATGTCAAATATCGCCGTGTCTTGTTAAAGATCAGCGGGGAAGCGCTTGCCGGTGAAATGGGCATTGGAATTGATGCCCAACGTGCCATGCACATTGCCGAGAAAGTACGCGATGTGCGCGAGCTGGGCATTGATGTTGCCATTGTGATTGGCGCCGGCAACTTCTGGCGCGGACGCCAGGGACTGGAACTGGGCATGGACCGCGCCACAGCCGACTATATGGGCATGCTTGCCACGGTGATGAATGCCCTCGCCCTGATGGACTCGCTGGAAAGCAAGGGCGTCATCACCCGTGTGCAGACGGCGATTGAGATGCGCTCGGTGGCCGAGCCGTACATTCGCCGGCGGGCGATGCGCCACATGGAAAAAGGCCGCGTGGTGATCCTCGGCGGCGGTACGGGCAATCCGTATTTTTCCACCGACACGGCAGCTGCCCTGCGCGCGATGGAGATTGGCGCAGATGTGCTGATCAAGGCCACCAAAGTGGACGGCGTGTATGACAAAGACCCGCACGTGCATGCCGACGCGGTAAAGTTTGCTGAACTGACCTACCTGGATGCGATCAGCCGCCGTCTGGAAGTGATGGACAGCACCGCCCTGACGCTGTGCATGGATAACGAGATGCCGATCATGGTGCTCAACCTGTGGGAGGATGACGTCCTGCGCCGCGCCCTGCTCGGCGAGAAGGTAGGCACCCTGGTTTCGGGGTAAGAGAAAACACAGGAATCGCAGGGTGGGTTGGCAACCCACCCTGTGGATAATATTCCACCTTGACATTTGTTCTCTTTCTGGCATAATAGAGGACGAGATCGCACAAGTCACCAAAGGCTGTGACAGAGGAAAGTAGTTCAGCGGAAACCGACAGGGACGCGGGTGCATGACTGAGACGCCCGCCCGGTGAAAACAGAACGAAGTTCCCTCTCGAGCCGCCCGGGGGAACGCCCCAACAAGGCTACTAGTCCGGGACGCAGGCGCAGCGTTAACCGCGCAGCCAACCGCCAATCATCACCAGGCCGTTGGAGAAAGCGGGCTGATTTTTGCAGCCAAGAAGGGTGGTACCGCGGATACCCCGTCCCTGAACCTGGGACGGTTTATTTTTTAAACCACAGGAAACAAAAATATCCTGAGAGATGAAGGAGGATGTATGCCCGAACAAGATGGTACGAAAAACCAGGATGAGCTGCTGCAACAGTTACAGCAGCAGTTGGCCGAGGCGCGTCAAACCGGTCTGGCATTGCTGGATACGCTGAAAGATGAAGATGCGCTGGCGAAATGGCGCACCCATCATTTGATGCGCAAGGCAGTCGTAACCGAGGTGATGAAGAACCTTTCTACCCTGCCGCCGGAAGCACGCCCGATGATCGGCCAGGCCGCCAACAAGGTAAAACAGGAATTTGAAGCCCGCCTCGCCGCACGACAGGCGGAGATCAAGCAGGCTGCTTTGGCGCAATCGCTGAGCAGCGACCACCTGGACATCACCCTGCCCGGCCGCCAGCCGATCCACGGCGGTCTGCACCCCGAGACCGAAGTGCTGCGCGAGATCTATCATATCTTCGCTGAGATGGGCTTCCAGGTATACCGCTCGCGCGATGTGGAGACCGAGGAATATAATTTTGAGCTGCTTAATATCCCTGCTCATCATCCCGCCCGTGACATGTGGGACACCTTCTTCACTACCAAAGACGGCGTGGTGCTGCGCACGCACACCTCGCCCGGACAGATCCGCGTGATGCGTGAATACGCTCCCGACCCGATCCGCGTGATCCTGCCGGGGATGTGCTACCGCTATGAGCAGATCAGCGCCCGCTCGGAGATCCAGTTCAATCAGGTAGAGCTGCTGGTGGTAGGCAGGGATATCACCTTTGGCGATCTGAAGGGAACATTGAACGATTTTGTGCGCCGCCTGTTTGGCCGCGAAGTGCGCACCCGCCTGCGACCCAACCACTTCCCCTTCACCGAGCCCAGCGCCGAGATGGACGTGGAATGTTTCATCTGCGGCGGCACAGGCTGCGCCGTGTGCAAACGCTCCGGCTGGCTGGAGATCCTCGGCTGCGGGATGGTACACCCCACCGTGCTGCGCAACGGCGGGTATGATCCCGAAGTGTATTCCGGTTTCGCCGCGGGCATGGGGCCCGAGCGTATCAATATGCTCAGGCATAAAATCGAAGATATTCGATACTTCTGGGCGAATGATGCCCGGTTTTTGGAGCAGTTTTAATCATTTGTAGGGTGCGTTGCTAACGCACCCTTGAACAAGATGAATTATTGGTGCGTTTTGAACGCACCCTACATTTGTGATTACTCACGAAGCAAGCGAGGTACCATGCAAGTCCCACTTTCCTGGTTAAAAGATTATGTTGATGTAGACCTCCCGATTGAGGAGCTGGCCCGTGTGATGACCATGGCGGGCATGGAAGTTGAAGCCATTCAGGTTGTCGGCCTGCCGATGCCCGAAGGCGACAAGCACGGATTCAAGATTTCCGGCCTGAGCTGGCCGGCGGACAAGTTCGTCGTGGCGCAAATCAATGAAGTCCTGCCTCATCCCGACGCTGACCGGCTGGTATTATGCCAGCTGGACGACGGGGATGGTGTGCGCACTGTATTGACCGGCGCGCCCAATCTGTATGAATACAAGGGCAAAGGCCCGCTGGAAAAGCCGCTCAAGGTGGCGTACGCCAGACTGGGTTCCGTGCTGTACGACGGTCACAAGCCCGGCTGGGAGTTGACCAAACTCAAGTCCGCCAAAATCCGCGGGGTGGTGTCCGATTCAATGGTTGCCTCGGAAAAGGAACTGGGTATCTCCGAGGAACATGAAGGCATCATTATCCTCGATGACGACGCCCCCACCGGTATGCCCCTGGCCGAGTACATGGGCGATGTGGTCTATACTTTTGAGGTACTGCCCAATATGGTGCGGGATGCCTGCATCGTCGGCGTGGCGCGTGAGATTGCTGCCGTGCTGGATTTGCCTCTGCGCAAACCCGAGCTGACCATGCTGCCCACCGGCCCATCTATTCAAGGACATGCTTTCATTGAGATCACTGACCCGGAACTCAATCCGCGCTTCGTGGTGGGGCTGATCAAAGATGTGAAAGCCGTCCCCAGCCCGTATTGGGTGCAGCGCCGGCTGCGCCTGGCGGGCACCCGTCCGATCAACAGCATTGTGGATGCCACCAATTACTGCATGCTGGAATGGAACCAGCCGCTGCACTCTTTCGACTATGACGTTCTCGTCAAGCGGGCGGGCGGCAAAGCACCGACCATCATCACCCGCGCCGCCAATCCCGGCGAGATGCTGACCACACTCGACGATGTGAAACACAAGCTGGAACCCTACACGATCCTGGTCACCGATACCGCCGGGCCGCTGTCCCTGGCGGGCGTGATGGGCGGACTGGAATCGGAAGTGACCCCCGAGACAAAGAACGTACTGCTGGAAGGCGCGAACTGGAATTTCATCAACGTCCGCAAGACCATGCAGGCCGATCACCTCTCCTCCGAAGCCGGGTACCGCTTCTCCCGTGATCTGCACCCCGCTTTGGCTGAAGGCGGCGTGCGTTTGGGCCTCGATCGCATGGCCCAATGGAGCGGCGGGGAGATCGCCAAAGGACTGGTAGATGAATACCCAAAGGTCTATCAGGACCCGGTAGTGGAGATCACCGAAGCGTATGTCGAGCGCAGCCTGGGGATCAATATTCCCGCGGAGACGATTATTGACCTGCTCACCCGTCTTGAGTTCGAATGCAGCGTCAAAGGGGAGACGATTTTCGTCAAGTCGCCCGATCACCGCACCGACATCGGCAGCGGGGTGATTGGCAGAGCCGACGTGCTGGAAGAGATCGCCCGCCTGTATGGGTACGACAATATTCCGGCTACACGCATTAGCGATGAGCTGCCCCCGCAGCGCCGCAATGACGCCCTGGAGCGGGAAGAACGCCTGCGCGATGTGCTGGCGCAGCTGGGCATGCAGGAGATCATCACCTACCGCTTCACCACCCCGGAGGCTGAGAGCAAACTTCTCCCGCCTGATGTAACACAGCCGGTGGTGGAATACGTGCGCATGGCGAACCCGATTGCCGCCGACCGCACCGTCCTGCGCCGCACCTTACTGCACCAGATGCTGGAAGTCGTTGAGCGCAACGTGCGCCAGCGCGCGCGTCTGGCTTTGTTCGAAGTTGGCAAAGTTTTCCTGCCCGTTGAAGGCGAGCAGTTGCCCGTTGAGCCGCGGCGTTTGTCGCTGGCAATGACCGGACAGCGCTTCCTGCCTGCCTGGGATCAGAAGCCGTCTGGCGAGATGGATTTCTTCGACCTGAAAGGGATCATCGAATCCATGCTGGCGGCCTTGCATATTGAAAACGTGACCTACACGGCTGGCGAGCATGCTACTTTTCATCCCGGCAAATGCGCCAATGTGTGGAGCGGGGATGTGCTGCTGGGCACCTTCGGTGAAATTCACCCGCTGGTCAAGGAACAGTACGAACTGGAGAAAGCCCCCGTACTGGCCGCAGAGCTGGACGTCGAAGCCCTGCTCAAGGCGATGCCCCTGCGCTACGAGACCGTGCCCGTGCCCGTCTACCCGCCGGTGCTGGAAGACCTGGCCGTGGTGGTGGACGAAGCCACTCCGGCGGCGGCTGTGCTGGACGTGATCCGCAAGTCCGGCGGTAACCTGCTGGAAGACGTGTTCCTGTTCGACATCTTCCGCGGCCCGCAGATCGGCGAAGGCAAGAAGAGCCTCGCTTACTCGCTGATCTACCGCTCGGCGGACAAGACTCTCAGTGACAAAGACACGCAGAAGATACGCAAGAAGATCATTTACATGCTCGAGAAAGAGCTGGGCGCAAAATTGCGCAGTTGATCTCTATCCAACCTTCTAGTTTATGGGAGCCGCGGTGAACAAAATACAGCAAAACAATTCACACAATGGAACGTTTTGTTGTATAATATTTCATGTAACCGAAACGTCAAACTATGAAGGTTGGGTCACATAAAATATTATGTCGCTAAGTAAAGCAGAAACCGATTTTTTAACAACATTTTCTTCAGCCGGAAAACGGGTATTCACATACCAACAGGCTGTTGCGTATTGGCAATCAAAGGTAGCTGCAACGAATACTTTGGGCCGCCTGGTGCGAAAAGGCTGGCTCCAGCGTCTGGAACGGGGATTGTACATGATCATTCCACTGGAGGCTGGACCCAAAAGACTCTGGTCAGAGAATGCATTATTGCTGGCTGGTCATCTGATCTCGCCTGGGGCTGTGGCGTATTGGTCGGCTCTTCGTTTTTGGAATATGACGGAGCAAATTCCGCAAATTCAATTTATCCAGACCACGAAACGGAAAAGACCTCTAACGATCCAGGGAACCGAATTCCAGTTCATCCACGTAGTAGAACGTTATTTTTTTGGGAACGTCACCCGGAAAATTGAAGACACATTCATAATGGTGACAGATCGAGAAAAGACTCTTATTGACGCAGCCAGCCGGCCTGATTTGAGTGGCGGAATCGTTCAATTAGCGCAAGCGATGAAGTCTTCTATGAATTCGATTGACTGGAATAAAGTAGAGCAATACCTGGAACAATGGGGCGGCGGAGTGGTGGCCAAGCGGCTAGGGTATCTGGCAGAAACACTATCTTTACCGATACCTGACGTGGATTCAAAAATAAACCGTTGGCAAAACATGATCTCAAAAGGGATCAGCCAATTAGAACCCGGTTCTGGACGAACCGGCCCTGTGATCACCCGCTGGCAACTTCAGATAAATGTTCCCATTGAATCCTGATACCAAAAATGGAATTTTAGATGATTAGTGAAGCTGAAATTCGCCGTACCGCGGCTGCCACACAAGTTGATCCCATGGTAATGAATCTGGATTATAGCCTTGGGTGGTTCCTGCTCGGTATGTTAAAGACTGGGGATCTGTTTGGTGGTTTGATATTCAAAGGCGGTACCTGTTTACGAAAGTGCTACTTTCCAGAATATCGTTTTTCAGAGGACCTGGACTTTACGGCCACGAAGCATCTCTCCCCTGCCGGGATGAAAAAGTGGATCACCAGAAGTGGTGATTGGATAAGGGATCACGACGGCCCTGATTTTCACATCCAGCCGATTCATTTTGAAGTGGTAGAGGATGAATACGGAAGCGAATCTGGTTTGCTGTTTCAAGAGACCTGTATGACATTTACAACCTGATTTCGACCGGAATTGATATGCAGGCGGTTAAACAGATTTTGCCCGGGAAGTTTGAGGCAAGGGGATTAAGCCTGAATGGGATTAATAGTAAAAATATCGAGAAACGGCGTTCTGAATTTGAAACAGATTGGGAACGTCGGCTTCATTATTTGGTAATCAACAAAGGTCTGGATTTTGAGACAGTCTGGCAGTGCGTTTTACAACTCATGAATGAAATCATCAATCGCCCATAATTGAGACCCAATGATTTATGGATCAATAAGGTAAGAGGGGCTGTATTTCCTGGTTTTTCACGGCGAAACCCGGCCCGCATTAAATTTTAACTTTTTATCCATAATCCATTTTTAAATTTGAGACACAAATTGTCACATCCCTCCCCTTTTCAGCGTCTTTCTTAATATAGCTGCAATTAACAAAAAGACCCTGTAAAGGAGCCTCAATGGATGAAACCAAAATTCTCGCGAAAGAACCCTGTATGTCTATGATGAATGAATCGAAAGAGGCAAGCCAGGCAGAACAGGTCAACTTTACTGAGCTTTACCGAAAGAATGCTAACCCAGTCTTCTATTATCTCTACAGCCGCGTGCGCAACGTCGCAGATGCCGAGGACCTGACTTCACAGACTTTTTTGACCGCATTCGAAAATCTTTCCAGGCTGCACGACCCGCTCAAATTCACGCCCTGGGTTTTCACAATTGCCCGCAATAAAACACACGACTTTTTCCGCAAATCCCAGCGACACCCTGCCGTGGACTTTGACGAAGAACTTGAACAAGTTAAAGCGGTGAGAAGGAAACTTTCCCCAGCAGATGAGGATCGTTTGAGCGCTCTGGAAAGCCTCATTACCTGTCTCAGCCCGCTCGAGCAAGAGTATCTGCGCTTGCGTATTGTGGCAGAACTGCCATTTGCCGAGATCGCCTCGATCCTCCGCGAGCCTGAGACTCGCATCAAAAAGAGATATTACCGGCTCCTGGAGCGCCTGCAAGCCCAGGTGGAGAAATAAAATGAACGAACTCACTTCTTTTGAGAAAGAGATAAAGCAATCCTATCATTTGCCTGATGCCAACCCGGCTTTCTTCAACCGTCTTGAAGTGAATCTACAGGCATCTCAACCGAACCCTGGAGTAAAAGCAAAAACCACTTTCCGCTTTTCCCGTGGGTGGGCTTATGTTATGTGTATTTTTCTTTTCGCAGGCGCCGCGGTCCTCGCCATTGGACCTTCCAAAGTCCTGGCGCAGATACAAGCCGTCTTCGGATTCGTGCCAGATGTGGGCATTGTGGATACCAGCTCGCCTTTCAGACAACTATCTGAGCCAGTGAGCGATACGAAAGATGGAATTACCATTACCATTCAATCCGCCTTTCTGAGCGCTGATCAGACGATCATCACCTATGCGATCTCCGATCTGCCCGTTGAAATTAAACGTGCCAGATTTGGTGATCCAGCATGCCTCTCACCTGCCTATCTAAGCTTGCCGGATAACAGCAAAATTGAAGCAACAAGAAGCAACAGCGGCCTCGCGCCGGACGGGTCATACGTCAACAATCTCCGCTTCAGCGATCCGTTCCCGGTGGATCTCAACCAGACCACTCTGGTTTTCCCCTGTCTGGAAGGTACGGCGAAGGGCAAGGGACCTGAAGACTGGCAGTTCGCTC
>CAYURM010000054.1:0-9585 GCA_964447155.1 uncultured Anaerolineaceae bacterium
GCTGGCACAGTGTGGGTGAATATGGGTGGAGCATTTACGTGTGAATATTGACATCGCCCGAGAAGGACTGAAATATCAGGTCTCCGAGGCCATCTTTGATAACTATGGCTATTACTGCGATGAGATCGTGCTTGACGCCCACCATGTCTTTGATAACACCGTGCCAGTCTATAACCGCAAGGTGGAGATGACCCTCTTCAAGGACAAAGACCTTGACCAGCACCAGCACGAGAACATCTCCGTCGCGTTTATCGCCGACAGTATTGCCAGCGGTCTGGTGATGCGCGAAACGATCACCGAGATCAAAAAGCGCTTCAAGAATTTGGAACGGGTGGAAGTGATCGCCCCCCTGGCAACCATCCGCGGGCTAAGCCGCATCGCCGACACAGAATGCCGCAACGGGGTCAAGGTGCGCGTGCACATCTTTGAAACCATCCTCAACGCCCTCCCGCCGGATTATTATTACTCTGCCCATCACAACATCCCTGAATTTCATATCCGCCCCGACCTGGAAGAAGCCTACCGCGCCTGGTGGGGAGAAGACCAGCAAGGCAACATGATCGCCGACACGGCCTGCGCCGGTTATGGCTGGAGCGAGGTGTTCTACTCGCCGCACAAACAGATTGAGATGATCAACGGGGAATTGGCCCAGCGCCATAAGATGACGATCGCAGACGTGATTATGAAAAATCTTAAGGATTGTTAAGGTCAAATCGCATCTCAACAGGCCGATCCTGAAAGGATAATAACAACCTCTCGCTGAAATGAATTTGCGGGAGGTTTCACATTCCAGTCGAATGTTTTACGCAGAATAGGTATCTGGATCCTCATTCATTGCATGGGCCAGCACTTTCACCTCAAGCAGGTGTTCCCCTAGCACATCTTTTTGCACCTCAAGATCATAGCGCATTTGCAGGTTCATCCAGAATTGGTCGGACATGCCAAAATAGCGCGCCAGGCGCAGGGCCGTGTCGGATGTGATCGCCCGTTTGCCGTGTACGATCTCGTTGATGCGCCGTGGCGGCACCTGAATATCCTTTGCCAGGCGGTATTGGCTGAGGTTCAGCGGTTTCAGAAATTCTTCCAGCAAGATTTCCCCGGGGTGGATGGGGAAAAGTTTATCTTCGCACATTGTTTTTTCCTTTAATGATAATCCACTATTTCTACATCATAAGCATGACCATTGTGCCAATTGAAACAAAGTCGCCATCGGTCATTAATACGGATACTGTACTGTTCACTGCGGTCCCCCTGCAATTTTTCCAGATGGTTTGCTGGGGGAAAGCAAAGATCATTGATTGTTTCTGCTGCGCTCAGGATTTCGAGCTTGTATCGCGCGGCTCGTTGGATTTCCGGCGGCAGCTTTTTTGAAAATATCCGATTGAACAGCTTTTCAGTTTCTTTGTCTGCAAAGGTCTTTATCACATCTTTATAATAACGAAAGGCGTTATTATTGTCAAGCGTTATTATTGATGAGGAACGTGTTCACTCGATCTTCCCAAGTTACAATTTTGCAAACTCAGGTATAATCAGTTGACTATTTTTCAAATACAATACGCTTTGGAGCGCTCATGGACAATCAATTCTCTTTTCAATCCATCATTTTAAAACTACAGCAATATTGGGCTGATTACGGCTGCATGCTCTGGCAGCCTTACTATACACAGGTCGGCGCAGGTACGTACAACCCGGCCACCTTCTTACGCGTGCTGGGTCCTGAACCCTGGAACGTGGCTTACGTGGAACCTTCCATCCGCCCGGATGACGGCCGCTATGGTGATAACCCTTACCGCTTGCAGCAGCATTACCAGTTCCAGGTGATCCTCAAGCCTGCACCTGAAAACGTGCAGGAGCTGTATCTGGGTTCGCTGGTTGCCCTGGGAATTGATCCGCTGAAGCACGATATCCGCTTCGTGGAAGACAACTGGAATTCGCCTGCTTTGGGCGCGTGGGGCCTGGGCTGGGAAGTCTGGCTGGACGGTCAGGAGATCACCCAGTTCACCTACTTCCAGCAGGCCGGCGGCCAGATGGTCGACCCGGTGGCAGCCGAGCTGACCTACGGTCTTGAACGCATCGCCATGCCGTTACAGCGCGTGCGCCATTTCCGCAAATTGCAATGGAGCCCGGAACGCACTTACGGCGATGTCAATTACCAGGCAGAATATGAGCACAGCAAATATTATTTTGAAGTCGCCGATGTGGAACAGGTTCGCCAGATGTATGACCTGTTTGTGAAAGAAGCCGAGACCTGCCTTGCCGAAGGGCTGGTGCTGCCTGCCCATGACTATGTGCTCAAATGCTCGCATACCTTTAACATTCTCGACACGCGCGGTGCGGTCGGCGTAACCGAACGCCAGGCGATGTTCTCGCAGATGCGCATTCTGGCAACCAAAGTCGCCGAGGCGTTCGTCAACCAGCGCCAGGAACTGGGTTTCCCGTGGGTAGTAGAAGCCGCCCAGGAAGCTGCCCAGGCAGCCACAGAAGCCCTGGAAGCCCCGACCCAACCAGCCGAATTCCTGCTGGAGATCGGTACCGAAGAACTGCCCGCTGCCGACCTTGAATCTGCGCTGACGCAATTGAAAGAGACCGTGCCTTCGCTGTTGAAGGAACTGCGCCTGGAACATGGCACTGTGCGCGTGATGGGCACCCCTCGGCGGCTGGTCGTGTCTGTGGCCAATGTAGCGCCCGGACAGCCTGACCTGGACTCTATAGTCAAGGGACCTCCCGCCAGCCGTGCCTACGATGCCGATGGCAACCCGACCAAAGCAGCCCAGGGTTTCGCCCGCGGCAAGGGTATTGACGTGGTTGACCTGAAAGTGCGTGAAATCGACGGCGGCGAATACGTGGTGGCAATGGTCAGCGAGACCGGCCGCCCGGCCCCCGAGGTACTCGGCGAGCGTCTGACCGCCCTGATCAAAGGCATTCATTTCGACAAGAATATGCGCTGGAACGCCTCCAACGAAGGCTTTTCGCGCCCGGTGCGCTGGTTATTAGCTTTGTTCGGCAAGCAGGTAGTGCCGTTTGAGTATGCCGGAATGCGTTCAGGACGCATCACCCGCGGTCTGCGCTTCCAGGAACAAAGCGACTTTTCAGTGGCTGATCCGGCTGCCTATTACAACGTGCTGACCACTCAGGGGATCATCCTTGACGTTGAGGAACGCAAGGCAGCCATCGCCGCCCAGGTGAAGGCGCTGATGGCCGAAGTCAACGCCCGCCAGGAGCTGGACGCGGGCCTGCTGGACGAAGTGACCATGCTGGTGGAAGCCCCGACCGCCCTGCGCGGCACATTTGAAGAGAAACATCTGGAATTGCCCGCTGAAGTATTGATCTCGGTGATGAAGAAACACCAGCGCTATTTCCCGCTCAAGGATGCGGATGGCAATTTGATGCCATGGTTCGTCACCGTGCGCAATGGGGGCAGCCAGTTTCTCGAAACTGTTGCCGATGGCAATGAGCAGGTCGTGCGGGCGCGTTTCGCCGACGCCGCTTTCTTCATCGCCGAAGATTTGCAGCAGAACAAGTCGCTTGAAGACCTGCTGCCCCGCCTGGATACGCTCATCTTCCAGTACAAGCTCGGTTCGATGCTCGACAAGAGCAAGCGCATTGAGGCTGTGGTGGCAGACTTGCTGCCCTTGTTTGATGTGAAGGCAGAGGAAAAGAGAGTAGCCCTGCGAGCTGCGCACCTGTGCAAGGCCGACCTGGTATCTCACATGGTGGTTGAGATGACTTCCCTGCAAGGGGTGATGGGCCGCCATTATGCCGGTTTGATGGGCGAAGACCCCGCCGTCGGGCAGGCGATTTATGAACATTATCTGCCGAAGACCGCCGGGGATAAAACCCCGCAGTCCACAGCCGGTTTGCTGATTGGCCTGGCAGACCGCCTGGATACGCTGGCGGGCCTGTTTGCCGCCGACCTGGCGCCCACCGGAACGAAGGACCCCTTCGCCCAGCGCCGTGCTGCCCTGGGGCTGGTGCAGAACCTGGTGGAAAAAGACCTTGACTTTGACCTGCGTCAGGGACTGTCCCTGGCCGCGGATAAATTACCCGTGGAAGCCACAGCGCACAGTCTGGAAGACTGTCTCGAGTTTATTGTCGGGCGCCAGCGCAATGACCTGATTGAACAGGGTTTCCGTCATGATGTGGTTGACGCCGTGCTGGCCGTACAGCGGCATAACCCGGCCGGCGCCATGCGGGCTGTCCGGCAGCTCGCTGCCTGGGTAGAACGCGATGACTGGGCCGGCACGATCCTGCCCGCGTACTCCCGCTGTGTGCGCATCACCCGTGACCAGACCGAACAGTACACCATTGCCCCCGCCGCCTTCCAGGAGGACGCCGAAAAAGCCCTCTACGAAGCAGTACAGGCCGCCCAGGCTGCTGAACGCCAGCCCGGTTCGGTGGACGATGCCTTGCAGGCTTTCCTCCCGCTGGTGCCGGTGATCAATACTTTCTTTGATGCCGTGCTGGTAATGGACGAAGACAAGACCGTGCGCAATAACCGCCTGGGCCTGCTTCAACAGGTAGCTGGCCTGCTGGATGGTGCGGCGGATCTGTCTTATCTGGAAGGGTTCTAAAGGCAAGGTATAAATTAAAATTTACAATTTATAAATGAAAGGCAGGTGAAGAGTATCCTGCTGTCAAAAGTTCTCCCCGCAAGCTTTTGCAGGGAGTTTAACTTGAGGGTTATAGTCCTCATTTTTCTTTGTTGTTTTGATAATAGATGTGAGCAGTTTGATAAGCTCTGTACAATCAGCATTGATACTCTCGAACTGGCTTTCACTAATGAAATCCGTTTCTTTGAGCAGTTCCAGCCAATATCCGGTTTCAAAAGCCTCTTTAAGAGCAATATTGAGCTTGGCTACAAATTCCTTTTTGCTAATAGAGTGAAATGCTTCTGTCACATTCGCGCCAATACTTGTTCCGCATCTGAGTAATTGTTTCGGCATCACATATTCTTTTTTACTATCGCATAAGAATTTGTATAAATTCACAATCCGAATAGCAAACACCTTGCTTTTTTGATCCAGAACGTTGTCACTCCTCGCTGTCTCAGGTGAAGTGGTTTAAATATAAATTCTAAATTTTACGTAACTACTCAGGCACCTCGATGATGTCACTGCGTACCCCTTCAGGGCATAATTAAGGAGCATGCTTTTGCGACGTGGCCGCGGAGCGTCCCAGATCGTCTATGACGCTTCGCGGCCACGTCGGCCTTACCTACACTGCTACCGCAGCGAGGTACAGTGCCGGCCTCCTCGCAATGACATACCTGAGTAGTTACAATTTTACAGTATAAATTGTCTTATTCAACTGGTTCCAGCCAGTAGCTGTTGGCGTCGCCCTCCGCCGTCCAGCCGATATCGCCGGAGGTATAAGACTGCACTTTCCACCACACCCAGCCATTGGCACATTCAGGGCCTTCGAGAACTTTCATCAGCGTACCTGGCCGGAAGAGCGTCAGAATGGTTGAGTTTTTGTTGGGATCCTTGCGGATGCGCTGGTTCTCATAAGGATACATCGCTACCCGTGCGCGGTCGCCGATATGCAGGCGGGTGGCCGGGGCGCCGCTGCAAGCTTCGTACACAGCAAGAGTCATCGTGGGCGGCAGGGTCAGGGTGGGCATATTGCTGCCGGTAACCGCTTCGCCGACCACCCGGTTTTGGGCTGTGTCGATGCGGTACACGGTAGCATTGGCCTGCCCGATCACCCACACTGCGCCGGCCTGGGCAAAGATCTCATTAACATTGGCCGAGACATTAATGATCGAGAAAATTTGACGCTGGACAGCATCCACCTTGCCTACTACTCCCTGGTCAAATAACACCCAGACCGCATCCGTAGTGGTGGTCAGGTCAATTGCCCTGCCGGCGATGCGCGCCAAATCAACCTCATAAATTTTTTCGCCTGTGGTTCCATCCAGCTGGATCAATGTGTTCCCCAGGGTAAAATTGATCAGCCACAGGCTGTTGTTGCTGGCAGCGATTTTGACTCCCCCATCCCAAATACCAAAATCGCCGATGTCCTGTAATTCGTTGGCAGCCGGGTCGATCTTGTAGATCATGCTGAAGTCATTGCCGGAGGATACCACCCAGACCAGGCCGTTCTGAAAGGCAATATCCGTCACGGGTGCGCCAGTTTCAAGATACACATCAATTTCATTACTTTCCAGATTGATCCGTACCACGCCCCCGGTGCGGTTGACATTGGTGACCGCCTCCTCTCCCCCGCCAGCTGTTTCCACCGCTTCGCGCACACCCACCCACAAAGCCCCTTCTCCAACGGCAAGGGTCTGCACTTCCATCGAGTCGATGGCAATGGGTGCTTCGATCTGGTTATTCTCCGGATTAATATGCAGAATTTGGTTCTGGGTCGTGTCAGCAGCCCACACAGCAGTCGGCTCTGCCACGATTTGCATCGGACGGCCGCCCACCGCAATGGTTGCTTCTTCAGCCAGCGTTTTACTGTCATAGCGGATGATATTGCCGTCCATCCAGTTCGCTACCCAAACCGATGAGGCAACGGGTTCCGGGGTTTCCTGCGGCACAGCAATGGTCATGGTAGGCGGGATCAGAGTGCCTGTTGCCGTGCTGGTAGCAGTCGGCAATTCGGTCATCGTGACATCCGGGGTAACAAAGTCCAGGATAGGCTCCACCGGCAGAGCGGTGGCCGGGCCCAGGTTGACCGGAATCAATCCCTGCGGCAGGATACACGCTGTGAGAATCATAAAAATAACGGACAGGAGCAGAACAGTCTTCATCTTGTGGTTCATGGCATTTTCCCATTTGATTGACGGATACTTGGCGAACACAGTAAATGATGAGTACTTCATCATTAACAACCAGTATAATACGTTCTGGGTGTAGAGACAAATAAGGAATCAATTAATTTCGCATAGATGATCATCCATCCAGGATTTTCTTGATCAGTCGATGCAAGATTGAAGCCAATTTTTATCCATCGCTGGAGAAAGGAGATACGCAATGACAACACAAGGAAATAAACCTGATTACAAAGTCCAGCCAGCACTGTGTCTGGACTTTGATGGCACGATCCGTTACAGCAAACACGGGCGGATCATCAACCGCCCCGAAGATGTAGCCTTGTTTGAGGGGGTGGAGGAAAAAATCTGGTCCTGCAAAGACAAAGGCTTTCTGGTTTTTGGCATCACCAATCAGGGCGGCGTAGCCTACGGTTTCAAAAAGGAGGCAGCCTGGCAGGAAGAGCTGGCGCAGACCATTCGCCTGTTTAATCGCGACCCATTTGATCATGTAGCCTATAGTTTGCTGCATCCCAAAGGACGGGTAAAACCCTATAATCACCGCTCGCTGCTGCGCAAACCGGAGATTGGCATGCTGGCAGTCTGCGAGGCAGTCATGTTCCAAAAAGGCATCGTGGTGGACTGGGAGGAAAGCATCTTCGTCGGCGACCGCCCCGAGGACGAGGAATGCGCCACCCGGGCCGGGGTGAAGTTCATCCATGCCGATATTTTTTTCGAGCGTAAGCAGTCAGGGAGCTGAGCGGGAGCGTTCCGTTAAAACTCGCTTGCCAGCCCTGAATAGCGAGTCTATAATACCCCTATCAAGCACCTGAAAGATAAAAACAAGAGTAAATGATGACAGTTGTCGATGACATAAAGGCCCGCGTAGATATTGTAGATCTGGTTTCGGAGACGGTAAATCTGCGCCGCTCCGGCAAGAACTACACGGGTTTTTGCCCCTTCCATGCCAACACCAAAACACCGGCCTTTGCCGTGTTTGCTGATTCCGGCACCTGGCGCTGCTTTGGAGAATGCAACGAAGGCGGCGACATCTTCAAATTCGTGATGAAGAAAGAAGGCTGGGATTTCCCCGAAGCCCTGCAATACCTCGCCCAGCGGGCCGGTGTGGAGTTAAAACCCCAGACCCCGGAACGCAAAGCCGAAGAAGAACGGGCAGACAAGCTGCGCGAGCTGCTGGAAGAATCGGTCATTTTCTTTCGACATCATCTTCTATCCACACCCAATGGAGCCCAGGCCCTGGCGTATGTCGAGAAGCGCGGCATAACCCGCGAAACAATGGAGACCTTCGGCCTCGGTTATGCCCCCGACACATGGGACGCTGCCTTCAAACACTTTACCGCCCGCGGGTTCAATGCCCAGGACATGCTGGATGCCGGCCTGGCAAGCGAACGCCGCGAAGGTGGCGGGTATTACGACCGCTTTCGCAACCGCCTCATGTTTGCCATCCGCGATGCACAGGGGCGTATGGCCGGCTTTGGCGCGCGCGTACTCAACCCCGAGGATGTCCCCAAATACCTCAACTCCCCTCAAACCATATTATTCGACAAAAGCCACCTGCTGTACGGCATGGACCGCGCCCGCAAAGCCATCCGCAGCCAGGATCAGGCCGTGATCGTGGAAGGGTATATGGACGTGATCGTGCCGCACCAGGCAGGCTACCAGAACCTGGTCTCGCCGATGGGCACCGCTCTCACCGAGCATCATCTACGACAGTTGAAACGCTATACCCGCCGCATGGTGCTGGCCCTGGACCCCGATGCCGCCGGACAGAAAGGCACCCTGCGCGGCCTCGAGACAGCTCGCAAAACCCTCGACCGTTCCGCAGAGATGGACGCCAGCCGGCTGTTTGATCCGCGCGGTCTGGTGCGCAGCGAAGGCCGTCTGGAAGCGGATTTACGCGTGTGTACCCTGCCCGACGACCTCGACCCGGACGAGATCGTGCTGCGCGACCCGCAGGAATGGGAACGCATCGTCGCCGATGCCGAACCGGTGGTCATTCATGTGATGAACGCTCTGGCAGCCGGGCGCGACCTGGAAGACCCCAAGGTGAAAAGCGAGATTGCCGCGCAGGTGGTACCGTTGATCCGCGACGTGCCCAATGCTGTCGAGCGCGACACCTATCGCCAGCGCCTGGCGCGTTTGCTGCGCGTGGATGAACAAACCCTGCTGCCCAACCGCGCCCCTTCCCCGCCCAGGCGGCGGCCAAAAAGACCCCAGACCGCGCTGCCCACCGCGCGGGTGCAAATACCTGTCGCTGACCAGAGCAGCCTGGCGCGGGAGATGGAAAGCTACGCCTTGCAGCTGATGCTGCGCGCGCCAGAGTCCCTGTATATTCTTGACCGCGTACTGCAAAAAGAAGAACTCATCCGCTTCACCCCGCAGGACTTTGATCAGGCCCAGCATCAGACTCTGGCGCGCCTCCTCCAGAACGCCCTGGAAGAAGACAGCATGGAGCCGGGCGATTTCATTGATGCGAACCTGCCAGACAGCCTGGCAGATCTGAAAGCAGAACTGGAAAGCCGCAATGAGCAGCAGGGCACCCTCATCCCGGAGAAACTGTTGGAAGAATTGGTGATGACCATCCTGCGCCTGCGAAAACTGCGCGTGCAGGAAGGTTTGCAGCAATTGCAATACCTGCAGCTTGACCAGCAAATGGAAGAAAATGATCAACCGTTGTCCTATCAAGATCTTGTTTTTCAATATTCCCGCACGTTGGCCCGTTTGAACCGCGCCATAGGGCGGCCCTTTCAACTGGATTACTGATGTTACGCAGCCTTGAGAGCTTGAAGCTCATCAAAGGCGGAGCGAGT
>CAYURM010000055.1:0-9568 GCA_964447155.1 uncultured Anaerolineaceae bacterium
TTGTCCATGCCTTAAGATTACCCGATTTTTGCCTCTTTTGCGTAACATCAGTTATCATAAGAAGGGGAATAACTGTTTCGTGATCACCCGGGGTGGTCTGATGATAAAAAGGAGAGGATAATGGAAAAGAAAATCGGGTATGAATTTATGCAGAAGACGGGCAAACATGTCAGCCTGAGCGCGCAGCAGCGGGGAGAGCCGCAGCCGCCGCTGGAATGGGCTGCGCCGGCCGATGCGGTGCGCTTTGCGCTGCCTGACCCGAAGAACCTGCAAATGCCATCCGCAGATTTTCGGACTGTTGTTGAGCAGCGGCGATCGGTGCGGAAATATAGTGAGGACGCGTTGAGCCTGGCGGAGCTTTCCTATCTGTTGTGGATGACGCAGGGCGTTCAGGAAGTGACCGGCCGGCCTATCACGCTGCGCACGGTGCCATCTGCCGGCGCGCGGCATGCTTTGGAGACGTTTGTGCTGGTCAACCGCGTGGAAGGCCTGGCGCCGGGCTTGTACCGTTTTCTGGCAGGGGAGCACGCCCTGATCCTGGTCAGTGGCGCTGAGGATGTTGCCGATGTGCTGGTGAATGCCTGCTTCCGTCAGAAAATGGTCGGCACGGCAACGGTGAGTTTTTTCTGGACAGCGGTCATGGATCGCATGTTCTGGCGCTATGACGAGCGCGGTTATCGCTACCTGCATCTGGATGCGGGGCACGTGTGCCAGAATCTGTATCTGACCGGAGAGTCAATAGGCTGCGGGACGTGCGCGATAGCGGCGTTTGATGATGATCTGTTGAATGATGCGCTTGGTTTGGACGGCAAGGAGATGTTTGCGGTGTATGTGGCGAGCCTGGGAAAGAAGGCAATGTAAAATTTACAATTTAGGTAACTACTCAGGCACCTCGATGATGTCACTGCGTACCCCTTCGGGGCATAATTAAGGAGCATGCTTTTGCGACGTGGCCGCGGAGCGTTCCAGATCGTCTGTGACACTTCGCGGCCGCGTCGGCCTTACCTACACTGCTACCGCAGCGAGGTACAGTGCCGGCCTCCTCGCAATGACATACCTGAGTAGTTACCAATTTAGAATATATAATGAAAAACCCCGCCTCCGGATCACAATCAGGGCGGGGTTTTGATTCGAACAGCTCTTAACCGCGGATGTTTTTGGCGAGGCGCATGAATTCTTCTGTCATGGAATGCGGCTGGCAGGAATCGGCGCCGCAAGCGACAAAAGAAAAGCCGTATGCGCCTGGTCCGAGGTGCGCGCCCAATACGGGGGTAACCGGCACTGCAAGCAGTTCCTCTTCGCCGGGGAAAATCGGTTTGGCCTTTTCACGCAAAATTTCCAATTTGTCCGGGGCGGAGGTGTGCACCAGATAGACTTCTTCCAATGGCTGGCACTGTGTGATCAGTTCCATCAGGCGCTCGATGGCGCGGCGGGTAGTGCGCACCCGCTCAGCGGTGGGGGTGCCCTGGTTCATTTTTAATACGGGCTTGATATGCAGGATTTCGCCGAATTTCGCCACGGCCATGCTCATCCGTCCGCCGCGGCGCAGATATTCCAGGGTATCCAGGGCGGCAAAGGTGTAGGTGCGCCGGGATTTTTCTTCGATGATGGCGACGATTTCCTCAACAGTTTTGCCTTCGGCAGCCGCCTGGGCGGCGGTGACGACCAGCAGGCCAGCGCCGAGGCTGAGCTGGTTGGAATCTACCACGGTGACCGGTACGCGGGTATAGTCTTTTGCGCCAATGCGGGCAGCTTCAACGGTGTTGCTCAATGATTCCGAGACGTGAATGGAGATGATCGCGCTTGCGCCTTCATCGGCCAGCTTGTCGTAGACGGCCTGAAATTGGGCCGGGCCGGGGGCGGCTGTTTTTGGCGCGGGGTAGTAGTCTGGCAGGTTGCGGTAAAATTCTTCCCTGGACAGGTCAACGCCGTCCTGATAACTGACGTTGCCAATGTTGATGAACAGGGGGACGACGCGGATGTCATACTGCTCGACGATGGTTTTGGGCAGGTCACAGGCGCTGTCGGTAACAAATTTGATGGTCATGGGGGGGCTCCGTTATCAAAGTTATAGAGGGTATTTTTTCATACAAAGTAGATTTTTGGATTGGCGGGGCGGGCAGGTTTTCCTCAAAGGGAGCGGACAGGTTAAAAACCTGTCCCTGCGAAAAACGGTCAGGCGTCCGCGGGGGTCAGGCCGAGTTCGGCGGGGGTGATGGTAAGGTCGGTAAATTCGTCAAAGGTCATGTTTTGGATTTGACTGTGGAGGGCCTTCACCTTGTCGAGGAGCATGATGTAGCTTTCCAGGGTGCGCGCTCCCCAGTTGAGGTGCAGGGCAGCGGCAATGGTTTCGATGCTTTGCGGGTCGCTGCCTTCGATTTCGATGAAGTCGCCGAGGGGCGTTTCATCGAGCATGATCTCAACGCCGGGAAGTTGATAGGTGCGGCGGTATTTTTCGTAGCTGACGTAGACCTGATAACCGAGGGCCTCCAGAAAGAGGCGCGCATTTTCAAAACTGCTGACCTCAAATTCAATCTCGGTGCGGCTGCTGACGGAGCCGTTCCCGCCTGATTCAGGGCGCTTGTAGGTGAAGCGGGCGTGCTCGTCCTGGCGCAGGCGCAGCACCTGCCTGGTGCGGGTGAGCGCTCTATCGGGTGTATCAAAACGCAGGTTGCGTTCGTGCGTGCGGGGCTGGATCAGCGCGGCGCCCAGACCTTGCAGATTTTTTTCGAATTGGGGCAGATCATTCAAATAGAATTTGACTTCAATTTCCTGATTTTTTTGCATGTCAGCCTTTCTTTTTGAAGGGATTGGTGAGGGTTACATTGAAAAAGCGCTGTTGTTGGGGGAGGGCCAAAATAAAGAGCGCAGCCAGGAACATGAAAACGTCCAGGAAGATTTCAAAGGCGATATTGACGCTGGCGGCGGGGGATTGGGTCAGCAGCAGGTGCTCGATCCAGTACAGCAGGGTGGTAAGGAACCAGACCAGCGGGGCAACCCAGGGCGCCCATGCCCAGCGCAAAAAAAGGGCCAGTGCGGCGGATAGTCCCAGCAGGGCGTAGGCGATGCCGCTGGCGATCAGGAAAGGGGTGTAGGCTTGCAGGTCGACGGCGTTGATCAACCTGGTGTTGGTCAGGGTTTGCTGCACGCGCAGTACGCCAAACCAGGCGATGAGCAGGCTGGCGAGGATCAGCAGATAGAGGGCAAAACTGCGTTTGGGTTTTTGGGTGGGTTTGGGCGGGGTCATTGTTTTATTGTAATCTTTTTCTTGCCGCGGAGCGAGGCCGCAAAGCAAAATGTATTCTTTAAAGAGGAGCGAATGCTGATGATGTAACGAAATCTTTCGTTAGAGAGCGTTAGTGCGAGTTTGTAACAACTGAAGTCGTTACGACAATGGTTCAGGTTACCCGCCGCCGAGGGGGGGCATGAGCATCAGTTCGGCATTTTCCGGCAGGGTTTCGGTGTCCAGGATGATGGTGTGTTTGTTGACCACGGTGGACATATTGGCGAAGTGGGTGCGCAGGCGGGGGTAGCGCTTGAGGAGTTCCTGCTTGACATCCCCGACGGTGGCGCTGGCTGGTATTTGCATCTCAAGCTGTTTGATGCCGGTTACTTCACGGAAATTGGCGAGGAAGACAATGGTGATTGTGTTCATGGGCGGGCCTTTACAGTAATACGGATAAATAAAGTCTGATATACGGATATTATACTGGAAAAAATCTAAATCATCCCTGCAAAGTTAATCCAGACCTATTTCCCACACGTGGACATGGGAGGGCTGCCCCTCGTTCGTGTTTTTGATGGAGAAGTGCAGGGCGGCGGCCTGAAGGGGGGCACTGAAGTGCAGGTTGACCTCGCGCGGGTCAGGAACGGCAGGGCAGGATTCGGTCAGTTCTTCGAGGAAATTCCCTTCGGCGTCGTAGGCCCGGACGATTATGTGGGTGGGCGCGCCGCCGAGGTACACATCCACAGCACTGACCGTGACCGGCTGCGGAAAATCAAACTGGAGTTGGAGGGGGTTGGCGGCAGCCGAACGAATAAAGGTGTTGGGGTTATCGTCAAACAGGTGGGCGAGTTCACCCATGTCGAGGGCCTGGAAGCGCACGGCCACTTTCTGCCCCTGCCAGGTGATCCGCCCGGATCGCAGGTCATACAAAGCTTGCTGCTCTTCATCAAAAACGCGTTCGATGTCGTCCACATAGCGCAGATGGACGAAGTAAAAGCCCGGTTTGCCGTTGGGATAGGGCAGGGTACGCAGCACTTCCATGCCGGTGAATTTGTCGCTCTCAAGGGCGGTCTGATATTCTTCAGGGATCATCACAAAAACCTGTTCAGGGGAGAGGTCTTTGGGTTCGTCCATATAGCCGTAGATGCTTTCCATGGTGACAGGCAGCGGGTCACCGAGGGTGAAGCGGGCGAGGATGTCGCTGGCATTGGCCCAGGAAGGCGAGACAGACATTTTGATATCGGGGTTGTCGTCCAGGGTCTCCTGCACGGCGCTGAAGAGCTGGCGCGCGCCGTACTGCATGCCGGTCAGGCTGTAATCCTCGTACCACAGCGGGCCGTTGACCAGGGCATCATTCATCATCCACAAGCTGAAAACAGAGAGGATGGCGAAGACGGACAGGTTGAGCGCCAGCCGCGGCCATTTGCGGGCGGCCAGCCAGTCCAGACCGGCAGACAGGGCGAGGGCACAGAAGAGAACATGCGGAATGACGATGGTCATGCTGCGGGTGATGCCCAGGCCGACCAGGGCCGCGCCGCTGGGGGCGGCCAGTACGGCGATCAGCAGCACACGGTGGGCGGAGGATTTAAAGTTGCGCAGGGTGATGACCAGACCGGCAATCATCAGGGGCAGACTGGCCCACAATAAGTGGCCGTAGCCCTTCATCACGTGGCGGTTGAGGTCTCTGTCCGAAGGGAAGTACCAGTAGATGGGGTTAATGCCTTTGAAATATTCAGCCGCAAGGCGCGCCAGTTTCTCGTCCAGGCCGATCGGTTGAAACCAGTAAGAGCCGATCATTTGCAAGTGTTTGAGGCTTTCGCCTTCGTGAGCCAGGGTGAAGCGCAGGTAGGGCAGGGCACAGACCGCAGTTACGCCGAGGGCGATCAGGATGGTCTTGCGCTGCTGCCAGTGATAGCGAAAATCGCTGACCAACAGCAGGATGGCAGTAACGCCCACCACGACGCGGGTGGGGTTATAGCTGTAAAAAGCGAGGGCGGCCATGACCACTGCCATATACAGGTGGCGGGGATTGTCTTCGCGGTAGCGCATGTAAAAATACAGAAAGGCGGCATAAAAACTGGCGGCCAGACAGGCTTCAAAGGCTGTTCGCGAATGCAGGAACCAGGTGGGTGTGGCGGCGAGGACGAGGATGCCCAGCCAGGGGGCTTTTATATGAAAGACTTTTTTGAGGATCAGGTACAGGCTGCCGGCGGCGAGCAGGGTCGCCAGGGCGGCCGTGGTGCGGGTGACCCAGATGCTGCGCCCGAACAGCAGGCAGGGCACCAGCTGAAGGTAGACGGTGGTGCCGAGGCTGTATTTGCCATAGTTGGAGAAATAAGTGGGCAGGAAAACGCCGTCATAGCCTTTGAAGCCATCGCGTACGAAGTCGCTTGCCAGCAGGGTCTGGATGGCTTCGTCGGTGAAGAAGTAGATCGGGAAGTCGGTGATGCGGATCAGGCGGGTGAGAAGATAAACAAAGATCGCCAGACCGAGGAAGGCTTTTTCCCAGGTGAGCCATGCGCGGAATTTTTCCCAGGCCTGCTGCAAGCGCGGACGCAGGGGGAGCTGCTCGCGCCATGCACCGCCGGTGAAGATGAATATGCGCTCTTGGGGAAGAATGTTTTCGTCAGACTGTACCTCAATGCGGATTTTGACGTGCGCATCCGGTTTGCCGGCGGGGCGCAGCCTCACCTCTACGTCTGGCAGGCTGAAGCACCATTCCTTTTCCGGGGATCCAGGATCTGTTTTTTTCGTGTCCATGCGATCGACGCTTATTCCTGTTCTTCGTCCTTTTCTGCGTCTTTGGGGGGCATACCCTCTGTACCGGGGCCGTATTCATACACTGCGCGCCAGGGATTGTAATGCGTGTAGAAACTGTCCTGGAAGAGGATGTCGCCATCCTTGTAAACGGTACGCTCCACGGTCACATCGGCGCCATCGGCTGCCCAGTCGATCTGCTCGATCTTGCCTTTCTCAAGTTCCGGGTTTTCCTGGTAGCGTGGTTTGGGGGCTTCAACGATATTGATGGGGCCAGTGGTCTGCCATTCGACACTGCGTCCGTCTTTGGTGGAATAGAATTTCCAGGTGAGCCGGCGGGCGGCTTCGTCTACGTAGGTTTCCATCAGCAGCCAGTAGGGGGTGTTATTGGTGAATTTGAGGTCAATGACCGGCACGAAGACGGTCGCGTCCAGGCCGGCCAGGGAGGTGTCAATATTGTTGCCGGCGTCTTTCTCATAATAGGAAACGCGGTAAGCGTGTGAGTGGCGTTCCGTGATGGGAAAGCCGGCGAAGAAGGCTGTGCGGAAGAGGGTCGTGCTGACCTGGCAGACGCCGCCGCCTACACCTTCAATGGTGCTGTCACCAAAAATGATCAGGCCTTCTTTATAGCCGGTTTTTTCGCTGACCTCGCCCAACTGGTGGCCGGTGGAGAAGGTTTGGCCGGGGGCGATGAGTACGCCATGCATTTTGCTGGAAGAAAGGGAGATGTTGAAGATACGCGCCCCACTGGAACCGTAGAAATAGGAGGTCTGCGCCTGCACCAGTTCGGTGATCCCCAGGCTTTCGCCGGTGGCTTCATCGGTGACAGGCGGTTTCGTATAGACAAAGACAAGCGGGATGTCATGCTGCAAGGCTGCCGCACCCTGCTGAATGGCCTCGATCGACTTTTGCAGATCGAGAGTGCGCCCGATGACGGCTGGCTGGATGATGTCGAGCTGGCGGGTGTCGTCGTTAAAGATAAAGCGCGTGTTTTGTTCTTCTTTCTGCAGGGCGGGCGCCAGGCGGACGAGGTAGTCGTTCAACATGCGGTAATTGAGATTGACCTGGTAGTAGGAACTGTCGTGGTCGTCCACGCGACGGAAAATGAGCATGGCGGCCAGCTCTTCCGGGGAGAACGCCCACGGGCCAAGCTCGCCGGTTTCGCCGGGGGGCATGCTGAGCGTTAGCGGCTGGCTGAGGATGCCGCGGGCCAGTTCGGCTTGCTGTTCCACGTCCAGAATGACGGGGTCTGGTTCAACTACCGGCAGGGAGATGAGGCCGTTCTCGCGGGTTTCCATTAAGTCGCCGATCGCGGCCAGGGCAGCGTTATTGTCCAGCTGGCGGCCAGACTGGCCGGGGTGAATGATGACTTCGGTGCCTTCTATGCTCAAACGCGGTTCAACCACGGGGCGATTGATATATTCGCTGGCGAGAGTGGATAGATAATGAAAGGCCAGGCGCTGGTCAAAGATGAAAGAGGGTGCGATTTCGTGCCCCTGGCGCAGGCCGTTGAGTTTGTCGGTGAGGCGCTGCGTGAGGGTGCCGGTGCGCCCGATCTGGTAGGCTTGCCGGACTGAGGTCTGCGGGTCAAGGAAAAGCCCCAGTTGTTCCGGGCTGGCGGCCCAGGTGTTGTTTTGGTCGGTGAGTACGATGCGGCCTTCATCGATATAGTTTAGTTGGGTGGAGAGAGCAGCCGCGGCCTGGGCCTGGGTCATTCCGCCCAGGTCTACGCCGCCGACGGAAACGCCGGGGTAGATGTGCGTGCTATGGAATAGCTGGAAGCCGAGAAAAGCTGCTGCGGCCAGGAGAACGGCGATACCCAGGCCGAGGGCTGCCGCGAGGACAGCCTGTTCGACGGTGGGGGCAGCGGTGGTTTTAATCTTGCGGGTTGTGTAGGTCATGATGAGATTATATCATTTTGCCCTCACCTGATAACGACACTTTGCGTTGTTATCGTCCTCTCCCGGCGGGCGGGGGAAGGTTGCGGAGGGGGGATTCTGCAAAGACGATGGTACAGCAAACGATTGAATGCTGTGTGCCATCGTCATGAGGGGATTTCCGGGCAGAAATCGTCCCCATCCGCCCATTTCAGTTGTGGTATGCTAGACGTGTTTTAGAGACTATGAAGGGTGACAGGATTAATGATCCAATGACGCGTATTTTAATTGTAAATCCACAGGCGCCTGAGCCTGAGTTGATTGCCGAAGCGGCGGGGGTGATCCGCGCGGGCGGGCTGGTGGCTTTCCCGACGGAGACGGTGTATGGACTGGGGGCCAATGCCCTGAATGCGGAGGCGGTGGCCGGTATTTTTACAGCCAAAGACCGCCCCAGTCAGGATCCATTGATCGTGCATCTGGCTTCGGTTGCGGACCTGCCGCAGGTGGTAGGCGATATCTCCGAAATTGCCCGCCGCCTGGCGGAGGCTTTTTGGCCGGGGCCGCTGACGATCATCATGCCTCGACACGATGATTTGCCGCGCGGGGTTTCAGCCGGACTGGATACGGTGGCAGTGCGCGTGCCGTCCCATCCGGTGGCACGGGCGTTGCTGCAGGCGGCGGGTGTGCCGATTGCGGCACCTTCGGCCAATCGCTTTGGTTTCACCAGCCCAACCTCTGCGCAGCATGTGTATGCCGATCTGAATGGACGGATTGAGATGATCCTGGATGGCGGCAGCCCCACGATCGGGGTGGAATCGACCGTGCTGGACGTGTCTGTGCAGCCGGCACGCATCCTGCGTCCGGGAGGGGTCTCACGCGAGGCATTGGAAGAAATGCTGGGCACGGTGGAAGTGTTTGATGGAGCAGCCGCCGAAGCAGAGCAGCCGCTGCCATCACCGGGGATGATGTCGCGCCACTATGCACCGCGAACGCCAATGATCCTGTTTCAGGGAACAAATACGCAGGCTGTGCTCTGGCGAATGCGTGAGGAAGCGGCGACGTATGTGCGGCAAGGCCAGCGGGTGGGTTTGTTGGCAGCACAGGAAGATTTGCCTGTATTTGCCGGGGTGGAGCTAACCGTGAGAACGATTGGCTCGGAAGCGGACGCGCTGCAGATTGCGCGGCATTTGTATGCCGGTTTGCGTGATCTGGACGAAGCTGGAATGGATGTGATTCTGGCGCATGATTTTGGTGAAGAGGGGCTGGGGCTGGCGATCCTGGATCGTCTGCGGCGGGCATCCAGCCGTGTGGTGAAGGTCACATCCGGGGAATAAAAAAGAAGCAGACTGCGAATCAAAAAGTTAGCCCGACCAATTTTCTGGAATCACTTGACATCTCTTTGAATTGCGGTAAAATCGTCAAGTCATTGAGAGATGATGGGTTTCGCCCGAGAGGGCAAATCGATAAAAATTGATCCGCTTCAGGCGATGCAGTGAAGAACAACGAAATTTGAGAAAAAACCAAATTGAATTGACCAATCGCTTGACACGAAAAATAAATGCGGATACAATAATAACCCGCGCTTAAAAAGCGGGCAAGATTTCGCCTGCGCGTCAGGCAAATCGCTGAAAAATCCAGTCGTTATACTGTAGAGATCGCTGAGAGAGCGCCGATGGAGGTCCTGAGAGGATAAAAGACATCGGGGCTT
>CAYURM010000056.1:0-9348 GCA_964447155.1 uncultured Anaerolineaceae bacterium
GAATGCGCCGCCGATGATCACACCGACTGCCAGATCCACCACATTCCCACGCATGACAAATTCCTTGAATTCTTTGATCATGTTTTCCTCCTGAATAACAAAACTGATATTTGACTTCTTTCATTTTACGGCGAAACCGCCAAAAAAGGAAATTTTGTAAACGAAGAAATTCTACGAGTATGTACTGACATTTCCCCTAATCCCAAATTACTTAATTGACTGATCAACTGGTTGCCTGATTGACTGTTTGTCTCAACCCCTGTATACTACTTCCAATTGATGAACCCCCGCTGTCCAAGGAGAAAACCATGCCCGAGAAGAAATTTGTCCGCTATGCCATGTTTGGTTCCCTGTACTTCACCCAGGGCACCATCCTCAGCTATTTCACCGCCCTGAACGCCCTGTATTTCCTCTCGCGCGGGCTGTCGATGACCTCAGTCGGTATCTTCGCCTCGATCGCAATGATCCCCTTCGTGATCAAGATCTTCCTGGGGATGCTCTCCGACAAGATCAACCTGCTTGGCATGGGGCACCGCAAGCCTTACATCCTGCTCGGCCTCATTATCCAGATCGTATGTCTGATCCTGGTGGCCTTCGTTGACCCGGCCAAATACTATTGGGGCTTTGTTGCGATCGCCTTCGTGCTGCAAATGGGGATGGCGCTTTACGATACCTGCACCGACGGCCTGGCCCTCGATACCATCCCCGAAGACGAGCAGGGCACCATCCAATCCTTCATGGTCGGCGGGCGTGCCGTGGGTGTGATCGTTACCGCCTCGGTAGTCGGCTTGCTGGCGGAAAAAGTCTCCTGGATGGCTGTCTTCCTGCTGCTGGCCGTCTTCACCCTCGTGCCGATCCCGATGGTGCTGAAGGTCAAGGAAGCCGCCCGCCCGGTGGAACGCGTCTTCGACTGGAAAGCTTTTTCCGCCTTCAAACAGAAAACCATCATCGCCCTGGCGGCGTTGGGATTTGTTTTCTTCCTGATCATCGCCGGCGCCAACCAGATCGTCAATCCCTATCTGCAGGAGCGCTTCAATATCTCCCTCAGCCAGGCCGGGTATCTGACCACCGTATGGGGCATCGGCGTGGTGCTGGGCAGCGTAGTCGGCGGGCAGCTCATCCAGCGCGTGGGGCGCAAGCGTGCCACCTGGATTTCGATCATCATCTCGGTCGTCGGCATCCTGCCGCTGGCCTTCATCCCCGCCGCCTGGTTTGCCTGGTTCCTGGTGGCTCTGTTTGGCCTGTCCTATGGCACCTACCAGACCGTGTATTTCTCCCTGGCAATGGGCTACACCGACTCGCGCATCGCTGCTTCCATGTTCTCGATCCTGATGGCCGTGACCAACGTGGCCCAGGGAGCGGGCATGGCCCTCAGCGGATTCCTGGCCGATTCACGCTTCGGCTACGCCGGTGCCTTTATCCTGCTGGCCGTGCTGAATGTACTTGCCATCCCGATCATCCCCATCATCTTCGGCAAACGCCAAACCGCAGAGGCAGTTGCATAGACTGAACGAAAGTTACCCATAAGAGAACCGCACAGCCCGGATAAAGTCACCGGGCTGTGTTTAAAAAAGGAATACATCCTCATGTGTATCTTCCTCACTCAGGGTTTTGCGATGGGCCTGTATGCTGCCCTGCAGCCCGGCCCCTTCCAGACCTATATCCTCTCCGAGACCCTGCGCCGCGGCTGGCGCAAGTCCCTGCCGATGACTTTTGCACCGCTGGTGTCTGATTTACCACCCGTTCTGCTGACCCTGCTGGTATTGTCCCGTATGCCGCAGGGCGTTCTGGATGGCCTGCGCATCGCCGGCGGCCTGTTAATGCTAACCCTCGCCCGCGGGGCATACAAGTCCTTCAACCAACAAACCGAAGTGCCTGACACCGTGGACGAAGGCCCGGCAAAAAGCCTGTTCAGTGCGGCAGCCATCAACATCCTCAGCCCTTCCGTCTACCTCTTCTGGAGCACGATCGGTGCACCGATCGTGCTCGACGGCTGGCAGATTTCCCCGATGCACGGCCTGGCCTTTATCATCGGCATGTACGCCGTCTTCATTCCCGCCCTGATCACCCTGATCCTCCTCTTCGGCCAGACCGGCCGGCTGCCCGCCAAAGCCCGGCAATGGATGGGTTACGGACTGGCACTGCTGCTGGCCTTGTTGGGGCTATACCAGATTTGGGTCGGGGTGAGTGCGTTCATTTTATAAAGTTACAAGTTACCCATCAATACCGGCAAGGCGCATCCACGCTGGATCGGGGAAATGCCTCAATTGTAGTGACGAATTTATTCGCCAAAACTTCGGTTGATAGATTATCTATGACGACTGAAGTTGTCACTACAATTTAATCAAATTCTTGATTGGGGAAAACATTCCTGGAATGTACTTTTAACTCAGCAAAATCTACAAGGGACGCAAACAAAAATCTCTCCCGCGTCAATGGCGCAGGAGAGAACGAAGTCCCTGCGTCGCAGGGACTTCCAGAGAGGGTTCGCCTCAATAATGTCACAAGTCTTTTTCTACTTCTCCACTGGCAGACCAGCCGCTACCCAGCCGGCATAATTTCCCAGCAGGCGGTATACGGGGCTAAACCCGTTCGCTACCAGCATTTCAGCGCCAGCAATTGCCGGGCTGTCACCGTGACAATAGACCAGATGCGGCTGCGCCGGGTCAAGCTCACCCAGGCGGCCCTGCAACTGGGACAGCGGAATATTAATTGAACCGGGCAAATGTCCATTGGCATACGACGGCGAAACATCAATGACCACCAGATTCGGGGTAGATTCCATCAATGCCTGTGCTGCCAGAGCATCAATCTCAATGTACCCGGACTGGGGCATTTCCATTTCAGTGACCGGCGCATCTGCTTCGGCCATTGGCGCTTCTTCTGCCATTTCGCCTTCCTGCATATCTTCAACAGGCATTGGCTCTTCCATGACCGCTTCTTCAACCACCGGCATTTCTTGTTCCATCGCTGCCGGGGCAGGAGAACATGCCGCCAGCACCAGAACACCCATCAAAATCACTATCCCAATTGTTTTTTTCATCGTTTCATCCTTTTGTAAATCAAACAGTAGTCTCGTGTTATTCAGACAGTCTTTATCTTATTATCCTTACCCGCAAACGGGAGTAAAATATACCTGAGGGAAAAACCCTCATCCATCATCTCTGCGCATCGAGGTCAAAATATGAATATTTTCATCACAATTTTGCTATCCAGCGTTGGTATTGTGCTGCTTATCGCCCTGGTGCGGGCGCTCACTTTTGCCAAACCGGCCGTACCGGCATCTGCAGAAAACTACATCCAGATTGACACTTCAAAATCTGCGGAGCATCTCTCCAAAGTGATCCAGGTGGAAACCGTCTCCCACGGCGTGAACCAGCCGCCTGCGCCCGAAACCCTGCAAACCCTGCACAAGGCGCTGGAAGAGATGTACCCCCTGGTGCACAAACACCTCAAGCTGGAAAAGATCAATACATTCAGCCTGCTGTATACCTGGCAAGGTACACAGCCTGAGCTGCCCGGTGTGCTCTTCATGGCCCATCAGGACGTCGTGCCGGTGGACCCGGCCACCCTGGACGCCTGGACGCATCCGCCCTTCAGCGGGGCGATCGCCGACGGCAGCGTGTGGGGCCGCGGCACGCTGGACATCAAGAGTCAGATCACCTGCACCCTGGATGCAGTGGAAGAACTGCTGCGCGCCGGGTACCAGCCGGAACGCACCATCTACCTCGGCTACGGCCATGATGAGGAAATCGGCGGCTTGCATGGCGCCCATGAGGTTGCCAAACATATGGAAGAGCAAGGTATCCGCCTGGCGGGTGTGATCGACGAGGGCGGCATGGTGGCAGAAAGCATGCTCCCAGGCGTTGATGTGCCCATCGCCCTGATCGGCACCGCCGAGAAAGGCTACCTGACCATCGAGCTGTCCGTGGAATCCGAGCCCGGACACGCCTCCACCCCGCCAAAGAATACCGCCATCGGCATCCTCGCCAAAGCCATCACCCGCCTGGAAGACAACCCCCTGCCCGCCCGTATGGACACGCTGGTGAACATCTTCCGCGCGGCTGGCAAGAACGTCCCCTTCCATTACCGCCTGGTATTTGCCAACCTGTGGCTCACCAAAGGCGTCGTCGATAAAATGGTCAGCGGGAAAGGCGAGACCAACGCCGTCATCCGCACCACTACCGCCGTAACCGTGATCAACGGCGGGATCAAGGACAACATCCTCCCGCGGGAAGCCAAAGCGATGGTCAATTTCCGCCTCATCTCTGGCGAGACCAGCGATGGCACCGTTGCCGCCGTGCGCCGCATTGTGAACGATGTGCGCGTGCAGGTGAAGTCTGTGGAAAACAATGGCTGGGATCCTTCGCCGGTTTCCACCACAGCCTCCCCTGCCTATGCCGCTCTGGAAAAAACCATCCACCAGTTCTTTGGCGAAGCCGCTGTAGCGCCGTATCTGATGCTGGGTGCCTCGGACGCGCGCCATTATTACAATATCTGTGACAGCGTATACCGCTTCATGCCGATCCGTCTTGGTGCCAAAGCCTTGAAGCTGATCCACGGCATTGATGAGCACATCAGCGTGGAAGGCCTGGAAAAAATGACCCAATTCTATGCCTCCCTGATGCAGGGATGGGGGAAAGCGGAGATGTAAGCCGCTCTCCTGTTTTCTCCGAATAGGTGTGCCGCGTGAAGGCACGGTTTGACATGTATGTTAGCCCCCGCTATACTATTAATACTCGTACAAGTTCATGATCCCATCGTTATCAATTTGGATAAGCGTCGTTGCGCTTTGATCAATCAGGTACTTTTGCAGGCGAATGACCGCGAGCCTCACCGTAAACCACGATTGGCTGCGAACATTTTGCTTAAAGTATCGAACCTGTCAATCGATTTTTTACCCACAAAGGAGTTTAATATGTTACGGATGCTTGCAGTAAATTGGTGGATTGTTGGACTGCGCGGAGTGGCCGCCATATTGTTTGGTTTAGCGGCCATCCTCTGGCCGGTTCTGACCCTGGCAATTTTAATCACGATGTTTGGCGTGTACACCCTGCTGGATGGCATATTTACGATCGTGATGGGGGTATGGGGGCGCAAAGACCACTCCAATAGCTGGCTGATGGTGCTGGATGGTGTGATTCGCATTGGTGCTGGCCTGGTGGCGATCATTTGGCCCGGACTGACCAGCCTGACCCTCATGGTCGTCATTGCCGTCTGGGCGATAGCGACGGGAATTACCGAAATCGTCATGGCGATTCGTCTGCGTAAAGAAATTCAGGGGGAATGGATGATGGGGCTGAGCGGGTTTCTCTCTATCCTCCTGGGAATTATCCTCTTCACCCGCCCGCAAGTGGGGGCATTGGCCGGTGTTTCGCTGATTGGGTTCTATGCGATCCTGTTTGGCATTGTGTTGATCATCTTCGCGGTGCAAATGCAGAAACGAAAAAAATTACTGGAGGAGTTCATTAAAGAAGCCTGAACCTGACTGCCGCGGTGCTCGTGCCGAGCTTTTCTGCTCAGCATGAGCGCCGCCACAAAATTTCCCGCACCCTATCTATTGAAATCCTTCCCGCCTTGCGAAGGGTGTTTTTATGGATAGACCCACTTATTCCCTCTTAACCTTGTTCCCCCGGCCACACCTTCCCAAGCATCATTTCTTCCTTCTTCTCTCATGGTATCATAATCGCATGAACTCCCTGCGAAAAATTTTCCTGCTGTTCTTGCTCTTCTCCTTGCTGCTTTCGGGCTGCGAGCTTCTCCCCCAGCCGGAACCCTTTGTCACTGGCACCCCCTGGCCGACCTTTACCCCGCTGCCCAGCAGCACCCCTCTGCCGACCGCCACCTTCACCCCCACGCCTTACGTGGCCGGGCTGGCGGGCACGCCGGCGGCCCAATCTTCGGCAGTGATTAGCGAGCGTAACCTCAAGAAACTGGCGCAGTTGAACCGCATCGGGCAGGGCCTGCCCCAGGCGCTGGACTGGTCGGCGGATGGTGACCTGCTGGCGGCAGCAAGCACCCGCGGACTGTCGCTGTATGACGGGGACACTCTCGAATTACTGCGCACCACGGACATCAGCGCCGGACCGCGCAGCCTGGCTTTTACTCCAAATGGTAATTTCATCCTGTGCGGCACCAACGATGGCAGCCTGAGTATCTGGGAAACCGCCACTGGCAGACGCACAAAGGATACCCGCGGGCATGATTTGCCTGTCTTTTCTGTCGCTGTATCCCCTGACGGAAAATGGGGGGCCAGCGCCGCCTGGGACAAGACCATCCGCCTGTGGCGTTTCACCGATGAGATCAACCAGCCGCTGGCGCTGGTGCAGACTTTCTCCGGTTTCAGCAGCGGCATGCGGGCAATCAAGTTCTCCCCGGACAGTGAGCGCCTCTTTGCCTGGACCCCCCAGCGTCAGGTGCAGGTGTGGCAAATGCCGGACAGGGAACGCACAGACGAGCTTTATATCGGCACGGCCGGCGGCGGACTGACTGCCACCGGCCTGGTTTTCTCACCGGATGGCGGCCTGGTAGCTGCTCTGCAAAACACGCAGGTGCGCATCTTTAATACCGATGATGGCACGAGCCTATCCATCCTGAAACCTTTCAGGAAAAACGTGCTGGCTGCGGCGCTGTCCAATGATGGCAGCCTGGCAGCCAGCCTGGAAACAGGGACGCTCAAACTGTGGCAGGCAGACGAAGGCAGGCTGCTGGCTGAAATCCCGCTGCCGGAAACCATAGACGCACAAGCCCTGCTGACCCTCTCGCCGGACAAGAAACGCGTGATCCTGCTCTCCGGCAGCTTTTGGGTCTGGGAACTGCCCGCTGAATTTGAAGAGGGCAAAACTCCCGGTGAGGCAGACACAATGCCTGCTGGCTTCCTGCCCGCCTTGCCTTTCTTCACCCGGTTCACTCCCGACGGGGCAGGGCTTTTCAGTCCCTTGTATAATGGTCGGCTATACGAAACGCCGCTTGACCAACCCTTTGCCGCCAGTATTGGCCCCAGCCTGACGGACAGCCCTGCCGTAATGGCCGCATCCCCTGACCTGGCCTGGATTGGCGCCGCCAGCAGCGACCAGCGCCTGCTGGTCTGGCCGGAAAGCTCCAATGAAGCACAGATCACCTCTGCCAGGTACTGGCGCAATCTGAGTGCGCTGACTTTCTCCCAGGATGGCACCCTGGCCGCCTCATCCGACGGACAAGGCAAGCTCAACATCTGGGACATTGAGGAAGGCAGCGTAACGGAAACACTGAATGTGTCAGCAGGCGTCTCGGCCCTGACCTTCTCACCGGATGACAGCCTGCTGGCGGTCACCTCTGGCGCTGGCGTGCAGCTCTGGCAAACCGCAGACTGGTCCCTGCTGGACAGCTTCAGCGGCACAGCGGCAGCATTCTCCCCCGACGGCGCACTGCTGGCCGCGGCAGCCTGGGATCAAGGCGAAGAAGTGGTTTTCCTGCGCCAAATCAGCGGCGAGGGCAGCACAATTAAAGAGTGCATCCCCGTCAGCGGGAATGCACTTGCTTTCTCCCCGGATGGCGAGCTGCTGGCCGTCTCGGGCAAGGGCCTGATCATCCTGCGTGCAAACGATGGGAAAATCCTGTTGGAGCTTAACCCGCCCTTGCCCTTCGGTCAGCCCTTCTTCTCGCCGGATGGGGCCTACCTGGCCCTCTCCCATTGGGACGGGACAGTGAGTCTATGGGGAATCCCGTAACTCGTAGGGGCGCAAGGTTTGCGCCCACGCGCATAGCATCCAGTGCTTTGCTGGAAGCCTTGCATCTCTACATTGGCGCTAATCGGTTTACAAAAGGATTATTTCTTTACAATTTAAAGGAATTTAAAACCCCTCTCCCGCTTGCCGGGAGAGGACAGATCTAACCGCGCAGCGGGCAGATGAGGTGCAGGCCCTCACCTCCTGAAAAACCCAATCACCCACACGATACACACCACCCACAACGCAACAATGATCGCTGCTCCAAACCAGTTCTTCGGTTTGCCATCCCACGGGTCAGCCTCGGCCTGTGCCCGGCATTCCGCCATCACCTCAACCGGGATCATCCTGATCGCCAGCGTAATCCCCAACGGCACCAGGATCAGATCATCCAGGTAGCCCAGAACAGGAATAAAATCCGGGATCAGATCAATCGGGCTTAACGAATAGGCGATCACCAATCCAGCAAAAGATTTTGCATACCACGGAGTTTGCGGATGCCAGTACGCCAGAGATAAAGCATACACTTCTGTTTTCAGTTTTTTGGCACGTTGCTTCAAGTCATCAATTACTGCCTGCATATTCGCTTTCATACAATTGTTCTCAATAATTTGAATATTTACAAAATGACAAACTAATAGCTCAAAGGAATATCCGTAAATCGGAAACTTTCAAGGGATATAGCATCCGATGCTTTTTTTGCAATATCTACGCCTACAAAAATATCGAATATCGCAAAGCAATCTCAACTCTCTAAAATGGATTTTTTTCTACTTCCATTGATAACATGAGGATATCTTATTCTTCCACATATCTTACAGCGGTACCATACATTTGCATATAAAAGAACTGAAACCCGGTGGTATCCATATCTATATCTTGACGCATTCCAACAATAGCATCTGCACCAATAAACATTGCTTTCTTTTTTATCTCCTGAAGAGCAATAAAATATGCTTTATCGAAATTATTTGGATTTATTGAAAGACTAAAAGAAAAAATTAAATTTTCAAAATCAGATTCCTGATTGTCGATTTGACCACTTATTCGCATTTCTTCTATGTCCTTTTTGTATACCTTCAATAAATCATCATATCTGCCACCAGATAAACCTTTATTTGATAATTGAAAATAGACCGGACTAATTACTTCATAATCCTGTTTAAGATCAGCTGTGGTTACAACAAATTCCGAAAGAGTTGTTTTTATAGCCGTCCTTATCTTATTTCGTAACGGTCGTCTAATATCCCGTAATGGATTTCCCTTATCAAACAAACTCTCTTTTCTAATTGAAAGAAAATCTGTATATAACAAACACTCTGACAAAGGGATGAAAATTCTCACTTCTAAACAATCACTTGCAATGTTATCAATTTGGGCATTTAAAAAATCCACGGAATTAATTAATATTTCTATTTCTTGGTCCTTTTTTGATTTTTTGGCTAAATATGATATCCATGCCGACAAGTTTCTTAATTCTTCAATTGAAACGATCAAAGGAATTTTCCCTGAATTCTCCTTCATTTTTTCCTCCTTAGGGATAAATACAACGAAATCAGTCCTGTATTCATAGTTCTTTCTTTTAACTACTGATGTTACGCAGCCTTGAGAGCTTGAAGCTCATCAAAGGCGGAGCGAGTAG
>CAYURM010000057.1:0-9053 GCA_964447155.1 uncultured Anaerolineaceae bacterium
CCATGCCTTAAGATTACCCGATTTTTGCCTCTTTTGCGTAACATCAGTTATTAATAATTGCGGACAGGCTTCCAGCCTGTCCGCCTCGTGTGAAAGGACAATGAATCGTTGTTAATCCCCCCACGAGAACAGCCCAGGGAAAGGGCATGACCACTTGTGAACAGCAGCAATTCCCTACCACTGATTGATATGCACCCGCTCGGGGTTATATCTGTCGACGGTGGGTATTGGTCCGGTGGGATGGCCAACAGCGATCAGGGCGAAGGGGATCACGGTTTCGGGCAGTCCCAGGTATTCCTGGATGGCTTTGTAGCGCGCCTCGCGGGGGTAGACCCCCAACCAGACCGAGCCAAGCCCCAGGGCGTGGGCGGCCACCATCAGGTTCTGGGTGGCAGCAGAGCAGTCCTGCACCCAGTAGTCTTTGGATTTCGCCAAACTCAAATCGCCGCATACGACGACACACATGGGCGCCTCAAGCAGGCTTTTGGCATAGGGGTGAATTTCATTCAGGCGGGTCAGTTTCGCCCGCTCCGTGACGACGACAAACTGCCAGGGCTGCTGGTTGTTGGCCGAAGGGGCGTGCATGGCTGCTTCCAGGATGCTTTTCTGCTGCTCCGGGCTGACGGGTTCACTGGTGTAATGGCGCACGCTGCGCCGGGTGAGTAAGGCTTGAATCGTTTCCATAGGTTCCTCCTGTTGGGTAGTGATTCTATTTTAGCATGGCAGGGGGATGAGCATTTTTTCGTTATGTTAACAGGAACAGTCAAAAGCAGTAAAATCAAACCAGTTTTGTGATTGCGAAGCACCAGTGTTTTATCTCCCTTGTCAAAGGGGGATGTCGCGAAGCGGCAGGGGGATTGCCATGTTGGGTCATAGTATTCGCAATGACATCGGGGATAATTGCATACTTGTATACATTTTGAGTGCCCCTATGTTAACAAATCTGCTGAAACCTTAACCTGTTAATTTTGACAAAAATGGACAGATATGGTAAGATAGTAAGGTTGTATCTACAAAGCCGGATTTCCGGCCGAAGGAATTATTGTGATCAGTACGTTTTTTAAACAATGTTGATGAACGATCTAGCCCCGGCCTGTAATTGGCGGGGTATGTTTTTTTATGATAAATCGATGACCGGGGGAGAATGAGCAAATCGCCGTTCTTCCTGACAGGTCTTATAAAAAGTAGTTAATGAAGGTTAGAGGTTAAAACTGAAAATGAAGAAAAAAGCTTTGCGGATTCTCCCCCTTGGCGGGCTTGGAGAAGTTGGCCGCAATATGATGGTGTATGAATATAATGATTCATACATGATTGTCGACTCCGGATTAATGTTCCCGGAAAATGATATGTTGGGGGTGGACTACATCATCCCGGATTTTGAGTATCTCAAATCCCGCGCAGACAAGATCAAAGGCATTGTCATCACCCATGGTCACGAAGACCATATTGGTGCTGTGCATCACTTGCTGAAAGAAATTCAGGCGCCGATCTACGCTACCCCGTTGACTCGTGGTTTGCTTGAGGTCAAGCTGGCGCGCCGCGGCGGGATCAAGAACGCTGACCTGCGCACCGTACAGGCTGGCGAGACGATCCAGGTTGGCCCGTTCCAGGTAGAGTTCTTCCACGTGTCCCATTCCATCCCGGATGCTGTAGGACTGGGCATCCAGACCCCGGCCGGTCTGGTGGTACACACTGGTGATTTTAAATTTGACCAGACCCCGGTGGACAACTGGCCGACCGATTTTGCCAAGCTGGGCGAATTCAGCCAGCGTGGCGTGATGGCCCTGCTCTCTGACTCCACCAATGCCTGCGATGCCGGCTGGACGCCCTCCGAACGGGTGGTGGACCAGGCCTTTGAGAAAGTGTTCCATGAAGCCGAAGGGCGAATCATTATCGCCAGTTTCGCTTCCCTCATCTCGCGGATGCAGCAGGTCGCCAATGCCGCTCAGGCCAACGGCCGCAAGCTGTCCTTCTTTGGCACCAGCATGGTGGATAACGCCAAAATGGCGCAGGAACTGGGCTATCTGAATATCCCCGACAAAGTGCTGGTCAGCAACGATGAAGCACTCAAACTGCCGGATAATGAAGTCGTGCTGATGTGCACCGGCTCACAGGGCGAACCCCGTTCCATTATGGGACGGCTGGCCATGGGCACCAACCGCCGCTTTGACATCAAACCCAAAGATACGGTTGTACTCTCTTCGCAGGCCATTCCCGGTAATGAAGAAGACGTGTACCGCATCATCAACCGCCTCTTCAAACGCGGGGCGAATGTGATCTATGAAGGACTGGCGCCGGTGCATGTCTCCGGCCATCCTGCCCAGGAAGAATTGAAGCTGCTCATCAATCTGGTGCGGCCCAAGTATTTCATCCCGATTCATGGCGAACTCCGCCATTTGCGCCAGCATGCAAAAATTGCTGCCCAGATGGGCGTGCCAGAGGAAAACATCGCTGTGATTGAAAATGGTCAGGTGATGGAATTCAAGGGCGGCAAAATGAAATATGCCGAACGGATTCCCATTTCGTATGTCTTTGTGGATGGCTCAGGCGTGGGAGATGTTGGCCCCGAGGTAATGCACGAGCGCGAAGACCTGGCCCAGGACGGCGTATTGGCCGTACACCTGGTGTTGAACAAACACAGCCAGCGTTTGATCGCCCCGCCGGCAGTGATCAGCCGCGGGTACATCCTCGACAGCGAAGCCGGCGAGATGCTGGAAGACGTGGTCAACATGGTTTCGGATGCAATGGATCAGAAACCGGAAGATGTACAGCGTGCCGTGGTGAAAACCGTGCGCACCTATCTGTACGGCAAAACCCGCCGCTCCCCGCACATCCTGGTGACGACCAGCGAGATTTAGGTCTCACGCTGGAAAACAAAAATCAACTCCCGCAGAAAATTCTGCGGGAGTTTTTTATCGCCACTTATCCTCTGCCCAGCCATGCTTGCCGATCAGGGGCACGAAGGTCACCGGCAGGACGGAGCGATGGGTGTACTCCTCGCCTTCGCGCTGCCACAATTCGAGGCTCTGGCGGGAGCGGGTGCCGACGGGGATGACCAGCCGCCCGCCATCGGCAAGCTGCGTCAGCAGGAGCTCGGGCACGGATGGGGCGGCGGCGGTGACGATGATCGCCTCGTAAGGAGCAGCATCCGGCCAACCGAGAGAACCGTCGGCGGGGTGGATGATGACATTGTCAATGCCGATCTCGTGCAGGGTGGCCTGCGCCTGGCGCGCCAGGGCAAGGTTGCGCTCAACGCTGTGCACCTGTTTTGCCAACCGTCCCAGAATGGCAGCCTGGTAACCCGAGCCGGTGCCGATCTCCAGCACGGTTTCGCTGCCTTGCAAATCCAGCAGGCTGGTCATCAGGGCGACGATGTACGGCTGCGAGATAGTCTGCCCGTCACCGATCGGCAGCGGGCGGTCTTCGTAAGCGTTTTCACGGCTGTCGGGCGGCACAAACAGGTGACGCGGGATCTTCTCCATCACATCCAGCAGGCGCCTGTCCACCACCCCGCGGCGGATAAGCTGCCAGTGGATCATCTTTTCCCGTGCTGCCTGATATGAGTCTTTTGCCATGTCTTTATCTTAACGGGTTTGACTGAAATTTTCAATACACTTTCTGCAATTTGTAGTATTCTTAAACAACAGGATTATGCCGGATCGTTTTAGGAAAAGGGCAGGACACGCTTGAAAAACAAACTTCGACAACCTTTCAACGGGTTATCGCATCTGGCTGGGGCAATTCTTTCCCTGGTTGGTATGATCTATCTCGTCATCAAAGGCTGGGGAGACCCGCTGCGGGAAGCATCCTATGTGATCTATGGCATCAGCCTGATGTTGATGTTCTCTGCCAGCGCCGCTTACCACATGTCCACATCCAGTGAGCGGGGTATGTTGATCCTGCGCAAGCTGGACCACACCGCCATCTACCTGCTGATTGCCGGGACGTATACCCCCATCTGCCTGATCTATTTCACCGGCTTCTGGCGGGCCAACCTGCTGTGGATCGTCTGGCTGATGGCGCTGGCGGGGATCATCGTCAAGCTGTTCGTGATCAAGGCACCGCGCTGGGTGACGGCCGGCATCTACCTGGCGATGGGCTGGATCAGCGTGATGGCTGCCGGTGAGATGGTGCGTTCCATGCCGCCCGCCGCCCTGGCATGGCTTCTGGCTGGCGGGCTGTTTTATACGATCGGGGCGGTGGTCTACATCACCAGGAAGCTGGATTTTGTCCCCGGAATTTTCGGGTTCCACGAAGTGTGGCATATTTTTGTGATGCTGGGCGCAGCCAGTCACTTTATCGTGGTGGCTTTATCTGTGCCGTAAGAAGGCTGATCCTTCCTCCCGTTCGACAGACCGGTCATACCTCTGGATCAGGGGCAAATTCAAAGCGGGTGGCGTTGGGGTCATTGGTGAATTGCGTCCAGGCCAGCACGGTTATGGGGGTGAAGACGAACAGGCCGCCCTCGTCCCACTGGTCAGGCTGCGGGGAATAGCCGCGCTCGCCGTATTTTGCCGCATAAGCACCAGCGAGCTGTTCGGCCAACTCCGTTGATGGTTTGCCCATTGCGCGGGCGATACCATACATGATGACCACATCTTCACCGCTTTCCAGATGTAAACTCGCCTGCTGATTTTTGGAGATATTGCGGGCATGCCGGGTTTGCGGGCTGCCGTCATAGTACAGCTTGCCGTCCAGCCACACGCCCCAGCGGGGCACCACGTGCGGGCTTTCATCCGGACGCACCGAACACAGCCAGTAATGCAGCGACTCCGTCATGCGCTGCTCCACATGTTCCCAGGGCAGGTAGGTTTTCGGGTCAATCAAATAACCATCGGGGAAGTCAGGGCGTGAAATTTTGGGTTCTTTCATTTCCATCTCCTTTTTCTGACCAAAGTCATTCTTCTACTTTTGTCATTTTCAGTTTGATCCGCGCCATGCGGCCTTCGTGGATGCGCAGGATGACCACCCCCGCCATGATCAACAGGCTGCCGCCAATCTGCACTGCGTTGAGGCGCTCCCCCAGCAGGAAATAGGCGAAAACCGCCGTGAAAACCGGCTCGGAGGTGACAACCAAATTGGTCACACTCGACGGCAGGTAAACCAGGCTGACATTGTACAGACCGAATCCGGCCACGGTAGGCACCGCCGCCAGGACAAGCAGCACGCCCCATCCCGCCCAGGCATTCCCCAGCCAGAAGAGATCGGCAATCTGCCGCGCACCGCCTGGCAGAACACGCCCGAAAAGGAGGTTGAACAGCAGCAGGAACACGGCATCAAACGCAAAGATATAGAGAAGCGCCGACCAGGGTTTCAGGCCGCGCTGTGAGGCCGAGCGGCCCATCAGGGTATAAACCGCGTACAGCAGACCGGCCAGCACACCGGTAGTAATCCCGAAGGCGTTCATGCGCCAGATGGCAGGATCGAGGGCTTCGGAAACCAGCACACATCCGCCCAGGCTGAGCGCCACCACCAGCAGCTTGATCCCGTCCAGGCGCTCCTTGAGCAGCCACCAGCCGAGCAGGGCGGTGAAGGCTGCCGAGCAATACACCAGCACCGTCGCCACGGCTGCCCCGTTCTCGGCCACCGAGAGGGTCCAGAATGAGTTGAACAGGGCCAGCACAAAGCCATAGATCACCAGGTAGGGCAAATGGCGTCTTTCCACTTGCAGCATGGAACGCTGGAAAAGGGCAAAGAACACCAGCAGGGTCAACGCCACAAAGACAGCCCGCCAAAAAGCCAGCACCAGGGCCGGCAAGGCATAGGTCAAGGTCAGATAGCGGATCAAAATGGCCGTAGTGGATAAAAACACGGCACTGGCCAGGGCGATCGGATAACCCCGCGCCAGGGTAGAGGGTTGGGTTGAATTTATCATAGCATGATTGTACTGGAAAAGAAAAACCAGGCAAAGGGGATGCGCAATCTGTTGATCCGTCAATCAGGCAATCAGGCAATCAGTCAATCAGGTAATCAGGCAACTCGGGATCAGGGATTAGGCTTTGCGTGAAAACAAGAAAAAACTCCCCAAAAGGAATGCTTTGAGGAGTTCATACAACCAGCCTATCAATAGGCCATTCAGGGTGCCGCGCCCGCGGGCGCGGCTTGGCCTGCCTTTTCCGTCCCATACAGGCGGCGGTATACCAGGTGGATATTGTCTTCTGTTAGCCATTCGATGCCTGACTCACGCAGGCTGGCGCGCACGTCGGCGGTCAACAGGGATGTGTCTTCAAACACAGCCAGCAGAGTCTCGGCGCAATCATCGGCGGCGATGCGGTTGGCCGAAACCTGACCGCAGTTCTCGCAGAGGTGAATGACCATCAACTCGCCCGTGTCAACGGCGTATTTGTTGTTGTCGCGCTTGAGGGCCAGCCCGGCCGGGCGCATTTTTCCCTTGCACACGGACATACGGTCCCCGGCGCGCTGCCAGTCCACGTGCCGCGACCATAAACAGTAGGGGCAGTGGTTACGGTTGAGCACACCGGAGAGGAACGTGGCGCGCAACACCAGGGCGCCGCAGTTTTTACAGTGGAAGCCTTCGGTGTCCAGACGTGCGCCAGAGCGGCGCCGGTCGCGGGACATGCGCTTGCCGCGCAGTTGCGATTCCTCCAGCATCCATTCAAAATATTCGTCTTTCATTCAAAATACCCTTCTTCCTTTAACTTCATCATACTGAAATAGCGCCGCGGGCTGATGTGCCCGGTCATCACCGCCTGGCGGACCGCACAGCCCGGCTCTTCGTCGTGCTGGCAGTCCAGACCGAAACGGCATTGCCCGACAAAGGGGCGCATCTCGGGGAAAAACCAGGCCATGTCGTCACCTTCTACGTCCCACAGGCCGAACTCGCGCGTGCCGGCGGTATCGACCAGCCAGCCATTCGCGCCGCAGGCGTACATTTCCGCGCCTGTGGTGGTGTGGCGGCCTTTGCCGGTGGTCTCATTGACCTCATTTACGCCCAGGTCCAGCCCGGGCAGCAGGGTATTGAGCAGGGAACTTTTTCCCGCCCCGCTCTTGCCCATCAATACCGAGACTTTCCCGTCCAGCGCGTTTTGCAAGGCGGGCATGCCTTCGCCGGTGTGAGCACTGGTGAGCAGTACACGGTAACCCGCTTGCTGGTAGTTCTCGATTTCCTGCTGCACATCCACGTCCAGACCTGAGCTGCCAGCATCGTCCAGTTTGGTCAGGCAAACCAGGGCTTCGATCTCCAGCGATTCTGCCGAGACCAGGTAGCGGTCGAGCAGGTTCCAGCGCGGCTCGGGCCGGGTGAGGGCCATCACGGCCACCAGTTGATCGATATTGGCCGCGATGACTTGCTCGGCGGCCTGCGCGCCCGGCCTGGCTTTGGCGGCGCGCCGCGCCAGACGGTTGACCCGCGGGTGCAGTTTGTAGATCAATGCACTGCCGTTGTTCCGGTTGACCGCCACACGGTCGCCGACCACGATGTCGATTGCATTCTTGTGTTCTTTCTTGCCCTTTTTGCCATTGCCGCGGGGCGGTTCGGCGGGCAGGCGCAGGCCGCAGCGGATGGTTTCTCCCTGCGTCGATACCCAGTACTGGCCCATATTCTTTTTGATCACGATCCCGTTGAGGGTATCAATATTTTTTGTCTTCATTGTTCTTGTTTCCTGTTTGATCTGAGTTTATGCGGGGGTAATGACTAAAGTCATTACTACGATTATGTAACCCAGATTGTCTAGTCTTAAAACGATCAGCCACGGGGATATCCCGTGGCTGATTTAACAGACAAATGATTTTGCGGCAGACCGGTGCGTGAAAGCACCCGGGCTGGTTCTAACCGAGGTTAAAACAAAAGCCACGGGGCATGGATGCGTCCCGTGGCTGGATATGTGTTTTCAGGTACAGCGAACTAACCGACTGAGGGTTAATCTACAGGCGCAAACATGCTACTTTATGGAAACAAGCACCGATGCGGTTCTAAACAAAAAACTTAGCCTTTCTAATAAATCTCGATTACGACCGGGGAAAATATATCATGAGTTTGAATAGGTTGTCAAGGCGGTATGTAATGAATTGGAATCAGTATATTGAACATGGTTTCAATCTAACAAATCGCAACAGAAGATTTGATTTGAAATAGATTTAGCCAGTATTTATTAGATGCTTTTCATCGCTAGTCTAGATCTAAGTGTTCAATTTGCGTTTTCCCAATCCCGATTAAATCCTTGTTGTCTCTATAAAAATTTCCCCCCCAAGTATCTATGTGAGTCGAAACATAGTCACGTAAAAATACTAAATCATTTATTTGTAATTTGCCTCCAGCTATATAGTCAACATTTAGAAAATGTAGACTATTGCGAGTGCTGTTTAAAGACTTTAGTATTGGAAATAATTTTTTGTCAGATTTATTTCCTTTTGAGTAAACGGCACGGTATTTTTGATTTTTGAGTAAGGTGCTAATGCTGATTGTCTGATTGTTAAGAATTCGCAGGGGTTCCATAGACCATGGATCATTATTTTCTGCTTGTTTAATATCGCTTATTAATATAGGGGTAGATCTTTGCAGAAGTTGTTTGTTTTGCCCAAAAACAAATTGGGAAAATTCATTACGACAAATATCCAGGTTCATTTGATGAATAGCATACTTATTAAGTAATAATAGCGCTTTGAAATAATTTTCAAAGCAGATAACTATTCTTACTGTATCAATTATTGGATTCTCTACTTGCTGAAGTAATTCTACTAATTCTCCAAATTTATTATTCTCCCCTGCGACAAAAGCATAATTATACAAAGATTTAGCCCTGTCCAATATTTTTAAAGTATCACACGTCCAAAATATTTTTGAGGCATAATATAGCATTTCCCAGGCTACGAAAATTCTGGTTTCGTCGCTAATATAGCAAGCCCCTTCTTCGATTTCCCTTAACGACAGCATATTTTCCCCAATCGTCTTTATCTATCTAAAGAATTCTTCTATATTATACAAAATTCTATTTTTAAATCATCATTGATAATATATATGAAATTTTCGAAATAAATTCTTAGAACCTATCCGAAAATTAAATTAAGAACGATTTGAGCGCAAGCCAAATGGA
>CAYURM010000058.1:0-7030 GCA_964447155.1 uncultured Anaerolineaceae bacterium
ATTGTTAAGGTACATGCGCTTTGCAGCGCTTAGTTTGCATTTCTAAAGTCAAGTCACAAGGAAATTGCATGAATGACTTTACGTCATCTCCATTTCAAGAAAATTCACAAGAACACAGAAATTTCCTGAAAGAAAATGCGCATCTGCTGCGTGAACAGGACTATACCGGAAAGCATTTTAATAAGGATGAGTGGATACAACTGAAATCAATGACTTTGTAAAATAGGGTATGATAATCAAAAATAGGCAAACAACAAAAACTGGTGTTTCCCTTTCACCAAGGAGTTCCGCTATATGAACAAACGCATAATCTGGCAATGGATACTGACAATCCTCCTGTCCGTTCTTCTGGCAGCATGCAGCCCCGGTTCCCGGCTTTCCGAGCTGGCCTCACCGGTAATTTCAGCCATCCAACCCGTCACCATCGACGAATCTGCCACCCAGGCCACACCGGTCGCCCTGCAGTCTGACAGCGGCCTGCAAACCCTGCCTGAAGGGGAACAAGACACCTTCCGCATCGCCCTGCCTGAAAACATTGACACCTTTGACCCGCTCTTCACCCAAAACGCGGTCAACGTTCTGCCATTTATGATGGAAACCCTCACCCGTCTGTCTTCCTATGGCGAAGTAGAACCGCTGCTCGCCTTCAGTTGGGATATCTCTGAAGACGGCCTGATCTACACATTCAACTTGCAGACTGGTGTTTTTTTCTCTGACGGCACACCCTTTAATGCAGAAGCAGTCAAATATAATCTGGAACGTTTTCAAACGCTCAATCCGCCAATGGTTTCCCGTACGGTCATGGAAAATATCCGCGAAATGGAAGTGATAGACGATCACCAGATCAGGCTGCACCTTCATGCCCCTTCCAACGACCTGCTGATGGCCCTCTCGGACGTTCACTTGAGCATCCTCTCGCCGGCCAGTATCCCCTCTGATACAGAAGCATACAACAACATTAGCCTGTTGACGCCGTACGGCACAGGCGCATATATGCTGGCCGAGTATAACGGTACCGACCGGCTGGTTTTGCACCGCAACTTAAACTATTGGAATTTTGCCCCGTTCAATGACATCATCATCATCCAGTCCATCCCGGATGTGCTCTTGCGCGAAAATATGCTCCTCAATAATGAAATGGACCTGATCGTAGACCTTCCCCCTGAAGACGTGAATATCCTCGCCGGTTATGACACGGTGGTCGTTCAGGAAGGGGAACCCTTCCGGCAGGTTTTCATCGGCATCAATACCACCCGTCCCTTCATGGACAATGCACCCGTGCGCCAGGCGCTTAACTACGCGGTCGACCAGCAAGTAATGGTCGATAATATCCTGCAAGGCCGCGCCGTAACCTCCACCTCTCCCGTCCCGCAAGGCTTTATTGGCGCATGCCAGGCCAGCCCGCCTTACACGCAAGACCTGGAGCTGGCGGCGTCATTATTGGATCAAGTCAGCACCCCACGCAACATGCCCCTCAAACTGATCCTGCCCGCCGGACATATCCAGCAGGGCGAGCAAATCGTCGAAGCTGCGGCTAACAATCTGCGCACGCTGGGATTCCAGGTAACAGTTGAGGCGCTCGACTGGGAAACCTATCTGGCCGCCCTCAAAGCCCCCTACGAAGAACGAGATTATGACCTGTACCTGTTTGAATGGGCCGGCCACGTCCCCCACAGCAATGACACCCTGCAGCTCCTGCGCAGCGACAGTCCGCTGAATGCCTCGCATTACAACAACCCGGATATGGACACCTGGATTCGCAGCGCTGCCGGCGCCAGTCAAGATGAAGCGGAAGAATTGTATTGCAGTCTCAGCCAGTTCATCTGGCAAGACGCGCCCTGGATCTTCCTATACCAGCAGGCAGACCCCGTCATCTACAGCACGCGATTCACCAACATCGAAACCCTGCCCGGGCAGCGCTTCCGGGTCATCTATGCTGAACCCACTGAATGAACGAAACCACCCGACGATCTCCCAAATAAAGAACGCATCCTGGGAAGAGGAACGCAGTCAAGACGTTAGCAGCCGTATTTTAAATTTTAATCAATACAACCGGGCGGGCACAACGCACCGGCCCGGTTGACGGATTAAAATACAACACCATTCCCCCGCGCTTCCACGAAGATTGTTTTTCATTCTCCCGGCTCTTGACCCGTTTTATTACGCCTCGACTGGATGATCATCAACCCCAGGATCACAATCCACACTACTATTCTGATCGTCATAGCTCGAGTGCTATCCGCCGCGACAACACTGCGATAAGCTGTCAGCAAAATAATCATCACCAGCGAGTGGACGCCCAGGGTAGCAATGGCGGCTGTCAAAGCATATTTGCCATTTCTCCAAAGAATAATTGTGGTGAAAAAGAAGGTGATCACCCCAACGCTGAAATTATAAACTGGCAGCCAATCAATCACGTAATAACCGGGGATATGACCGAGAAGCACCTGACCACCGGCATAAATTGCCATTGCCCCAATGATCAAAGCCAGGGCAGATGCAACTTTATTCCATTTTATGTTCATCTTTCTTCTCCTTCTTTCATTTATCGAAAACCGCGCTTTTGTCTCATGAAATTTTTTGGTGGAAGTCATTGATGGCAATCGGATTTATCCTGTTATCGTCCTGTTCATCAAACCGAATGCTCATGACAAAATGGCCGTCACAGCATCGATCAACCTCATTCCTTCTTTTTTAGAGAAAACGGGAACAGAAAAGGCGTTTTCTCCTTATACGCCAGATACTCAGCACCAAAACGGCCTGCCAGCTCCCTGGTCTCATGGACATAGATATAGGTCAGCAGGGCAGCAAAGACGATCAAAACCAGCAAGAACACCGCCAGAGACCCATGCCAGAAGCTGATCCCCAGGTAAAAGACAGCCGCACCCAGCGTCATTGGGTTTCGAATATAAGCGTAAGGACCAGTGATGACCAGTTTTTGGGTGGCTGCCGTCGGCGCCGGAGTCCCTTTGCCTATCACAGCCTGAGCCCACACAGACCAGATGACCAGGAAACTGCCAACGCCCACAGCTATTAAACCCACAGCCGTATTCAGTCCGCCAAAGTCGAAGGTTGGCAGTTCTGCTACCTCGTCAAAGACCCAAATAAGCGCGCCCTCCAGCATTGCCATGAGCAGCAAACCAAGGAAGAACAATCCAATCACAGCTTTTTGTTTCATCATCATCCTTCTGACATGCTTTCTTACACTCGCTGCATGATATTAACTTGAGGCTTTTTTATCAGTTGGCTGAATCGCTTGCTCCAAAATTTCCAGAAACGCATCCAGGGGCACGTGATGAATGCGCGCTGCCCACTTGACGTTGATTATCTTGGCAATCAGCGCACGCACGGAGTACCGCCCAACACGTTTGACGCCAAACAATTCCATAACATCGGCAATATCGCCGTATTCTGCGAGGATGGCGGAGACTCGTGTGTCTTTGGTGATTTCCATCTTTTTTCCCCAGTCTCAATTCTCTATCGGGGTCATTTTCGGGCTGACCGAAAGCAGGCGGTAAGCCTCGTTTACATCCACAGCAGTCAGCAACCCCATCAGTTGGTGCCCGGGATCAACCACTGGCATAGCGTGCGCCCGGCTGTGCCTCATCCGTTCCAGGGCCAAATAGAGTGGCTCATCGGGGGCAGCCACCGGGTACGTGGTGCGCATCGCTTCCCGGACGGGCATGCGCTCGTCCTGTTCCTTCAATCCTCTGAGCAGGTCGGGTTCGCTTAAGAAACCGACCACCTGGTTGGTGCCCCATTCCAAAACGGGGAAGTTAGACTGCGCAGTAGAGAGGGTCAGCTCCAGCGCCTTCGCCAGCGGATCGTTGGCTTGCAAGGTTTGCGGGTTTAACGTCATCGCCTGCCTGACTTTAATATCACGCAATGTATCCTTGACCTGAACATCTTTACTCTCCTGCCCCGCTCCCATCCATATAAAAATGGCGATCAACACCAGGGTGTAGTTTCCGCTCATGAAACCCCACAACCCGAACAACAGTGCCAGTCCCTGACCAACACTCGCCGCGATCTTGGTCGCCTGGGCATAATCCATCCGCCGGGCCAGCAAGGCACGCAGCACACGCCCGCCATCCATGGGGAAGGCCGGGATGAGATTGAACAAGCCCAGCATCAGGTTGGCCATGGTCAGGTATGCCAGCAAGCCTGACCAACTTGCCTGACCCAATGAAGCGCTAAGTTCACTCAAAGAAATGACCGATTGGGTCTGTAAAATTGCGCCGACTGCCACCAAAAGCGCCGCGATAGCAAAATTAACCAGTGGCCCGGCTATGGCTATGCGCAGCTCCTGTTTTGAGTTCTCAGGGATTTCTTCCATCTGCGCCAGCCCGCCCAGAGGCATGAGGGTGATATCTTTCACTTTTACCCCAAACTTGAGCGCCTGAAAACTGTGACCCAATTCATGTAAAGTGACCGCCGCAAATAACAACAGCGTAGCCACAACTCCGAACAAAGCACCTTGCAATCCTGCCCCGGTACTTCCGCTCCAGCGAAAAGCTGCCCAAATCAAAATCAGGAAAAACGTCAGATGGATCTTGATATCAATCCCTTTGACTTTGAAAAGTTTTATCGACCAGGACATAGTTTATTCCTTTCACTCGTCTCAGCAGACAAGTTTTTTGTCAAACAACTCTTACCGCAAGAAAAGCCAGACGGGTCGTTGCCTCAACACCGCGTACCGCCCCATCAGGGACAATCACAGTCGCCCCTGCCTCTACCGGGATTTTTTCTTCATTCACGATTATCACCCCGCTGCCTTCCAGGAAGAAGTAGACCCCTGACGATTCAGGGTGGTTCGGTATTTTCTGTCCGGCTTTCAATCCTGCCACAAGCACTTTAAATTTTTCGTTCTCATCCAGCACCTGTGGCTGCGCCCCTTCGTCTGGATAAACTACCTTCTCTTTCCAATTCGGACAGGTCAATGCTTTATTCATTTTTTGATCTCCATTACCATACCAATTCAATCGGTTAAATTGCAGCCATCAAACCGCTCAACAACAGAATCCCCACACCCAGGGCAGCATTTACGATAATCAACTGCAAACTTTGTTTCATTTGCTTTGGTGTAGCATCCTTCCCTTTTTTCCCCGCTGCCAGGGAACGGAATAAAGTGATGCCAACCATGGCAACTGTCAGCAGGTGTTTGATGGATGTCAGCGTCCCATACAACGTATCGAAGCGCATCAGGCCACTGAATCCTGGCTCTACACGCGCCTGGATCACCCCGGTGATGAACAATCCCACAATACTGATATATACCCAGACCTTGTGTCGCCGCAAAATTCCACTCATCAGATTTTGAGTTTGCGGACCATTCCCGAATAGCTCCCGCGCGGATGGTAACAAGGTCAACGAGATCATCACCAGCCCTCCTATCCAAACAACGGTGAAAAGGTTATGCAGAAAAGCGGCCAAACCAAGCATGATTTCTTGCGGTGTCATAATGTTTCTCCTTTCAAATTTCTATAGATGATGGTCCATTTACCACTGCTGTCAGCGAAGAAACCCGGGGGGTTAACCAGCCTCTATCGCTCCAGTATTTGATATTCAGATAATTCTTCCAACACCTCCACAGTAGTGTCCAGTTGGATCACGTCTTCCTTGAAATCCCTAACCAGACGAGTCGATATTACCACTTCAGCATGACTGTTTCCACGCAATTGAATGACGAGCCGGGTCGGCTGACCTGTGGCAGGGTCGAGCATGACCTCCTTGATCCAGCCTGCTTCTCCATCCAGACAAACTACCTTGACGGGCGTATTCATTCGAACGTCTCATCCGGCCAGACAATTTCAAAAAATCGTTGAATGGCATGGGTTGGGCAGACCCGCTCGCAAAAACCGGTGTAATTACAACGCGCCGGAAAAGCCACAACAGCCAATCCTTCTCTGATCACCAGCACCTGGGTCGGACATACTTTTACACAAAGACCGCAGCCATCACATCGGGTCGGGTCAATCTGGGGCACTGGCCAGGTCGAACCACCAGTTATCCTTTCTTCCGAGATATTTTCCTCACTCATATCCAGACTCTTTCCCTTTCTGCTTGTTAACAGCATACACCACCAGGAGTCAGAATTCCATGACTTAAGTCGGTTTTTGCAAAGGAAAAGAAAAACCCTGGCTGAATGCCAGGGCATCGTTGCGTGGTCAAAACCTGCTTAAACCGGACCAATCTTTCGTTTCAGTCCTTCCGCATCAATGATCCGGATCTGGTGACGGGTAACCGCGATCAACCCCTCTTCCACCAATTTACGAAGTGCCCGATTGAGCACATCAGGAACTGTTCCTAATCTGGAGGCCATTTCGGTTTGCGTAGCCCATTTCTGGCGTGGAACAGAGGCATCAATCGTGCCCTCCAGCAGCGTTCGTGCCAGACGCGATTCAACCGAACGCAAAGACAGGTCTTCCACCAGTCCCACCAGATGTTGTAAACGGCCTGCCAAATCGCGAATAACATACCGGGCTAATTTTGGGTGCGTATCCAGCAGATTTTGCATCGTATCTGCGCTGATCCACCAGACCACTGCCTTTTCTAACGCAATCACCGAAGCCTGGTTGACCGACTCCGTAAAGACAGCCACGCCATTAAATACATCCCCTGCGCCGAGGAAATTAAGCACCTGTTCCCTGCCGCCGGTGGACAGCTTGACCACTTTCAACCAACCGGATTCAACCACATACAAACCACCCACCGGATCGCCTTCCATCAACACGAATTCCTCGGGCTGAAAAGTCCTGCGAATGGCTGACTGCTCCACCGCGAGCAGATCGTCGGGGTTAAGCTCAGAAAAATAAGGAACGGAAGAAAAAATAGTGGTCATATTTACCAGGTGATCGAAATCCTCTTTCAATACAAGTATATATCATTCCACTCATGGACACACGTTCTCAAGCATCAAAATCCAAACTGTTTCATTTCACAGACGGTGAGACCCATCCTGCTAACTCCACTCGTATTAAGAACCTATCCGAAAAATAGTAAAAAGGGTTGAAAAAGGAGACGAAACCTG
>CAYURM010000059.1:0-6207 GCA_964447155.1 uncultured Anaerolineaceae bacterium
TAGTGGAGATCTAGTGTCGATCAACTATTCTTTTGTTAAACTGTCAGGTGGCTAGTTTACTTTTATTCTTTTTACCTTGTATCCTCGGGGGTATACTTTTTGGCCGATTCTATCGGCAAATAGCAGCAAAACCAATTTTAGGTTCATTGGCAATTGCTTTGCTTGTATCCATTTCTGGCTATGGAATTTACTACTTTTTCCTCTTGTCACCATCTGGATATTATCCTGAAAAATCCTTATGGGAGTCAATTACCATTATGTCAATAGGACAAGCAGCAATGTGGTATTACGCTATTAATAAATTCCAAGAGCGTTTTTCCAAATCTCCTGCTCCCTGATTGACGGATCAACTGATTGACTGATTGCCTACCGTCTCATTTCAGCAATCAACAGATCAATCCCCAGCTCATAACTCGTCTCGCCCTGTTTGACATCCGAATCCAGGGCCAACAGACGGCAATAGATGGCCTCCAGATCAGCCATCTGAAAGCGCTGCGCCTGACGCAGGGCCTTATCAGCCACGAATTTGGATTTCATTTCTTCAATCTCTTTCATCGCCCGCTTGCCGTCTCCCCCCTCATCCAAAATTTCGCGGGCCTGGATCAGCAGGCGGAACTGACGCACGACCATGCCAAACAATTGGCCGGGGTCATCGGTTTCCAGCAATTCGTGAAACACTTTCTGCGCCTGAGCCACATTTTCCATTGCCAGGGCGTCCACCATCTCGAAGATATTGGGCGGGTTGGCGTAGGGCGTCAGGCGTTCCACATCGTCCACCTCCACTGGCCGGGCAAAATTGACATAGGTGAGCAGCTTGGTGATCTCCAGACTGGCAACGCGCGTCTCGCCGCCGACATAATCCGCCAACACGGAAGCCGCAACCGGGTTGAATTCTCCGCCCAATTGTTTGGCCTGGCTCATGATCCAGCGGGTCATCTCGCCTTTTTGGGGCATCTGGTAAGTGCGAATGGCGGCTCTGTTTCCAGCCTCATTCACCCATTTACGCAGCCAGTGTTTTTCTCCAACCACCTGCCACACTTTTTGCCACTGTCCCTTGATAGGGATATTGCGATAATGATCATCAATGACCAGGATCAAGACCGTGGTCTCGGGCAGTTTGTTGAGGAAATCAACGTATTTTTCTTCATCGTCCTTGTTTTTTATCCGCGCCAGAGGATGATCAAGCACCACCACGCGCTGTGCAGACAGGAAAGGCAGCGACATGGCCGCCGTGCGGATGTCGGCCTCACTGGCCTGTCCCCCGTTCAGACGGGTCAGGTTCAGATCAGCGGTGGCGGGGTCTGCAAAATGCTTGACCATCTCCTCCACCTTGCGGGACATGGAGAACTCATCATCACCGTGGAGGATATAAACGGATTTTGTTTGTGTACCGGAATCGCTCAAAAGATTTCCCCGTGCTGCAACTCAGCCTGCTGTTGAAATGCGGTGCGCCACAAAACTGCCGCGTTCACTGCGCAGAATCTCGATGATCTGCATCCCGTCTATGCGGGGATCTGTGGTCATTTTTTTCTGGAACTTCGGTCCAAGCGGGCGAGAGAACAGGAAAGCTGCCGTCACCACCAGAATGACCAGTGACCAGCGGTCCAGTTTTTTACCAAGCGAATCATCTTTCTCACTGCCCAGCATCGCCAGCCAGGCAGCTGTGCCGGCAAAGAAACCGGGCACGACGTAATTGGTGCCGCAGTTGTCGTGGATCGCCAAAGCAGATTCTCCATTGGACAGGCGCGCCAATGCCTCGCCGGCCGCCTTTTGTAGATCCTCAATGGATATTTCGCCCACCACCCAGAAACCGCCCGCGTCGGAATATCCCGCCAGGCGCAGGTTGGGTCTGCTTTTGGCAAGCAAATTCAAGGTAGCATGTTCCAGGGCATGGTTGCGGCGTGTACGATAAACAGGAGAACGTTTGAATAAATCGGATAATGTGGTCATGAGAACCTCTGAGGGGTAATTTTTCTATGCTGCGATAGCATAAGCATACCATCATTTTGGAGCGGATGCATGCTCCTTACATTCCCGGCTTCCAGCTCAGCACCAGTTCCCATTGCAACTCGCTTTCCGGCGAGACGCGCCAGGCATCGGGCACGTTCTGCCTCAATTCAGCCAGGCGGCCCAGGGCTTCCTTGGGCTGCATGCCATGCCGGATGAGGTACGCGGCCACCACAGTCCCCGTGCGGCCAATCCCGGCCCAGCAATGCACATACACCCCTTTGTCCACGGCGATCGCCGCGTCGATCACATCCAGGATTTCTTTTAATTCCTCCGGTGTGGGCACGCCGAAATCACGAATCGGGAAATGGATATGTTCCGCCTTCAGATCGCGCCATTCGGCCTCCTGCTGCAGCATGACATCGTACGGCTCCAGCTCATACAGCTTGGTGAGATTGACAAAAGTCGTCACCCCGGATTCGAGGATCGCACCGATCTTCATCCGCGCCTTGCTCTCGCGGTAGTGCGGTTCACCGGGGTATGCGCCAGCGAGAAACTTGCCGGGAATAACCCAATAGCTGTCTTCCCACGGGCCGGGGATAGGGGGCATTTCAGTCATGGTTTACCTCTCAGTCAATAATTACGAGCCCTGAGCTTGCCGAAGGGCGGCGCAGGCTGAGCTTGCCGAAGGGCGGCGCAGGCTGAGCTTGCCGAAGCCGAAGCGGACTATGTAAAATCTGTTGCCTTCGACAAGCTCAGGCAACATCCTCGTACACCTTGCCAATCTCGTCCCGCGCGGGGCGCGGCCAGAAGCTGCGCTCACCGTTCACGATCTGCCACAACCCCGCTTCTCCCGCTTCAATCACACCGATCTGCGTGCAGGGGATGTCATTCTCTTGAAAGGCTATACGCACCGCTTCGGCATCCTCTGCCCGCACGGCCAGCAGCAGCGCACCGGAGGCAATCGTCGCCAGCGGATCGAGATCAAAAGCGCGGCAGACTTTAGCAGAAAGTTCAGGAATATGTACGCTGTCCGGCTCTACCAGGATGGCATGCCCGCAGGCATCGGCCAGCTCCCACAGGGCGCCAGCCAGGCCGCCCTCGGTCGGGTCGTGCATGGCGGTCACTTTGCCCGCTGACAGGGCAACATGCGCGTCACGGGTGACGCCAATGCCCGGATTGTGCAGGAAATTAGCCGCTTCCTCAATCTCTTCAGCAGACAGCACCCCCGCCAGCCGTTCGGGAAATTCGCGCGCCAGGATGGCGGTGGCCTCGATCGGCACGCCTTTGGTCAGCAGCAGATGATCGCCGGGGGCAGCTCCGCGGGGGGTGATCAGTTTCTCCCGTTCCACCTCGCCAATCAGGGTGCTGGCCAGGATCGGCCGGTCAATGCCATAGGTGACTTCGGTATGTCCGCCGATGACAGTAATCCCCAGCTCTGCACAGGCTTCCTGAAGCTGCGCGTTGATCTCCAGGATCAGGGCTTCATCCGTTTTACCTTCAGGCAGGAGGACCGTCACCATCATCCAGCGCGGGGTGGCGCCGGTGGTGGCCAGGTCATTGGCGTTGATCTGTACCGCATACCAGCCAATTTCATCCGTAGCAAACGTGATCGGGTCAGATTTAAGCACCAGCAGCTTTTCGCCGAGGTCCAGCACAGCGCAGTCCATGCCGATACCGGGACCGACCAGCACGCGTTCGTCACGTATCTCGGCCTGATTGAGCAGTCTTGCGAGCAGTTCCATCGGCAGCTTGCCGACGGGCAGAATATTTTGGGTCATCAATCTTCGTCCTTCATTCCTGACACAAAGCGTTGGTCATTGCGCATAACTTGCCAATAATTCCATCCACCAGATCATCCCGGTTGGTTGGCGTAACCTCAATCACCTCTACCTCCCGACGGGCTTTAATGCGATCCCCAAAAGACGTACTGCGCTGCACGATCGTGCCGAACAACGGGCAGCCCGCATCCAGGGTTTCCAGCACGGTCTGGCAGAAGACCGCCGAGAAGATCTCCATCGGCCCGATCTCATCGACCACGACCATTTTGCCATCCTGGCAGGCCGTGCGAATGGCAGGAACCCCAACCGATTCCAGCGCAGTCAGGTCCACGCCGTATTTGCCCACCCTGGGCGGGCCGGACAGATGGATCCCGGCCAGGGTGCCGGTTTTACCGTCCAGGGTGACCATTTCGAAGGCCGTACGCTGGCCGTTTTGGCGCACCTCGCGGGTATAAAAACCGCCCGCCTGGCCGTGATAACCAGCCAGCACTTTTTGCAGCAGGGTCGTCTTTCCACAGCGCGGCGCACCCGTGAGGAGAATGGCGGTTTTCATATGCTGGATTATAACGCGTTTCGTTTGCGCCTTCGCGGCAGGCCTCTTAAATAATCACAGGCCCTGGGGGGCCTGTGATATAATTTTGCAGCCAGTGCCGAAGGTGGGAATTGAACCCACAATCCCGTAAGGGAACGCGAGTTTGAGTCGCGCGCGTCTGCCAGTTCCGCCACTTCGGCAATGCGAACTTAGTATATCCAATCTTTTCAGAAGGGTCAAGGGATTTTAATAGATTATGCGCCTGGGAATTATCGGATTGCCCCAATCCGGAAAAACAACGATATTTAACGCACTCACTGGCGGAAACATGCCCACCGGCATGGTCACCGGCAAGATCGAAGTGCATACGGCCGTGGTGGATGTGCCCGACCAGCGCGTAGATGTCCTGTCGGGCATGTTCAACCCTAAAAAGACCATCTATGCCAAAGTGACCTACGCCGACATCGCCGGTCTGGATGGCAGCGCGGGAAAGACCGGCATCACCGGCACCTTGCTCAACCAGCTTTCCACGATGGACGGTTTCATCCATGTGGTGCGCTGCTTTGAGGACGAGAACGTGCCCCATCAGGCGGGCAGCATCAACCCGCAGCGTGACATTGCCACGATGGAAGGCGAGTTCATCATCAATGACCTGGTCGCCACCGAGCGCAAGCTGGAACGCCTGATCGAAGAAGGCCGCAAGGGCGGGCGCGACAAGGCCGCCGTGGCGCGCGAACAGGCCCTGTTTGAACGCCTGCACGCCGCCCTGTCGGCAGAGACACCCCTGCGCGAGCTGGGCCTGACCGATGACGAAGTCAAAACCCTCTCCGGTTTTGGCATGCTCAGCCTCAAGCCAATGCTGATCGTGTTGACCCTGTCCGAAGGCCAGACTGCCCCCGAGATCAAGATTGACCAGGAACACATCCAGGTCGTCTCGCTGCAAGGCAAGCTGGAAATGGACATCGCCCAGCTGCCCGCAGAGGACGCCGCCCTGTTTCTTGAAGAGTACGGCATCAGCGAGCCCAGCCTGAACCGCATGATTCGCTTCTCCTATGACCTGCTCGGCCTGCAATCCTTCTTCACCGTCGGGCCGGACGAAGTGCGCGCGTGGACCGTGCGGCGCGGGGCGCTGGCCCCCGAAGCAGCGGGCGTGATCCACTCCGACCTGGAAAAAGGCTTCATCCGTGCCGAAGTGGTCACCTACGACGACCTGGTGGAACTGGGCGGCCTGAACGAAGCCAAAGCCAAGGGCAAGCTGCGCCTGGAAGGCAAGGCCTATCCCGTGCAGGACGGGGATATCCTTAACATCCGTTTTAATATATAGCCTGCCCCGGAGCCTGTAAAAAGGATGAATGGCTTGACAAATTCCGCGGCTTGACGCTATAATACCCAACGCATTCCTCGATAGCTCAATCGGCAGAGCAAGCGGCTGTTAACCGCTAGGTTCGTGGTTCGAGTCCACGTCGAGGAGCTTTTTTTATCCCCATTTGGCGCAAACAACCAATATATTGATTTAAATCCAGCTGATTAACAACCAATCTATTGGTTAATTTTTTTCTTTTTTCCACTCCAAAAACGCTTGAAATTCCCTAAATAAATCCTCTTGTTTTTCTTCTTGCTCCGGTTGATTACCTAAATTTTGAATTCTCTCCCGCAATTCCTTATCTGTCAAAACTGAATAATACTGGTCTGTGATTTTAGTGCTTGAATGCATTACATTCAAACTAACTGCCTTGAAATCTGCATACGTCCTTGCCCTCTCATTCCCATAATGCACATGCCCATGTCTGAATTTATGAGGCGAATATTCCGGAAGGCCATTTGTCTTTTCCCATTCTTTCAGTTGACGATTTACTAAACTTCGCCTACTTTCTGGACAACTATTATTATTCACTGATGTTACGCAGCCTTGAGAGCTTGAAGCTCATCAAAGGCGGAGCGAGTAGC
>CAYURM010000060.1:0-5825 GCA_964447155.1 uncultured Anaerolineaceae bacterium
CTGGCACAGTGTGGGTGAATATGGGTGGAGCATTTACGTGTGAATATTGACACAGGTGTTGAGTTGAAATGTGGCGCAGGCATTACAACACAGTTGGGCCGCACAGTTCATTGGGATACCAGCCACCAGTACCTGCAACAATCATGGTCCATCCTAGCCAAATCCAGTGTGTTGGACTATGATGAAAAGTGGAACATATTGTGGGGGCAGGTCGGATAAAGGAGAAATATTAATGCCTACAGAAAAAATAAATGAGGATGTTTTTTGGCTTGGTGCACTTGATTGGGACAGGCGCTTGTTTGACGAACTGATTCCACTCCCCGATGGAACCAGTTACAACGCCTATTTAATCAGAGGTAACGAGAAAACTGCATTAATTGATACCGTCGATCCTAAAATGGCTGATTATTTTATTGCTATTTTGGACCAAATTGGTATTGATCAACTCGATTATGTGGTCGCAAACCATGCTGAACAGGACCACTCTGGCACTCTTGTTGCCGTTTTAGAAAAATTCCCAAATGCCAAAATAGTATGTACCCCTAAATGTAAAAAGATGCTTATTGATTTTGATTTGGCATCTGAAGATCAAGTGATCGAAGTTGAAAATGGCGCGACATTATCTTTGGGTGGAAAAACTTTAGAATTCTTACATACTCCATGGGTTCACTGGCCGGAAACCATGGTGACCTATCTACAAGAAGAAGAATTTCTATTTTCATGTGATTTTTTCGGTTCTCATCTTGCCTCAACAGAATTGTATTCAAAAGATGATGATCTGGTTTATAGAGCAGCTAAAAGATATTATGCAGAGATCATGATGCCCTTCAGAAATAAGATAATCAAACATTTGGAAATGTTAAGAAAATTATCAATTTCGATAATTGCTCCCAGCCATGGTCCAATTTACCGCAACCCGGATTTTATTATCAATGCCTATGAAAATTGGGTAAATGGCCCGCAGAAAAATATCGTTGTCTTGCCTTTTGTGTCGATGCATAACAGCACCCGAACTATGGTTGAGTACCTTGTAGACGCCCTTTTCAGAAATGGTGTTACGGTAAAGCTTTTTAATTTGACAACAACTGATATTGGTGAATTGGCAATTTCTCTGGTTGATGCAGCGACCATTGTTATTGGTTCGCCTACGGTTCTTGGAGGTGCCCATCCGAACGTGGTTTATGCTGCGTATTTGGCAAACGCCCTTCGCCCCCGAACCAAATTTGTTTCTATAATAGGTTCGTACAGCTGGGGCGGCAGAATGGTGCAGCAATTGACAGAGATGATACCGAAATTAGATGTGGAAGTGCTTGACCCGGTTGTAATAAAGGGGATGCCAAAAACTGCGGACTATGCAGCGCTCGATCACCTTGCTGCATTGATTGCCGAGAAACATAAGATGCTTGAATGACTTATTGAAGCCTGATGGGTATTTCATTATTATCACATGCAAGGTTAAACCGCACTTAACGCAAGGTTTATTCTGAACCGTTTGACCGCATCTCAAAAAAAGACCTCCCACAAACTCATTCTGAGCGGGAGGTTCTGTTCTTTTCACCAGCAGATATCACTTTTCAGGTTTCCAGGCATAGTGGATAGCGTCGAATTTGCAGTTATCTACACACATGCCACACAGAATACACTCCACGTCGTCAATCCCGCCTGCCTGCACCATTTCTCTTACTGGCAAAGTCATCTGGCAGACAGTGTTACATTTGCCGCATTTTGTGCATTTGTCCGTGTCCGTCTCCAGGTGCAGCATGGGCAGATGCAGGAATTTGCCGATCTTGGTTCCGACAATATTCAACACACCGAAGGGGCACAGATAGTGACAGAAGGCGCGTTTGCCCATGAAAAATGCCGGCAACAGAGCAATCGACAAAACTATCACATACAGAATCACACCAAACACACTATCAATGGAAACATAATTCTCGGTCATATAAAACGGCTGCACCGATTTTATCCCGCCGGAGGAGATCACACCAAACCCGATCACACCAACCCAGGCAGCGGCAATGATGTACTTCAATACGCGGATGACCTTCACGCGCACAAGAGGCTTGTCCCCCATCGCATGCAGGCTTTCCTGCCCGGCCCCCAAAGGGCAGAAATACCCGCAGCTAGCCCGGCCAAAGATGAGCGAGGTCACGAACCATGTCGTCCACAGCAGGAAGCTGAAACTGGCGATGCCCTGCATGGCTGCGTCAATGATCAAATAAGGGGAAAAATAATTGATTGTCAGCGGAAACGCGATCAGGAAAATGAAGAGCAAAGTGCGCCGGATTCGTTGTCTTCTGGTCAAGTTGAACTCCTTCATCAACACAAACTTGTCACCACTAAAGCAATGGAGTAATCACAACTCCCCACATATTCCTATACGGAAATTTTCAGAAAAAGTATCAAAGCAATCTCATCTGGGTACGGATTTACAAACGTAGTTAAAAATCAAGAGCTTGTGTTTTCAACAAGCTCTTGATGATAGGCTATACGAAATGATCCTTACTCTCCGATAATCTTGACCAGGATGCGCTTCTGGCGGCGCCCGTCAAACTCGCCATAGAAAATCTGCTCCCAGGGACCAAAATCCAGGCGGCCATTGGTGACGGCTACCACCACCTCGCGCCCCATCACCTGACGTTTCAGATGCGCATCACCGTTGTCCTCACCCGTGCGGTTATGGCGGTAATGACTGACCGGCTCGTGCGGGGCCAGCTCTTCCAGCCAGTCTTCATAATCCTGGTGCAGGCCGGACTCGTCATCATTGATGAATACCGAAGCGGTGATGTGCATGGCGTTCACCAGCACCAGTCCTTCTCGTATTCCACTCTCGCGCAGACAGTCCATCACCTGCGGGGTGATATTGACAAACGCCCGCCGCGTCGGGATCTGCATCCACAACTCTTTGCGAAATGATTTCATAACTTACCCCAATACCTTTTCAAAAGCTCTAATCGTCTTCTCCACCGCAGCATCATCGATCCAGTAATGCGTCACCAGCCGCAGCAGCCGCGGACCAGCCGCCGAAGCAAGTATCCCCTCCGCTTTCAGGGCTGCCACCACTTCGGCATCGGACATCATCACGGCATCCATCAGGCGCACAAAGACCATATTGGTCTCATGCTCTTTCTTCTGTACGGCCAGACCGGAGATCTTCGCCAGACCCGCAGCCAGCACCTTCGCCCGCTGATGATCTTCCGCCAGCCGGTCAACCATCTCATCCAACGCGACGATGCCCGCCGCGGCCAGGATACCAGCCTGGCGCATGCCGCCGCCCAACTGCTTGCGGATGCGCAGGGCGCGGGCAATGAAGTCTTTCGAGCCGCACAGCACCGATCCCACCGGCGCGCACAGCGCCTTGCTCAAACAAAAAGTAACCGAATCTGCCATCCCGGACAGTTCCTTTACTGGAACTCCCCAATACACCGCTGCGTTGAAGATGCGCGCCCCGTCCAGATGGAGGGCCAGGCCGTTCTCATGCGCCAGGTCAGCCACTTTTCGGCTATACGCAGCAGACAGGGCGATGCCCCCGCAGCGGTTCTGCGTGTTTTCCAGCACCACCAGTTTCGTGATCGGAAAATGCACATTCCTGCCGCGAATCGCCGCGCGGATGTCTTCAATCCGCAGCGTGCCATCCTCTTGATTGGGGATGGTATGGGTGTGTACCCCGCCCAGAGCGGCCACGCCGCCGACCTCATAGATAAAGGTATGCGCCTTATCCCCCATGATGACCTCATCCCCCCGCCCGCAGTGTGCCAACACGGCGATCAGGTTGCCCATCGTACCGGAAGCCACAAACAGCCCCGCCTCCTGGCCCAACATTTCAGCGGCCATCTCCTGCAAGCGGTTGATCGTCGGGTCTTCCCCATACACATCATCGCCCACCTCGGCCTTTGCCATCGCCGCCCACATCGCGGGCGTGGGTTTGGTTACCGTATCAGAACGCAGATCAATGAATGTCATCATTCCTCCAACATTAATTCTCATCATTGTACATTTTATAACCACTAAAGTGGTTACTACAATTTCAATCGCTTAAACAAAAGAGAGCCTGCAAAAACCAGCCCTCTTCATAATCCCTATTCCAACGTATCCAGCACCTTCTGCAAATCCTCTGGCAGCGGGGCGTCAAACACACTCAATGTATCCTCTCCTGGCAGGCAGATTTCCAGATGCGCGGCATGCAAAAACTGGCGCTTGACCGGCAGGGTTTTGTGCCGGTGACCATACAGCGAATCCCCCACTACCGGGCAGCCAAGAAAGCCCATGTGCACGCGGATCTGGTGCGTGCGCCCGGTGTGAATATGCACTTTCAGCAAGGTATGCTCCTCAAACCGCTTTTCGGTGAAATACTCGCTGACCGATTGACGCCCGCGGCTGGCGGATACCACCGCCATCTGCTTGCGTTTGGACGAGTCCCGCCCAATCGGGGCATCCACCCGCCCGCTCGGCGTGGGCGGCTGACCGTCCACCAGTGCCAGATAAATCTTCTTTACTTTTCGCTCTTTGAACTGCTTCTGCAGCCATTGGTGGGCGCGGTCATTCTTCGCCAGCACGATCAGGCCGGAAGTGTCCTTGTCCAGGCGATGCACAACCCCCGGGCGGTGTTCGCCGCCAATGCCTTCCATTTCCGGCGCATGTGCCAGTGCGGCGTGTACCAGCGTACCGGTCTCATGCCCCGCCGCAGGATGCACGACCATACCGGCGGGTTTATTAACCACCAGCATGTCATCGTTTTCAAAAATAATATCAAGGGGAATATCTTCCGGGATCAGATCCGTGGAAGCCACCGGCGGAACCGTTATCTGTACGTCTCTTCCAGATTCCAGCTTGTATCCCGTCTTGGTAACTACCTCGCCATCCACCAGCACGAGTTTGTCGCGGATCAATGCCTGCAAGCGCGCCCGGGATAAGTCTGGAAATTGCAGCACGAGAAATTTATCCAGGCGGGCAGGGGCTTCCCCCTCATAGGTAAAACGAAACAACTGGGCATCACTCACGAAGAAACCGCCTCATCCACTGTAGAATTGTCTGTCGCGGCCTCTGCCTGTCCACCTTCAACTGCGGCTTCCTGCGCGGCTTTTATTTTCTCACGACGTTCCTGAAGGAACATATCCAGCAGCAAAATGCCTACCCCCACAGTGATACAGGCATCAGCCACATTGAAAACCGGGAAAGTCCCCACGGACACAAAATCAACTACGTAACCCAGGGTCAGACGGTCGATCAAATTACCAATCGCGCCGCCCAACTGCATGCTCAACGCCAGACGCAGCGCCCAATCCGGATTGGGGATCTGGACGTAATAATAAATGATCAACGCCGAAACAATAAAGGGCAGGATCGTGAACAAGGTACTCTGATCCTTGAACATGCCAAACGCAACGCCGGTATTCTGCACATACACAAAGCGGAACCATGAAATCGGCCATTCTCCCGGCCGCCACATTTGATTCAGAGGAATATTTTTCAATACAAGGGACTTGGTCCATTGATCCAGCACAAGAATAACTGCCACAATCAACACCAATAATCCGTAATTCTTTAAGATTTTCTTCAAACCAGCCTCCACGGTGAAATATCCTCCCAATTGTAATCTATTTCGCGGTTGGCAGAGCGGGGTATTTTGGGGAGAAGGGAACTCGGGATGAGGCAGCCAGGAATTTGGAATCTGTCAATCAGGCAATCAAGGATCAGGAACTGACCTCAAAAGGTTTTTCCCTAAATTGACAGATACCTGATTATCCCTGCACTGTTTTCCTTATAAATTACTAGCCACCTGACAGTTTGAAGAATCAACGGTAAGAACACAGCAAAATCCGAAA
>CAYURM010000061.1:0-4811 GCA_964447155.1 uncultured Anaerolineaceae bacterium
TTGTTAAGGTACATGCGCTTTGCAGCGCTTAGTTTGCATTTCTAAAGTCAAGTTATTAACCAACAATCCCCACAATCCAGATGTCTATTTTGACCGCGGCCTGGCCTATCTGAATACCGAACAATATTCACTGGCGGTGAAAGACTTCTCGAAAGCCATTGAACTGGAACCAGAAGAACCGTATTTTTACGTATGTCGTGGTTATGCCTGGCAAGATTTTGGCAAACTGGCCAAAGCCATCAAAGATTTCTCCAAAGCAATTGAACTTGCACCAGATGATGCAGACATTTATATCTCTCGAGGTGTCGTATATGGCAAATTGGGCATGTATCGGGAGGATATCCGGGATTGCAACCGGGCTGTGGCTCTTGAACCTGAAAATGCGTCTCACCACCGCGAGTTAGGCATGGCATATTATGATGCCGGGCAAATTGCAAAATCCATGACGAGTTTATCCAAAGCTTGTGAACTGGATCCGCAAAACCCCAGATATCTCTACAATCTCGGCGCAGCCTATGTGGAGATGGGGCAATTCACAACCGCCATTGAACACCTCTCAAAAGCGATCATCATGGAACCACTGAATCCGGATTTATATAGTGAACGCTCCACAGCATACTATGATATGGGAAACTCGAAAGCAGCATTGGAAGATCTCGCCACCTGCCTTCGCCTCGAACCAGACAATGCTCGTTTTTACCAAAACAGAGCTTTTATCCGGGAAAGTATCCGTGACAGGGAAGGTGCCCTGAAAGATTATGATAAGGCGATCCAATTAGACCCAAATAACGAGGGTTGCATAAACGAACGAGAAAGGATGATCAACAATAAAGGTTTTTTGGAAACACTTTTTTCGATCTTTCCCCCATCCCTGAATCCCTACAAAGGCACTGGAAAAGAAGATGGGCAAAATCAAAACAAAAATCACAATGATCCCGAATAATGGTAGGGCCTTGCTTGACACCCACACCCTTTGTCATTACAATCAAACCATAAGATCGCAATGATTCAGGTTTGACCGCCTTCATTAAAAAGCGAAGGCGGGAAGCGAAACCGGTGCAAATCCGGTGCTGACCCGCAACTGTGATGAGCTTCTGCTCTAAGCCAGGTCGACTACCCGAATCTGCGTTCCTTTCAACCTCGCGGAACGGGTGACGGAACATGGATGCACATTTCCTGATGGTACCTCACCCCTGTCCTGACGACAGGGGCTTTTTATTGGGCTGACCACGCCTGATTCGCGGTGGAAGAAAATACCATATTTTTTAGGAGAATAACCCAGATGAAACGTTTCTTCCCCCTGTTTGCCCTTTTGATCGTATTGAGCCTGGCTGCCTGCGCCCCCGCAGCAGTTGAGGCGCCTGCCGCCCCTGCCGTAGTCGAACAAGCTGCTCCCACAGTGGAAGAGGCTCTCGTCGAAGAACCCGCTGTTGAAGCGGAACCCATCGTTCTCATTGACGGACTTGGACGCGAAATTGTGCTGGAATCCCCGGCCCAGGCGATTATCCCGCTGGCTCCCTCCAATACCGAGCTGCTTTTCGGCGTCGGCGCCGGCAACCAGGTCATCGCCCGCGAAGATTTTTCCAATTATCCCGAAGCCGTCCTGGAACTGCCCAGCATTGGCAATACCCAGGAATACAGCCTGGAGACACTCGTCAGTTTACAACCTGACCTGGTGTTGGCAGCCGATGTGAATGCCCCCGAGCAGATCAAAGCCCTTGAAGACCTCGGCATCACCGTCTTCCAGGTTGCCAATCCGGTTGATCTGGGAGGTCTTTACGAAAACATGCGCATTGTAGCCCAATTGACCGGTCATGAAGCCGAAACCGAAGCCTGGATCGAGACGGCAAAAGCACGAGTCGCTGCCGTGGAAGAAACCATTGCCCAGGCAGACACCACCCCGACCGTCTTCTACGAACTGGATGCCACCGACCCCACCAAACCGTGGACCAGCGGCTCCGGCACCTTCATTGATACCCTCATCACCATGGCCGGCGGCACCAACATCGCCGCGACGATGGACACGCCCTGGGCACAATACAGCCAGGAAGAATTGATCCTCCAGGATCCCGAGATCATCCTCCTCGGCGATGCCATGTGGGGCGTCACCCCTGAAATGGTTGCCGAACGTCCCGGCTGGAACGGTATCCGCGCTGTAGTCGAAGGTAAGGTATTGCCCTTCAATGATGACCTCGTCAGCCGACCCGGCCCGCGTCTGATCGACGGCCTTGAAGCCCTCGCCCGGGCCATCCATCCCGAGTTGTTTGCGGAGTAAGAATTATCAAAGCGTACACTGGCCCTCCGGCTTCGGCAGGCTCAGCCTGCGGTATTCTCCCGGCCTAAACAGAGCTGTACCCTGAAATTGCACCTGTTCCTGTGGGATCGAAGGGCACGGCGGCTCACATAGAACAAAAGAAAAAACCTTAATGCAAAAATCTGCCCGCCCATACCTGATAAGCCTCATCCTCCTCGCGCTGATCGCGTTCTTCAGCGTGATGGCGGGCAGCACCCTGATTCCCCCTAAAATCCTGACCGGTCTGCTCACGTCCCCGTTGACCGGTCAGGCCATTCCTGCCGAATGGCAAAAATTTGCGATCATCGTCTACAAACTGCGCATCCCGCGCGCCGCGCTGATCGCCATGACCGGTGCCGCACTGGGCGCCAGCGGCACCGCCTACCAGGGGCTGTTCCGCAACCCGCTGGCCGACCCCTACCTGATCGGGATTTCTTCCGGTGCGGGTCTGGGCGCTGTGCTGGCAATGACGATCAACTGGCCCTATACCCCGCTGGGTCTGCTTGCCATCCCCGCAGCAGCCTTTATTGGGGCAATTTTGACCGTCATTCTCGTCTATTCCCTCGCCAGGGTCGGTAAAACCGTCCCGACTACCAACCTCATTCTGGCTGGCGTGGCAGTCAGTGCCTTCGCTTCGGCAATCACTTCCTTCTTGATGTTGTTCTCGCGGGACGAATTGCATCGTGCGATTGCCTGGCTGCTGGGCGGCAATTCCGTCAGCGGCTGGCAGCCAGTGCTGATGGCCCTGCCCTATACCGTCCTGGGACTGGGCGCACTGCTCACTATGGGGCATAAACTAAATGTACTCCAATTCGGCGATGAACAGGCCCAGCAGCTCGGCCTGCCAGTGGAGCGCATTCGCCGCTGGATCCTGGCAGCTGCATCCCTGACCACCGCCGCGGCGGTATCCTTCTCTGGCGTAATTGGCTTTGTCGGTCTGATCGTGCCCCATTTGATGCGTATCATCTGGGGCAATGACTACCGCCGCATCATGCCCCTGTCCATCCTCAACGGCGCCACCATGCTGCTCACCGCCGACCTGATCGCCCGCACCGTCCTCGCCCCGCGCGAGATCCCCACCGGCATCATCACCGCTTTGGTCGGCGCACCCTTCTTTCTGTGGGTGCTGCGCCGCGCCAAACAAAAATATTCCTGGTAGGTCCCCGATGAAAGAAACCGAAAAAACACCCATGATCCAGGCAAACAACCTCACCGCCAGCTATGAAAGCCTGCTCGTCCTGCAGGATATCAGCTTCTCCCTGCACGCCGGGGAGGTGCTGGCCGTGATCGGCCCGAATGGCGTCGGCAAATCAACCCTCATCCGGGTGCTCAGCCGGGTGGTCAAACTTCAGCGCGGCACAGTGGAAATCATGGGCCGCGATCTGACAGACTATGACCACGAAGAACTGGCCCGCTGCATTGCCGTTGTTCCCCAGGCCTCCCGCCTGCCCAACGGTTTCACAGCCTGGGAAACCGTCCTGCTCGGGCGCACCCCGCACCTCAACTGGCTGGGGCAGGTTTCAAGCAAGGATGAAGACATCGCCCGCCAGGCCATGCGGCAGACCAATACCCTGCAATTTGCTGCGCGGCACATGGGTGAAGTTTCCGGCGGCGAGCAGCAGCGCCTGCTGCTGGCGCGCGCCCTGACCCAATCCGCGCCCATCCTCCTGCTGGATGAACCCACTGCCCACCTCGACTTGCAGCACCAGCTCACCCTGCTGCAAATGATACAGCAGCTGGCGCACGAATCCAATCTGGCCGTCCTCGTTACCCTGCATGACCTCAATCTTGTCTCACGCTTTGCCGACCAGGTGGCCCTGCTCAAGGAAGGCCGATTGCATGCCATCGGCACGCCGGATGAAGTCCTCACCGCTCCCCTGCTCAGTGAAACCTACAACGTCCCGTTGAGCGTTATCCCCCATCCGCAAAGCGGCCCGCCACTGATCGTGCCTGTGTAGTTACCTTTTAACCAATTAAACGCATAACCACTATCCAAATTTCGAAACGCCTTCCCATTAATCTGTCGAATTTTCAAAGTCGAATGGTATCCCCCAGGCGCTTCGCGACAGCCCCCTTTGGCAAGGGAGCCCATCCCAACCTGATTGACTGAATGACTGATTACCTGAGATTGTAGGTGTGGTCGTGCTTTACCCTTCGGGCACACGTACCCTGGCGGGCACTTCGTCCGATCGCACCATTCTTATTCATGTACTTAATTATTTAACCAAATTGTCGGTATAATCATTAAGTACCTGAAGAAGCACACGACGGCAAAGGCAGCTCAATCATGAAATTTGAATAAATCCGAAAATACGCTCCTCAAATCTTTTCGATTGCCAAAAAACACGGCATTATGAAAATCTTCGTGTTTGGGTCTGTGGTGCGTGAAGAATCAACTCCGCAGAGTGATGTTGATTTCCTTGTCGAAATGCAGGATGGCGCTTCCCTGTTTGGCATTGCTGGATTTAGAACCTATCCGAAAAATAGTAAAAAGGGTTGAAAAAGGAGACGAAACCTG
>CAYURM010000062.1:0-3150 GCA_964447155.1 uncultured Anaerolineaceae bacterium
CAGGCTCAATTGCCGCAGCGCCTGAGGGTCATAATCCCGACGGCCGCAAACATCGCAGACCCAGGCCGGAAAATCGGGCACGGTGATCAATTCACCGCCCAGCCAGGTGAAATAGGTCACATAGCGGGGGTGCATTTGACCGGCCTGGCATTCATTGCACGAATAGACGGGCTCTTCAGGATCTTCTTTTATGACTGATCTTCTCATATTTATTATTAATCACCGCACGGGAAGGGCCGCGCGGTTCCTTTAAAAATCATTATACCACTGTGTGGTATTGTCAAGAGGTTGGCAAGTTCTTTCGAATATGTCCATTTTCTGTTTGCTCCAAATTCCATACGTCGCTGGCGAAACTCTGGATGAAATAGCGGTCATGGGTGACCACCACTACCGTTCCGGGAAAGTCGAGCAGGGCTTGCTCAAAACGGGCGCGCGAGGGGATGTCGAGATGATTGAGCGGCTCATCGAGCAGCAGCAGGTTGCAGCCCTGCGCTGCCAGGCAGGCCAGCGACAGGCGCGCCCTTTCTCCGTAAGACAGGGATGAGATGGGCGTGAACACTTCATCACCGGCAAACAGGAACTTGTGCAAATAGGAACGCGCATCCGTTTCTGATTGAGAGACGATTCCCAAAATGAGCGTCAATGGATTGCCTTCTTTGGGCAGGTTTTCCTGTTCTTGCGCCATGTAACCGGGCTGCACATGGCTGCCCAGGCGCACTTCTCCGTGCAGCGGGGGCAGCAGACCGGCAATGGTGCGCAGCAGGGTGGTTTTTCCGCAGCCGTTGGGCCCCACAATGACCAGGCGCTCTCCCAGCCGCACGCGGCGTTGCAAGCCTGCCAGCAGCACCCGGTCACCGTATCCAATCGACACATCCTCCAACAGGATGACATTTTTTCCGCTTTCGGGCACATCGCCAAATTCCAGCTTCATTTGCCAGGAGCTGCGCGGCTTGTCGATGCGGTCTTCATGCAGCATTCGCTCAATGCGGTTTTCTATCTGTTTGGCCAGGCGTACACGCTCCAGGCTGCGGTCGGCAAAGAAGCCTTTGGCGAATTTGTCTTTGTCATCGGTTTTACCACCGCGGTGAAACTGTGCATCAGACCGCACCCGGCGCGAGGTAGATTGTAAACGGGCAATCTCTTCTTGTTGATCAACATAAGCCTGCTGCTGGCGATCGCGTTCAGCCTGTTTTGTCTCCACATAGGCACTGTAATTGCCCTCGTACTCTTTGAGGGTGTGTTGATTTTCGTCCAGTTCCAAAATGCCGGTGACGACGTGGTCGAGAAACATGCGGTCGTGTGAGACGATCAACACCGCCCCGCGAAAATTCATCAACCAGTCTTCCAGCCATTCCAGCATGGATATATCCAGGTGGTTGGTGGGTTCGTCCAGCAGCAAAACATGCGGGTTGGCCAGCAGAGCGCCTGCCAGCGAAAGGCGAGTTTTTTGCCCGCCGCTCAATTGCCCGGCAGGGTGCTGTGGCGGAACATCCCCCAATCCCAGGGCGGCCAGCACAGCCGGGGCGTTGCCGCTGTCTTCAGCAGCAGTGGAAAGCTGCGCCAGCACGGCGTCGTATTCTTCGCGCAGGTCTTTTCGTGTGGGCTGTTCTCCGAGCGCCGCTGCCAGCTTTTGCAAGCGATTCTCCAGGGCAGGCAGGTTGCCCTGCATACGTTCAATAAAGCCGCTGATGGTTTCATCAGGCAAAAATTGAAAGCCTTGCGGCAGATAACCCAGACGAATGTTTGGAATGGTCCAGCGCCCCGAGCCGGAGTCGGGGGATTCATCGCCGATTAAAATGCGCAATAAAGTTGTTTTGCCACAGCCGTTGGGGCCAACCAGTCCCAGCCGTTGGCCGCGGTTAAGGGTGAAACTGATATTTTTAAGAACGGTCTGCTGACCGTAGGTTTTGGATAGGGATGATACTGTAAGCATGATGCAATCCTGTAGAGAGAAAACAAAACCGGGGGCAAGCGCCCCCGGTGGGAAAACCAAACACCACCAGCGATTAAGCTGCCCGAAAAAACACAAATTCTACAGGTGATACTTTCTCATGCATTACGCTCCTGATGATTACCAGTGTGGCTATTGTAACATAAATTGCTGGTCATCAATCAGTATAAAAAATTGAATCGATAATTCCCACGATCATGGAATTGACGCAAGCATCGGGATTGTTCATAATCAAACGATTGCCGCCGCCTTCGCGATTGATCAACACCGTGTCGCCAATTCCTGCGTGGGTGTTGTCGAGGGCGATTAAATCATCAGAGGGTTTATCGCCTTCCAGGGTGAACGGCTGGACGATTAACAGGCGGCGGTTTTTGTAATCCTGGTGCCCGATGGTGGTTACCACCGTGCCGACCACTTTGCCGATAACCATTGCACTCTCCTGCGGTTATGAAAAGCTATTCCAGCCGGGCTTGAGGGTGTAATCAATTTCGCCGTCAGGGCTGAGCTGATAATCATCCACAATACCCACCAGGGTGAGATCCACCGGGACAAATTTGACGCCGGGCAGAGCCAGGGCTGCTTCGCGTGAGCGCGCCATCAGGCACAGGTCGCCCACACCGGCTTGCACCGTGTCACAGGCTACCTGCTTGCCGCCCACCGGTTCCAACTTTTTGTTCAAAGGTTGGACAACCAGCAGCTTAACACCTTCCAGGTCGGGGTATTTCATGGTGCATACGGCGGTTCCGTGCACTCGTCCGAATAGCATGGTGTTTACCGGGCTCCCAGGTTACCTAAAACGCGGGTGATGACGGCATCCAGCAGGGTGGCGTCAACCTTCGAGCCCAGTTTGGCGATGACGGCATTGCGTACGCGGTCTTTTAGCTCAGTGGAAGGGGCAGTGGTTGAGCAACCACAATCCATAGCCGGGCTGCAACCTGCAGATGATTTGACACTCACAGATGCTGCTTGCTGCTCTTTGGCAATGTAGGGACGCACCGGCGCGGCCGGGGGAACCAGGTTGGGGCGCAGCAGTTTTACACCCAGGCGTTCGGCCTGTTCGTAAGCCAGCTCGGTGAGCACCACGTCATCATTCACGTCCAGCATGTGCACACCGCGTTTTGCCAGATCTTGAATATCTCGTTCAGTATAAAAAATTTTGGGCATAAAATCCTCCACGGATTTTCAGGCCAGCGGATGAA
>CAYURM010000063.1:0-2783 GCA_964447155.1 uncultured Anaerolineaceae bacterium
TTTCGGATTTTGCTGTGTTCTTACCGTTGATTCTTCAAACTGTCAGGTGGCTAGTTTAGATTATACAAAAAATGAGGGAGTTGTAGGGGAAAAGGCCTACGCCTTTTCCCCTTTTTCATGCTTATTGGTACTTATGGTTGTTTGACAACCGGTTTACTTGGTCGGCCAGCCTGCATCAATTTCTGCAAGCACTGTGTCGAGGTCAGCTGTGCCACTCACCCAGTCGGTCATGCCTTTCCAGAAGGAGCCAGCGCCAACTTCGCCGGGCATCAAGTCAGAACCATCAAAGCGAACGCTGTCGGCGTTCAAAATGATTTCGGCAACGCCGCGGTCAACATCGTTGGTGTACCAGTCAAGGTCTGAGTCAAAGTGCGGGGAAATTGCGCCACCGGACTGTACCCAAGCTTTGACGGACTCACCCTTGGTGAAGTATTCCATGACTGCGCGAACTTCGGGGCGGTCATTGAACATGGCCATGATGTCGCCAGCAACCAATACGGGTTTGCCGTACGCTTCGTCAATTGGAGGCAGGTAGAAGAAATCATAATCTGTGCCTGCTTCGAGGCCTTCGGGGAAGAAGCTGGTGATAAAGTTACCCTGTTTGTGCATCCAGCACTGAGGCGGATTTTCAAACATGGGAACGGGGGAATCACCGAAGAAGGTGGTGACGATAGAGGCGCGGCCGCCATAGACATAGTCATCATTGAACCAGATTTCGGCGAGGGTTTCAGCAGCGTTTTTAACTTCGGGTGAATCGAACTTTAATTCGCCAGTGGTCCACTTGTCGTAGTTTTCCAGCGAGGTGGTGCGCAGCATGACTTCTTCCAGCCAGTCCGTTGCGGGCCAGCCGGTGGCGGTGCCGGATTCGATCCCAACACACCAGGCGGTGTCGCCATCATCAGCAATTTGCTGGGTCAGGGCAAGCATCTCGTCCCAGGTTTCGGGAACGGTGTAACCGGCGGCATCAAATGCTGCTTTGGGATACCAGACGAGGCTTTTGCCGTTCACGCGCTGCCAGACACCAGCCAGAATGGGACCATTGGGGCCTTCCATCTTGGCCATGTCCAACCAGCTCTGGTTATAGTTTTCTTTCAGGTCTTCTTCGTCGAGGAAGGTGGAAAGGTCAACAACCTTGCCGTCGCGAACGAAGTTTGCCAGCAGGCCGGGCTGCGGGAAGTCGGCGATATCAGGTGCGTCGCCGCCGTCCACACGGATGGAGATGGAGGTTTCGAATTCTTTGGAGCCTTCATACTGGATGTCAATGCCAGTTGCTTCTTCGAATGCAGCAATGGTATTGTCGAATTTCACGGCATCTTCATCTGTGAAGGGGCCGGTCATTGAAACGACGGTGCCATCGTATTTTCCTTCATAGGCTGCTGCCAGGTAGGAATCAACTTCTTCCATTTCCGGGGCGGGTGCTTCTTCCGCCTGGGGGGCGCAAGCAGTCAAGATCATCGCGAAGATGACCAGGATGCTCAGGGGAAGCCAAAACTTCTTGTTCAACATTTTCTACTCCTTTTGTTTTGTTTGGATAGTATTGTTTTTGTTTCTGACCTTCGGTTAGATGTTTTTGAAACCACCTCCTTTCAAATTCGCATTAAGGCAGATTATCGCGTTGTGTTATTCGTTTGACGTTGCTGAGGATTTTCTGATGATGAGCCGCGTTTCCAGAAAGATGTGTTTCTCCTCAGGGGGCTGCCTGTTGATCAGTTGCGTGACCATGGAAAAAGCAATTTGTGCCATTGAGCGAACAGGAATGTGAATCGTAGTCAAGGGGGGGCACATATATCGAGCAAGAGGGACATCATCAAAACCAACGATGGCAATATCCTCCGGGATGCGCAGGCCCTTTTCATGGATGGCAGCTACTGCGCCAGCAGCAACCACATCACTGGCGATGAAGACTGCTGTGGGCAGGTGAGACTGCGAAGAGAGCATGTCTTTCATTTGGATGTACCCGCTTTCGGGGGTAAAGGCGCCGCAACGGATCAGGGATTCATCGTACGAGATGTGGTGGTTTTCCAGGGTATCCCGGTAGCCTTGCAAACGGTCTTTTGCTGCGGTGTAGGAAAGCGAGGCATTGGTGATGCAGGCGATGCTGGTATGGCCGCAGTCAATGAGATGTTCGGTCGCGGTACAGGCTGCCTGGTGATTGTCAATATCTATACTGCAAAAGGGAGAGTCGGGCAAGTGCCCCATGAGAACAGTGGGAAAGCCAATGCTCATCAAGGATTCGAGGGTTTCATCATTGAACTGCGGGCCCGAGTAGATAACGCCATCAATTCTTTTTGAGCGAATGAATTCAAGGTAGGACTTTTGGGATTGTTGGTCGTCCAGGATTTCAAGCATGAGGCGGAGGCCATGCTTGTGGAGTTTGCTGAAAAGGCTGTCGAGTACCTGGGTGAGGTACATATCCGCGGCAATTTGTCTGGAGGGGCGTGCCAATACAAGCCCAATTGTTTTTGATTTTCCGCTTGCCAAGGATTGGGCGAGGGCATCTGGTACATAGCCCAGTTCTTTTGCGGCTTGCAACACGCGCTGCCGCGTTTCAGCGCTGATCTGGGCACCTTCGACGTTGTTTAATACAAACGAGACGGTGGTTCTGGAGACCCCTGCTCGTTCGGCAACGTTCTGGCTGGTTACCCGCCTGCTTTTCAATTCATCCTCCAATAAGTAACTCGTGTTACTAACGCGCATTAACAGTGTAGCATATTTGATAATGCAAGTCAATAACTGATGTTACGCAGCCTTGAGAGCTTGAAGCTCATCAAAGGCGGAGCGAG
>CAYURM010000064.1:0-1977 GCA_964447155.1 uncultured Anaerolineaceae bacterium
CGCCCAAAATCTATTTCACCGACACCGGGTTGCTGTGCTACCTGGTTGGACTGCGCGATGCCGAACATGCCGCATCGGGTCCAATGGGCGGGGCGATTTTTGAAAATTTCGTGGTCGCCGATATCTACAAAACCTTCCTGAATCGCGGGGAGGAACCCACCCTGTACTACTGGCGCACGACAGCCGGCTCGGAAGTGGATGTGATCCTTGAAACCCAATCAGGCCTGGCGCCGCTCGAAATCAAATTGTCGCAAACCCCGCGGTCGGAGATGGCTAAAGAGCTACAGGCTTTTCGACGCGATTTCAAAGAGAAAGCCTTGCCCGGCTATGTGATTCACCCGGGCGAGGTTGCCCTTCCACTGGGTGAGGGCGTCACCGCACTGCCGTTGAGCCGGTTATAAGCCAGCCACATAAATTTTGCTCCCTGTCAGCAGCGTACGGGGTTCTCGACCGCACCACAGCATTAAACGTTCAAACGCCCTCCGCATGGAGGGCATTTGTTATTCCTTAACCAATTTTTTACCGAACGAAAAAAGAACCATTAACCAGCCTTGATGAAGCCTTAACACAGTATGCATAGAATTAAGGGTGGAAATATGCGCGCAATAAAAAATTTCTGAGCGCGCCGACTGCTGCAAACCATAAACGGTTGAAGGAAAGAAGATATGGGCAAGAATATTTTGTTTATCTGCGGCACGTTGAATCAAACCACCCAGTTGCATGCCATTGCACGCGAGCTGCCCGAACACAACTGTTTTTTCACCCCGTACTACCTGGAAGGATTCACAGCCATCCTGCACCGCCTGGGCATGCTGGAAAACACCGCCGTGGGCGGTAAATTGTCCCGCACCGTCACCCGCTACCTGAAGGAACAAAACCTGCCCGTAGACCCCGGCGGCAAACGGGACGATTATGACCTGGTGGTGATGTGCACCGACTTGCTAGTGCAAAAGAACCTGCGCGGCAAGCGCCTGCTGCTGGTGCAAGAGGGCATGACCGAGCCGGAGGGTTTGCGCTATGCCGGGGTGCGCCTGCTTGGGCTGCCGCGCTACATTGCCAATACCGCTTCTTTCGGTCTTTCGAACGCCTATCACCGCTTCTGTGTGGCTTCGTCCGGCTACCGCGACCTGTTCATTGGCAAGGGCATTCCGGCTGAAAAATTGGTGGTAACCGGCATTCCCAACTTCGACAACGTAGCCTCGTTCCTCGATAACGATTTTCCGTACCATGATTATGTGCTGGCAGCCACCTCGCCCACCCGTGAAACCTTTCAGCGCGACGACCGGTTGGGCTTCATCCAAAAGGTGCTGGAGATTGCCAACGGCAGGCAGGTGATCTTCAAGCTGCACCCGGCCGAGCAAGAACGCCGTTCGCGCCGCGAAATTGAACGGCTTGCTCCCGGGTTGTTGGTGTTCCAACAGGGCAACACCAACGCAATGATTGCCAACTGTTCGGTGCTGGTGACGCAATTCTCGACGGTAACCTATATTGGGCTTGCCCTGGGGAAGCAGGTGTATTCTTACCTGGACCTGGAAGAGCTTCGCCGGTTGATGCCGATGCAGAACGGCGGCACGTCTGCCAGCCTCATCGCCGAAGAGTGCCGCAGTTTGCTGGCAACCCCGCTGCGCGTTGCAGACATGGCGCTGCCCCGCACTGGCTGGTTCTCCGGCAGGCTTCAATCGCGCTGGCTGCAGCGGCCGCGATTGAGCGGACTGGAGGCTGCAAGTTGAACTCAGCGTACTGATCCACGAACACTAAAATTAGATAATATCACCCTTGAATATCTTATTAGAAATTGGTAAGATAAAAGCATGAACAACATGCACAACCAGGAAAAAGAAGTATCCCCACAACAGTATGAAGAGCTTCTCAAAACCTTGCAGGCCCGTTTTGAGCAGAACCCGAACCGCCACCCCGGCATTGAATGGGCGCAGGTGCAGGCCCGTCTGCAAGCCAACCCTGAAAAGCTGTGGCCGC